>MGZJ01000014.1:0-14072 GCA_001802645.1 Geobacteraceae bacterium GWC2_53_11 | reverse complement strand
ACCGCTATGATATATTGATGATTGCTGATGAGGTTGCGACCGGGTTTGGCAGAACGGGCGCCATGTTCGCCTGCAATCACGCGGGCGTTGTTCCCGATATCATGGCTATTTCCAAAGGTATTGCCGCCGGCTACCTTCCGTTGGCTGCAACCGTGACCGTTGATAAGGTCTACTCGGCCTTTCTAGGGTCGTATTCAGAGCTGAAGACGTTCTTTCATGGCCATACTTTCACCGGAAATCCTCTTGCATGTGCCGTTGCCTTGAAGAGTCTGGAACTCTTTGAACAGGATAACCTGCTGGCAGAGCTGCAACCGAAGATTGAGCGGCTGAAACAGCGCCTAGGCAATTTCAAAGAACTGCTCCATGTGGGCGATATTCGCCAGTGCGGTATGGCTGCCGGAATAGAACTTGTTGAAAACAGAGAAACCGGCACACCGTACCCATGGGAGGAGAGCATCGGGATCAAGGTGTGCCTTGAAGCGCGTAAACGCGGGGTATTTTCCCGGCCATTGGGGAATACGATTGTGATATTTCCACCGTTGGTTATTTCACACAGTGAGCTTGATATGTTACTGTCTGTTCTTATGGAATCAATACGGACTGTTACGGAATAAGCGAAGGCTCTCATGGATGAACTGATTAAAATTCTGGTGGTTGATGATGACGACTCAGGTCGCGAAGCCCTAACCTTGCTGTTGCGCTCTGCGGGGTATGCGGTTACGTCGGCGGCAACCGGTGAAATTGCTCTGGAGTTGATTGATAAGGAGCAGTATCAGGTCATAGTTTCCGATCTGTTCCTTCCGGATATCAGCGGCTTTGATATCCTGCAGAATGTTCAGAAAGTTGCTCCGGCAACCGAGGTCATTGTGGTAACGGGCCACGCCTCTGCTCAATCCGCCGTTCGAGCCATGAAGGAAGGTGCCTTTGACTACATTACCAAACCGATTGATTTTGATGAGTTGAAAATTGTCGTTTCAAAGGCGCTGGAAAAGCAGAAACTGCTGTCGGAAAACAGCTATCTGCGTCGGCAGCTGCAGGGGCGTTTTGAATTCAGCAATATCATCGGCAGTTCCCCGGCAATGAATCTGGTCTTCGAACGGATGAACCGTATCGTCAAAACCGATTCAACGGTACTTGTGACGGGGGAATCGGGCACCGGCAAGGAATTGGTCGCGCGGGCGCTGCACTACAATGGTACCCGTCGTGAACGTCCGTTTATTGCGGTGAACTGTAGTGCGATTCCGGAGACGCTGCTGGAAAGTGAGCTTTTTGGCCATGTCCGCGGCGCTTTTACCGGAGCCATCAAGGATAAACCGGGTAAATTCGAAGCGGCCAACCACGGCACTATTTTTCTGGATGAAATAGGCACCCTGCCTCTTCACCTTCAGGCTAAAATGCTGCGGGTTTTGCAGGAACATGAAGTTGAAAGGGTGGGGGCCACGAAGCCGATTAAACTCCAGGTCAGGGTGATTTCCGCTACCAATGCCGATCTTGAGGAAATGGTTAAACGGGGGGAATTCCGCGAAGACCTGTTCTACCGCCTGAATGTTATTCCTCTGCACCTGCCTCCGTTGCGTGAACGTCAGCAGGATATAGCTTTTTTGACAGCGTTTTTCCTAGAGAAACAGTGTCGCCTGATGGGACGCCAGTTGTGCACCATCAATAAGCAGGCTTTTGAAATATTGGAGAGGTATTCCTGGCCCGGTAACGTGCGAGAACTGGAAAATCTGATCGAAAGAATGGTGGCGCTAACCGATGCGAACGTAATAACAGTAGAGGATATCCCCTCTAAAATCGTTGCTGAAAAAGCCGAAGGCGAATCAACGTATGTAACAATGCCGACCGGCGGGGTTAACATGGTTGCAACGATCTCCCGGATCGAGCAGCAGTTAATCACACAGGCGATGGATTCTGCGGGGGGAGTCAAGGCAAAGGCGGCGGCACTATTGGGGATAAACCGGACTACGCTGGTTGAAAAAATAAAACGGTTGAAAATGGAATAAGAAAGCCCGGCTGAACCGGGCTTTCTTATTGTTGTATGCAAAAAGCTGACTGCTATTTCCCGAAGAAATAGGAAAGTCCAAAAAGAAGTGCCGTAGTATCCTGCTTGAATTCAACGCTGCTGATTTTGAAAACGTCTTTACGATAGTTCAGTTCAACGTTAAGAGATGCGTTTTCCGTTATGAAATAGTCGATGCCGGCCATTGCGCCGTAGTCATAACCGGAGCCGCTGGAGCCATTCATATCCACTCCCATATAACCGAGCTGTATGCCAACGTAGGGAACCAGGATCTCTTTTGGAGCCAAATGGTATTTGGCCTGCCCGTTGATGACGTTTGTCAGAGTTTTGTTGCTGCCGGTTTTTGAATAGTCAACAAAGAGAGCACCACCAAGTGAAATATTATCCTGTAAAAAATACCCCAGTCCGGTTGTGATCATCGTCGAGGTCGTCTTGTCACCTGTGTCAGGTTTCGTAGACGATATCGACCCCGCAAGGTTGACCTGAGTCTGACCAGCTTTCACACCGGCGAAACAGGTGCTGCTGACAAGTGCTACCAGAAGCGCTGTGGCTGCTACGATTCCTAATTTTTTCATATAATCCTCCTCTGTAGAAAGATCCAACGGAGAGCCGTTGGTGTGACTTCATTTCATCAAATTGCGAGAGGTCTTCGGTTTTTTCACGGAAGCCTCTCTGCTTTTTTATGAGTGTAAACCCATCTTGTAACTTTTGTAAACAGTATTTTTAATACGCTGTTATCTTCTATAAAACGATTGACAATAAAAAGGTTTAGCGTATAGAAATCTCATGGTTATTGCTTCAGAAATATCTGTCCGGTGACGAGGAAATGATGATTCCAACACTACTGAAACCCGTTATTTTCTGCATGTCGCTGTTGTTTCTCTGCTCCGTACCGGTGGTGGGGGCGGAGCAGTCGGTTGATTTACAGATGGTTGTTTCCGACGGAACCGGCGCCGGTTCAAAAAAAGAAGCTTTGCATAACGCCTTTGTGAATGCGGTGCAGCAGGTGATCGGAGTTCAGGTAAAAAGCGAGACGGTCGTTGAAAATGCGCAGCTCATAAAAGATAAGATTTATGCAAAATCCGATGGCTATGTGAAAAAGTGGGAAGAGATGGAAAGCCGGAAGGATGGCGAGCAGGAATATGTCAAGATCAAGGCCTGGATAGGCAAGGGAGAGCTGAACAAGGAGCTGTTTCTGAACGGCATTGATGTGGAACAGGTCTATGACTGGATCGGCAAGCCGAGGATACTGGTAGTCGTAACTGATTATATTGATGAAAAACCTGCGCTTTCATCGTTTGCCCAGGCAGAGATCGAAGCGCTGCTGAAGAGCAAGGGCATTACCGTTTTGAACAGTCAGCAGCTGACGGCCATTCAGAAGCGTGATGCAGCGCTGTCATTTGACAACCCGGATAAGGCTGCGGCCCTTGGGGCGCGTTTGGGCGCTGAAATCGTCATCACCGGCAAATCCGTGGCAAATTTCAGCCGGGACCTGGACATTGGCGGGTTCAAGCAGATTTTTTACTCCACGCATGTGGATGTAAAAGCGTATCGCACTTCCACGGCGGAAATTCTGATGTCCAGAGAATATACCGAAATACCTGGTGACGCCGACACCAGTGCCATGGGCAAGCATGATGCGGCGGTGCGCTCCATTCAGAGCATGGTCAAAGGAAACGGCAAGGACATCGTCTACCAGATTGTGAAAAACTGGTACGAAGGGGTGTCGAAGGCCAAATCGTATCAGGTGATCATAACAGGAATCAAAAACAGCGAATTAACTGGACTTATTGCCTCGTTAAACTCTCTGCAGGATGTCGCCAGTGTGGTCAAGAGAAGCTATAATCGCGGCACAGCGGAAATTGACATTGAATACAACGGTCTTCAGTCCACCTTGTCGGCAGCGATTGAAAACTATCCCACCGTTCCATTGACCCTGGTAAGTGAAGAACCATTTCGAATTTCTTTGGAAGTAAGGAAATAGCGCCATGCGAAAGTACCTGACCTGCCGGAAAGCACTTCTTGTCTCATTGTTTATGCTCGTGGCCCACTGCGCCCAGGCGGCGTCCCTGCAGGAGATGTCCGACAAGGGGCCGGCAATGGTGGTTTTTGTCAGCAAAAAGGGGGCTGAGGATTATACGGAATATGCCGAGGGGGTTCTCAAGGAACGCCTGAAAGCGGGCGGGATTAAAATCATGAATCCGGAGATGACCGACAAGGTCAAAAAGGATCGCCTGCTTTTGGAAGCAATCAAAAACTCGAATGCTTCCGTCATGGCAAAAATCAGCACCAACTATGGCGCCGGCATCGTTTTCCGGGGTACGCTGCAGGCGGTGAGCAGCCTGGAAAAATTTGCCGATTCATGGGAAGGGCAGGCTTCGGTGTCCTTGAGTGCCATCGACACGAAAACCGGAGAGGAGCTCGTCGCGCTGGCCAGTGATCCTCTCGGCTCTGCGGAAAACCCGGCGCCAATGGAAGAAACATCGCTGGCGTCAAAGCAGATGGCCATTATGAAGGCACTTGATAATGTGCTGCAAAAGATGGGTGTCTCTTCCGAGATCATCTCCTCTGCCGCTTCGATCAGTCCGCGCTATCAGGGGGACTTTGCCCCGGCCGGTTGCAACGCCTCATCCGTGGTGTTTACCCCGGATAATGCGTATGTCGCGGCGGCATGCGAGGACATCGTCAAAATATGGGCCGTGGCCGACAAAACCCTCTATAAGCAGATTCCCGGTTCACGCGGAGATATTACCGGCCTGGCCTTTACTCGTGAAGGCAGCCAGATGGTGACCATAACCCGCAAAGGGTATATGAACGTTTCCGGATGGCCTGCCGGGAATAAAAAATGGGAGATAGATTCCGGTTCCGACCGGCTGCTGTCGGTAGCCATCAGCCCTGATTCCCAGATGATTGCCACGGGGGATGACGAAGGGTACATTAAGCTGTGGGATGCTGTCAGCGGCAGAAAACTGGGCGAAATCAAGGCCCATAACAAAAAAATTCATACCATTTCCTTTGATGCCAAAGGCAGAAATATCATCAGCGCCAGTGATGATCTCTCCATAAAATTCTGGGACATCAACACCAAACGTGAAATCCGCGCGTTTGCTGAACCGATGGATAAACTTACCTGCGCGGCGCTCAGTTTCGACAAAACCCTCATCGCCTACGGCTCCAAAACGATCACCATAGACCTGCTCAGAAAACGCCGCACCGATAAAAAGTATATCCGCCTGCGAGATGCAAACTCAGGCAGGGATATATTTACGTTCGAAGGGCATACAAAAGACATCAGGGCCGTGGCATTCCTGCCGGGCCGCCGCTACATAGTCTCCTGCGGTGAGGACAAAACGGTAAAAATCTGGGATGTGGACAAAAAAAGCGAGATTGCGTCTCTCGATATCAATGCTGTCGTATCTACGGTAGCGGTCAGCAATGACGGCAAGTGGATGGTGGTCGGGAGCGATGAGTTGTCCTTGTGGAAGCTGAAATGAGCAGGTGATGTTCCAACGGAAGGGGGATACCTCGTGCTGAGAATAATGCTGATCTTGTGTTCTGTGTTTGTTGTTACTGCGGCATCACCAGTGTTTTCCGCACAGGTTGGTATCGTCACAAAATTCAGCGGAGATGTTTCTTTCAAAGCAAAGGGTGCCGACTCCTATCAGCCGCTCACGCGTTCCATGTCTTTTTCAGAGGGGGCGTGGCTCAAGACCGGCAGGAACGGCTGGCTGGAGCTGAGTCTCATCGACAAAAGTATTTTCAGACTGGCCAATAATTCCGAATTGGAACTTGAGCGCTTCCTGCTGGATTCATCAAAAAAAGAAGGGCTTTTTACCCTTACCCAAGGGAAACTGCGGGCTTCCGTTGCCAAGTCCCCGGGACTGACCTCGTCCCTCAAGGTCAGGAACAAAGCTGTTGTTGCCGGTGTCAAGGGCACCGAGTTCCTCATGCTCTCCGAAGGACCGGCAAACGTCTTTTTCGGCAATGAGGGAATAGTTGCCATCAGCGGTCATGACGGCCTGGAAACCTCACTTCTTCCGCAGTATATGACTCAGACCACGCGCGGATTTACCCCCATTGAACCGGTTGCCGTTGAGCCGGACACGCCCATTGCCAAGGCCAAGGCGGCTTTTGAAGATGCTACCGGAACGGTGCCGCCGGAAGATTGGGTGGCTTCCAACAACCTCCCCGAGATCATAGCCCGATGGAATATCAGTTACGGCCATTACCTTGCCGACTCGGGAAAGTACGAACAGGCGCTGAAGGTCTTCCAAATAGCTCTGGACCTGGCCAAAGGCGCCGACATTCGCTGTGACGCCAGACTGGAGCGGAGCGCGGTCTACTCCCGCTTCCTCGGCAATCATGATGCTGCTCTCGCAGAAAACCTCCTCATACTGGAAGAACATCCCCAGGCTCCTCAGGCCGAATCGGCGCTTTTCAATGCCGGACAGATATATTTCGAACTTTCCAACAAAGAACGTGCACGGGAACGGTTCAACGAGTACCTCCGCAGGTATCCCAACGGGAAACACCGGAGCAACGTGGAAACCCTGCTTGGTATTCTCAACAGGTAAGGCGTTCTGGCAACAGACTGACACAGATGTCCAAGGAGGAAGTCATGAACAAACGACTGAGTCGGGTGGCCCTGATGATTGCGGCAGGTGCGGCACTGCTCTCCGGCTGTGCAACGGTAGCGCCGAAGTGCAGTCCCGAAGACAATCCTGCCCAACAGTATGTAACGGGGATGAAATTTCTGGATGAAGGCGATAGTGCCGCCGCGCAAGGGAAGTTTGAGCGGGCTCTCTATTGTGACGAGCAGTTCAGCAGCGCTCATGCCGGATTGGCGATTATTACTGCAGAGAAGTACAAAGCCCAGACCGATCCCGCATTCAAGGCTGTTGAAGGCGAACGGGTGACGGCGGAGCTGAATAAAGCCAAAAAGCTTGCCGACCGTCCCGACCAGCGTTTCGATTATTTTGCCGCGGTCATTCGCACGGATACCCTGATGAAGCAGAACAACTGGCTCGCCCATGCCGAGGAAGCGTACCAGGATGGCAGCAAACTGAAGGTGGACGAGCGGACGTTATCCTACTACCAGGGGAGCGAGGCGCTTTCTTATTTCATGGGCGTTGCCCGGTTGGAAGGGATGGAGTTTCAGAAGGCGCGTGATTTGTTCAGCAGTGTGCTGAATGCCCGGCGGGACGGCAAATGGCATGAGAAAGCCGACAAAGGGTGGAAGCGGGTGGACAAAATTACCCGCGCCCTGGCAGGCCTCACCGTTGGTGACGCCGGTAAATCGATTGCCACCAGGGACAAAATCACTCGTGCCGATCTGGCCTCTCTTATCATCAACGAGCTTAAGATCGATACGGTGATGGCCGGGCGGATTCCGCTTGAAGCCCGGAACGCCAGGAAAGCCGAGTTTACCCCCGCGGACATGACCGGGCATCCGTTCAAGGATGAAGTGCTGACACTGATGAAGTGGAATGTCCGTGGTATGGAACCGAAATACGACGAGACTACCCGGGCCTATCTGTTCAAGCCGACCGATCCGGTTTCCCGTGGCGAAATGGCGCTGATCCTGGAAGATGTGCTCGTCAAGATTACCGGGGATGAGAAGATAGCCACCGCCTATTTTGGCCAGGAGAGATCCCCGTTTCCGGATGTGAAGCCGACATCGGCATTTTACAATGCCGTCATGAACATGACCACCCGCAGCATCATGGAAAGTGAGTTTTCCGGAGAATTCCGCGTCAACTCCCCGGTTGACGGAGCCGAAGCACTGCTGGCCATTCGCGTGCTCAAACAGAAACTGACGACATACTGAACGATAAAGGAGAACCACCAATGAAAACCATCATCACAACGTTCTTGATTACCCTGTGCCTCACATCTGCCGCACAGGCCGATACCATGCAGGTAGACATTGCATACTCAAAAACACAGAAATTGCTGGAAGACAAAAAACTCTCGCTGACGGGGGGGCCTAACGGCGCCCGTGATGACCTGGCCGCTTACAGTCAGGAAGCCCTTATATTTTACGGCGAAGCGGTTGGAAACCCGGATCACAAGTCGGAAGCACAGCGTGCGATGATGGCCAAGCGCGGCGCGGTCGTTACCGCCCAGCGTTCCATCGTTGAATACCTGGAAGGCTTCCTCGTGGTCGGCGTTACCCTCGTAAAAGATGCCATGGTACAGGACGATATCATTCTCTCGACCGTCACCGGTTTTATCAAGGGGAGCGAAGTCGTCGCCAACGAATATAACCGGGATACGGACACGGCCATTGCCGTTATCAAGCTCGGTTTGCACGGACCGAAAGGGTATGCCTCCTCCTTCTACGAAAAAATGTCCAGCGACCCGAAATTCAAAGAGATGGTCAAGACGGACAAAAAGCCCTTCAAGGCAGAGGCGGTCAAACTTGACGAAGCGTACGACGGTCTGATTATCGATGCCACGAGTCAGAATTTCCGTCCCGCCCTGATCAACCGCATCTTTGCCGCGAAAGGAGATATTCTGTACGATCCGGCCAAAATCAGCCAGAAGGTTCTGGTTGAGCAGGGGTGCGGCGAATACACCAACAGTATTGACAAGGCCAAAGCCGCCCTGGGCACCAGAGGGGTCAAGAACCCGCTGGTGATCAAAGCCTCGGGCGCAATGACCGCCGCTGATCTTCAGGTCACTGACGATGATGCGGTGATGATCTACTCCGCCAATCAAAAGGGTGGCTTCATGGCGGCGGCAAAAGTTGCCTTTGTGCTGAAATAGGTGTCGTAATGACCCGACTCTATCTGCTGGGTCTGTTGCTCTTCATCCAGGTGCTGGGAGCCGTTCCTGTCCGGGCCAAAACACTGGTGGTTGAGGGGACGCTTGACGGAACGGTGACGGTCAAAAAGAAGGTAACGTTCACTGCCGACCGGACCCTCAGCGAGTTCACCTACCAGTTTTCGGTACCGTCCGTCTATGACACTGCCGGTAATATCCAGCGGCTGAATGGTTTTACGGTGTCGGCTGCTCCGGAGCCGGCAGAAACTACGGAGGTTACCGATCAATACGGCAATCGGCTGCGCAAACTTGTCTGGCATAAACTTCAGGGCGATGCCCGTGTTTCCATCAGCTATACCGCCGGTATAACTGCCACAATTTCCGCCCGCTCCAGCCGGGCACCTTTTCCGCTCTCTGCGGTGCCGGAGTCCGAACAAAAATTTCTGAAAAGCAGCAAACTGGTTCAAAGCGATGCCCGCCAGGTTATTGATCTGGCCAGGGAGCTGACTGCCGGAACCACTACCCAGCATCAGGCGGTGAGCGCCATCCTCACCCATGTGGCCGATGCCCTTACCTATCAATACAGTCCGAAACAGTATGACGCCCTGTTCGGCCTGACGACCGGAACCGGCAACTGCCAAAACTTTTCCCATCTTGCCGTGGCGCTGCTGCGGGCATCCGGTATTCCGGCACGGGTTTCCATCGGCCAGACGCTCAAGGACAAGTGGAGAATTCCGCTGGACAAAAAGGGTTCGTCGCTCGTGCAGGGGATGGGGGAGGGGCTGCATGCCTGGATTGAGGTCTGGTACCCGGACCTGGGGTGGCTCCCCTGTGATCCCCAGATGTCGCGGCTCTTTACCTCCACGCGTCATATCAAGTTCGGCCACGGTCTGGACGCTTCCGATGTCAGCGAATACTGGAGCGCAATCCCCGTTGCGCCCGGCATGAGTGAAAGCTTGGAGGCCGTGTATTCGGGCGACAAAGTAGATTTGCGGCTTCGTGAAACGCTTGATCAGCCGACAGCCTACCTGCTTGCCGGTCCCGTAACTTCTGTGGCTGTGGCGCAGGGAGGCGACTCCGCAATTCTGCCCAAGCCGGTTCCTCCTCCGTTGCCGCCCAAAGCCAAGCCGCTGCCGGTCATGAAAAAGCCGCCGGTTAAGCCTCGTCAACAGCCGGGAACGCCTGTTGAGCTTGGTAACCGCGATTTTCCTTCTCTCGTTGAGATGTACCATGTTGACGGCAATGTCGGACAAAGGAATTTCGAGCGCGAAACTGCGGAATATGCCACCTCCCGGTATCTTTATGCGCAGGCATTCACGCTCGATTCAGCGCTTTCCATTACAGACGCGGCACTTGCCATGCGGAAGTTCGGCGGGGATGGGACGGTGTACCTTGATGTGGTGCGTGATGAGGAAGGGAAGCCGGGGCTGACCGGATTTCGCTCCATGCCGGTTTCGCTGGAAAAGATTGCCCGTAGACCAGGTTACTATTGGGTTGATTTCACATTGCCGGAAAACACGACTCTTGCACCGGGTAAATATTGGCTGGTGCTGCGTCATTCGGGGGAGGCGATCATGAACTGGTTTTACACTCCCGGCAAGCGGGTGGGTGGTCCCGATGACAGCCGCTCAACCGCGCGAGGCTGGCAATGGGAGGATGTACTGGCCGGTGAGTTTGTGTATCGGGTGCGGGGCGTGGTAGAGAAATAAAACCAGTTCCCTTCTCCCTGAGGGAGAAGGTGGCCGAAGGCCGGATGAGGGGGAAGTGCCATATATTGCAACATTTCCCCCTCACCCTAGCCCTCTCCCTCAGGGTGAGGGGATAAATACAAACGAAAAAAGGCACCTTTTTCAAGGTGCCTTTTTTCATTGGTATGGCGGGGTTGACGGGGCTCGAACCCGCGACTTCCAGCGTGACAGGCTGGCACTCTAACCAACTGAGCTACAACCCCAAAGTAGGCAGTTCAGTTTAGCCCGAAACTTATGCCACAAAATGGAATTACTTGTCAAGCATTGAGTGTGGCAACACGAAAAAATATGTTCACATGCGGTTCCTAGTTGCGCTTTATTCCACATTGAAATCAAGCTTTCAAGATGATTTTATATAGATATGCTACGCCTGCTTCCAAACGTAAAGCGGGATGTTCAAACGTTCAAGAGAGGCGGCCATCTTTTTGTCGAACGTTGCTACCGCCGAAGTTTTCACCCCTTTTGCAACAGCAGCGACTACCGCGTCTCCGTATTCCGGGATTTCATCCGGCCACCACTGAAACAGGCAATCAAAGGAAATATCTCCGACAATAGTTACCCCCGGCATGGCGATAAATTCCTTCATCATTGCGGCTACATCATGCTTGGGTACGGCATAGACGCGGTTAAGAACGTAAGCAAATTCGGCAAGAACATTGTTCGGACAGATAATGGTGCATTTTCCCTTTGAAGCTTCCTCGAAAAGCGGAGCCGCCAGAGCCTGTTGCTGTGGATTACGGACGGTAACAAAGGAGATCAGGACATTCGTATCGATGACGACCCGTTTCACCTGAAACGCTCCGTCATGGCATCACGTGCCGCTTCAATATCGGCCTGAATGTCTCCCGGTTCAACCGTGATGGAACCGCGGAATTTCAGAAAATCGCTATGAACCGGACGGACAACGGCTCGCCCTTTTTCAACAGTCCACTCGATAACGTCGTTAATGGATATTCCCAGGGCTTCGCGCACAACCTTGGGGACGGTGGTCTGGTATTTCACGGTGATGGTAGAATTCATATTCTGGTCTCCTTACTTTTTTATATTATGGTAAGGAATATGTGTTGTCAATCATGAGCGCCGTAGATACCTTACTTATCTACGCTTGAATTAAATATGGATGTCTCCGGAACTCAGCACTGGTTGGACAACATGGGACCAGATGTATGTTATTGGGTTGATCTAGCAAAGGCGACTCGTACTCCCAGAACAATTAAAACTATTCCTGTAACACGTTCGATCCAGTGACTAACAGCATCAACTCGCTGACGTACAGAGTTGTGGCCAATGACAGAAGCAAGAATAGCAAAACTGACAAATTCCAGCGCCACGATTGTTATACCGTAAACAATTTGTGCAAGCAGTGATGTTCCGGGACGAATGATCTGCGTGAAGAGCGCAAGGAAAAAGAGTGTTGCTTTGGGGTTGAGTAAATCGGTTAAAAAACCTGTACGTAACGCAGAACGTCCTGTGAATAAAGGGCTTATGTTCGATTGATTCAAGGAAGGATGTGGTTGCGCGCGCAGTGATTTGATGCCGAGATAAATTAAGTAACCTGCACCAATCCACTTAACAACATTAAATAACAGGATCGATTTACTGATGAGGAAACCAATGCCAACTAAACAATAGGTGATATGAATGAGGTTGCCCAATGCAAGCCCTCCTGCTGTATACACGCCAGCACTGCGGGAATGAATAAGACTATTCCGAATAACAATTGCCATATTTGGGCCGGGAGTAATCACAACGAACCAACCTATTATGAGAACAGTGAGCCATTCACTTAAATGCATTACGCGCTCCTTTTTATTTACTACCGGGGTGCCCGGTTGACCCACCCGGCTTTGGGGCGGTGTCCAACCGGCGTGGAACATAAATCATTTTCGTATTCAAGGGCTGTCATCGAAATTCTGCTTATGCTCGTTTGAGCGGATGTCCTGCCATCCAGTCGCGCAGGGCGGCGTCAATACGTGACTGCCAACCTGCTCCGGTTGATTTGAAGTATTCGACGACATCTGCTGATAAACGGATGGCAGTAGGGATCTTGGTCGTCTCTGCCTTCGGCCTGCCAGGTTTGCGAACAACTTTTGCCGATGCAAAGAAATTTTGCACCTGTGCCGGATCGTTAGGGTCGTACAGGTCTGTATCGGGATCGTATGTAATAGGGGTGTCGGTTGCAGCGTCACGCTGCACGCGTTCCCAGTCAGTCTTTGAATTCTTTTTCAAACCAGGCATGGTAAGCCTCCCTTTCGTTTTTGTGGGCTCTAGTGATGACCCTTTGTTTTTTGCCAGATACCAAGGTTTATTTGCCGCTTGTTTCGTCCCAGATTGCAATTATTGTATATACATTAATTGTGGGTTCAGTCAAAACAAAACTCGGCTACCCGATTGGGTCATTTCCTTTTTCTCGCCTTGACATGTAGAAAATATTTCTATATTTTTATTCCATGACGACAAAATATCGTTTTTCAAATTTCAGGATTACCTTGAGGGAGAAGGATCACAATCCTCCTCACGTGCATCTTATGGGGCCTGATTTTGAAGCGGTAATAAATCTTGTAACGCTGGACATTATGGATGGCTCTGCGCCTGCAAAGGTTCTGCGTCATGCTTTGAAATGGATAGCTGACAACAGAGAGGAGTTGATAAACTCATGGCACATGCTGCACGGATAACCCGCCCAAGACTGACAGCTGTAACTCCTGCCGCTGATTATTGCCTCAATATCAGCTTCGTTGATGGTTCCAGCGGTGTGGTAAACATGAAGGAGTTCATTTTTTCATTATCGGGTCTTGCCCTGCTTCGCGATCCTGTCGCATTCTCCGGGGCTATCCTGGGTGAATACGGTTGGGAAGCTGAGTGGCCTCAGTTTGACATTCAGATCGGCGCTGACACGCTCTTTGCCGACATGCTCGATCAGCGTTCGGAAACCCCGGCAGACCGCTTTACTGTCTGGCGAATCCGGAACAACCTCTCCCTTGCTGCTGCAAGCCGTGAGCTGGGTGTTACCGTACGCACTATAAGTGCCTATGGCTCCGGTGCGCGACCCATACCGCGTACGGTTCAGCTTGCCTGCATCGGTTGGGAAGAAGAGCGGCGGAGAAAATCCGCTTGATTTGTGTCCCTCTGAAGTCTCTAAAGGGGAAAAAGCCTCTAAAGGGGACAGGCTACATATTGACTCCCTGCTCTTCCAATCAATAATCAGCCTGTCCCTTATGCTCTCCATGCTTAGTTAGATGGTCACGCTTCCTGATGCACCGCTATCACCAGTAAAAAGTGCGCTAAGTTTCTTGTAGAGAGCATCCTTTTTTTGTCCGATAAAGAATACGTCGTTGTTAAAGTTATCTAAATCTGCGCTGTCATGTGGGTTGTACTTGCTACAGAGACCAGATAAGCTGGAATTGAATTCACGGAAGGCTTTTGTAGTTTCAGAATCTCCTAGGAGTCTGTCGGGCTTTTTAGCATCGTGCCCGGCATAATCGTTGTTTTAGTAACTGGGTATAACAGTCTGATATTATTGACGTAACTGCTGTTTT
>MGZJ01000013.1:68913-98146 GCA_001802645.1 Geobacteraceae bacterium GWC2_53_11 | reverse complement strand
CAGCAATGTTCCGGAGAGCTCGCTTCCGCATCGCGGCAATTACATGAGCCAGCACAAGATAGACGGCAGAGTTAATCCGGTCAGCTGTGTCAAATGTCACGGTCGCCAGAATAATGAGAGGTGCGCGTCATGTCACAAATAAAACCATCTCATCTGCTTGTTGTCATGGCATCAATGCTTGCGCTTGCCGGGTGCGGCGACAAAAATTCCAATGTGGTGTTCAGTCAGGAAAATGGACATTCATCCGGCTGGGCAACAGCTCATAAAACGTCCGCCAAGACAGACCTTGAGTCATGCGCGGAGTGTCACGGGGAAAATCTGGATGGGGGGATTGCCAAGGTCTCCTGCTCGTTGTGCCATCTTGGCGGCTCACAAGCAATACACCCTTCTCAGTGGGGAAATTACGCCTATGCACGGCACAACAGCTACTCCACCGCACAGCGGACCACCTCCTGTGCCACGGCAGCCTGTCATGGAACCGCGCTTACCGGAGTCGGAGCAGCGCCGAACTGCGCCACCAAATGCCACCTGGGTGGAACGTACAAAAAGCATCCTGATGGCTGGACAACCATCTCCGGCCACAAAAGCTATCTGGGTAACATTGGCAACGTCTCAACCTCCTGCAAAACATCCGCCTGTCACGGCACTGACGGCAAGGGAGTCTTTTTGAGCGGACCCGCGTGCGATTCGTGCCATTTGATGAAATAACACTATCAGGCTGCACGTGTGTGCCTGGGTAAGGAAGGAGAAATCATGCACAAGATTTTGAAGAGGTTTCTGGCATCGGCTGCACTGGCCTGCGTCCCTCTTGTTTTTTCCGCCTGCGGAAGCATCGGAGGAGGAGCCGTTGAGAATGTGGAAATGACCACCATCTCAGGCATTGCTATCAAGGGACCAATCAAAGGGGCTTTGGTACAGATATGTAAATTAAACAGCGATGGCTCAACCGGGGAGCTGTTCGGAAGCGGGGTTTCCGGTAGTGATGCCAGGTATTCCATTCAAATTCCGAAAGCTAAGGCCGTGCCACCGCTGCTCGTCAAGGTTAGTGGCTTGCCGGGCTCAACCTATCTGAGTGAGTCAACCGGGACTGAGGTTCCTTTTACACCGGCAGAATCTTTCAATGCTGTTCTCGATACGTGTGATACGGCCAAAAGTTACGCGGTAACCCCGCTGACAGACGCCGCGTATCAGCAGGTGCAGAAATTCCTCACCGACAGTCCGTCCGGTGTTGCCGATACGAGAATCATCAGCGCGGCAAATGCCAGAATCGCAACGTTGTTCAATGTCGGCGACATACTTGCTGACCCGTCATCCGATCCTTCCTACACGGCCTCCCTGAAAGTAATCGATCAGATGGTAGAAAATTCAAAAGCAACGGGCGGCACTTCAGCCGCTACCAGCACGCTTCAAACGATGGCCCTCATAAACCAGGCGTTTGTTGATGTGAAGAGCCAGGCGTATCAGGGATATCGCACCGAAGTTACTGCTGCAGCGGCTGTCGTTGTTGCAAATGATCCATCTGTTACAACCGTTGTTAACGCACTTGTTGCAGCGACAGCGGCTCCACCGGCAGAACCGGTCCTCGCCGACTCCACCCCCCCGAATGCCGTCGCACATGTGACCGTGGTTGCCGGAGCGGAAACGTCAACAACAAGCTCGGCAACTCTGGCCTGGAGCGTTGCAACGACAACAGGCGGCAATCCGGTTGCAGGCTATGATGTATACCGCAATGGCAACAAAATTGTCTCTGTTTCATCAACCGGTTATGTTGACAAGCCCCTGGCGCAGACAACTACCTACACCTATTACATTATTGCATTCGACGCAGCGGGGAACCGCGCACTGCCGAGTGCAGCAGTATCCGCGACAACCCCGTCAGCACCGAACCTGAGCGTCACGGTAGACGGGCAGCTTTCATCAGGTATCTCATTGCTGCCACAGCAGGATATTTTTGCGCCGGCAACGCCATCCAACCTGACCGCAGCCACATCCGCCCTATCGGCAACGAACAGCTCGGTACTGCTGGCGTGGAATCCTTCGACGGACAACACGGCGGTAACCGGCTACGAGGTATACCGCAACGGCAGCAAGATCGCCACGGTATCCCTGCCGGGCTACACGGATCCATCTGTCTCATCCGGCACCCTCTACACATATTACATCACGGCATTGGACGCAGCCGGAAACCGTTCGGTCGCAAGCATCCAGCTCCCGGTCACCCCGAACCAGGCCTCATTGGGAGTGACGGTAAACGGTCAACTGTCTTCCGGTATAACCGGATTGCCGCAATCGGACATTACCCCGCCGGCGGCGCCGACGTCGCTGACCGCATCCACCTCTGCCGTATCGGCAACGAACAGCTCGGTACTGCTATCATGGAATCCAGCGACGGACAATACGGCTGTAACAGGCTATGACGTGTTTCGAAACGGCAGCAAAATAGCGACGGTAACTCTGCCAACCTACCTGGACGCATCAGTTACATCCGGCGCCACCTACACCTATTACATTATTGCATGTGATGCGGCCGCGAACCGTTCACAAACGGGTAATCAACTTCTTGTTACGCCAAACCAGGCATCGCTGGGAGTAACAATAAGTGGCCAGGTTTCTCCACCACTGTAGCTATTCAGCAAAATTCATAGTTAACAAGCATGCGGAAAAATCATACAGGAAAGGGGGTCTTCACGTTACACACGGCATTTCACATCAACAGGGAAGTACAAAACCAGACAGGAGGAAACCATGTTTAGCAAGAAATTATGGAATTTTGTTTCGCTCGCAGCATTAGTGATGCTGCCTCTGGCAGGATGCAGCGGCGGGGGCTCAAGCCCGGCAAAAGCTACCGAAAAGGGCACGGAAATCACGGTAGCTGGTAAGGTCGCAGGCTCACCAACCGCCAAGTCGGTCGGCAAAACTGCAATTGCCGCAAACACGGTAGAAGTGTACAACGCCCAGGACGGTGCAGCTCTCGGCAACGCCACTGTTGCCGCTGACGGCAGCTTCACCGGCCTCACCTTCACACTCCCCTCCACCAAAACGGTTCTTGTGTTTAAAGCAACCGTCACACAGGGCACGTTCCTCAGCATCGTGCCGGTTGACCTGAGCACTCCTCCCGCAGCAGGCACTATTACGGGATCCAACCCGATCAGTATCGTGATCAGCGAACAGAGCACCGCTGTCGCGCAGCTGGTTTCCCAGTTTCTGGGACTCACCGGCGACCTGGGAGATGCAGGACAAACACTTGCCTCTGTCAGCAAAACCTACGTTGATGCTGCTCAGCTTGTTGTGAACAACGGCGGCCAGCAGTTAGCTTACGGTGGCAGCGGATTGGCCCTGACCGGCAAATTCGCCAGCGCAGACCTGCTTCCGGCTGTAAACGTGGCAACACTGACGGCTGATCAACTGAAAGCGCTGGCCAATAGCCTCAAAGTAACGGTAACCCAGGTTGCCATACCCGGCAACAGCCCTATCGTAAGCTTCCAGGTAACCACCGCCGCCGGCAAGGGCGTTATCGGGCTTAAAAATGCTTTTGACCGTTTTGCGATAGCGACTCTTGTACCGGGCACCAGCGGCGCTCCGGATGAGTGGCTTAACTACATGACGAGGACGTCTGGCGCTGCTCTTGGCTGGCCCGATGCGGAAAGAAGAACGACTGCCGGATATGCCACCAGGATGATTGATAACGGCGACGGCAGCTATAGCTATATTTTTGCAAAAGACATCAAGAATGTTACCAGCGTTCCCTATGTAAACAGCCAAACCCACCGCGTCGGTTTCGTCATCAACGGCACCCCTCTCGGTGCAGCAGCAGCCATGGTGCGCTCCTTGCCGCCCGTTCATGATTTCGTTCCCGCCGGCGGCACGCCTGACGTTTCACGCGACATCGCCAGCGTAGCCGGATGCAATGAGTGCCATACCGATCTCAGTTCATTGATTGGTCACACCGCTTCACGTGGCGATGTCCGCTTCTGCGTGATGTGCCATACCAAGCAGTCGGGAGCAGCCTTTGCCGACACCGCCTCGGCAGGCGGCGCTTTTGACCCCGCTACGGCTATTCAGAAAGCAGACGGCGAGTTACTTGGCTATTTCCCGGTTATGATCCACAAGATTCATATGGGCAACAAGCTGAGCAAGACCGGCTACAACTTCTTCAATATCAAATTCAATACCCTTGCGTACCCCAAAGGTAACAGCGTTGCCAACTGCCGCCAGTGCCATGCAACCGGCAAGGCCCCCCAGGGCGACAACTGGCAGACCAGACCGACTCGTATGGCTTGCGGTTCCTGCCACGACAACATCAATTTTGCTACCGGCGCCAATTCAAAAGTCGGCGGCGCTGCTCACTCGGTACAGACAGACGACTCCTTCTGCGTAAGCTGCCATGGCGTATCCGGCCCATACCCGGTTGCCAGTTTCCACAGCCTGCCGGCAACGGCCGATGCTGCAAAACGCACCATGAGCGCAACCATTACCGGCGTTACCGTTGATTCAACAACCGGTAAAGTAACCGCAAACTTCACCGTTACTGACGGCGGCGTTGCCGTTACCGACAAGACCCTGTTTTCCGCGCCTACTTTTGTTCTGGCAAAGCTGGTCAAGGATGCTAACGGCGTTCTCAACTGGGTTGGCTATACAAATCAGTTTAACACAAAGAAGGCGGCACTCGGCCTCGTGAAGCAGACAAAGGGTGAGAATGACGGCACCCTGGTAGCGAATCCTGACGGCAGCTTCAGCTACACCTTCAAGCTCAAAACCGCCACACCAGAAGGTGACATCAGAAACGTTGATCACGCACATAATGTGGCAAAGAGCTCCGCTACCGTTAACGTGGGACCATACGATATCAATTCAACAGGTGCCTATGTCACCTCAACCGCTGCCGATCGTCTTCTGTATGGAGCAACAGTTGAATTACCGTATCCCGTTTTGTATGAGCCGACCAAGACTCATCGTGTGGCAATGACGTTCAAAAAAATAGCAGGCAATGTTGACGCCAATAACGCCTGGTTCGACTTTGTGCCGGCCGGCACTGCGGTAACCGACACCCGCGATATCGTCAAAATGAAAAACTGTGCCGGGTGCCATGCCAACAGCAAACTTCACGCTGCATATGAAATTGAGGTCTGCGTAACCTGTCACAACCCAACCACCAAAGATCCTGGTACCGGCGAAACCGTTGCGCTTGAGACCATTGTTCACAAGCTGCATATGGGCAAAAATCTGCCGAGTGTCCTGGCTGGCGGAACCTATGTCGTCAATGTCGCTCACGACTACAGCGCCATAACCTTCCCCGGCTTGATCAAGAACTGCCAGATGTGTCACCTTGAGGGAACCGGAGCACCGAAGAATGCTGCCAACTGGCGTACAAATCCAACCGCAGCTTCCTGCATAACGTGTCATGACGGCGCAACTTCGGTCACACATGCCACACAGAACGCCAACACATGCATAACCTGTCACGGTTCCAGCAATTATGCTGCTGCCGAGAAGGTTCACAACAAGTAACACCCGCTTCGTATCTGTACAAACAATCGGCCCGGAAGCTTATGCTATGCTCCCGGGCCGATTTTAGATGTATATTTTGATTCTACGCTTAGTCCCTGCCATGACCATGCTGTTTCCGGTCCCGCTTTTCTTCTTTCCGATCTTCCTTGTCACGACGTTTTTCGTCTTTCCATTCTTCCTTATCGCGACGCCGTTCATCCTTCCATTCTTCTTTCTCGTAGCGACGTTCCTGCTTCATCTCTTCTTTCCGTTCACGGTCCGGGCGGAAGTGACGCCCACGATAGTGATCCCGGTCAGTGCGGTACACGCGGTATTCCCGGTCGCGATAGGAGCGGATCTGCTCGATACGGTGTTTGCGGATACCGGGTGGAAGGTTACGGTAGGGGACTTCAACCCACGGTCCGTTGTGGTGCGAAGAGCGATGCCAGCTGTTGCTGTAGTACAGGTAGAAATAATCGGAATCGAAAATTATGTCATAGGGCGTATCCACTCCGACATAAAACCCGAGCCGGGAAGGAGCGATAAAAAGCGGCGCCGCTTCAAAGTAGACCGACGGAGGAGATGAAACGATTACCCGGTGTTGCGGAGGAGGCGGCGTGCCGATACGGACGCTGACGTCCACCTCTGCCTGTGCCGCCGATGCTGCCGCAATGGCGGCCAGTGCAAAAAACAGTACTGATTTTTTCATGCGATATCCCCTTTCTTCATGTGTTGTTCTGTACCCGATTCAGCAAATTCAATGCCGACATGTTCGAGCCGGAGTGCAAACCCGGCTGAAGAGCATGTTTCCGGACAATTATCCAGCCCTGTCATCATGCTGTCAACCGGCAATATACCTTATTTAAGGCAGCAACTGCTTATTACAGCCAAGCGGAACTTTTGGAGCGGGAATCAGCCGGGCAATTGTTCATCCGGAAGTGTGCGGACGAAAGGATTATTTGAGCAGGTTGAACTGGTCAACGATTCTGTGGCGGTAGGCGGTGATGTCTTTTTCAAGTGATTGCAACGTCGATACTTTCTGCTTGATGCTCTTAAGGTGTGTGTCCAGCAACTCAATCAGACGCGGCATGATTTTTTCAGGCACTTGATGTTCCTGGTCATACAGCTGGGCCAGTTCCTTCATCTCTTCAAGTGAGAGACCCAGTTCCTTGACTTTCAGGACGAATTTGAAGCGCTTTACATCCGCTTTTTCATAATATCTGACTCTGCCGTCAGTCCGCTTCGGAGGCTCAACCAGTCCCAGCTTTTCATACAGCCGGATTGTTCGGGTGGTGATTCCGAGCGCTTCGGCCAAATCGCTGATTTGCATATGTTCTTCATTACTTAGCCGCATACTTTACCTCAGTGTCAATTACGAACATTTAGAACCGAGTTTGTTTTTTTGTCAAGATTTTTCCATCCAGGCAGACTCAAGCGACAAGCCGTTTGCTCTCATCGGCGACATGGTCTAGAATGAGCTTCACGGTCGGATATTCCTGCCGCAAAATGTTTAAGCGGAGTCCGCTGCCATGCCGACCGGAATACAGCACCATCCCCCTCTCATCATCGGTCACCGTGGTGCGTCACGGCATGCGCCGGAGAACACGCTGGCATCATTCCGGCTTGCCTGGGATCAGGGCGCCGACGGCATTGAGTCTGATTTCCGCCTCACCGCGGATGGCCGGATTGTCTGCATCCATGATGCAACGACTGCCCGCACGGCCAGCGGGGATCTCTGCATTGCCGAATCCTCGCTGGATGAGTTGCGCCGTCTTGACGCGGGGAGCTGGAAAGGGACTGCCTGGGCCGATGCCGTCATTCCCACGCTTGATGAGGTACTGGCCGCTCTCCCCCCCTACACCTGGTTTTTTATCGAGATCAAGAGCGGACCGGAAATTATTTCCCCTCTCGAAAATGTCCTGCGGACGTCGGGAGTGTCCCCGGAACGGATCCGGCTGCTGTCGTTCAGTGCAGAGCTGATTGCGGAGCTCAAACAACGTCTGCCTGACTGGAAGTACTGCTGGCTCAGTGATTACCGTCACACCCTGCTGAACAACAGGTGGAGCCCGTCACGGGACGAGGTTTTTGCTACGCTCGACCGGATCGGGGCCGACGGACTGGCGAGCGCCAACCGGGCGATCCTGGACCGGGCCATGGTGGACATGCTGAAAGAAACCGGCCGGGAGCTGCATGTCTGGACCGTTGACAATCTGACTGCAGCACGGCATTTGTGCGATCTGGGAGTCACCTCGATCATGACCAACCGTCCCGGGTGGCTGCGGCAACGGCTGGAGGAGAATTCACCATCATGAACCCGTCACGGGCAGAACTGCTGGAGAGACTGAGCGATGCCTCCCCCTGGGACGTCATCGTCATCGGCGGCGGCGCTACCGGACTAGGCGCGGCTGTTGATGCCGCCAGTCGCGGCTACCGCACCCTGTTGTTTGAGCAGGGGGATTTTGCCTGCGGGACCTCAAGCCGCAGCACCAAACTCATCCACGGCGGTGTGCGTTACCTGCAGCAAGGCAATCTGCCGCTGGTGCGGGAAGCGCTGCGCGAACGGCATATCCTGTTGAACAACGCGCCGCATCTGGTGCATGACTTCCCCTTTGTCATCCCGCTCTACAAATGGTGGGAGCGCCCCTTCTACGTCATCGGCATGACCTTATACGACATGCTGTCGGGAGCCCACGGACTGAAGCACGCCCGGCACCTCGACCGGGCTGAAACCGTCGCCCGCATTCCAACCGTCATGCAGCAGAATCTGCGCGGAGGGATTGTGTACCATGATGGCCAGTTTGACGATGCCCGCATGGCGGTCTGCCTTGCCCGAACCATAGCTGATCTTGGCGGTACGCCGCTCAACTACATGAACGTCACCGGCCTGTCCATCACAGCGGGACAGCCGGCTACCGTTACCGCCAGAGAGCAGGAAAGTGGCCGCATCTATGTACTGTCCGGCAGGGCCGTCATCAATGCCACCGGCGTTCAGTGTGACCAGATCCGCCGCATGGATGAACCGTCGTGCACTCCGCTGATCACCACAAGCCAGGGTGCGCATATTGTTCTTGACCGTACGTTCCTGCCTGGCAACAGCGCGATCATGATCCCGCGCACCGATGACGGCAGGGTCTTTTTCGCCATCCCATGGTACGAGCACGTCATTGTCGGTACGACGGACACCCCTCTTGACACGATTACTCCAGAGCCGGTGCCGTTGACAGATGAGATTGATTTTCTGCTGGCCCATGCCGGCCGCTGCCTTGAGCGCCAACCGGCCCGTTCCGATATCCTCAGCTGTTTCGCGGGACTCAGGCCGCTGGCCAGAGGAAAGCCGGGACAAACCACGGCACAGCTGAGCCGAGAATACCTGCTGGACATTTCCGTTTCGGGGCTGGTAACCATTACCGGCGGCAAATGGACCACCTACCGCAGCATGGCCGTTGCCGCGGTAGATGCAGCAGCTTTGCAGGGCGGACTGGATGTCCGTCCGTCCACCACCCGGACATTGCGCCTGCACGGCTGGGAGCCGCCAACAGCACCCGCCGGGCCGCTGGAAGGGTACGGTTCTGACCGCAGCATGCTTGAACATATAACAAACGAGCACCATTCCTGGACAAAACGTCTCCATTCACGACTTCCCTATACGACCGCCGAGGTAGTCTGGGCCGTGCGCTATGAGTGGGCGAGAAACGTGGAAGATGTACTTGCCCGGCGCACCAGGGCTCTTTTTCTGGACGCAAAAGCCAGTCGTGAAATGGCCCCCCTTGTGGCCGGGGTAATGGCATCTGAACTTGGTCGAGACCAGACCTGGCAGGACCAGCAACTTGAACTTTTTAACGCAACAGTTGCCCGGTCCCTTCCGGCTGGCTACGGACGGGACAAGGAGCAGCCATGAATTATTCCGCATATCTCGCCACAGGTCACATGATTGCGCTCATGGAAAGCTTTTCCCGCATCAAGGTAAGGACCCATGGTCAGGAAAACATTCCGGAAGGCTCCATCATCTTTGTTGTCAATCACTTTACCCGGATCGAAACCCTGCTGCTCCCCTATCATATTTATGCTCATACGCACGTGCCGGTCTGGTCGCTGGCTGACCACTCCCTTTTTGAAGGCACGTTAAGCAGTTTTCTGGCAAAAATTGGAGCGGTTTCAACCAGAAATCCCAACCGCGACCGCCTGATCGTGAAAAGCCTCCTCACCGGCGAAGCCAACTGGATCATTTTTCCCGAGGGGCGGATGGTCAAGGACAAGGAACAGGTCAGCGGACCGTCATTCCTCGGCCTGCACCGGGGGGGACACAAATCCGCCCATACGGGTGCCGCAACACTGGCATTACGCACCGAATTCTACCGTAAGCGGCTGCAGCACCTGCTTGTGGAAAACCCGGCAGAAGCCGAACGCCTGGCGAATCTGTTTCAGATCGATACCATAGCACCCGTGCTGACTGGTAAGACCTGGATCGTTCCGATCAACCTGACCTATTACCCCCTCAGGGCACGGGAGAACGTTTTAAGCACACTTGCCAACCGTTTTGCCGACAATATTTCCGACCGTTTACGGGAGGAGCTGTTGACCGAAGGCACCATGTTTTTTGAAGGGGTGGATATCGACATCCGTTTTGGCGAGTCCATCCCGGTTTCCGAGTCGCTCACCTCCCGTCAGGTCAAACGCGACATGTTCTCCCTGCGCCGGTTCGATTTTGACGACCAGCTCCCATCTCTCCAGGTCATGCGCCAGGAATCGAAAACCCTCATGCACCGTTTTATGGCCGACATTTACCGGATGACCACCGTCAACCATGACCATCTGTTCGCCTCGCTGCTCAAGTCGCTCCCGTTCAAACGGATTTCGGAAGAGGATTTTCGAAGGCGCGTCTTCCTGTTAACAGAAATGGTGCCGGAAAAGACCCTGGTTTTCTGCCATCAAAGCCTGGAGATCGGGCAGGTAGCCCTGCTGACCGACGACCGCTACCACAAATACCGCGACTTCCTGGCGCTGGCCCGCGAAACAGGCGTTGTCCGCTGCGAGAAGGATTGTCTGCTCAAAATCACCGCCAATTTTTCGGCACGAAGCGAATTCCAGCGGGTTCGTATCGATAACCCACTCGGCGTGGTTGCGAACGAAGTGCAGCCGCTTGCGGCACTGCAGCGGCGGGTGCGCCTGATGGCCTGGCTGCCGGAGATCCTGATCCGGCACCGGGTGGTTGATGTCCTGCTGCGCCAGGCGGCGAAACAGTTTGAAGCCGACCATGACCGGTTCCGTAGTCCGGGTGTTGCCACCGAACGTTCCGTGGGTGAACCGGTCCTGCTGAAGGGGACATCGCGGCGTTTGGGTGTTGTCCTTGTGCATGGTTTTCTGGCGGCACCGCAGGAAATGCAGGAGCTGGCCGACTACCTGCACGGCAAGGGCTTCTGGGTGTACTGCGTGCGTCTCCGGGGCCATGGCACGGCACCCGAAGACCTTGCCACCCGCTCCGGGTGCGACTGGCTTGAGTCGGTGGACATCGGCTATGCTCTGATGAACGCCATCTGCACACGGGTCGTGATAGGAGGGTTTTCCTTCGGCGGGGGGCTGGCGCTGGATGCGGCAGCCCGCATTCCCCGGCTGGCAGGGGCTTTTGCCGTATCGCCACCGTTCCGCCTGCATGCCGTCTCCTCGCGATTCGCGACGCCGGTCGCTGCATGGAACAGGCTTATGGATGCAGTGCACCTTCCGGGGGCGGCAAAAGAATATATCGAACATCATCCGGAGCACCCGTTGATCAATTATGCCCGGATACCTGTTGCCGCACTGGCAGAGATGGAGCATTTCATGAAAGAGCTTGAACCGCGTTTACCGGAAGTAACGGTGCCGGCCCTGATAGTGCAGGCGGACCGGGACCCGGTCGTTGATCCGGAAAGTACGGTGCTCATGTTCAGCCGGATCGGAACGCAGCAGAAGAAATATGCCCACCTCAACTTCAATCGTCACGGCATACTGTCGGGAGAGCGGTGTGAGCTGGTTCACGCGGAAATCGGGACTTTTATCGATACATTGTGACGGAGGCAGATGAAACAAAACACCGCCCCTGCTGTTGCTTCAGCTGGGGCGGTGTTTTGTTATGGCAGTTATTAGTTTTTTATCCGGTTCAGCGGCTGTTGCCCCGCACCGGCCAGAGATTATACGGCCTGTTTTCCGGTTTCGGTGCTATAGCGCCCGTTGTCAGGTCGGCGGTCCACATTTCAGAGGGGGACTGGCGTGTCGAGGTCCAGTACTCATAGTCACGCACGTCGATGAAACCCATCTGGCGCAGCTTCTGGAACGGCCAGGTATCCATCTTGGCGTGGTCATACCCCATCGCCTTGGCATACTCGATCAGCTTGGCGAATTCCTCCTTGGAGGGAACACGCCAGTCGGCATAGCCTGCATAGTTGGTTTCGTTGAGACGTTTCATGTATTCATAGACATTATCATCGCCGCGCCAGATCAGCTGACGGCCGGGCAGGTTGGCGTTTTTCGCCCAAGTAAGCCCGGTGTTCTGATCCACCGCAGTTTTTTCCAGGAAAACAAAATTCGGCTTCGACGCACAAGCAGCCAGAAGCAGGACCACGGGAAGTAATAAGAGCAGTTTTTTCATAGCATTACCCTCCGAATGTGCCGCGTTTGAACACCTTGCGGATTTCTTTTTCATCCGACCACTCCAGAATGCCGGTTTTCAGATTTTTGAGCGACATCGTAAACTTGTAATACACATCGGTGGTGCTGCCGACTTTTTGTCTGATCTCGGAGAAGTTGGCTGTCAGCAGAAATTCGGCGCCAAGCTGCTGGCCGAACTGGACAGCCTTCTTTTTATCCACCAGCCCGCTGTCCTGCTGGGTTTTGAGTTCTTCGATAGTCTGGGCATCGGTGGTACGGTCAATGAAGCGGAATTTGCCGGAACGAATCAGTTTGGCCCGGATCGAATCGGTGATCGACTCGGTGTCGATATGCTGCATCGTCTTGTTTTTGACCTTGTCGACACTCACAACCGGCCTCCGACCGGACGTCATCTCAACCATCGGCGGAAAGGTAATCATCGAATCGACCATTGTTTCGGCAATCTGCTGCAGATCCGATGAGCCGAACTCGGTAGAAATCGGCTTTGCCGACCCGGCATCGCCATATTGCATGGTTGATGCGCAACCGGAAAGAGATAACGCAGCCATCGCCACCACTGCCAAAAGTACTTTCATGCCATTTTCCATAGAGTGTCTCCTTGTTTGCAGGTTTTATATTTACAAAAGGTTCCCACTCCCCTTGCGGGAGGGGGTTAGGGGGTGGGGGAAGTTGTTGCCTCTACACTATTGCCAGCGTCACCCACCCCTCAATCCCCTCCCGTCAAGGGAGGGGAAGCTCTGCCTAATCCGGCTCACGAATTTTCAGTTTAAACTCTTTAGCGCGAGGATCCGGCGCCACACCCTGCACGGTTTTGCTCTCACGACCATACAGAGTCAGCGGTTTCCAGGAACCGGCACCAGAATTGATTTCCATGCCGCTGTTGTCGTACCACTCAAACCGGTACTGAAACGGCAGGGTGTCCCTGTCTTTGGAACGGAGCGTTGCCTGGGCACGCATAATATCGCCCGCCATGGAGCTTTTCACATCGACAATCTGGAAATCGCCTTTAAGGCCGCTGTTATTGAAGACCACATTCTTTTCAAGCGTCCGGGCTCCCTGTTCATCCCACGACATCTTGCCGGTAGTTTCCACACCGGCTGTCGTACTGCAGCCAACCAACCCCAGCGATGCGATCAGCACAGCCGCGGTTATCCCGCCAACAATGATATTTTTCTTCTGAGTCATCATGTACCTCCCTATTTCCACTTGAGTGGTTTTTCACTTGAGCCGGGACTATCTCCGTCACCGCTTTTTTTCTCAAAATCAGGTTTGGTCGTATCAGGTGCCGGTTCTCCCTCTGCCGCGCGGCTTGCAGCCGTTTTCAGAAAACGGACCACACACCCCTTGGTAATCCCCATGTCATCCCCATTGATGTTTGCATAGCTCTGATTTTTATCTATCCGGCTGATCACCGCCTGCCCCACCGGTACCTCGTTGCGGAACGTCTCACCGGTATCTTCATCCTTCACGTTCTGTACGGCGTATATTTCGACCAGATCCCCCTTGTTGAATCCGGCCTCACTGCCGCGGTTGAACATGACCTGCCTACCGGTCACTGTCAGCACTTTTGCGGGACGGAGCACTGCCACAATATCCTGCGACAGTTTTTTTGCCATCTCTTTGGCCAGGGCAACGATGACTTCATCACTCCCGGACACCTGCCCGATTTTGGCATTCTCAACCTCTTCAGTCTTGGTTAGCTGGATGCTGGGAGAATCGGGAAATATTTTGCCGGTGGTCGTATCGACGATCTGTACGGTCGCGGACAAGAACAGCTTGCGGCTCAACGAGGCCCGGCCGATTGCCTGGTGCTCGGTTATGTCAGACTTATCTTCAAAGCCGTCGATCTGGGGAAGAAAAGCAAATTTTGCCCCGGCCATCTTGCCCGCCTGAGCAGCATTCTTGTCGTTCGGATCAACAGCAACAGCGGCAAAGCCCTGCTCCAGCTCGATATCGGCCTTACGGGTCCGCTCAACCAGCTGAAACACGCGGGTGGCGTTAAGTGCGGAAATAAACTGGGTCTCCAGGGAGTTGAACACCCGTTTCAACTCGGCAAGGCGCTCCTTCTTTTCCGACATCTCAATCACCGACGGCTGAACTTTCAGCGGCCCGATGAATATGGTGTCTTTCTCCACCTTGCTCAGTTCGGCAGCAGAGGCGAGCAGCGGCACCATCAGAATCGAGATAAGTACCGCCATAACGGTTCGTAGCAATCTACTCATAAGCTTACCCTCCTATTTGTAAATAACGGTTCCGGGTGCTCCCTCTATCCGGTCATAACTGTCTTCACGCTTCTTTTTCTCGCCGTCGGCAATTGCTTTTTTGGAATACGCATCAGCATCGCTCTGCTGTTTGTTGATCTCGATGTTCGCATCCCGCTCCTTGCCTTCCGCATCGGTCTGCATCTTCGTTTTGGCCAAGTCGTGTTTCAGGTTCTCAAGCGTGGAATAGCGTTTAAGCCCTTCCTTTGAAAGCTCCAGCGAAATATTCAGCACCTGGCCGGCATAAATATTGACGGTTTTATCCCATGGTGCCAGCCATTGTTTATACACCCGCAGCTGGTGCACACCGGGAGGAGCGATAAAGCGGCCGGGGGTTGAGCCAATGGCGGCACCGTCAAGTTCCACAGTGGCCCCCTCGACGTTGCTCTTCACGGAAAACTCCACCCCTGCGGCAACCGGAACCCTGGCATCGCGGATCTTTCCGGTCTTGTCGCCGATATTGTCCGCAATTTTGAGTGCCCCGGCATCCAGCAATTTATTGATGATTTCCGACGATTCGATTCTCAGCCCTTCCACCACGGCAACCCGCTCGGCAATGGCAACCGTATCACCATAAACCGTTCCACCCTGGTTCCCTTCCAGAACCTTGACGGCAATACGCAGGGTATAGACAGAGCTTCTGTTATTGCTGCCGTACTGGGTTCCCTCACCCTTGAACGTGCGTGTTTCCTGGCCGAACGAGGTCAGGGAGGCCATCACCAGATAGTCCGCTCCGGTCATCTGGGCAATCCGCAGTGCCGAAGCGCCCGAAAGCGAGCTTTCGGGACCGGCCTGGGCATTCGCCCCATCCATGGCCTTTTCAAGCGCAGTGACTTCGCGTTGCAGTGCCGGATCAAGATCACGCGCTTCGCGGAATTTGGCCATTACCACACTGCGGTCGATCACTGAAAAGCCTTTTTCGGTCAGGCGGGTCGTCAACAGATCGTTCAGGACGTCAAGCTTGTCGGTAAAATCAGCGCCCGCACGGTTCTGAATAAAAATGGCCGCTTTCATCGGGGCATCCGCCCCTTTATCTGCAGCAAAAACCGACAGAGGTACCAGAAGGGCGATTGCAGTAAGACAGAATACTATCAGGGTTCTTTTCATATGCTTGCTCCTCTCTAAAGGCCGTTGAAAAACGAGGTTGTTCAAAAACGAGTAGATCGTCGTCCCCGCAGAAAGCCCTGCGGAGGCGTAGCAGCGCTACGCCGCACAATTTCACTTGTGAAATTGGACCGCGAAGGCGCCCGAAGGGTGAGGCCGCAGGCCGAAGTCACAAGAGGGATTTTGAGGACGGCGGCGAGATGCCTGCTTTTCAACAACCACCTAAAACTGTGTGACGGTAGTATACAACTGCGGACCCGTACGGGTAACCTGCAAAACCGTCTTGCCATTTGCGGCAATTTCCACGTTCACCGTCGGTGACCCTCCCGCCATCGGATGCTTCAGAGACAGCTTGTAGCTGCCGGCCGGCAGCGTAGTCCGCAGTATCTGGGCATTGGACGGCAGGGTAAGCCAGCTGCGCAGATCGGCACTCTCGCTGACAATATTCCAGACATTGGCGGCGAACTGTCCCAATTCCCCCATTTTCTTCTTTGCTTCGGACGCCGTCACCGCCTTGGCCACCGCCCGAATAATCTGGCGGGTGGCAAGCATCGGCACTTTTTCCTTAAGCGCCTTGACCGCAAGCGCCCGGATATCACAGATAGGTTCGGTGTTGCCGATCAGCTCATTGTTGTTGAGAAGCAGGAGCGGCGTCTGGGAAGACCATTTTTCCTGGTAAATCGGGAACGCGATTGAGACAATATTCCTGTTAATCGGCAACGATATTTTCACTTCGTGCTTTTCCGGCGCAAAGCCGTCTTCGAACAGCACCAGCAGTTCACCTGAACCGGCAGCGCTTTCAAGAACAAACTTTTGCGACGGATCAAGCGAAAAACGCTTGCTCAATTCATCAAGATCGTCACGCATGTCAAGTTTGGCTGCCAGACGCAGTACATCTTTTTGCAGATATTTGTTCTCAGGATAAATTTCAAGCGCTTTTTTGTAGTCGATATAGGCGTCATTCGGCTGCTGGAGCAGTTCATAGACAAAGCCGGAAAGGTAGAACGTGTAGGCATTCTGGAACGAGTTTTTAACCTTGCCGGCTACCTCGTCCATCTGGGCATACTGGGTGTCGATTTTGGATGAGCTGCTTGCCGTGACATTTTTTTCGGATGCTTCCTCCTGGCTCTTCTCCAGCTCCTTCTCAAAGCGCTTCAGCGACTCGTTCTGCTCGGCATTGGCCCGGCGCACCTCAACCCCAGCACCCTCGACATCCTTCTTCTTCAGGTAATTGAGCGCCTGATAGTGGTGCAGCAGGACGCGTTCATATCCTTCCCCCTCGTAGGGAATCGCGTTGTCGTTAACCAGTGTTGCGGCAACATTCGCCCCGACGTCGGAGGCGCTGATCAGGGCTTTCTGGTCGTTTTCGCTGATTTTATCCATCGAGGTCTTGAAATCGGCCATACTGACGTCATTTTTACCGACAATCTGGGCATACCGGCCGCGCTCCATGTTGTAGAGGATCAGGTCTTTACTTTGGCACTCACTCAGCAGACACTGCGACAGGTCCAGCGGAGTGCGACTTGCAAGGGAAGCCATAAGGGGATGGATTTTGTGGGGATAGGCGGTAAACGTCGAAGTCGCGGCACAGCCGGTCATGACGAGAAACAGCGCCAGAACGGCAGCCTGTTTGCAGATTTTCAGCAGTACATTCACGTTTGCCTCCTGAAATTCAGTCCGGACGATGACAACCTGTTGCTCCAGCCAGCTGGCAGATACATCCACACATAGAAAAAAAAACGACAATCTCTCAAATACAGATCGTTGTCAATAGAGTACCCTAATTTTTGCATTCGGCAAATCTGCGTTCAAACTATCAGGTGGTGTTTTACGACTGTTTTTGATATTGACTGACGTGCTGTCCGGTCTGAATACCCGTTTCGCAGGGGGGCTTCCATGTCTTCATCTTCAGGTTTTAAGGATCATTTTTCCACGCAGGCCGGAGACTACACCCGCTACCGCCCCGGCTATCCGCCCGAGCTGTTTGCGTGGCTCGCCGGGCTGACAGAGAAGCGTGACACCGCATGGGATTGCGGCTGCGGCAACGGCCAGGCATCCATCGGACTGACACCGTATTATACGAATGTTATCGCCACCGACCCGAGCCAGCAGCAGATTGACAACGCCCGCGCCCATGAACGGATATCATATCGCGTTGCGCCGGCAGAAGAATCCGGCTTGGAAGCTGGCAGCATCGATTTGGTTCTGGTCGCCCAGGCGCTGCACTGGTTCGATTTTGAGCGCTTTTACGCCGAAGTACGCCGGGTAACACGCTCCGGAGGAGTACTGGCGGCGGTATCATACGGAGAGCTACAGGTTGAAGGAGCACCGGACGCGGTCGCATCCGGCTTCTATCACCGGATCATCGGTCCGTACTGGCCGCCGGAACGGAAGTATGTGGATGACGGGTACGTCGATATCCCTTTCCCGTTCACCCGGATTACCGCGCCTCCGTTTGCCATGCTGGCCGACTGGAATCTGGAGCAGTTGCTCGGATATCTGGGGACCTGGTCGGCTGTCAAGGAGTACAAAGTGCACAAAGGGAGCGATCCCCGCGAACTGATTATCGACGGGTTGCGGGCTGCCTGGGGAGATGAGGAGCAGACCAGACGGATCAGCTGGCCGCTGACGCTGCTGGCCGGACGAGTACGGGGATGAACGGGTGAGTGCGACAACAACGTGCGACACCGCGACCAGCGGCACCGTCCGGGTCGGCACGCCTGCATTCAGGCGCATCAACGTGGCGCTCTTCTGCGCCGGATTCGTTACCTTCGTCACCTTGTACGATGTCCAGCCGCTTCTTCCGCTGTTTGCCAAGGAATTCGGCGTGACCCCCGCCATGGCCAGCCTGCCGCTTTCATTCGCAACGATCGCCCTGGCGCTCGGCATGCTGCTGGCCGGCACCGTTTCCGAAACCCTCGGGCGGCGTCAAGTCATGATCGTGGCGCTCTTTCTGACCTCGCTGCTGGCGGTGGCCACGCTGTTCAGCCACTCATTTGCATCCCTGCTGACGGTACGGCTGTTCCAGGGCCTGGTGCTGGCCGGAGTCCCCTCGGTGGCCATGGCCTATCTGGGGGAGGAGATGGACGCCCAGGCCATCGGCCATGCCATGGGCCTCTACATCAGCGGCAACGCCATGGGGGGAATGACCGGACGGATCGGTTCGGCGCTGCTCTGTTCCTACATGCCATGGCATACGGCAATAGCCCTGATCGGCATCATCAGCCTGCTGCTCAGCCTGCTGTTTCTGAAAATGCTTCCTCCTTCCACAAATTTCCGGCAGCGCCCGTTCCAATTCCGCTACCTGTTCACCTCGCTGTACCAGCACCTGCACGATCCGGGGCTGCACTGCCTGTATGCACTCGCCTTCCTCTCCATGGGAGGCTTCGTTTCCCTGTACAACTACATCGGCTTCCGCTTACTGGCGGAACCCTACAGCCTCAGCCAGTTCAAGGTCAGCCTGATCTTTCTCGTCTACCTGCTCGGTTCTTTCAGTTCAGGCGTGGTCGGCAGCCTGATCCACCGGTTTGGCCGCCCGTTCATGATCCGGCTAACCCTTTCAACCATGCTGGTTGGCACACTGATTACGCTGTCAGGGTCACTGCCGGTTATTGTGGCGGGAGTAGGGATATTTACCTGCGGGTTCTTCTGTGCCCATGCCATCGCATCCAGCTGGGTCGGAAGGCGTGCCAAAACCGCCAAGGCGCAGGCATCGTCGCTTTATCTCTTCTCGTATTATCTTGGATCAAGCATTTCAGGCACGGTGGGAGGGATATTCTGGCAGCATTTCGGCTGGAACGGCGTGGCGGCAATGATTATTCTTCTGACGGTGGCTGCCCTGGGGGTGGCCGCGTTGTTACTGCGCATGCCGGCAGCAGAGTAGACTGCCTGACCAAAAAGCTATTAACAAATTGTTATCACTCTGTTTATTCGGACGAGAAGGTCATTTTTTCATTGACTTACGCTATCATTTAATTAAAATGGCTCCGTTGTTAAAACCGAATAGCATAGTACCGAAAAGGCAAAGTCCGGGGAACCGGACGACGCAAAGCTACCTACCCAGAACGGGCAGAGGGGTTGTCGAAGCGATTATCAAGATGTTACGACATCGACTATTGCCTGCCTTTTCTGATGAAAAGGCAGGCTTTTTTTATAGTTATGCTACGTACCGCTGGAGTTTGTGTACCCCTATGAGCTTGATCAGAATAATGTCAACGTACCGATTTTTTGCCGGCGTTCTGGTACTGTTTCTTGCCGTCAGCACGCTACTGGCAATGAAGATAAAATTCAATTTTCACCACGGCTTTGAAGGTATCTTTATCCTGAACGGGGAGAAGGGGGCCTGGCTGGAGATCTGCGATGACCTCTTCCCCGAAGAAAGCCAGCGTCTGCTCTGGGGCAAGCCGCTGTGCTACCTGAAACAGGTAGCGTCAAACGAAGCCTGCACAGTATCGAACAAACCCTGCGCTAATTATGAATGGAATGAAAAGGCAGGGCGCGGATTCATAAAACTGTCCTACCCTGACGGCAGGAAACTGGTCATCAATCTGGGCCGCTTTCTGGATAGCGAAGGAAAGAAGACTTCCGGGCTGTTTCTGGGGGGAGGTCTTCCGCCATCAGACCCTGATTATAGTTTGTCTGACAGAAACAAAACCGGCATGGCCTATTATGACGGCCATCGTTACTATCACATCTGGTGCAACGCCAATGAGGGTATCGCTGATGCTGTAAATGCCCAGATTACTCCATCAAACTGGCAGTTCATTTCAAGCAGAGTATTAGAAAGCTCTGTGGACAATGTAACAATCGTCAGCAATCACAGGGTACTGGTCAATGACGTACCGGTCGCTGTCGAGCGCCTTCTGTTTTATCAAACCGGCAATCACTTTGTAACATTGGTTACAAACTTCAGGAATATCGGGACGGCACCTACGACTTTTTCTTATTCTTACGGTGACGAACCCTGGATTGGAGACTATGGTTCCTCTGCGGGTAATGTTGGCTGGCTTAAGAACCGCGTCATCCTGAGAGAAACGGAAATAAATACCGAGCAACATTCTTATGCCGGAATGGTTGATTACGGCAATCCGCTCGCAGGTGAACACCATGAATTCTATTCCCACAAAGCAAATTTCATAGAATGGCAACCGTCAAACCGTCCGGATCTTGCCTATTTTGCCAACAAGTTTGACGCAAAAGATACTATAGGGAAAAACCTTCCGCTGACCAGCATGACTGACAGGGTTATTAATCTGATTTGGGGACCGGATTCCCTGAAGCCGGGAGAGTCATTTTCCTTCACTATAGCAGTCGGCATGGCTGACAACGACCCCAAGACAGGCTTCCCTATAAAACCGGACACACACCTCCACTAGATTCACCCTTTCAGGCTTTCCAGCTCGTCCCAGCGCAGGAACGCCGCTTCCAGCTCCTGCTCCAGCTCCGCCAGACGGCCATTGACAACCGCCACTTCGCTTCCGGCGCTCTTGTAAAATTCCGGATCGGCCAAACGGGCATGCAGCTCTTCCTGCTCCTTCTCGATTGCGGCGATCCGCTCCGGCAAGGCATCCAGCTCGCGCTGGTCATTGAAGGAGAGCTTTTTTACCTTTTCTTTCTGCGGTTTCCCTTTTTCCGGGGCCGCCTTCTGCACCGCCTGAACTGCAGCAGCAGACTCAAGCGCCGCCTGACTCAGCCAGTCGTCATAACCGCCGACAAACTCCCGCACCGAACCATCTCCGGTCAGCACCAGCGTACTCGACACCACGTTGTTGAGGAATTCACGATCATGGCTGACCAGCAGCAGCGTGCCGGGATATTCCATCAGCAGGTCTTCCAGCAGATCAAGCGTTTCGGCATCGAGGTCGTTGGTCGGTTCGTCCATGACCAGGATATTGGACGGCTTGGTGAACAGCTTGGCCAGCAGCAAGCGGTTACGCTCCCCTCCGGACAGGATACTCACCGGCGAACGAGCCCGCTCCGCCGAGAAGAGAAAGTCGTTCAGATAGCCGATGATATGGCGCGACTGGCCGTTGATGATCAGGGTATCGTTCCCCTCCCCCACGTTTTCCTGCACGCTCTTGTTCACGTCCAGCTGTTCGCGCAGCTGATCGAAATAGATCACCTCGCGGCGCGTTCCCAGTTTGATTTCTCCCTGCTGCGGTTCCAGTTCCCCCAGCAGCAGACGGAGCAGCGTCGTCTTGCCCGAACCGTTCGGACCGATGATGCCGATGCGGTCGCCCCGCATGATGGTGGTGGAGAGGTTTTTGACAATCGCCCGGCCGTCATAGGCAAAGGTTACGCCGGTTGCTTCAGCCACCAGCGCGCCGGAACGATCCGCCACCTGCACCTGTATCTTGGCCGTTCCCTGCCGCTCGCGGCGCTGGCGTGATTCCTCGCGCAGTTTCTTCAGAGCCCGGACACGCCCCTCGTTACGGGTTCGACGCGCCTTGATGCCCTGCCTGACCCACACTTCCTCCTGGGCCAGCTTCTTGTCGAACAGCGCCTGCCGGGTGATTTCGGCCTCGAGCAGCGCTTCGCGCCGCTCGACGAATTCGTCGTAGCCGCAGGAAAAGGCATAAATCCTGCCCCGGTCCAGTTCGGCAACCCGGTTGGCCAGCCGACGGGCAAAGGCACGGTCATGGGTGACAAACAGCACAGTCTTAACATTTTTGGCAAGAAACTCTTCCAGCCAGAGGATCGTATCGATGTCCAGGTGGTTGGTCGGCTCGTCCAGCACAAGAATATCGGGATTCGACACCAGGGCGCGGGCCAGCAGGACACGACGCTTGGTACCACCGGAGAGCGCCGTGAATTCCGCCTCGGCATCCAAATCGAGCCGGTTCAATACCCGTTCCACCTCCTGATGCAGGCTCCAACCGTCATTCTCCTCCAGCTGTTTTTGCAGCGCTTCGAGTCGGGCCATCAGCTTGTCGCTCTGGTCATGGGCCATCTGATGGCTGACATGATGGTATTCCGCCAGCACGGCGGCAGCGTTGCCCATGCCGGACGCGACCACGTCAAAGACGTTACCGGTCAGTCCCTGCGGCACATCCTGGGTAAGCGCGGCCACCTTGAGCCCCTGCTGCCGCTGGATTTCGCCGCTTTCCGGGGGAAGTTCGCCGCCAATGAGTTTCAGCAAAGTCGATTTGCCGCTGCCGTTGCGCCCCATCAGACAAAGCCGGTCGCCCGGTTCGATCTGCAAGTTGATACCGTTGAAAAGTGGTGGCCCGCCAAAGGCCAGGGTTATGTCGCGAAGTGATATGAGTGCCATACGTTTATTTTGTCTCCATTTTTTATTCATCTCCGCAATCAGTGCTGATAGTCGCGCCTGACTTGATCTCGACCGGCACGATATCCTGTCCCGATTCAATCACCAGAGCGACCTCGTTCCTACAGAGGAATGGGGAAATTTGCAAGTTCAACTTTCAATTTTCCCCATTCATCAACACATGGTTCCGGATAATCGCAAAGACCGCCTGCTCGACTCTATCTCCATGCACGTACGCAGCAGGCTCCCGGAGCAGCGTACAAAAACCTCGCGGCAATCAGGCAAAATCCCCAAAGTCTGGTAGAATTACAATGAAATACAGAGAATCTCACCAACTTGAAACGGATGACGGCAATGGATGACGAACTGCTGTCCGACATACTTGCGGCCGAACGCGACATCCGGTTGCAGATCGAGGATCTGAAGCGGCAGACAGAGGAGCGTCTGGAAAAGCTCCGGCAGGAGATCGACCAGACGCTGGGCGACGAGACCCGCTCTTTGCAGCATGAACGGGAACAAGCCCTGGCCAGGGCCGAACAGACCGCACGGCAGGAGGCGAACGCGCAGCTTGCAGAGGCTCGGGCCTTTGCAGCCCGGCTGGAGAATCTGGACACCCCGGAACTTGAGAGGGTCGTAATCCGCCATCTTTCCCGGATTCTCCCGGGAGGTGCAGATGATCGTCAGGATGAGCAAACTTGAAATTGCCGGCCCCAAGGAGCTCCTCCTGGAGGTGTTGGAAGTTATCCGGGAGCTGGGCACCTTCCAGCCGGAGGAAGAACGTGCCGCAGACAGCGATGCGACACTATCGGACGCAGAAGTGCCCGAAGAGCGTGCCGTTGCGGAGTTGTTGTTCCTGGAGAACATGCGCCGCCAGAGCGGCGAAATAATAGCGCTCCTGCCGGCAGTGGAAACCGGAGAGAGCCGACTCGACCCGATGACGGTCCTGGATAGCATTGCCGCGACCGCCAAATCACACCTGGCCACCTGCCGCGCACTGTCGGAACGGCATGAAAGCGTGCGCCGGGAGCAGGAAGAACTTACGCGCTACGACGTACTGTTGGCAGCCATCGACAGGCTCATCGGGGACCGAGATGCGCACACCGGCCTCGACTTCATCGGCATCACCCTGCGCGATGCCTCGCTGGTGGAGAAGCTGCGCGAACTGCTGTCATTTCTTGTCGAAGGGGAATGCACCATGACCACCACCGTTGCCGCCGACGGAACCCTGATCGGGCTGATTGCCGCGCCACCTTCCCGCAGTCCGGCCATCAAGAAGGCCCTGAGCGACGAACAGCTCCCCGAGCTCCCGTTTCCCGAATCCATCGCCAACCTCTCCCTGCCGGAACGGATCAGCTACCTGGAGGAGCGCCTCGCGGCAACCCGCATCAGCCTGGCGGAGATCGAGGCGGAACGGGACCGCTTTGCCCGGCGCTGGCTCGCTTTTTACCGCCGCATCAACCAGTGGCTGGTAGAACGGCTGGCACTGCTGTCCGTGACCGGTTCAGTCCGCCGGACCGGCATGTGCTTCGTGATCCAGGGGTGGGCACTGACGGACGAGACAGCTCCATTGACGGAACGTCTGAACGAGGTGTTCGGCGGCCGGGTCGCGGTGGAGCAGCGCGCCATCCTGGAACAGGATCTGGAGAAGGTCCCGGTAGCGCTCCGAAATCCCCCCTATCTGAGGCCGTTCGAGCTCTTTACCCGCCTTCTGCCGCTCCCCCGCTATTCTTCGTGGGATCCGACCCCGTTTATCGGGATATTTTTCCCGCTCTTCTTCGGCATGATGCTGGGCGATGCCGGATACGGGCTGGTCCTGCTGGCTGCTGCCCTGTTGCTGTTGTGGCGCAGGCCGCGGGGCGCTGGCGCGGATGCCGCCCGTATCCTGCTGATTTCCTCCAGCTATGCCATCCTGTTCGGCATCCTGTTCGCGGAGTTTTTCGGCGAGGCCGGCGGACGGCTGCTGCAGCTGACGCAGATCCTTCCGGAGCGGAGCCGTGCCGTCATGCCGATGCTGATTTTTTCCCTGGCGCTGGGAGCATCGCATGTACTGCTCGGCCTGCTGCTGGGGGTGATCACGGCGGTCAAACGCCGGGAGCGGGGCGAGGCCGTGGGACGCATCATCACCATCGCCCTGATCGTCTGCCTGGCTTCCCTGGCGGTCTCCCTGCTGTTTCCCTCCCCCTGGCTGCTCACCAGGCCGATCCTGCTGCTGACCGGTCTGCTGCTGCCGTTTCTGGTGCTGTCGGGAGGTCTGCTCGCCCCGCTCGAAATGATCAAGACGGTGGGCAACATCATCTCCTACGCCAGGATCATGGCCATCGGCCTCAGCTCAGTGCTGCTGGCGAACGCGGCCAATCACCTGGCCGGACTGTCCGGCGACCTGATCCTCGGCGCGCTGGCCGCGGTTGCGCTGCATGCCGTAGCCATCGTCCTGGGGCTGTTCGCACCGGCGATCCATGCCCTGCGACTCCATTTCGTCGAGTTTTTCAGCAAGTTCATCGAACCGGGGGGGAGACGCTTCGAACCGTTGCACAAGTAGGCACACCACTATCCAAGGAGGATACACGTATGGAAAAAGCTCTGATCTGTCTTGCGGCAGCCCTCGCTGTCGGGCTCTGCGCCATCGCCACCGCCTGGGCCCAGTCCCGGATCGGCGCTGCCGGCGCCGGCACCATTGCGGAACGCCCGGAACTGACCGGCACGGTCATCATCTTGCTGGCCATACCTGAAACCATGGTGATTCTCGGCTTCGTGGTGGCCACCATGATTCTCAATAAGTGAGCCGGGACCATGGGACGGCGTGAACTGCTGGAGGCCTTGGAGCGTGAAGGGCTGGAAGCGATGGCCGCTATCACCGCCAGGGGCGCGGCGGAGGAGGAACGGCTCCGGAGCGGGGCCGAAGAGCGGCGCGAGGAGTTGCTGCATGAACATGAGCTGCAGCGGGAACTCCTCTGCAGCGACCTGAAGCGCACGATCATGGCCGGAGCCTCCCGCGAAACGTCACTGATACGCCTGCGCGCAGAGCATGCCCTGTCGCAGCGGCTCCATGAGCGGGCTCGTATCTGCCTGAAGCAGCTCCACGGTGGCAAGGGAGGGCGGATCTTCCGCGCTCTGGTGGCCGAACTGCCGGTTCTGCCGTGGCACACGATCCGGGTCGCTCCGGGTGATGCCGCTCTTGCCTCCGCTCATTTCCCGGATGCGACGATCATTCCGGACGAAACAGTGACAGGTGGAGTCAAAGCTGCGACCGCGGACGGCAGCCTGACCGTGGACAACACCCTGGAGACGCGACTGGAGCGGATCTGGCCCGATCTGCTCCCCAATCTGATGGCCGAATTGCGGGGGCGCACGTCATGAACCATCACGAGCGGAACTATAGGCGGGCACCGGCATGAGGGCCCTGCTGCGTGACATGCCGGGCGGGGTACCGGCCGACTGCCTAGTGGCCCGCATCAAGGGGCGCCGATCCTTCCTGGTTCACGACTGGGAGCGGGTTTTGCTGGCACGTCAACCGTTGACGGCGCTTCCCGTTGCTCCCTGGCGGAGCAGTGCGACCGGCGCAAAGGGGTGGCCCCGACGCGCCCTGCAGCAGGAGTATTACTGGGCCTTTTCGCGCATGGACGAACAGGAGCGGCGCTCAACAGCCCCGTTTTTCTGGCTGGCCGAGCTGCGCACCCTGGCGCTCTGCCTGCGGTTTTTGTCCGAAGGAGCGGCGGATTCAAGCCGTCTGCTCCAGAAAAGCCTGCTCGCCGGCAGCATCAGGGAGCTGCTGAACAAGGGAGAGAGCGGCGCTGTGGTGGTGGAGAAACTGGCTGAGCTTCTGGAAGGGCATGATCCGGAATTTGCCGGGCTGCCTGACATCTATCGCACCGGCGGAAGCGGCGCAGTGGAAACGGCCCTGCATGAAATATCTCTGCAATGGCTGGCCCGGACCCCGCTCCATCCGCAGATGCGCAGGTATATTGCGCTGGAGATTGACAGCCGCAACCTGACCACGGTCGCCAAGCGGCTGCGCTGGCGTCTCGGCACGCTCCCTCCCCTGCTGAAAGGGGGCAGCCTGCCGCTGCCGCGCCTGGCGGAACTGTTCGAGCGGAGGGACAACGCCGGGCTGCTGCATCAGGCCATGCGCCTCGGAGGAGCGGCTCCCTACAGCGAGACAACAGACCCGGAGCGGATGCTGTACGAGGCCCGGAGGAGGGTTATGCGCCGCCTGGCCCGCGAAACGGACGGCATCGGCGCGATCCTCGACTACCTCTGGCGCTGCGCTAACGAAGCGGCCAACATCGGTCTGCTGGAGCGGCTGGAAACTGCCGGGATCGAGCAGGTCGGCAGGGAGGTGCGGCTATGAACAAAATTGTTGTCCTGACCCCGGCCGATGCAGACAACGGCTTCGCCTGCTGCGGGGCGATCCAGCATGCCGTCCCCCCCGGCGGGGCGGCCGAAGCACTGGAACAGGCGCTTGACGAAGCCGGGAGCGGTGTGGTGATTCTTGACGAACGGCTGGTGGAGGAGGTGGGCGAACGGCTGCTTCATTCGTGCGAGAAACGCTGGCCCGGCGTGCTGGTGGTGCTCCCGGCACCCGGCGTGAGCGGGACCGGCGAGGATTATGCCATGCGGCTGATCCGCAGGGCAGTCGGGTACCAGGTCAAGGTGAGGACATGAACGGCACCGTCATCGGCATAGCGGGTCCGACCGTGACCGTCGATCTGAAGGGGCTGCGCCTCTACGAGATCGTCCTGATCGGGAAGGCCGGCCTGACCGGCGAGGTGGTGCGGCTGGAGCGGGAGCGGGCCGTGGTGCAGGTCTACGAGGACACCCGAGGGCTTGCGTTAGGCGAATCGGTGCGTGGCACCTCCCGTCCGCTGATGGCACAGCTCGGGCCGGGACTGTTAAGCGGGATGTTCGACGGATTGCAGCGCCCCCTGGAAAAACTTTTGGAGCGGGACGGTCCGTTCATCCGTGGCGGCAGCAGCGCCTCGCTTCTGAACTCCCCCCGCGAGTGGCGCTTTTCACCGCTCAAAGCGGCGGGTGACCGGGTAACGGCCGGCGAACTCATCGGCCAGGTCGAAGAGGGGGCGTTCCGCCACCTGGTGACCGCACAACAGGACGGCGTGCTGGCCGATCTGGCGGCCGGTTCCTGCAACATCTGCCAGGCCGTGGGGAGTTATAGCGACGGCACCCCGATCACCGTCTGCCAAGAGTGGCCGGTGCGCCGCCCGCGCCCCTGCCGCAGGCGGCTGGCTCCCAGCGAACCGCTGGTGACCGGGCAACGGGTGGTGGACTTTCTCTATCCGCTGGCGCGGGGCGGCACCGCCATCATCCCCGGCGGTTTCGGCACCGGCAAGACGATCCTTGAGCAGTCCGTGGCCAAATTTTCGGACGTGGATATGGTCGTCTACGTCGGCTGCGGCGAACGGGGGAACGAGATGGCCGAACTGCTGGAGGAATTCGCCGGGCTCGACGATCCCTGGACGGCCCGGCGGCTGATGGAACGCACCATCGTGGTGGCCAACACCTCCAACATGCCGGTGGCGGCCCGGGAGGCCTCGATCTACACCGCCGTCACGATGGCTGAATACTTCAGGGACATGGGGTACCACGTACTGCTGCTGGCGGACAGCATCTCGCGCTGGGCCGAGGCGCTGCGCGAAATTTCGTCGTCGCTGGAGGAGATGCCGGGAGAAGAGGGGTATCCCACCTACCTTGCCTCGCGCATGGCCGGATTCATGGAGCGGGCCGGGGTGGTGGAAACCATGAATGGCTCCATCGGTTCCCTGAGCATGATCCTTTCCGTCTCCCCGCCGGGGGGCGACTTTACCGAACCGGTAACCCAGGCCTGCCTGCGCACGGCCGGCGCGTTTTTGATGCTGGATACCTCCCTGGCTCACCGCCGCCACTTTCCTGCCGTCAACTGGTTCCAGAGCTATTCCCTCTTCGAACACGGCATGGAGCAGCATTTTTCCCGCACCGTCGCAGCCGGATGGGCCGTGGCACGCCAGCGCTGCCGGACCATGCTCCAGCGGGAGGAGGCGCTGCGCGAGGTGGCCGAGATCGTCGGTCTGGAAGGGATGCAGGAACAGGACCGCCTGATCCTGCACAGCGCGGAGCGGATCAGGCTTGAATTCCTCTGCCAGAACGCCTACAGCGAGGACGCCTTCTGCGCGCCGGAGCGGATCATGGCAATGATCGACGCTATACTGGCCGACCATGACCGGCTCGAAGGTCGCCTGGCGGCGGGCGAGACCCTTGAGGCGGCGCTGGGCACAGGAGGGAACTGACATGAGACTCAGTGAACATGCCTACCGCACCGTCTCCACCATCCGCGGCCCCCTGATTTTCCTGGATCGGGTGCGGGAGGTCCGCTTCGGCGAGGTTGTGCGCATCATCCCCCCCGAAGGAGAACCGCTGGAGGGGGAGGTCATCAAGATCGACGGCGATACGGTCCTGGTGCAGGTACTTGGCGAGACCGGCG
>MGZJ01000013.1:4811-68848 GCA_001802645.1 Geobacteraceae bacterium GWC2_53_11 | reverse complement strand
GTAATCGGCCGGGTCTTCAGCGGCTCCTTCGCACCGCTGGACAACGAACCTCCCTATATCCCCGAACGGTGGGGCCCCATATCGGGAGCCCCGATCAATCCGGTGGCACGGGCAAGGCCGCAGGATTTCATCGAGACCGGATTCAGCACCATCGACGCCTTGAACACCCTGGTGCGCGGCCAGAAACTGCCGATTTTTTCCTGTGCCGGCCTTCCCGCCAAGGAGATGGCGGCGGGCATCCTGAAGAACGCCCGCCTGACGGGAGGTGGCCGGTTCGTGGTGGTGTTCGTGGCCCTGGGGCTGACCCATCACGAGTATTCCTACTACATGGACGTTCTGAGCGGGATGCAGGGCGGTTTTTCCGCCTTCATCAACCGCGCCGGGGAGCCGGTCATCGAGCGTCTGCTGGCTCCCCGCTTCGGGCTCGCCGTGGCCGAATACCTCGCCTTCAGCCACGGCATGGATGTACTGGTGCTGATCACCGACATGACCAATTACTGCGACGCCCTGCGAGAGGTTTCGACCGCCCGCGAGGAACTGCCCGGGCGGCGCGGCTATCCGGGATACCTCTACTCCGACCTGTCGTCTCTCTACGAGCGGGCCGGGCGCATCCGCGGCCTGACCGGTTCGGTGACAATGCTGCCGGTGGTGACCATGCCGGAGGACGACATCACCCATCCGATCCCCGACCTGACCGGCTACATCACCGAGGGGCAGATCGTCCTGTCGCGAGAGCTGCATCAACAGGGGATTTTTCCCCCGGTGGACGTGCTTCCCAGTCTGTCGCGCCTCATGCAGCAGGGGATCGGTGCAGGGCGCACCCGTTCCGACCACCGCCAGCTGGCCAATCTCCTTTACCGGCACTACGCCCGGGGCCGTGATCTGCGCCGCCTGGAGGCGATCGTCGGGCGGGACGGCCTTGGTGAACGGGATCGCCAGATGTTGGATTTCGCCGATGTTTTCGAACGGGAGCTGGTCCATCAGGGGGAAGCACGGCGCACGGTTGCGGAAAGCCTGGATACGGGGCTGGCGCTCCTGCAGCGTTTTGCGCTTGCAGAGTGAGGGAAAAAGGGAAACCGCCATGATCCATCCGACTCGCACCAACCTGCTGCTGCTCAAGGAGAAGAGCCGCTCGGTGCAGAACAGCAACAGCATCCTGAAGGCCCGGCGGCAGGCGCTGATCAGGGAACTCCTGGCAGCTACCGCGCCGTTTCTCTCGTCGCGCGACGCGGTTCAGGCCGCCTACGGCCTGGCCGTGCGCGAGCTGGCGCTCTCTCTGGCTATCGAGGGGGAGGAGATGCTGGATTCCATCGCCGCTGTGGCGGAGCAGGATCATGGGGTGGAGGTCAGCGAGCGGAGCGTGATGGGGCTCCGCTACCGGGAGGTGACAGTGCGCGAATCGCCGCTACGGCAGCTTGATGAGCGCGGCTATGACTACCGGACAACCACGTCCCGGCTGGAAGAGTCCCTGCAACACTTCGAGCAGATTCTGCAGGCGATGCTGGAGATCGCCGCCTTTGAAAGTAAACTCAAACGGCTCGGCCAGGAGGTGGTGCGGGTCACCCGGCGCATCCGGGTCCTGGAGGAACGCATCCTGCCCGAATTGCAGCACCAGGTGCGGACGATCGCCCAGTTTCTGGGGGAGCGGGAACGGGAGTCCTCGTTCCGGCTCAAGCGCTTCAGGGACCTGAAACGGGCCGTGCCCCTCCCCTGACTGCCGTTACTCTGCGGCCGGACTCTCAATCCTCTCAAAACGCGGCATCGACCGGCCATCCACCAACACATCCTCCATAAACATGCCGAGCGGCCGGACCCAGAGCGAATGGTCGCCGTAGAGTTTGCGGTACACCACCAGCTCCTCTTCGGTCTCGCTGTGGCGGGCAACGCCGACCACCTCGTAGAAATTGCCTTTGTAGTGCCGGTAGCGGCCGGGGGAAACAGCAGTCATGGTATTCTCCTGAAAAGACGGGATGAAACTATTCACCCCTGATCCTATAGGATATAATCAGACAGAAATCAATGACAGCGGATTGGAGCGTGAGCGTCATGCCAGCATTTACTGTTACCTGTCCATCATGCGGAACCGCCAACAGAATTCCTGCCGACAAGGAGGGTAAGGCGGGGAGGTGCGGCACTTGCCACCGGGAGCTGCCACCCCTGTACTACCAGCCGCAACAGCTGGCGGAGCAGACCTTCGACCCGTTCGTCAAAGGGTACGGCGGCCCCGTGCTGGTTGAATTCTGGGCGCCTTGGTGCCCGCACTGCAGATCGTATGCCCCCGCAGTTCGGAAAGCTGCCGAACTACTCGCGGGAACGGCAGCCGTGGTCCAGGTCAACAGCCAGGACAATCCGCAGCTGGCCGGGCGCTTCGGGGTGCGTGGCATCCCGGTGATGTTCCTGCTCAAGGAGGGGAGAATTGTTGCTCAGCTGGAGGGAGCCCGGAGCAGCGATGAGATTGTTGCCTGGTTCCGCCGGCAGCGGTAACATTCTCAAGCAACCGGATTACTTGCGTACCGCTTCGAGCACCTGCGCCGGGAGATCCCGCCTACTTTCGCTGCCAAGCGCACCGAAATCACCCCGCAAGGCCTTGAGCGCGTAGCGTTCCTGCTCGATCTCGCTCTGGGTTCTCACCCGGAGGCGACGGAAAAGCGGCACCGGCGGACACCACCCCTGGAGCGCGTGCTGGAGAAAGAATCCCATGACCAGGGCCGGCAGAAGGTAGAATCTGCGGCTGACCGTCGCGCCCAGACCGAGCCCGATCAGGGCGATGGAAGAAGCGTTGGTTTCGAGGGTCCGCTCCATGTCCCACTCCTCATCCAGCTCTTTCAGCCGCCGGTCGATTTCGTCGGGGTGATCGAGGTAGTACCAAAGGCGCTGTTCCATCTCCCTTTCAATCCTGCGGGTCTTCCACGCTGCCGAATGCAGGACAACCCGTTGTGTCGTTGCCGGTAGTTCCATGTAATCCTCCTTGCAAAATTCCGGTGGCAGCCCCTACTCCCTGGTGCGCAGATAGTTGACCAGGTGCCAGCGTTGCTGTTTTGTCAGCTTCCCCTTGAAAGGGGGCATGCGGCCGAACCCGAAGGTCACGGCCCTGAAGATATGGGCATCACCACGTTTCTGCAGCAGGGCATGATCGAGGCCGGGGGGGGGCGGCTTGAGCTTAGTGCCGACCGGGCCGGGCTTGGTTGAACTCTCGCCATGGCACATGGCACAATTGATGGCGTAGAGCGCCTTTCCTTCAGCCAGTGACGACCCGGTCGCTGCAACCGGATTACGCAGTTCGCTATCCGGCGCAACAAGCTCCGTTCCGGTTACCGGCACGGAACCGGCCGGGGGCGATAACACCGGTGCCTGATAGGGCTTCGGAGATGGCTGGACATCCATCCACATCGCAGCCATCAGCAGCGGGGTGACGGCAACAATGATTATACCGGTTGACAGGAAACAACTGAGCTTCATGACATCTCCTCCCCGATGATCCGCAGGGCTCCCGCCTGCTTCATCACATCCGTCGCCAGCTCTCTCTGCTCTCCGGCGGAAAGGGCTGCTATCTCGCCAATGCATTCATCCGACCGGACTCCCGGCAGGCACTCCACCGCTTCCCCGCCGGGGTGGATGGTGAGACAGATACCGATGCAACCGTCGCTGACAGCCGCGTCGTACGGGCGTTTTTTCAGCGCCGGGAGCCTCATCTCCAGAAACATCCCGACCATTGCGGCAATGATGGTAAACAGCATCGTCGTCTCGAACATGATGATGGCGGTCGGGTAAATGGCGATGATCGGTTTGTCGCCGGTCTGCACCGGATAGAGCCAGGCGGTGCCGGCCGCCAGCCCGAAACCGGCAACGGCGCCGGCCAGACCGCCGGCCAGTGCCAGCCAGCGGAACCAGCTGCGCTGCCCGGTTTTGACCAGTACACCATCGGGATACGGCACCGAGGTGAGCGAATCGATCTGCGCCTCGGTAAATCCGGCCCGGATCAATCCATCCACCGCTCGGGCCGCCGATTCCACATCCCTGAAGACCCCCAGAGTTTCCATTCAGTCCTCCTCCCCGGCAATAGACGGCACCTTGGCGCGCCCCATGCTTACCTCGGCCCGGCGGGCCTCCAGCTCGCGTACGTCGGTGACCGCCACGATCGGAAAGAACTTGGCGAAGACGGTGAAGAGCAGGGCAAAACCGGCCAGGGCGGCCAGATTCACCGAAATCTCCACCCACGAGGACGAGTAGCTACCCCAGGCAAAGGGCATGTTCTTGTGGGACAGGGACGGTACGATGATGAGGAAGCGTTCGATGAACATGGCCACGTTAACCATGAGCGACACCACCAGCATGGTTCCGATGGAACGCCTGAGCCTCTTGAAGCACATGCAGAAGATCGGCAGCAGTGTGTTTCCGGCCAGCATGATCAGCAGCTGGGGGGTGTAGCGCTGAGACATGAAACTGAAGACCTCCCACTCGATCGGCTCATGGGCGTACCAGGTGGTCTGGACCTCGACGAAGTAAGCGTAGGACCAGAGCAGCGAGATCACCAGCAGCAGTTTGCCCATGTTGTCGAAGTGCAGCGGCGTCAGATACTCCTCCAGATGAAAAGCCTTACGAATGACGATCATGAGCGTGATCACCGCCGCCACGCCTGAGAGGATGGCGCCGATCACGAAGTAGGGGGGAAAGATGGTGCTGTGCCAACCGGGCACCACGGTTACGGCAAAGTCCCACGCCACGATGGAGTGCACCGAGACCGCCACCGGGATGATCAGGGCGGCCATCAGGGTAGAGGCCTTGCGGTACACCGACCACTCGTGTGCCGTGCCGCGCCACCCCATGGCCAGGACGGCATACACCTTGTGCTGCCACCCCTTGGAGCGGTCGCGGGCCACGGCCAGGTCAGGGAGCAGCCCCAGGTAGAGAAACAGGCTGCTGCCGATGATGTAGGCCGTGATGGCGGTCATGTCCCAGAGCAGCGCCGAACGGAAGTTTGGCCAGAGCCCGCGCTGGTTGGGATACGGTATCATGTAGAAGAAAGTCCAGTTGCGCCCCAGGTGGATTAACGGAAACATGCCGGCCACAGTGATGCAGAAGACCGTCATGGCCTCGGCGGCGCGCAGGATCGGCCGACGCCAGTTGGCTTGGGAGAGACGCAGGATCGAGGAAACCATGGTGCCGGAGTGGGACAGGCCGACCCAGAAGACAAAGCCGGTGATGTAGAAACCCCACATGACCGGGCGGTTCTTGCCGGTCACATACATGCCGTGGGTCATCTGCCAAGTGAAGGCCGCCAACCCCCAAGCCACCACGGCACCAAGGCAAAGCGCCAGGACATACCAGCGCAGGGTCGGCGGGCGCAGGGAGGAGAGCAGATCGTCGTTGATTTTTTGAGTTTGTAGAGTTCCTGGAGTTTTTGGAGTTTCTTCAGACTCTCTGAACTCTCTGAACTCCCGTAACTCTTCCAACTGCCTCTCAGACATGTTCGCGTCCTCCTCCCTTGAGGTAAAAAACCGAAGGATGCGTCCCCAGATGCTCCAGCAGTTGGAACCGGCGCGGACTGCGGGAGAGGATGCTGACCCGGCTGCGCGGATCGGCCAGGTTGCCGAACACCATTGCCTCGCTCGGGCAGGTCTGGGCGCAGGCCGGCTGCACCTCGCCGTCGCGCACCTGCCTTCCTTCCTCCTTGGCCTCCTCCTTGGCACGGCGGATGCGCTGGATGCAGAAGGTACATTTTTCCATTACCCCCCGGGAGCGGACCGTGATGTCGGGTGAGAGCTGGCTGTCCAGCGGTTTCGGCCACTCATGCTGGTAAAAGTTGAAGACCCGCACCGCATAGGGGCAGTTGTTTCCGCAGTAGCGGGTGCCAACGCAGCGGTTGTAGACCTGGCCGTTCAGGCCGTCCGGGTTGTGATAGCTGGCGTAAACCGGGCAGACCGGCTCGCAGGGGGCATCCTGACAGTGCTGGCACATGACCGGCAGGAAGCGCACCCGGACGTCGGGGTACTCCCCAACCCAGTAGCGTTCGATGCGCAGCCAATGCATCCCTCGCCCCTCGGAGATCTCCTTTTTATCGCAGATTCCCACGTTGTTTTCGGCCTGACAGGCGACCACGCAGGCGCCGCAACCGGTGCAGCGGTCCAGGTCGATCACCATTCCCCATTTGTACGGACTGGTCAGTTTTTCCATGGTTTATATTCCTTTACAGCAACCTCAAACCTAACCCTCCCCCGCCTCCCCTTGTCAGGGGAGGAGCTTTTAGTCCCCCCCTGATAAGGGGGGCTAGGGAGGTTGGTTTACTATCATATTCCGATCAGGTCGCTCCGGTAGCTTCCCTGCGGATGCCCTGCCGTCACCAGATCACCTTTCCCGGAGATACGGGTCACCCGGACCCTTGTCGCATTCCAGGCCTGTTCACTCCCCTCCGGCAGGACCAGCAGCTCCAGGGGATTTACCCCCCTGTCTTTGGCATAACGCCCTGCGCCCTTATGTCCCTGCCCCAACGGGATGGCCACCAGGTCGGGCCGAATGCCGGGATAGAGCACCGCCGGCAGGCGCAGCGTACTCCGTGGAGAAGTTACTTCCACCAGGTCTCCCTGGCTGATGCCCAGGCTTGCGGCTGTTTTTGGATTGATCTCGATCCAACTGTCCCATACCACCGTACTCATCGGGTCCGGTAACTGCTGCAGCCAGGGAAGTGGCGCACCCCGGCCGTCGTGAAAGGCGGTTGAGGAGAACAGCTGCAGATGCAGCGGAAATTGTACTTCGTCACCGGCAAACGCGGGGAGGTCCGGGGTGGGCAGTTTGGCTGCGGCAACCCAGCGATATGTCGTGCCTGGTCCCGTGCCCGTGTCGAATCCTCCACCCCGCCGGAGCAGTTCGACCCACAGCGTCTCAAAATCCCCGCCTCGTGCGGTGGCGAGCCGCCTGCCGGCGGTTTCCCTGACCAACTCCCGGCAGGATTTCCAGGGCAATACTTCTGACACTGCCCCCCCCAGTTCCGAGGCTGCCGCCAAAAGGACATCTCCGAACTGGCGGGTGTCATGGAGCGGTGTCACCACCGGCTGGATCAGCCCGTACACCGTTTGCCGCAGGCCGCCCCGGGGGATTACATCACCCCAACTCTCCAGGGCGGCGTGATCAGGCAGAATCAGGTCGGCGTGCAGTGCGGTATCATCCAGCAGTGTGGAAAAGCTGACGATAAAGGGCACCTTGTCCAGAGCCTCCTGAAAACCGGTGGCAGGAGGTATCGAGTGCCGCAGGTCGCCTTTGATCAGAGCCAGCTTGATCCCCCCGGTACGCATCTTTTCGACCAACGCCGGCAGTTCGGCGAATGAATGTTCCGGGCCGTCCGATGCCCCGGCCGGGTAAACCCCGCCGGAACGGTTCAGGTTGCCGGTCACAAGGTTCAGCAGATGCACGGCGCGAACCGATTCCCGGCCGTTCGTCTGGAAGGCGAGCCCCTCTCCGGCCATGGCCAGGGAGGGGCGGGTAGTGGCGAACTCCCGGGCAACTTCGGCGACAGATTCTTTTGACAGGCCGGCCAAGTCAGCCACCTTCGCAAGATCAAAGCCCTTTAGATGGTCAAGAAGGAGTTCCGCTTTGAGGTTGTGCGCGGCCAGCGCTGCTTTGTCGTAGCGCGCTTCGGCCAGGATCAGCCGTACCATCCCGAGCGCCAGGGCTCCTTCGCTTCCGGGCCGGACCGGCATCCAACGATCGGCCGAAGCAGCGGTCAGGGACATGCGGCCACCGACATAGGTAAAATGGCCGCGAACCGTATCCCGTTCCTGACGCATTCGACCAAAGGCGTTGCCGTACTGGACCGGCGAGAGGTGACTCTCCACGAAATCGGCGCCGAAACTGAGCAGGTAGCGGGTTTCTGCCAGATCATAGTAGGGAAGGCCGGGCTGCCCGAAACTTGTGCGGGTAGCACGGCGCAACCAGTCAGGAGCCAGCAGTTCGTAGGAAAGATGATGGGGAGAGCCATATGAACGCATGAATCTGTCAACCAGAGCGGAGAGGGAACCGGATAATTGCGGCGTCATCATGGCCAGGCGGTCGGGCCCGTTCCGCTGCAGCTCCTTGAGGTTGGCCGTAAGCAGGCCAAGCGCCTCTGCCCAGGTTATCTTTTGGAATCCCCCGGAACCGCGCGGACCGACACGTTTGAGCGGCTGTGCAACCCGGTCCGGATGGTAGAGTTCCTGCACAATGGCCTGTCCCCGGGCGCAGAGCCTGCCCCGGTTAACCGGATGTCCAGGGTTGCCTTCGATCTTTTTGGCCCGCCCTTCCGACACGCGCACCACAATGCCGCACCCGGCCGGACACGCGGTACAGGAACTGGCGTAATACGTTGCCTTACCGGGGGTCACCCCTTCATCCGGCGGAATCAGGTACGGGATCAACTTCTCGTTTTTCGACTGGCATCCGGCCAAAAGCGCGCTGGCGGCAGTCATTCCACTGAGCTGTAAAAAGGTTCTCCGTTTCATAGTGACCTCAAATATGGCAAGTCCAGCAATCGATACTGGCCCTATGCTGCCGGTGACACCCCAGGCACCACCCCATCTTGAGGCTGGCCGTCCGGCTGATCCGCTCCATTCCTGCCACCTGGCCGTGACAGGAGGAGCAGTCGATTCCGGCGCGGATATGCATCATGTGGGAGAAATAGACGTGGTCCGGCAGGGTGTTGACCCTGACCCAGGGAATCGACGTTTTCATGTCCCAGTAGCCGATCAGCTTCTTGATTTCGGCAGATTCTTGAGAAATATAGAGGTGGCAGGCACGGCACTCCATTACCGACGGTATTCCGGCCAACCGCGACTGGTCGGCGGCGCGGTGGCAGTAAAGGCATGGAATGGCATTATTTCCCGCATGCACAACGTGACTGAAGGCAATGGGCTGAACCGGCGAGCGTTCCCGGAAGTCCAGCGGCAGGATGTACAGCGCCGCCAGAGCGCCGCACATGACAGCACCAACGCAGCCCCCCCCCATAATCAGCCATATTTTTTTCATAACTGTTCCAAATATTACTGTCCGGAAAGTAGTGAACTTTGTGAGATCGGTTACGGCGGTGCAGAGATCCTGCCAAAGCCGGCACCTTAAACCACTAATTATATCGGCATGATACAAGTACACCCACGACTGGAAACATCTGCTTGCCAAGCAACTTTTTTTGCACCCTAGCAGCCTTGAATGGCGGCCGGACAGGATTCAGGCGACAGGGAGACATGCGGGTAAAGTTTTGTTGCAGGTGACATGTTTATTGCGGATAGCCGGGCCCATCAACAGGAGTCGGGAATGGATGATTATGATATAATGTACCTGTTGGAAAAGGGCGCTTTGCCCGGATTACAACCAGTTAAAAAGGGGGCGATATACATGCTGAAAGGATTCAGTGTCACTGCCGAAGCGGTGAAAGATCATATAAAACATGGCGACCCGCTGCAGTTTGTGGAGGTTCGTCACAATCATAAACACGATTGGAGCCTGTTCAAGGTGCGCGGCGCGGTCCGTTTTGAAATTGATACGGTTGAACAGCACCTGGCGGAAATTCCCCATGACCGACCGATCGTGGTCCTGTCCGATTGTCCGGGCGAAGAAAACAGTGTCCGTACTGCCCAAACGCTGGAGAAACTCGGCTGGAACGATGTTCACATCCTGACCAGGGGATTTGATGCCTATCTCGAAGCCGGCCTTCCGGTTGAGCCGAGCACGAAGGATCTTTCTGCTGCGAGGATAATGCTGCTTTGACTAACGTTTAGAGGTCAAGGTTGGGTTGCAGGAAGAGTGTCATGCTTGCGAGTTCCAGTGCCGCCAGGTTGCCAAATCCGGGCCGCTCAGGAAAGACGCAGCCGTTATCGAGCGTGATCTTGTCGCTGACAAGTGACGCTTCGAGCTGTTCGCGGGTGATCGTCGTGTGCCCGCAGACCAGACGTCGTCCGCCAATGCGTAGCGGGTCGACAAACGGCGAGCGGGTCCAGAGCATGGCTTCGGTATCGTGAAAAGGATCCGGCAGATCGAAATTGAGACCGGCATGGACAAGGACGAACTCGTCCAGCAGGATGTAGAGCGGCAGAAATTCAAGAAAGGTACGATAGCGCGGGAGAATGTCGCGGGGGCTTTCCGCCCGGAAGCTCGCCAGTGTGGCAAGGCCGCCGTTAAGAGCCCAGAGTCCGAAGTTCGCCGGATCGTCACCGGCATGAAGGAACATTTCTTCGTGGTTGCCGCGAATACTTTCAACAGTCAGCCCCCTCTTCCGGAGCTCGAAGATGAAGTCGAGTACTCCCTTGCTGTCGGGACCCCGGTCAATCAGGTCTCCCAGCAGGTAGATGCGATCAGCGGGAGAGGGCTGAAGCTTTTCCTCGACCAGTCGCCGCAGGGTGTCGGCGCACCCATGAATGTCGCCGATGACGAACGTTCTCAAAGACATGTCATTTCTCCATAACACTTCCGGCGAAGCAGATGAAGAGCGTGTCAACAAAAGGGGGAGGTCTTTAAAAAGCCCTCCCCCTTTCCCCTAAGAAACTACTATTATTAATGATCCGGCTCAAACGGCACCGGTTCACAGACACTTGACTTGTTGTGGGCTTTGGCGCCGCATCTGGCACAACTGAACTCGGCTTCTGCCGTCAGTTTACCAAGCAGATTGGCGTCGGTCACCGCACAGACTTTTGCGTTTTCACCTGCCATGACATACACCCCCTTTTTCGAGAAACATTTCCTTATGTGCTGTTATTATCATACTCGCTTCCCGAAAAAATGACCATACGATGCGGCAGCACCGGTCCTCAAAACAAAAACGCCCCGACCGGTATCATCCGGCGGGGCGTCAGTGCTGTTATGTTACGTACCGATCAGACTTGAACGACTTCCACAACTCCCGGAATCTGAGCCTTCATCGCCCGCTCGATCCCCATCTTGAGTGTCATGGTGGACATCGGGCAGCTGCCGCAGGCGCCTTTCAGACGCACTTTGACGATACCGTCTTCGGTAACTTCAACCAGCTCCACATCGCCGCCATCGGCCTGCAGACCTGGACGTACCTGTTCAAGAACCTTCAATACTTCTTCTTTCATCTGTTCATTCTCCTTTGTATGTGGTGTTGCTCAACAAACTACTTTTTTGGCAAGCCCGGTTCGGTCAGATGTTCCGGCTGCATGATCTCGTCCAACTCCGCTTCCGCCATCAGCTTCTGTTCCAGTACGATTTCCCGGATGCTCCTGCCGCTGGCGACCGATTCCTTGGCTATGGCTGCCGAAGCATTGTAGCCGATGTACGGTGCCAGCACCGTCACCAGACCCAGTGAGTCATCCAGATAACGGCGGCAACGCGTTTCATTGACCTCTATCCCTTTTATACAGTATTCGGTGAATTTCTGCACGCAATTCTTGAGTATTTCCATGGAAAATGTCAGGTTCCAGGAGATCAGCGGCATCATGACATTCAGCTCCAGCTGCCCTGCCTGGGTGGCCAGCAGTATCGCCTGATCGCATCCCATCACCTGAAAGCAGACCATGTTGGTCATCTCGGCCATGGATGGGTTGATCTTGCCCGGCATGATCGATGAGCCCGGCTGGATAGCTGGCAGCCTGATTTCGTCGAAGCCGGTACGGGGACCGGAAGCCAGCAGGCGCAGGTCATTGGCGATACGCCCGAGGTTGACCGCCGTGCGGCGCAACGCCGCCGACAGCGCCAGAAACGGGTCCATGTTCTGCATCGCCTCGAACAGATCGGCGCTGGAAACCAGCGGAAAACCGGTGGCAACGGTCAACTCCTCGACCATGGCCGTGATGTAGGTCGGCTCGGCATTCAGGCCGGTCCCGACGGCGGTGCCGCCGATCCCCAGCTCCAGCAATGCCGGGATACATGATTCCAGCCCCTCGCGGTTCTTGCGGATGGCGGCGGCATAGGCTCCGAACTCTTGCCCCATGCGGATCGGCACGGCATCCTGCAGGTGGGTGCGCCCCGATTTGAGGATATGGTCAAACTCCTTCGCCTTGGCGGCGAGGGCCAGTTCAAGCGTTTCAAGTTGTTCCAGTAGCGGATCAAGCATTTCCAGCGACGCAAGACGGATCGCGGTCGGAATGACGTCGTTGGTAGACTGGGCCATATTGACATGGTCGTTGGGGTGAAGCGTGGCAAAGTCACCCTTTGAGCGCCCCAACAGTTCCAACGCCCGGTTTGCCAGCACCTCGTTGGCGTTCATGTTATGCGAGGTACCCGCCCCCGCCTGAAACGGATCGACCACGAACTGATCGGCAAGTCCACCGGCCAACACCTCGTCGGCTGCAGCAACGATGGCGTTGCCGACCTCGGCAGCCAGCCTGCCGGTGCCCATGTTGGCCCGGGCTGCGCACCTCTTGATGACCACCGTGGCCCAGACAAAGGAGCGATGCGGCTTCAGGCCGGAGATCGGGAAATTGCGCAGTGCCCGGGCTGTTTGCGCTCCGTAGTATGCCTCGGCGGGGACCGTCATCTCCCCCATGGAATCTTTTTCAATACGTGTCGCCATAGATCACCTCAAGACGCGGGTTACGGTTTCCAGCTGAATGTTTCGTTCACCTGCATCCGTTTGTACACCGTTGCCAGGTTGCGCTTTTTCAGCGCCTGCTCAAACGCCTCCGGAGTGCCGCTCAGCGCGGCGAACGTACCGAAATGCATCGGAATGACCATCATCGGTTTGACCAGTTCAACGGCCGCAGCCGCGCGATCCGGCCCCATGGTAAACTTGTCGCCGATGCAGGCCATCATCACATCAATTTTCGAAACGTCGCCGATCAGCTTCATGTCGCCGAACAGATCAGTGTCGCCGGTATGATAGATTGTCGGGCCATTGGCAATGGCAATGACGAAGCCGCCCGGGTTACCGGCATAGGCCAGACTTTTCGGCAGCCCCATTTTGTCGTCATACTCAAGCCCGGAGCTGTGCACGGCATGAACAAAGGTAACTTTCACCTCGCCCGCCAGCAGCGTCACGGTCCCGCCAAAATTGCCGGTGCCGGAGAAGTCGGCCTGGCTGGCTGGGAAACCGCCGTATTTGACCATTGCCTTCATCAGATCATTGCTGGCAACCAGTTTTGCGCCGGTCTTTTGGGCAATCTCAACCGTATTGCCGATATGGTCGCCATGGGCATGGGTAACCAGGATCTGGTCTGCCTTATCCAGCGATGCAAGCAACTCCTTCCCCTTGGGGTTGGCCGGATTGGCAAGCCATGGGTCGATCAGCAGCACCTTGCCGCTGGGAGTAGTAACCTTGAATGCAGAATGACCGTACCAGGTGATGCCGGTTGAACCGGCAGCCAGTACGGTCAAGGGTGAAAGAGCAAGAACAGTGAACGCCAACAACGCTACAGTAAGCTTTCTCATGGTCATCTCTCCTGTCTCTGTGAACTTGATACAGCACCTGAAGCAACTGGATAAATTTTATCCTATTTACAGATTCAAGGTAAAGCGGATTCTCCCTGATTGTTCACCCCGACAGTTCTTCCCACACCCCGTACAATTTTTCCAGCCGTCCGTTCAAGCCGGCGTGACGCTCGCCACCCTGCATGCCCCGCTCAGGATCATCAAAAAAACCGGGGGCGTTCATTTCAGCTTCAAGCAGCGCCAGTTCCTTTTCCACGGCGGCAATCTGCCCCTCAATCTCACCCATCCGCTTCTGGCGCGCCTGATCCTCGCGCTTGCGCCGTTTCTCATCTTCGCGGTCTTTGAGGCGCACGTCCTTGTCCAAAGGCGGGAGCGGCGCGGGTGAGCTGTTCGCGGAGAGAGCCGGAGCAGCAATACCAGCGACCGGAGCCGGAGCGAACGGAGCTGAAGCACCCGCCTTTTTCCCCAGGTAGTATTCGTAATCGCCGAAATAATTCTCCACCTTGCCGCCGTCAACCTCAACCACCCGTGTCGCCAGGGCGTTGACGAAATAGCGGTCATGGGAGACAAACACCACCGTGCCGTCAAAACTTTTAAGAGCGTCCAGCAGCACCTCTTTACTGTTCAAATCCAGATGGTTGGTAGGTTCGTCCATGAGCAGCAGATTGGAAGGACGCAGCAGCATCTTGGCCAGCGCCAGGCGGTTACGCTCCCCGCCGGACAGAACGCTGACCTTTTTGTGGATGTCATCGCCGGTGAAGAGAAACGCCCCGAGAATATCGCGCAAACGAGGCACCATGTCGTACGGGGCATCGGCATACAATTCATCGTAGGCGGTACGGCTCTGATCGAGGACATTGGCCTGATCCTGGGCGAAATAATCCATGCTGACGTTGTGCCCCGGAATCCGTTCGCCCCCCTGAAAGTCGCCTCCGGCCAGCACCGCCATCAGGGTTGATTTGCCGGCGCCGTTGTGCCCGACCAGCGCCACCCGCTCACCTTTTTCAATATTCAGATCGATCTTGTTCAACACGACGTGGTCGCCGAACGAGCGGGTCAACCCCTTCAGTTCCATGACACTCTTGCCGCTCTTGGGAGCTTCCGGGAAGTGAAAACGAATCCGCTTCCGCTCGGGCGGAATGACGATCCGCTCCACCTTCTCAAGCTGCTTGACCCGCGACTGCACCTGCGACGCCTTGTTGGCCTGGTAACGGAAGCGGCGGATGAAATCTTCGGTTTTCTCGATTTCCTCATCCTGAATGCGCTTGGCATTGCGCAGGGCGGTGACCCGCTCCTCGCGCTGGTGCAGATAGGTCGAATAGCGGCAGTGATAATCCGCCATCGTATGGTTCCAGACCTCGGCGATACGACTGCAGACGCTGTCCATGAAGAAGCGGTCGTGGGAAACGAGGATGACTGAGCCGGGATAGGCGCAGAGATACTCTTCCAGCCAGTTGCGCGCCTCGATATCCAGGTGGTTGGTCGGTTCGTCCAGCAGCAGCACATCGGGCTTCTGCAGCAGCAGGCGAGCCAGGGCAATGCGCATCTGCCAGCCGCCGGAAAATTCGCCGCAGTCGCGGTGCCAGTCGGACTGGGCAAAGCCGAGCCCCTTGAGCACGGTGCCAATTTCGGCCTCCATGGTGTAGCCGCCGCCATGACGAAACTGTTCCTGTAATTCTCCGTAGCGGGTCAAGATCTGCTCATGTTCCGGTGAATCGTGAGGAAGCCGTTCCAGATCCTGACCGATCCGGTGCAGTTCCTCCTCCATGGCCAGCAGTTCGGCCAGGGCGGCACGGGCCTCATGGAACAGGCTCTGCCCGGCGGTGACGATGCCGTCCTGAGGCAGATAGGAGGCCTTGGCCCCGCGGGCAAACTGGATCTCGCCCGAAGAGGGTTCGGTCAGGCCGGCGATGATCTTCATCAGCGTTGATTTACCGGCGCCATTCTCTCCGACCAGCGCCACCCGTTCACCCTTTTTCAGGTGCCAGGAGATGTTGGTGAAGAGCGGAGTTCCGGCGAAGTCTTTGGATAGATTGATGAGCTGGAGCATGGAGGTGTTGTAGCATAGGCAGAGGGAAATGGGCAAGCGGCTGAAGCATTCCTGTTCTGGAAGAAAGGGGCCTGACCGTATTCCTCTCCGGCCTCCGCCTTGTCTCACCCAGCCGTTCTCCTTGATTTCCATGGGCTCTCTGCTATAGTTGATAGTCATCTTGCAACCAGTTTCTTCTCCTCACAGGAGTACCGCCATGTTCACACAGTTCCGGAACTGGGGCATCAAGACCAAGATCATGTCGATCCTGCTGCTCAGCATTTGTGTGATCGCGGTCGCGGTTGAAATCATTATTGTTCCGATCATGCAGAGCTATTTCATGAATGAGCGGCAAATCGCCACCCGCCAGGTGGTGGAAGTCGTGTACGGCATTCTGGAGGCTCAGGCGGCGAAAGCCCAGGCAGGGTTGGAATCAACCGCTGAGGCCAAGTCCAGGGCTATTTCACTGATCAAATCTCTCCGGTTCAGCGGCAAGGAATATTTCTGGATTCACGACCTGAGCCGCCCCGTCCCCCGTATGATCATGCATCCCACCGTTCCCTCCCTTGACGGCAAAATTCTGGACGATCCCCAGTTCAACAAGGCCTCGGGCAAACAGACACGGTCCGAACCGGCCATGGTAAAACTTGACAATCAAAACCTGTTTATAGCAATGAATGGAGTGGTTGAAGCCGCGGGAGAGGGATTTGTCGCCTATTCATGGCCCAAACCGAACATGGCGGGCGGAGTTACTGCAGAGCTGTTCCCGAAAATCTCATTCGTCAAGAAACATGTGCCCTGGGGATGGGTCGTCGGGAGCGGAATCTACGTTGACGATGTCAAGGCGGCCGTCACCCACGTCAAGCGCTTGATCCACGCCGCATCCATCCTGTTCTGCCTGGCCGCAATCCTCATCTATTACCTGATGGTTCGTTACATATCGAAACCGGTGATTAATCTCGCGTCACTCGCAAGACGGATTACCACGGGAGATTACGGCACCCAACTGCCTGTTACGACCCATGATGAGGTTGGGCTGCTCTCCGAATCGCTGAATCAGATGTCGAATCAGGTTCAGCAGAAAACTCATGACCTGGAAACGGCCAACAAAGAATTGCAGCTGGAACTGACCGAACGCAGACGGGCCGAAGAATCCCTCAAAGCCAGCGAGGAAAAGTTCCGCACCCTGGTGAATAACTCCTTCGATGTTATTTTTGTCCTTGATGCCAATGGCGTATTCCAATTTGTCTCCCCTTCCTGGGAAACGCACTTCGGATTTCCGGCTGCCACGGTCATAGGGAAACCATTTCAGCCGTTTGTGCACCCCGATGACATTCAACACTGTTTCGAATACCTAACCCAGGTCATGACCAGCGGCCTGGCTTCAACCTGTCTCCCCTATCGCGTCAAACATGCCAACGGTTCCTGGCGGCTGTTCATTGCCAACGGCACCAGACACACCGATTCCACGGACACGCCGCTCTATATCGGAATCGGTCGTGACATTACGGACGAAAAGAGGCTTGAAGAAGAGCGGTTGAATCTGGAGCGCCAGTTCCTCCATGCACAGAAACTTGAAAGCCTCGGCATCATGGCCGGAGGTATTGCCCACGATTTCAACAATCTGCTGGCGGTCATCATCGGCAACCTTGAACTGTTGTCGGGAATGCAGACCGGCAAGGAATCTCCTTCGGCAACCCGCCTGGAGCGGGCCATGCAGGCCAGCCTGCGGGCAGCGGACCTCACCCGGCAGATGCTGGCCTATACGGGCAAAGGAATATTTGAACTCAAGCAGCTTAACCTCAATCAACTGGTCAAGGAAAACTGCGACCTGTTCCGAATGACCGTCCCCAAAAACATTACCATGAAGACCGAGTTGGCGGCCCATCTGCCTCCGGTACAGGGTGATGCAGGACAGCTGCAACAGGTCATCATGAACCTGATTACCAATGCTTCGGAAGCCATCGGCAACGAACCGGGCAACATCCTGATTGCTACCGGGGTGCAGGAATGCGACCAGAAACTGCTCAACTACAGCAGGCTCGACGAGAAACCCAAACCGGGATCCTACATTTACGTCGATGTCACCGACTCCGGCTGCGGCATGGACAAGAATACTCAGCAGCGGATTTTTGAACCATTTTACACGACCAAATTCACCGGACGAGGCCTCGGCATGGCATCGGTAATGGGCATAGTAAAGGCACATAAAGGTGCAATTCTTCTCTACAGCGAACCGGGACTTGGCTCTACCTTCAAGGTACTGTTCCCCATATCCGCTGGCCCTCATTACAGTGTCCCGTCTCCCATGGAGGCAATCGTGGAACAGCACAAGCAACCCACAGGAACAGTGCTGGTAGTGGACGATGAAGAGTATGTACGAGAAGTATGCCGTGAATATCTGGCCGAGATGGGATTGAAGAGCCTGAGTGCTACCGGCGGAAAAGAAGCAATTGACGTCTACCGGGGACATGAACATGATATTTTGTTTATTATTCTCGACCTGACCATGCCGCAGATGGATGGAGTAGCTACGCTTCGTGAATTGAGGAAGCTGAAGCCTGATGCCAAGGTCATAATCAGCAGCGGTCATGCCACCCAGACTTCCGCTAAAAACTTCAGGGATGACATGCCGGACGGTTTTATTCAGAAGCCCTTTCAACTCCAGGAGCTGAGGAATATTGTCGCCAAGCTGTTCGGAGATCCCCTGTGAACCTTACGAAAAGGATATCCAGACGATGAGGTGGATTACATACACAAAAGTCACATTTACCGGAGCCATAATGCTGATGGCGACCGGATGCGCCCGTACTTCTCCAACCCCGGAAACCGTCCAGGGCTATGTAGAGGGGGAGTTTGTCTACGTCTCCGCCCCGCTGCCCGGCAAGCTGGCGGCGCTGTCCGTACAGCGGGGAACGCAGGTCAAAGCTGGCGACCTTCTGTTTGAACTGGAGAATGTCCAGGAATCAACGGCTCGCGACGAAACCAGACTCCGGCTTGCCCAGATCCGGGCCCAGGTTGCCGATGCAAAGAAAGGTAAACGCCCGACGGAACTGGAAGCGACAACAGCACAGCTGAACCTGGCGCGAACGGCACTGCAGTTTTCGGAAAAAGAGCTGGCGCGGCAGGAAAAACTGCTGGCCGCCAGAGTCGTGCCGCTGCAGGAAGTTGACCGGATCCGCTCCCAGCGAGACCAGGATCGCCAGCGGGTAGCCCAGCTTGAGGCCGAACTGGGCACGGCAAAGCTCGGTTCGCGCAGCGACCAGATTGCAGCGACCGAGGCCAGCATGCATGCTCTGGAGGCGGCACTGGCCAGAAGCGAGTGGGATCTGGCCCAGAAACGGCAGACCGCGCCGACAGCGGGGCTGGTGTTTGACACGCTGTACCGGAACGGGGAGTGGGTCGCGGCGGGGAGGCCGGTAATAGTCCTGCTCCCGCCGCACAATATCAAGGTCAGAACATTCGTCCCCCAATCACGGCTCGCAACGCTTCATCAAGGTGACACGGCAAAAGTCATCGTTGACGGGATTGGCACACCGTTTTCCGGCACGGTCAGCTTCATCTCGCCCCAGGCGGAATTCACGCCACCGGTCATCTACAGCCGGGAAAGCCGTCAAAAGTTGGTTTATATGGTTGAACTGGCCTTCGACCAGGCAACGGCGCTGAAGCTCCATCCGGGACAACCGGTCTCGGTGACGTTCAGGTCTGGCTCATGACGGAGAATGTCGTCATCGACGTGCGCGGCATGACCAAGCGTTTCGGCGATACGGTCGCCGTGGGCGGCATTGATCTGCAGGTACGCCGGGGTGAGGTGTGCGGTTTCCTCGGGCCGAACGGCAGCGGCAAAACCACCTTCATCCGCATGCTCTGCGGGCTTCTTGCCGCGGACGCTGGTGAAGGGACGTGCCTCGGCTTCGACGTCATCCGGGAGAGCGAATCAATCAAGCGCCAGGTCGGCTACATGACCCAGCGCTTCAGTTTTTATGAGGACTTGAGCATTGCCGAAAACCTCGATTTTGTCGCCCGGATGTATGGGGTGAAGAATCGCCGGGAAACCGTGCGGGAGAGCATCGAGCGGCTGGGACTGGCCGGGCGGCAGAAACAGCTCGCCGGCGAGCTGTCGGGGGGATGGAAGCAGCGCCTCGCCCTGGCAGCCTGCCTGATCCACAACCCGAGACTGCTGCTGCTCGACGAGCCGACCGCGGGGGTCGATCCGAAGGCACGGCGTGACTTCTGGGAGCAGATTCACGAACTGGCCGGACAGGGGCTGACCTTTCTGATCTCCACCCATTACATGGACGAGGCCGAGCGCTGTGATCGCCTCGCCTATCTCTCCTACGGCAACCTGCTGACCAGCGGCACGGCGGCTGAAGTCATCTCCGGCGCACAGTTAACCACCTGGTCGGTGAGCGGCCATGATCTGCACGACATCGCCAGCCGGTTGCGCGAGACCCCCGGCGTGCAGGCGGTTGCCTTCGGCACAAGACTGCATGTGAGCGGAACCGATGCGGCCGGACTTGAACAGGCAATTGCCCCCTTCCGCACCGAACCGTACCTCTGGCAGCAGGTCAAGCCGGGTCTTGAGGATGTCTTCATCCACCTCATGGGAAGTTCAAAGGACAACTTTCCGCCATGAAAACGAGTACCCCCTTATCTTTTGCGCGCTTCTGGGCCATCGTCATCAAGGAGTTCATCCAGATGCGACGGGACCGCCTGACCTTCGGCATGATCATCGGTATTCCGGTGGTGCAGCTCATGCTGTTCGGCTACGCCATCAACGGCGACCCGAAACATCTTCCCACCGCCGTACTGATAGCTGACTCCAGCCAGTATGGACGCACCATCCTGTCGGCACTCAAAAACAGCGATTATTTCAGGTTCGTGCGTTTGATATCGAACGAAGCGGAGGCGGAAGCAGCCTTGGCGCGGGGTGATGTCCAGTTTGTCGTCACCATTCCGGAAAATTTCAGCCGTAATCTGCTGCGCGGTGAGAAGCCAACCATCCTGGTGGAGGCCGATGCCACCGATCCTTCAGCAACCGGCAACGCCATCGCCTCATTACGAAGCGTGATCGCCGGAGGACTGCAGCACGATCTGACCGGACCGCTGGCGTTTCTGGCCGGCGGAGGCGGTCCGGTAAATCTGCGCGTCCACGCCCGCTACAATCCGGAAGGCATCTCGCAGTACAATATCGTACCGGGACTGATGGGGGTGGTACTGACCATGACCATGGTCATGATTACCGGACTGGCTATTACCCGGGAGCGGGAACGGGGCACCATGGAAAACCTCCTCTCCATGCCGACCCGGCCGCTGGAAGTGCTGCTGGGCAAGATCATACCCTATATTTTTGTCGGCTATATCCAGGTCGGACTGATCCTCACGGCGGCACGCTTTCTGTTCCACGTGCCGATGACCGGGAGCATCCCGCTTCTGCTGCTGACGTCGCTGGTGTTCATCGCCGCCAACCTGGCCATGGGGATCACCTTCTCCACCCTGGCTAAAAACCAGCTCCAGGCAGTACAGATGACCTTTTTCTTCTTCCTGCCGTCGCTGCTGCTCTCCGGATTCATGTTCCCGTTTCGCGGCATGCCCGGCTGGGCGCAAGCCATCGGCGAAGTGCTGCCATTGACTCATTTTCTGAGAATAATCCGGGGGATTTTACTGAAGGGGAACGGCTTTCAGGAGGTGATGCCGCAGCTCTGGCAGATCCTGCTGTTCGCCATGGTTGTCCTGACCATCGGGGTAAAGCGCTACCGGAAGACGCTGGACTGACAATCAACTCACGTGCACAATCCCAGCTTCGCAGCCACATCCCGATACACCTGCTGCGCCCCCTCGCTGAACTGCACGAAGATAATCCGTTCCAGCTCCGGATACAAGTCGATAGCCGTCTGAGCCGCCGTCAGGGCAACAACCGCCGCCTCCCGCATCGGATAGCCGTAGACCCCGGCACTGACGGCTGGAAAGGCGATGCTCTTCAGGCCGTGCTGATGCGCCACCTCGAAGCAGCGGCGGTAGGCGGACTCCAGCAGTGCCGGTTCACCATGTGCGCCGTCTTTCCAGACCGGCCCGACCGTGTGGATGACATACCGCGCAGGGAGCTTGTACCCTTTGGTAATCTTGGCATCCCCGGTCTCGCACCCCATAAGCCCGGCACACTCCTGCACCAGCTCCGGCCCGGCAACCCGGTGAATCGCGCCGTCCACTCCTCCACCTCCCAGCAGCGTATTGTTCGCTGCGTTGACAATGGCATCCACCGCCAGCGTTGTAATATCAGCCAAAATTATTTCAATGCGTGCAGACATACCCTCTCCTCCCGTATGAACAGCCTTGTGTTACAAAACGTACTGATTTTTCAAAGTTGTACCATAGAAACAACCCGACATTAACGGAGATTTCACATCCGGTGCAGGACTGTTTTGAGCAGCGCATCGACGAACCTTGCAATTCCTGGCACCACAGCTACTATAATAACTCAGCCAACAAACGATACAAGGAGCAATGCATGTCCCGTGACACCACTCCGTTTTCAGCCGATGGATTCGAGCAGATAATTCTGTCGGTGCAGCGCAGAGCGGAAATGCTTGAAAAAACCCAGTTCGGAAAAGGGCTCGAATGGAGCGAGATACTGTCGCTGGCCGGTTTTATGGAAGCCTACAGCATAGCCGCTGAAAGCGTTATCTGCCGACAGGGGGAGACTGCGGCTTTTTTGAGCATTGTCTGCCGCGGGCGGGTGGATATCATCAAGGAGGATCTGGGTCACAAGCCGAAGATCATCGCTTCCGTCGGACCGGGAAATTCGCTTGGGGAGATGTCGCTCATTGACGGCGAACCCCGCTCCGCCACGGCCAGGGCGCACGCGCCGGTAGAGCTCCTGGTACTAACCTCGGATGGTTTTGAGAAGCTTGCCGATGAATACCCGCGCCTGTGGGGTAAGCTGGTTATCAGGATTGCCTGCATTCTCAGCCAACGGCTCCGAAGAACCAGCGGCGTTCTGGCAGAATATCTGGAGAGCTGAACACAACTAAATGGTTGAATTGCCATAAGCAATTGGTATACTGGTGACTGCTGATTATCTGCGTACAACCGCAGCGGAATGGCACCGGCTGCGATGAAGGAGAGACACGATGCTCTTCCCTTCCCTCCGCAAGAAACGTTACCACGGCATCCTTCTTGATTCACCCCGCGACGGCGATGACCGCTGCCGGGAGTGCGGCGGCGTCTGCTGCAGCTCCTTTGCCGCTGTCGAACTCAGCTGGGACGAATACGAGCGGCTTGAAGCCCTGGGAGCCAAACGCCTGCAGCTGTCGCTCTACGGCCCGCACAAGCTGGAAATCGACTACGGCTGCGAATTCCTGACCGAAGGCCGATGCAGTATCTACGAATCCCGTCCCGACATCTGTCGCCGTTTCTTCTGCTCCGACACCTGAACAGTCCGTCAGGGAATGTTTCTCCTGTGAAGTTTATTACTTTGCGTTCAAGAAACTGTGTACTACACTTGCCCGATATCTCATCGACAATGCGGCATACAAACTCTTCGTCGCCGCACCAACGGACTCTATGAACAAACTCGGCTTGATCTTGCTTCTTTTCTTCGTCATCGGACTGGTAGTCTTCGCAACCTGGCAGCTCTTCGCGGGCAACCTGGCCGCTTCCTTCTCGACGTTTCCCTTTCTGCTGATAACCTATCTGTTCGTACTACGGTTACGCCGCAATGCAGGATAATATCTCGCATACAACATACCGATTTGCCAGACAGTGGGGGATGCTTCTCCTGGCGCTGACGCTCTTGGCCGGCGCCGTTATTCACAACCTGTATAAAAACTATCAAGACATCAGAACCGGTGAAGAACAGCGCCTCGCAGCCCAGGCGCGCGTCATCGATGTCAACCTGAGCTTCCAGTTGCAGGGAACCAACCGGGTGCTGCAGGGCATCCGGGATGACCTGGCCTACATCCCTGCCAAACGCTGGCCAGAAGCCATGACCAATCACCGGCTGGAAGTTCTGACAGCTGCCATGCCGGGCGTCCGGACGCTCCTTGTGGCGGATGCCGGCGGCACCATCCGCCTTGCCAACTGGAAGCAGCTTCTGGGCAGCGATATCAGCCAACGCGAATATTACCAAACGGCCCTGAAAAAACCGGACCCCTTTCAGCTTATTGTATCATCCCCCTTCAAGACCCTTCTCGGCGCCTGGGGCATAAGCCTGGTGCGGGTCATTCGCGATGCTCATGGCGAATTTGCCGGCATCACCGTGGCGACCCTCGATCCCGAATACTTCAAGACCGTCCTCGATTCGGTCAATTACACGCCGGATATGTGGTCGGCCATTGCCCATGGCGACGGCATACAGTTTCTGATCGTTCCTGAGCGGGAGGGACAACGGGGAAAGAACATTGACAAACCCGGATCGTTCTTCACCCGTCACATGGAAGGGAACAGCAGGGAAAGCATCATGTCAGGCACGGTCTTCGCCACCGGAGAGCAGCGGCTGATGGCCCAGCATACCATCCGCCCCCCGGACCTGAACATGGACAAACCACTGGTGGTGGCGGCCAGCCGTGATCTGTCCGCCATGTTCAGCTCCTGGCGTTCCCACGCCTGGCGCCAGACCTGCACCTTTGCCGTCATCATGGTGGTCGCCGCAGCTGCTCTGGCAGGATTTCAGCTGTACCAGCGCAGACAGCAGCTCCAGGCATCTCTGGCGCAAAATGCGGTTCGTGACACACGACAGCAGCTGATGGAAATCATCGATTTCCTTCCGGATGCCACCTTTGTCATTGATCAGGACAAAAAAGTGGTCATCTGGAACCGGGCCATGGAGAAGATGTCCGGAGTTCCCAAGGAAGAGATGATCGGCAAGGGAGACAATGAGTACACTATCCCGTTCTACGGCAACCGGAGAAAAAACCTGCTGGACCTGTTCGATGTGGACGATGCGGAGCTGGCGGCCAAGTATGCCAACATCCGCCGGGACGGCGAGATCCTGGATGCCGAGGCGTTCTGTCCGGCTTTGAATGGTGGCGAAGGCTCCTATGTCTGGGCGACCGGCGTGCCGCTCTACAACATTTCAGGCCAGCGGATCGGGGCGATCGAATCAATCCGCGACATTTCCGAGCGCAAACGGAGCGAGGAATATCTGCGCAAACTGACCCACGGCATCGAGAACAGTGCCAGTGCGGTATTGATCTCTGACAAGCAGGGCACGATCGAATACGTTAACCGGAAGTTCTGCCAATTGACCGGCTATTCCCCGGAAGAGGCGATCGGCAAGAACCCGCGCATTCTCAAGTCGGATTCGACCCCCCGTGAAGTTTTCGACAACCTGTGGCACACCATCCTGAGCGGCAAGGAATGGCGGGGAGAACTCCTCAACCGGCGCAAGAACGGCGAGGTCTACTGGTCAATTACATCGATAAGTCCGCTGTACAACGACGACGGCGAGATTACCCACTTCATCGCCAATGTGGAGGATATCAACGAGCGCAAGAACGCCGAGGCGACCATCGAGCGGCTGGCGTATTATGATCCGCTGACCGACCTTCCCAACCGCCGGATGATGCAGGACCGTCTGGAACTGGCCCTGAAACGCAGCCGGCGCCAGGAGATCGGTGCGGCCCTTCTTTACATCGACCTGGACAGCTTCAAGCATATCAACGATAGCCTGGGGCATCCGGCGGGCGACAAACTGCTGCGCGAGATGGCCGGCCGTTTTACGAACATTTTGCGTGATGACGATATTGTCTGCCGGATGGGGGGGGATGAGTTTGCCGTGATCCTGCACGATATCCACCACGCCGAGGATGCCGTGCCGGTTGCCCAGAAGCTGCTGGAAGCGATCGCGAAACCGCTGCAGCTCGAAGGAAGCGAAATTGTTATGACCGGGAGCGCCGGTATTGCGTTTTTCCCCAAGGATGGCGACGACGGCAAAACGCTCGAAAAGCATGCCGATATTGCACTGTATCACGCCAAGGAAGAGGGGAAAAATACGTTCCGGTTCTTCTCGGTGGAGCTGAACAGCACACTCAGCGACCGCATTGCCATGGAACACGGGCTGCGACGCCTGCTCGAACAGAATGAACTGGAGCTGCATTACCAACCCAAGGTCTCCGTCGCCACCGGCCAGGTAGTCGGGGTCGAGGCGCTGGTCCGGTGGAACAGCCCCGAATTCGGCCTTGTATCTCCGCTCCGTTTTATCCCGCTGGCGGAAGAAACCCGCCAGATCATTCCCATCGGCGAATGGGTACTGCGCACCGCCTGCCGCCAGCAACTGCTCTGGCAACAGCAGGGGCTTCATCTTTCCATGGCCGTCAATCTTTCGGCGGTGCAATTCAAATCAGCATCCCTGATTGAGCGTATCTCGAAAATTATCGATGAAACCGGCATCAACCCGAAACATCTGGAGCTGGAGCTGACCGAAAGCGCCCTGGTGGAGAAACCGGATGAGGCGGTGAAGGTACTGAATCAGATTCGGTCCCTTGGCTGCAGCATATCTATCGACGATTTCGGCACCGGCTACTCCTCCCTGAGTTACCTGAAGAATTTTCCGGTAACCATACTCAAGATAGACCGTTCCTTCGTCACGGATCTTGCCCGCAATTCGGGAGACCGGGCCATTGCGCAATCCGTGGTCAGCCTCGCCGACAACCTGGGCATGCAGACAGTTGCGGAGGGGGTGGAACAGCAGGAGCAGCTGGAAATCCTACGACAGATCGGCTGTACCTATATCCAGGGTTTTTTCTACTCCCGTCCGGTGGAGGCGGACAGGATTCCCGATGTCGTGCATGGGCTGAATCGTTCAACATAGCAACGGAACCATCGGCAAGAAAACAAAACGGCCTGTCGCCACAAATGTGTGGCGCAGGCCGTTTGAGTTCCCCCCCTCCCTTGACGGGAGGGGGCTAGGGGGTGGGTGAAAATGCCACGGAGTAATTCCATGGCGACTTCCCCCCCACCCTAACCCTCCCCCGCCAGGGGGGAGGGGACTACCCCTTAATCTGCCCTTGAATCCCGATGGTCACCTCTTTGTATTCTATCTGTTTGCCGCAGGCGGCCAGCGCCTGACGAGCCGCCATGGCGATGCCGCCGCAGCAGGGGACTTCCATTTTCAATACGGTGATGCTTTTGATGTCCGACTTGGTGAACAACTCGGTCAGCTTCTGGGTGTAGAAGTTGTTGTCGTCAAGCTTCGGGCATCCCATCACAACCGCCTTCCCCTTGAGGAAATCTTCGTGATACCCGGCATAGGCCACCGGCACGCAGTCGGCGGTGATCAGCAGGTCGGCCCCCTGGAAGTAGGAAGCTGAAGTGGAAACCAGATGTAGCTGCACCGGCCACTGGGCCAATTGACTCTGGCGACTGCCGCTCGGGGCGGCTGCTGTTTCAGTCTGCGGCGGGGCAAAGCTCATGGCACGGGAACCGGGGCAGCCGCCGCCGGCATGGTGGTGGGCTGCCGGAGCAGGGGCGGCATGCTGGTGCACCGGGGCAGGCTTCCCCTGGGCGGCCAGATGTTTGGCCACGGCCGCTTCATCAAACTCGTCAGCCTCGCGCTCCTCGATGTGGATGGCGTCACGGGGGCACTCGCCCAGGCAGGCTCCCAATCCGTCGCACAGATTATCTGCCGACAATACCGCCTTGCCGTTAATCAACTTGATAGCCCCTTCGGCGCACGATGGCACGCAGAGTCCGCAGCCGTCACATTTATCCTGATCTATTGTTACGATTTTTCTCAACATGGGTAGTTTCTCCTTTAGTTTGGGTTCGGTATCGTTAAAAAAAGTAGTGCCAGATATAATCAAGCCTGCCCCGCAGCATCAACGTGCGCCCGGAGTACGCCATAATTTCCTTCACCTTTGCCAGTTGCGGCTTGGCATAACAATGGGTACGGCAATGCTTGCAGGTCGGCTTTTCCGCTTCCAGCGGGCATTTCAGCCGCCTGGTTATGGCATACTGCAGAAACGCGGCACAATCGGGACATAGTGTGCGTGTGCCCAGGTTCTCCGGCAGCTCAAAGGAAGCATGTTCTGCCTCACCATGCTTGCCGGCGCAGTACACCTCGACAAACTTGCCGAGCAGTTTGATATCTTTTCTCTGATGTGGTGTCATCGTTTCCATGGTTGTACTGTGACAGATCGGCCATTTATTTACATGACTCAGATCAATTTATTGAACTTCACCGGGCTTGATGTGCACCGCGTCACTTGAGACCCGTTGTTCCTGATGTATCGGCAGCAGAACGGTGAACGTGGCACCGTTTCCCGGTGAACTATTGACATTAATCTCTCCGCCGTGGTCGCTGACAATACCGTAGGAAACCGCCAACCCCAAGCCGGTTCCCTGCGGTTTAGTGGAGAAGAACGGCGTGAACAATCTCCCCATATCCTCCCCCCGGATACCGCCGCCCTGATCGCATATGGTTACGCAGATCCGTTCCGCAGCAGCATCCAAAACGGCGTCCACCACCAGATCCCCGCCTTCCGGCATGGCCTGCAGACCGTTAACGATCAGGTTGGTAAAGACCTGCCGCAACTGGTCCTCATCACCCTCCAGCATCATATCCTTTCCCCAATAATCCCTGACGATCCGGTAGCGCTCAAGCGGTATCTGGTGGCCGATCTGGTCAAGAATGCCGTCCAGCAACGCACCCAGGGAAAAGCGAGACACCCGCTGCATACCGCCGCGCGAGAACACCCGCAGGTTGCTGACGATGCGGCCGATGCGGATCGCCTCCTCCACGATGGCATCCACCTCTTCACGATCCTCCGAATCAGCGGCAATGGCAACCTGCAGCAGTTCGGCATTGCCTCGGATCACCGCGAGCGGGTTGTTAATCTCATGGGCCACGCCGGCCGCCAGCATCCCCAGTCCGGCCAGGCGTTCCGACTTGGCCAGCTCCTTCTGGGCGGTCAACAGCTGTTGACTCTTCTCCTCCAACTGATGAGTACGCTCCACGACCTTTAGCTCCAGGGTCTGATTCAGGGTGCTGACCTCGCGGGTCATGGCATTGAATTCGTCGGCCAGAAGACCCACCTCGTCATCGCTCCTGACCAGAATCGGCTCGATACGTTCGCCACTGGCCATACGCCGAGCTGCCTCGGCCAGGGCGCGCAACGGTCTGGCCAGACGGCTGCCGATCCAGGTGGAGAGGGTGACGCCGATCACAGCCACAAACAGCAGAACAGCGGCAAAGATCAGGTTGAGGTTCTTGCGCAGATCCAGCAGCGGCTGTTCCGGCATACCGACGTACAGGGCGCCGATAACAGCGCCGGAGGGGTCGCTGATCGGCTCATAGGCCGAAATGAACCAGTTGCTCAGCACGAACGCCCGGTCGCTCCAGAGCTTCCCCTGCGAGAGAACCACCCTGGCGACCTCGTCCGACATGAGGGTGCCGGTGGCGCGATCACCTGACGAGTCACGCACATTGGTGGCAATACGCACGTCACCGAGGAAGACCGTGGCCGCACCTCCATCCTTGTCGAAGACAATCCGGGTGATGGTGTCCACGACCCGGCTGTCCCCGTTGAGCATGAATCCCGCCTGCAACGCACCGGCCACCCGCCCGTCCGACGTCAGCAGCGGAGCCACTGCCACCAGCATCAAGCCGCGCCGTTCACTCCCGTTCGAGACCGTCCGGGCACGGGGCGTCGCCCGCAGTGCGGTCTGCGCCGTCTCCGCCAGACTCCGGTTCTCCGCTGCCAGGCGTTCCGCGCTGTAGATCTGGGCCCCGCCGGTCATTTCACCCTTCAGGGCACGGGCAACTAGCGGATCTCCGTCCAGCCGGTCACCCTTCTTCACCGGATTGGCCGCCCGGTAGTGGACAACGCCGCTGTTGTCGATGACGTTGAGAAAACTGAGCTGTTCTTCCTTCAGCAACTGCTGCAAGGCCTTTTCCGGCAGCGGCTGACTGCTTGACACGAGGTGGTCAGCCATGGATGGTGTCATCCCGGCCACCCTGACGATGCTGGCCAGATGGTTGACCTCGTCCTGATACACCTTGCGGGCCAGCTTGAGATCGCCGATTACCTTCTGCTGGGCCTGGCGGAAGATGCGGTCGGTAATCAGCAGCGAACCGATCAGCCAGCAGAGCAGAATTGCCACGCAGAGCGGCGTCAGGGTAGCGAAGATCAGCTTGCGGCGAATGGAGGTGCGAACGCGCTGCATCAGCGTTCACCCTCCATCAGCCCGAATTCGGCGATGCGGCGGTCCAGCGTCCGGCGTGAGATATCCAGAATCTCGGCCGTGCGGCTCTTGTTGTAACGGTTCTCTTTCAGAACCGCCTCGATATGCTGACGCTCCATCTCCTCAAGGGGGACCATCTCCGGCTTCGGCACCGGAACTGCCGGTGGTTGCACCTCACTGCGCCCCGCCTGCAACGGGATAACGTCAGCGGTAATGGCGCTGCCATTGGTAAGAATCACCGCCCGCTCCATGACGTTTTCCAGTTCGCGCACGTTGCCGGGCCAGCCGTAGGAGTGCAAGGCTGCCAACCCTTCCGGGGCAATGTCACGGATATCCTTGGCCATGCGCGAGGCAAAGCGGCGCAGGAAGTGACGCGCCAGCGGTTCGATGTCTTCGGGGCGATCCCGGAGCGGCGGCAGGTTGATGCTGATCACGTTGAGACGGTAGAACAGATCCTCACGGAAGCGCCCTTCGTATACCTCGCGCTGCAAATCCTTGTTGGTGGCGGCCACGAAGCGCACATCCACCTTTTTGGCGCGGGTCGAGCCGACCGGGATAAAATCGCGTTCCTGGATCACCCGCAACAGCTTGGCCTGCACCGCCGGGCTGACATCGCCGATCTCATCCAGAAACAGGGTGCCGCCGTCAGCCTCCTCTAGCATCCCCTTCTGATTGGTCACCGCACCGGTGAAGGCACCACGCAGATGACCGAACAGCTGACTTTCCAGCAGGGTATCGCTCAGGGCGGCGCAGTTGAGGGAGACGAACGGATGGTTGCAGCGCGGGCTGTTATGGTGCAGGGCGCTGGCGATCAGCTCCTTGCCGGTGCCCGATTCGCCGAGAATGAGAATATTGGCGTCGCTGGACGCCACCTTGAGGGTCAAGTCATAGACCTCGCGGAACCGGGGGCTGGCAAAGACGATCTGCTCCGGTGCGCCTCCGGCCAGTTCCTCCCGCAGGCGACGGTTCTCGGCCGCCAGACGGCGCATCTGCAGCACGTTTTCCACCATGCTGAGCAGCTTTTCGTTGGGGCACGGCTTGGTCACGTAATCATAGGCGCCGAGCTTGATGGCGCGCACCGCGTCGTCCACCGTGGCAAAGGCGGTCATGATGATCACCGGCAGTTCCGGGCGTTTCTCCCTGACCCGCTGCAATATCTGGATGCCGTCCAGATCCGGCATGCGCAGATCCTGCAGCAGCAGTTCCACCCGTTCACCGGCTGGCGACTCCAGATGCGCCAGCAACTCCCCTCCGCGACTGAAGGTCGTTACCTGGTGCCCCTTGAGCAGCTTTTTCAGATACTTGAGAATTCCTTCCTCGTCGTCGCAGATACATATCTGTGCCATACACACACCCTTCCAAGACAGTTTTGCACAGTATCAGACAATTATGCACATTTGGCAATCCACAAAATGCACACCTGCCGCATAGCACGTTCACCCCGAAGCACTGAAACCGTTGCGTCCTGCCGCACGACAGCCATGTGAACGTATAGCGTAAACAGCATTGGCATGCCCTTTGCCGTATACAGCTTGTTTTTCATTAATCGAGACAGTTTTGCACACATCTGATCGCACGTTGTAATCAAGATGGCACTAAAGCGACCACCCCCAACCCCTCCTTATCAAGGAGGGGAGCTTATAATCCCCCTCCTATTTTAGGAGGGGTTAGGGGTGGTAAGGTTCCAGCCTGAGAACAGCCAAAGATGAACGTGTGCCACTAACAAAGGGAGTCAAATTATTATGGGAATGTCACGAAGGCAGTTTTTGCAGGGGGGGGCACTGGCGGCAGCCGGTGTCGCCATGAGCGGCACACCGGGCGAAGCCAACGCCGATGCGCCGCAGACACGTATCAAGGGAATCAAGGCCAGCTCCACGATCTGCCCGTTCTGCGCGGTCGGCTGCGGCATGCTGGTGCACACCAAAAACGGCAAGGTCATCAATATTGAGGGTGACCCCAAGCATCCGATCAACCAGGGAGCGCTCTGTTCCAAGGGGAGCTCGCTCTTTCAGATCGCCAACAATGACCGGCGTCTGCAGAAGATCATGTACCGCGCCCCCGGTTCCGACGTGTTCGTGGAGAAATCCTGGGACTGGGCTCTTGACCGCATCGCCATGCGCATGAAGGAGACCCGCGACAGAACGTTCAAGGTCAAGGAGCTGAACAAGAAGGACAACAAGGAATACGTGGTGAACCGCACCGACGGCATGGCCTTTTTTGGCGGCGCCGGACTGGATAACGAGGAATGTTATCTCTGGTCGAAATTTTCCCGCGCCATGGGTGTCGGACAGCTCGAACATCAGGCCCGATTATGACACTCCTCAACAGTCGCCGGTCTGGCGGCTTCATTTGGACGTGGGGCAATGACGAATCACTGGATCGACCTGAAGAACAGCGACAGCATTTTCATCATCGGCTGCAACCCGGCCGAAAACCATCCGATCTCCTTTAAATGGATCGAAGAAGCCATGGACAACGGCGGCAAGCTGATCGTTGTCGATCCGCGCTACACCCGCAGCGCCTCCAAGGCCGACATCTACGCCCAGGTTCGTCCCGGCACCGACATCGCCTTTCTGGGGGGCATGATCAACTATGCCCTGCAGAACAAGCTGATTCATGAAGAATACGTCCGCGACTACACCAACGCCACCTTCCTCGTCGGCGAAAAATACGATTTCAAGGACGGCATGTTCTGCTCCTTCGACGACCAGGAAAAGAGCTATGACCTGAAATCGTGGGCCTATGAGTCCGGCGCCGACGGCAAACCGAAGCGCGACCTGACCATGAGCAATCCCCGCAGCGTCTATCAACTGCTCAAGAAGCACTACTCCCGCTATACCGTGGACATGGTCTGCTCCATTACCGGAACAAAGAAAGAGGACTACCTCAAGGTTGTGCAGAATTTCTGCGCCACCGGACGCCCCGACAAGGCGGGCACCATCCTGTACGCCATGGGCATCACCCAATCCACCCACGGCACCCAGAACGTGCGCGCCGTAGCCATGCTGCAGATGCTGCTCGGCAACATCGGCATTGCGGGGGGCGGCGTCAACGCCCTGCGCGGTGAGTCCAACGTCCAGGGTTCCACCGACTACGGCCTGCTCTTCCACCTGCTCCCCGGCTACCTCAAGTCCCCCGAGTTCGACAACGTGGATCTCAAAGCCTATGTGGAGAAGTGGACCCCCAAGACCACGGATGCCAAGAGCGCCAACTGGTGGGGCAACACCCCCAAATATCTGACCAGCCTGCTCAAGGCGTGGTACGGCGACAACGCCACGGCCGCTAACGACTTCTGCTACTCCTACCTGCCCAAGCGGATGGGGAGCTATGCCTACAACAAGATTCTGGAAAAAATGGGCAAGGGGGAACTGGAAGGGCTGGTCTGCATGGGGATGAACCCGGCGGTCGGCGGTCCCGACTCCGGCCATGCCCGCGCGGCGCTGGGCAAACTCAAGTGGCTGGTGACGGTGGATCTGTGGGAAACCGAGACCTCCATCTTCTGGAAACGTCCCGGCGTCAACCCCAAAGAGATCCAGACCGAGGTGTTCATGCTGCCGGCCGCCTCATCGGTGGAAAAAGAGGGTTCCATCTCCAACTCGGGCCGCTGGGCCCAGTGGCGCTACAAGGCCGTTGAACCGGTAGGCGAGTCCATGTCAGATCTCTGGATCATCGACCAGTTCTTCAAGCGGGTCAAGAATCTCTACACCAAGGAGAAAGGGGTATTTCCGGAACCGATCACAAAGCTGGCCTGGAATTACGGCACCGGCCACGAACCGGATGTCCACCTGGTCGCCAAGGAGATCAACGGCTATTTCACTAAAGATGTGACCGTCGTCGAGAAGGACAAGACCCTGGAATTCAAAAAAGGAGATCAGGTTCCGGCCTTCAAATACCTGATGGACGATGGCTCCACCGTGTCGGGCTGCTGGATTTACAGCGGTTCCTACACCAAGGACGGCAACCTCATGGCCCGCCGCGACGAGTCGGATCCGACCGGCCTGGGGCTGTTCCCCAAATGGTCGTGGTGCTGGCCGGTCAACCGCCGCATCATCTACAACCGCGCCTCGGTCAACACGGCCGGAGAGCCGTTCAATGCCAAGCGGATCGTCATCGCCTGGGACGCGCTTGAGAAAAAGTGGAAGGGTGATGTGCCGGACGGGCCATGGCCCCCCATGAAGGACGACAAGGAGGGGAAATATCCTTTCATCATGCTGCCGGAAGGGCATGCGCGGTTGTATGCGCTGGATTTGAAGGACGGCCCGTTCCCCGAACATTACGAACCGGCGGAAAGCCCGGCCAACAACCGGATGTCCAGCGTACAGAACAATCCGGTGGTTAAAATACCGAAAAACGTCTCCAGCAACATGGCCAAGTTCCCGTTCATCGGCACGACCTATCGCATGACAGAGCATTGGCAGACCGGCGGCATGACCCGCTCCCTCCCCTGGCTGAATGAGCTGGTGCCGGATATGTTCATCGAAATGAGCGAATCGCTGGCCAAACAGAAGGGCATCAAAAAAGGTGACAAGGTGCGCGTCACCACCGAGCGTGGCTCGATCGAGGCCATCGCCCTGATTACCTCGCGCCTCAAACCATTCAGTGTGGACGGAAAAATGATCGAGCAGGTCGGTATGCCGTGGCATTTCGGTTATGCCGGTCTCTCTACCGGGGACAGCGCCAACATGCTGACTCCGTCGGTCGGTTGTGCCAATACGAGCATTCCCGAGTTCAAGGCGTTTCTCTGCAATCTTGAAAAAGGGGGTAACAAGGCATGAGTTCGACATCCGCAGATTTCACCACATCAAAAACATTCCTGATTGATACGACCAAATGCACCGGCTGCCGGGGCTGTCAGGTCGCCTGCAAGCAGTGGAACCAGCTGAAGGCGGAGGATACGAAGTTTTTCAGCGGCGAGGGGTATCAGAACCCGCCGCTGATGTCGGAGTTCACCTTTACCCGCGTCAAGTTCAAGGATTACCAGAAGAACGGCCAGAACGAGTTCGCCTTTTACAAAGAGATGTGCATGCACTGCAACGAACCGGCCTGCGCCTCGGTCTGCCCGGTCGGCGCCTTCAAAAAGACCACCGAAGGGCCGGTGGTTTACGATGCCAAGCGCTGCATCGGCTGCCGTTTCTGCATGATCGCCTGTCCGTTCGGCGTGCCCAAATACGAATGGAGCAAGGCGTTCCCGCTGGTGCGCAAATGCACCGGCTGTTACAGCCGCATCAAGGAGGGGCTGCAGCCCGCCTGCGCCACTGCCTGCCCGACCGCCATCACCTACGGCAGCCGCAGCGACATGCTCAAGGAAGCGGAAAAACGTCTTAAAAACAGGCCGGAGCGCTACCATCAGGCGATTTACGGTAAGGATGAGGCGGGCGGTACCAGCGTCCTTTATTTAACCCATCAGCCGTTGGATGAGCTGGGCTTCAAGCCGGTCACCAAACGCGCGTTGCCCTCCTACACCTGGCAGGCGCTCCGCCTGGTGCCGGGCATCTTCCTCACCGTGGGGGGCGGTCTGTCACTCCTCTCCTGGTTTACCCATCGTTCGGAGCGAATCCGGCGTGAAGAGGCCTTCAAAAACAGCAAGGTGACGCCGGAGACGACGAACGTCGAAACCAGTGAAGCAGAAACGAAGGAGGAGCACCAATGACCGCTGCAAAACTGATCATCAATGAAATCAAGGGCTATCACAATTTCCTCAAATTCATGATCGCCCTCGTGGGGCTCGGCGCATTCGCCTCGCTCGTGCGTTTCATCTTCGGCCTCGGCGTCACCACTAACCTGAACGATGTCTATCCCTGGGGCCTCTGGATCTCCTTCGACGTAGTCACCGCCGTACCGCTGGCAGCGGGCGCCTTTACCCTGGGCGCCATCGTGCACTGTTTCCACATCAAGAAGCTGGAGCCGCTGGTGCGCCCCGCCATCGTGACCGGCTTCCTCGGCTATTCTCTCGTCAGCGTGGGGCTGCTGCTCGACCTAGGGCAGCCGCAGCGGGCCTGGCATACCATGGTCTACTGGAATGTTCATTCGCCGATGTTCGAAGTATCCATGTGCATCATGGCCTATACCACGGTGCTCTTCCTGGAGTTCCTCTCGCCGGTCTGCGAGAAGTTCGGCTACCATCTGCCGCTGCGCGTGCTGCGCTGGCTGGAGATGCCGCTGGTTATCGGGGCCGCTTCGATCTCGACCCTGCACCAATCGTCGCTCGGCACGTTTTTCCTGATCGCCGTGGACAAGCTGCACGCCCTCTGGTACAACCCGCTGCTGCCGCTGCTGTTCTGGCTCTCCGCCATCTTTACCGGCATCTCGATCATCATCCTGGAAGCCACCATGGTGCACCGTTTCATGGGTCAACCGGATGAATCGGAACTGCTTGAAGTGCTGACCAAAATCCTCCCCTGGGTGCTGGCTGTCTACCTGGCGGTCAAACTTGCCGCCACCACCCTGCTGTCACACGGCCCGCTGTTCGACCGCCCCAGCCTGCTGGCCCTGTTTGTGGCGGAAATCGTCATCGGCGTGATCATTCCGATGGTCATGTTCATGAAGCAGGCGTACCGCGAAGACCAGCGCATGCAGCTGCGCGGGGCATCACTGGTCATCTTCGGCCTGGTGCTGAACCGCTTCAACGTCTCCATGTTCGGCATGGAGCAGGCCGACCAGGCGATCTACTACCCCTCAGTCATCGAATCACTGGTCACGATCGGCATCATTGCCGCCCATGTCCTCTTCTTCGTGCTGCTGGCCAAGTATTTCCCTATCTTCGAGCACCACCCGGAGACGGTCGATTATTCGATCCCCGACCACGCCCACAGCACCGCCGCTGATCATGGCCACTCCCCTGCAACCGGCAGCGGAGCGGTTCATTGACCACGGCCAGCACAACAACCCCGGCATTCTCCGGAGTGACCGGCGTCATCCTGGCCGGAGGAAAATCTAGCCGCATGGGGAGCAACAAGGCGTTGCTCCCCCATCGCGGCGGCCGTTTTATCGAAGCGATTTACCGCCAGTTGTCACCTCTGTTCGAAGAGGTGCTGGTGGTGACTAACACACCGGAACAGTACGCATTTCTCGGCTGCCGCATGGTTGCTGACCTGTATCAGGGTGCGGGAGCGTTGGCGGGGCTGCACGCCGGACTGTTTCACAGCCGCACCCCCCATATCTTTGCCGTGGCCTGCGACATGCCGTACCTGAACGATGACGTGATCAGGACTCTGGTGGCGCGCCGTGGCCAGAGCGACGTCATCATCCCCGAGAGCGAAAACGGCCCGGAACCGCTGCATGCCGTGTACTGCCGTTCCTGCCTCCCGGCCATGGAGACGGCCCTGCAAACGGGAAAGAGAAGGCTGATCTCTTTCCTGCCCGAAGTCCGGGTCACCACGATTCCTGGTGAGACTATCCGTTTCGTCGATCCCGCTCTCGATTCTTTCAGAAATATAAATACTCCGGCGGATTACTACGATCTGCGCGATGGGGAACGTGTTGAGCGCAAAATGACTGTGGATGACAGAAGAGTTGCTACTCAAACATAATAAGCAGTTAATCGCGCAAAGGCGCAAAGACCGCCAAGAAAAACAGACCGCAATAGAAACTTCATCATCTGCCAGATGAACTATCATTACTTAGTATAGTTCCGGCTTTCTTTGCGCCTTAGCGCCTTTGCAAGAGCGAATTGCCGTTTTTCTTTACACTACTCACCGCTTTCAGATACATTTCACCCACACTACTAACCATGTATGAGGTACCCATGATCGCCAACGCCGTCTCGTTCGTCGCCAAATCAGGAACCGGCAAAACCACCCTGCTGGAAAAAGTCATTGCGGAGCTGAAACGTCGCGGTTACCGCATCGGTGTCGTCAAGCACGACGCCCACCGTTTCGACATCGACCACCCCGGCAAGGACAGCCACCGCCTTACCGCAGCAGGAGCAGACACCATGCTGATCTCATCGCCGGAAAAACTGGCCGTGGTAAAGCAGCACGCCGCAGCCCCTCCCATTGAGGAACTGATCGCAACCTATTTCAGTGATGTGGATTTGATTCTGACGGAGGGCTTCAAGAAAAGCGGGCTCCCCAAGATAGAGGTGCACCGTAGGGAGCGGAGCGCAACATTGATCTGTCGTGGAGAGGAAAACGATCCGAGCCTGATCGCAGTGGCATCGGACGAACCGCTGGAGCTTGATGTGCCGGTGCTGGATTTGAACAACCCCGGCCAGGTGGCCGATTTTGTGGAAGAGCGGATTATACGGAAGAGCTAACACCTTACCACCCCTAGCCCCTCCTAAAATAGGAGGGGGATTTAAGCTCCCCTCCTTGATAAGGAGGGGTTGGGGGTGGTCGCTTTTAGTTCCTCTACATATCTCACTTTCTCCGCAAAAAGCGTTTGTCCCCGGCCCGTACCGTTATCTTAAGTGAATCGAAATATTCCAGAACCGGGATCATGAATTTCCGGGACAGCCCCGTTATCTCCCTGAATTCCGACGGGGTTATCTCCCCCTTGTCGCGGAGATACGCGACCATGGTTTCCGAGATCACCTGCAGCGGGGCGGGAGCGTAGAACAGGTCATTCTTCACCTTGACGGCACGCCCCTGCCGGACCAACAGACTCAGGTGTTCGATAACGACCTTCTCCGGAAGCGCAAGCTGTTCGCACAACTCCTTGACCGTCGGCGGCTCGGCACCGCCGCTGATTAGTATCTCCTCCAGTTTTTGCTGAACATCGGCATTGCTTTCAACTGTTCCTCCTGTCCTGCCCGGCAACCTGACCTGATCCCGATCCGCCACAACTTTCTTCTCGTGCTCCAGATACTGCAGGCATTGGCCGAAGAATCGGCCGTCACTCCGGGCCGGAATCCTGGTTTTCAACTCCTCCCGGCTGATCCCCTCCTTGATGGGATTGTTGGCCAGATAGGTTTCAATTCTGTTAAGCAGGATTTCACAGAGATTGTGGAAGCTGTCGCGCCCCAGAAAAATACGCGGCTCGCGCACCATCTGGATGATCCTCCCCGAAGAGAGCGGCAGGGAAAGCGCCGCATCCAGACGCTTTGCCGACAATCCGCTGCGCAGGATAAGATCCTGGAAGGAAATCCCGGACAGTAGCGACGCCGCCACCAGACGCTCGACCATTTCCGGCTCGTCGCCCAGCGCCATCGCTTCCAGCAGGGCAAGCGCCTCTGCCGAGCGGCGGCGCCTGCGCGGCGGGGACGGATCAAGAATGGTGCCGCCACCGACCGTCTGCGAGGGGGAATAGCTGCGCAGCACAAAGGGATCGCCGTTCAAGAGCAGCACCGGGGTGGCGAGGCGCAACTGAGCAAAGGCACTCTCACCCGGCTCCAGAGTCATCCGGTCCAGCAGGATAACCTGCGCCGAGACTTCATAAGTTGCCGAATGGAGGCGGAGGGTTGAACGGTGCTTGAGCGGCCGAGGCGCTGATTTCAGGCAGTTGATCTCCACATCGACCGCCCTGGTCGCCCGGTACAGCCCACGGGGAGCCACCACATCGCCCCGCTGCGTCTGGTTGTTGTCAACCCCTTGCAGGTTGAGGGCAAGACGCTGTCCGGCGCAGCCGACCTCGGCCTTGCCACCATGAACCTGGATGCCTCGGATTTTCGTACAGATCCCGGAGGGAAACAGCTCGACTTCATCGCCAACCCTGACCTGGCCGGACAGCAGAGTGCCGGTGACCACCGTGCCGAAGCCGGCTACCGTGAACGCCCGGTCAACCGGCAGGCGGAAGGCGCCGTCACTCCGTTTTTGATCGACCCGAGCCGCCAGCGTACGCAGCTCTTCCTTCAAGCGATCGATCCCCGTACCGCTGCGGGACGACACCGGAATGATCGGTGCCCCCTCCAGAAAGCTCCCAGCCACAAAATCGCGCACCTCCTCGGTCACCAGGCCAAGCCAGTCCGGATCAACCAGATCGGACTTGGTCAGGACAACGAGCCCCTGCTTCACCCCCAGCAGGCGGCAGATATCAAGGTGCTCGCGGGTCTGCGGCATCACCCCTTCATCAGCCGCGATCACCAGCATGACCATGTCCATGCCGCCGACACCGGCCACCATGGCGCGGACAAAACGTTCATGTCCCGGCACATCGACGATGCCGAGCTGAATATCCCCGGTCAGCAGCATGCTGGCAAAGCCGAGTTCAATGGTTATGCCACGGGACTTCTCTTCCGGCAGCCGATCCGTATCGACTCCGCTCAGCGCCTTGACCAGCGAGGTCTTACCATGGTCGATGTGACCGGCGGTACCGAGGATGAGGTTCTTGCTCATGACAATACGCCCATGGCTTCGACCAGCGCCGGAAAATCGGCATCCTGCAGGGTGCGGAGGTCAAGCAGGTACTGTCCCTTGTTGATTCTCCCCAGCACCGGAGTTTTAAGCCCCCTGAATGCCTCATCAATTTTCTGTGGCGACCACCCTGCGGCTTCGATTGCCATAAGATACGTCGGCAGATCAAGCAGCGGCAGGGAACCGCCGCCCACCTGGGAATTGCCGGCAACCACCGTGAGTCTGACCGAAGCGGGCAGTTTCGGGCGCAGCCGGCGAATCAAGGACTGAGCCTTAGCCTTAAGCGCCGCCGGTTGCAGCGTCAGCATGCGCAGGGTCGGGATCTCCGCCACCGCCTCCCGCTCGTCCCGGTACAGCCGTAAGGTAGCCTCAAGCGCGGCCAGGGTCAGCTTATCAATCCTGAGCGCCCGCAACAGCTGATTCTTTCTCAGCCTGGCAATGATTTCCTTTGTGCCGAGGATGATACCGGCCTGCGGCCCGCCGAGCATCTTGTCGCCGCTGCAGGTGATGATATCAACGCCCACCTTGAGATACTCCTGCACCGGAGTTTCACCGGTTATGCCGTACTTTGAGAGGTCAAGCAGCGAGCCGCTGCCGATATCGGCCATGACCGGAAGCCCCGCCTCCCTGCCGCAGCGAACGAGCTGCTCAACCGACACCTCGGCGGTAAAGCCGACCACCGAAAAGTTGCTGGTATGAACCTTGAGCAGCAGTGCCGTTTCCGGGCAAATGGCTCCCTGATAATCCTTCAAATGGGTGCGGTTGGTGGTGCCGACCTCTTTCAAAATTCCGCCGCTCAGCCTCATGACGTCCGGTATCCGGAACGAACCGCCGATCTCCACCAGCTCGCCGCGCGACACCACGACCTCTTTGCCCGCCGCGATTCCTGACAGGCACAGCAGGACGGCGGCAGCATTGTTGTTGACAACCAGCGCCGCTTCCGCGCCAGTGAGTTCGCACAGGAGCGCTTCAACGTGGACATAGCGCTCACCCCGTTCACCGGTCGCCATATCCATTTCCAGATTCGAGTAGCGCCGGGCAACCTCAAGCATCTGGCGACAGGCGGACTCCGCCAGGAGCGAACGGCCAAGGTTGGTATGAATCACGACGCCGCTGCCGTTCACCACCGGGTGCAGGGTGGGAGCAATGATCTTTTCCAGTTCGCCCGCGATCAACCCGCAGAGCTGCTCCTCGTCAAGCGCCGTTGCCAGCCTGCCGTCCTGAGAATCGCCCCTGAGTGTTGCCAGAACGTTGCGCACCGCGGTCAGCACCGTCGGTCTCGGATATGTTTCAAGGAGTAACCTGATGGCAGGGAGAGACAACACTTTATCGACTTTGGGAATGCTGCTGATCTTTTTCATGGATAACTCCGGGAGTTCCGCGCTCAGACTGAAAGACTGCGCGAAAATATATCAGTTCAACAGAGGCATGGCAATGAACGGCATCAGTTATTACCACAATAATAATTATGTTTCTAAAACCCCTTGTACGCATCGAAACCACCATGTATAAATAGTGCCGACACATCTGGTTGATTCACGAAGATTACCAATGGAAGCACATCAGTCGCTGGCGGGCTGCCCGGTCTTCAAAACCGGTGGGGGGGATGAGAAATCTCCTCGGTGGGTTCGATTCCCATGTGCTTCCGCCATTCAAGCAGCAAACGTCTTCACGCCCTACGCCTCTCCCTGTTCCACATCATCCTCGGATACTCCCTGCTGACGTAACGGCAGCGTAACCGTAAATGTGGAGCCGGCTCCCGGCTCGCTCCGGACAGCGATGCCACCGCCATGATTCCTGATTATGCCGTACGAGACGGAAAGCCCCAGACCGGTGCCGTTCTCCCTGGTCGTAAAAAACGGCGTGAATATATCATTCACCTGTTCCGGCGGTATGCCGTCTCCGCTATCCTCGATCTCAACCCGGCACACCGGCGCGCCACTATCGGCAATGGTTCTGATGGTCAGAACACCGCCCTGCGTCATGGACTGCACGGCATTTACGATCAGATTGGTGAATACCTGGCCAAGCTGGTTTTCGTCACCCTCGACAGCCACGTTCCCCATACCGTACTCACGCCTGACTTCGATGCCATCCAGCGGTACATGGTGCTTAACTTGGCGCAGAATATCCTCCAGAACATGGTCAAGCGCCACCGGCTTGAGAGCCTTGCGCCGATGCCGGGCAAACGAGAGCAGATTACCGACGATGCTTTCCACACGCGCCACCTGGTGCGCAATGATTTCCGCCTCTTCCCGGTTCGGATGGCCGGGCTTCAGATCGAACATCAACACCTCGGCGTTGCCACGAATAATCGCCATCGGATTATTGATCTCGTGGGCCACTCCGGCCGCCAGTTCGCCCACGGCCGCCAGTTTCTCGGCCTTCACCAGCTCACCCTGCGTCTTGAGCAGCAACTGATTTTTTTCCTCCAGCTCGGCGGTACGCTCCTGAACCTTGGCTTCCAGGTTTCTGTTCAGCTGAATAATAGCATGTTCCCGCTCCCTGAGCACGGCGGTCATGGCGTTAAATTCCTCTGCCAGTTCGCCGATCTCGTCCCCGGAGTAAGGCTCTATCCGCACATCCCGTTCTCCGGCGGAAAAGCGTTGCACCAACCCTTTCAGCTCTCTGATGGGGCGCGAGAGAAGATTGCCGATGTAGCCGGAGACGGCCAGGCCGAACAACGAGCCGGCCAGCAGTACGCCGGCAAAGAGCAGGCCGACCTTTTTCTTCAGGGCCGTATGCGGCTGCTCCAGCATGCCGACGTACAGCGATCCGATGACGCTGCCGCTCAGGTCGATGATCGGTTCATAGGCGGTGAAATACCAGTCGTTGACGACAAACGCCCGGTCAACCCACTTTTCCTTGTTCAGGTTCACCCGGTTATACACCTCGGCGGAGAGCCGGGTACCGATCGCCCTGTTCCCCTCCAGCGTCTGGACGTTGGTACTGATGCGGGTATCATCCAGAAAAATGGTGGCGGTACCCACGTCCTTCCCCTTGAATTGAACCCCTTCGAACACGATTTTCTTGATCCTGTCCACGACCGTATTGTTCCTGTTCAACAGCACGCCGCCGTACAGGGCGCCAACGACACTCCCCTGGCCGTTCCTGACCGGTGCGGAAGCAACCATCACCATGCCGGACGGCTCGTTTTTTTTAAGTCCCGGTTGCGCCCGTTCAGTCGCAATCACGTCGATGATCGCCCGGGCAGCCAGATTACTCCCTTCACGCTGCAGGCGCTCCGGAGGGAACACCTGACTCCCGGCAACCACCTCCCCGTGCAGCGGCCTGGCAACCAGGGGGTCACCACCGAGCAGATCTCCGTAGACATGCGGATTAGCGGCCCGGAACAGAACCCGTCCGTTACGGTCCACCATGGTCAGGATGTCCAGCTGCTCATTCTTCATCATGGCGGACAGCAGCGGAGCGATAACCTCCCGGTTATTGGCGGTGACGGCATCCGCGGCATGGGGCATGCTGGTGGAGAAACGGATCACATCGCGGATATGATTGATTTCGTTGGAGTACACTTCATGGGCGGAGTTGAGGTCGGTGCGGACCTTTTCCTGGGCAAGCACATTGATGCGGGTGTTGATAATGAAAATGCCTGCCAGCGAACAGAACAGGATGGCGACAAACAGCGGCAGGAGAGAGCCGATCGTCAGTTTCAGGCGTATGGAGAGCCGAGGAAACCGCATACTCTACACGGCTTCGAAGCTGTTCTTGGGGATCGTCAGACCGTAATCGGCGATTTTCCGGTCCAGGGTTTTGCGGGTTACCCCCAGAATCGCGGCGGTCCGGCTTTTGTGATAAGAGTTCTTTTTTAACACCCGCAGGATGTGATCCCGCTCGACGCTCTCCAGCGAATCATCGCCATCGTCACAAGTAGCAACCCGCGCACCCGTACCGGTGCGGATCGGCAAGAGATCGACCGTTATCCGGTTCGTCCCGGCCAGAATGACCGCCCGCTCTATGATGTTCTCCAACTCTCTGATGTTGCCGGGCCAGTGATACTCCTTCAACAGCCGCAAAGCGTCATCGCTTATGCTATCGACCCGTTTTTTCATCCGGGCGGAAAACCGTTTCATGAAGTGCAGGGTGAGCGGCACCAGATCCTCCTTGCGCTCCCGCAACGGAGGCGGAGTGATGGTAATGACGTTGAGCCGGTAGAAGAGATCTTCCCGGAAGCGCCCCTCGGCAACCTCCCGCTCCAACTCCTTGTTGGTAGCCGCGACGATGCGGATATCGCAGTTCCGGATCTCGGTTGAACCGACCGGGGTAAACTCCCGCTCCTGGATGACTCTCAGCAATTTTGACTGCAGGGCCAGCGTCATGTCTCCGATTTCGTCCAGAAACAGGGTGCCTCCGGTGGCCGCTTCCAGAAGCCCTTTCTGGGTTGTCAGCGCACCGGTGAAAGCTCCGCGCAGATGGCCGAATAGCTGGCTTTCCAGAAGGGTGTCGGTCAGCGCGGCGCAGTTGATGGTCAGGTAGCGCTTATCCCTGCGGGCACTGTTGAAGTGGATCGCCCGGGCGATCAGCTCCTTGCCGGTGCCGGATTCTCCCTGAATGAGAATATTCGCCTCACTCGCCGCCACCTGCAGGGTCATGTCATAGACTTTGCGATAGGTGCTGCTGGTGAAGATGATCTCTCCGGGCGCGGTGCTGCTGATCAATTCTTCCGTCAGCCTTTGATTTTCCTTCAGCAGTATTTCCCGTTCCAGGGCCTTGTCCAGCGTGCCAAGCAGCTTTTCAATCGGGAACGGCTTGGTGATGTAGTCGTATGCCCCCAGTTTTATGGATTCCACCGCGGAATCGATGCTGCCAAAAGCCGTCATGATCACCACCGGCAGCTCCGGCCGGAGACCGCGCACCTTCCTGAGAGTTTCGATGCCGTTGATGCCCGGCATATTGATATCCTGAACCAGAAGATCGGGAATATATGCCGGGTCTGTCTCCAGTCGATCCAACAAGGTCTGCCCGTCGGTATAGGTGTCCACGGCGTAGCCCAACGAATGCAAAATTTTCTTCAAATAGCGCACTATTTCTTTTTCATCGTCGCAGATGATTATTTTCCCTTCAGGCACTGACGGCTCCTTGCATGTTTCAATATCTCAAGTACTATTCAATGTATCAAAAATATACTCATTGGGTAAAAAGTATACATTTTATCAAGCTGCTCAATATTTTTGAGCTTCCTGCCAAAAGAGGAGGTGCCTGCAATTCCGAACTGTTATGAAGAGCAAACTCGGGTTCTATTATTGCTATTCACTTGGCATATCTATTGCTCATACGAGAGATTAGTCGTATCATAGTTACTACATAATGGCTTGACACGCTCAGAATAATTGATTTTTTTATTGACCATGCCATTGATAACCAAACAGATCCATAGTATAACGATGATACAATGCATCATTTACAAAGTTCCAGACAAATGTTTTACTTTTGCAGGGTTAAGCACAACATTCGGCATATTTTAAAAACACGTATCCATCTCCGAGCAGCACCAGCCTACGGAAGCGGTTTCTATGGCATGCTGCCTGCGGGTGACGCTGGAAACGGCGGCGCCCTCCTTTAGCGAGTTAAAATCTATGTTCTGCAGGTTTTTCAGAAAATAGATCGTTAACGAACTACCCCGTATCAGGGGCTGAAAAGGGGATGGTTGGCATCGGCAACGATAACAACCATTTTTGAAGGAGGTCCAGCAATGGCGGTATCACGCAGAGATTTTTTCAAGCTCTCCGGTTCCGGCCTGGCGGCGGCCACCCTCGGTTACAACCTCGCTCCCGTCGAGGCCAAGGCTGAGGATCTGCCCATCCGCTACGCTAAGGAAACCACCAGCATCTGTCCGTATTGTGCCGTAGGTTGCGGCATGATAGTGCATACGCTGGGGGGCAACATCATCAATGTCGAGGGTGATCCCGATCATCCGATCAATGAGGGGGCGCTCTGCCCCAAAGGGTCGTCGGTATATCAGCTTCGCGACAACAAGGCGCGCGTCACCAAGCCGCTCTATCGCGCGGCAGGCGCAACCGAGTGGAAAGAGGTTTCCTGGGATTGGGCTGTTGACGAGATAGCCAAGAAGGTTAAAAAAACCCGCGACACCAGTTTTGTGGCAACCTCAAAGATCAAGATCAAGGAAAAGGTCGGCAATGCCGAGGTTGACAAAGAGATTGAAGCAATCGTCAACCGCACCATGGGAATCGCATCTGTCGGCAGCGCCGCCATGGATAATGAAGAGTGTTATCTGTACCAAAAATTCCTGAGGGGGTTAGGCCTGGTGTATATTGAACATCAGGCCCGCATTTGACACAGCGCAACAGTTGCGGCTCTGGCAGAGTCGTTCGGACGCGGTGCAATGACGAACCACTGGATTGATGTAAAGAACGCTGATGTAATTCTTATCATGGGGGCAAACCCCGCTGAAAACCACCCGATCTCCTTCCGCTGGATCATGAAGGCGAAGGACGCCGGGGCAAAAGTGATTGTGGTTGATCCCCGCTTTACGCGTAGCGCTTCAAAAGCAGACGTGTACGCTTCTCTCCGCTCGGGAACCGATATTGCTTTTCTGGGGGGGATGATCAACTACATCGTCCAGAACAAACTCCACTTTGAAGAGTATGTAAAAAATTATACCAACGCAGCCTATCTCGTGAATGCCGACTTCAAAATGCCGGGCGACCTGGCAGGTCTGTTCTCGGGTTATGACGCAAAGAAGCGCAGTTACGACGTCAAAGCGTGGTCGTTCCAGAAGAACGCCGATGACAGCGTCAAAAAGGATCCGACGCTACAGGACCCCAATTGCGTTTTCCAGCTGATGAAGAAGCACTATTCCCGCTACACGCCGGAACTGGTCAGCAGAATTACCGGCACACCAAAGGATAAGCTGCTGGAAGTGTACAAGTTGTACGCCTCCACCGGAAAGCCGGACAAGGCGGGCACGGAATTGTATGCCATGGGGTGGACCCAGCACACGGTCGGCACCCAGAACATCCGCGCCATGTCCATCATCCAGCTTCTTCTTGGTAATATCGGGATTGCCGGCGGCGGCATCAACGCCCTGCGCGGAGAGGGGAATGTTCAGGGCTCTACGGACCAGGGACTGCTGTTCCACATCCTCCCCGGTTATCTCCCCGTCCCTTCAGGTGATTTGAAGGATACGGCGGCCTATATTGAAAAATACACCCCGAAAACCAAGGATCCCCAAAGCGCCAACTGGTGGGGGAACCGCAACAAATACCTGATCAGCTACCTCAAGGCGATTTATGGCGCCAAGGCGACCAAGGAGAACGATTTCGGCTACAACTGGCTTCCCAAGCTCGATCCGGGGATGAACGGGTCGTGGCTGATGATCTTTGACAATATGATCAAAGGGAAGTTCAAGGGGTTCTTTGCCTGGGGGCAGAACCCCGCCTGTTCCGGGACCAATACCACCAAAGTTCGCAATGCTCTTGCCAAGCTGGATTGGATGGTAGCGGTCAACCTGTTTGACAATGAAACCGCTTCCTTCTGGAAAGGACCGGGCGTTGATTCCGCATCGGTCAAGACGGAAGTGTTTCTCCTCCCGGCTGCCGCCTCTTTTGAAAAGGAGGGGAGTATTTCCAATTCCGGGCGCTGGGCGCAGTGGCGTTATAAAGCGGTGAACCCGCTCGGACAGAGTAAGCCGGATGCCGAAATCATCCATGAGCTGTACCAGAAGCTGAAGGAGATGTATGCCAAAGAGGGGGGGGCGTTGCCGGAACAGTTGACCAACCTTACCTGGAACTATGGCTTTAAACGGGCTGACGGCACGATCAAGAGTGTTGATGTTCACGCCGTTGCCAAGGAAATCAACGGCTATTTCCTTGAGGATGTCGAAGATATACCGAAACTGAAACCTGGTGAAAAAGCGCCGCCGCCACCGCCTCCCGGCACACCGAAAAAAATGCTCGGTAAAAAGGGAGAGTTGACCGGCGGTTTTGCCCAGCTGCAGGCTGACGGCAGAACCTCGTGCGGCAACTGGATCTACAGCCAGAGTTACAACGAAAAAGGGAATATGATGGCCCGACGAGGCAAGAAAGATCCGACCGGGCTTGGCATGTTTCCGGAGTGGAGCTGGTGCTGGCCGGTTAACCGCCGCATCATCTATAACCGCGCTTCCTGCGACGTTAACGGCAAGCCGTTTAACCTGAAAAAAGCGGTGGTGTACTGGAATCCGAATGCGCCGCTGCCGAACGGCAAAACAGGCGCCTGGGTGGGGGACGTGCCGGACGGGCCATGGCCGCCGATGGCAGATGAAAAAGAGGGTAAAAAGCCGTTTATCATGCGTGCCGACGGGGTTGCCGCGATTTTTGGCGCCGGCATGAAAGATGGGCCTTTCCCGGAACATTACGAGCCGGTGGAATCACCGCTCCCGGAAAATCTCATGTCCAAGCAGATGAGCAACCCGGCCAGCAAGATCTTCAAAGACGCTGCCGTCAAAGAGGACGTGCTGGCGACCAATGACAGCCGCTTCCCGTATGTCGCTTCGACCTACCGGGTCACCGAGCATTGGCAGACCGGCGTCATGACCCGCAATACCCCCTGGCTGCTGGAACTCCAGCCACGACAGTTCTGTGAAATAAGTAACGAACTCGCCAAGGAGAAGAACATTAGCAATGGCGATATGATTGAAATATCGTCGGCGCGCGGCAAGATCGAGGCGGTGGCAATGGTCACGTCGCGTATCAAACCGTTTAAAATCGGTGACAAAATCGTTCATCAGGTTGGCATGCCCTGGTGCTTCGGCTGGCACACCCCCGGCGTGGGCGACGCCGCTAATCTGCTGACCCCTACTGCGGGCGATGCCAATACGATGATCCCGGAGACCAAGGCGTTTATGGTCGGGATCGCGAGAAAGGGGTAAGCCATGGCCGACACCATCAATCAAGCTACCCGCAAGGGATTTCTCGTGGACACATCGCGCTGCATCGGCTGCCGTTCCTGTCAGGTGGCCTGCAAGCAGTGGAACAAGACCGATGCCGACATAACCTCCAACAAGGGGACGTTCGAAAATCCGCGCGACCTGACACCGGCACTGTTCAACCGCATCCGGTTCGTGGAAAGCGAAGCATCCGGGGCGGTTTCCTGGCAGTTCCTCAACGAGCGCTGCATGCAGTGCGGCGACGCAGGCTGCATGAAGGTCTGCCCGTCCCCCGGCGCCCTCTACCGCACCAAGGACGGCATTGTCGCCTACAACAAGGAAAAGTGCATTTCCTGCAAATACTGCGTATCAGCCTGTCCCTTCAACGTCCCCCGCTATGACGCCAATGACAAGGTTTCCAAATGCAACCTCTGTCAGAGCCGCATTGAAGGGGGCATGACCCCGGCCTGCGCCAAAGCGTGCCCGACCGAGTCGCTCAAATTCGGCAACCGCAGCCAGTTGATCGCCAAGGCAACGGCAGCTAAAAAGACGCTCTATGGAGAAAACGACCTGCTGGGACTGGGGGTGGTATATGCCCTGGAGGGGCCGCCGGAACAATACGGCTTGCCCGCCAAGCCGAGCATACCGATGTCCATTTTCCTCTGGAAGGACGTGATCAAGCCGCTCGGCATCCTCGGCTTCTGGGGGAGTATCGGCGCCATGCTGCTGCATTATGTAACCATCGGCCCGAAAAAGATCGATGACGAGACAGGGAAGGGAGACGGCCATGAGTAACTATATCGAGCGTTTCAGCACCAGCGAGCGTGTTCTGCACTGGATTGTCACGGCCAGTTTCTTTACCCTGCTCCTGTCTGGGCTTGGCCTGTATTCCCGGCTGTTCAACGGCTATTTCAACCTGTTCGGCGGCGGCCAGAATGCCATCCTGGTGCATAAGATCGGCGGAGTCATTTTCTTTTGCAGCTCCATCTACATGTATCTCAACCACAAGAAAGACGTTTCCACATTTGACCAGGATGACAAGGCATGGGTTGAAAAAAGGGGTGGGTATCTTTCACGCGACGCCGCCCACTTCAACATCGGCAAATACAATCCGGGACAGAAACTGTTTGCCCTGTATGTCGCCGCCGCGACCGCCGTTCTCGGCGTGACCGGAGTATTTATCTGGGCGCCGACGCTGTTCCCGCGCTGGATCGTCCAGATTTCATTGCTCACTCACGGCCTGATGTTTGTCGGTTCAATCATGTTCGTGATCGTGCATGTCTATCTGGCCACCATCGGCAACCCCGGCACGATAGACGCCATGCTGTACGGCGATGTCAAACGGGGCTGGGCTAAGAAGCACCACCCCAAATGGTACAAGGAAACCACCGGAGAAAATCCGTAATATCGCATCTCATGTTACTCTGCTATAATCGCGGGGCGGCCTGAATTAAGGCCGCCCTTGATGTAGCCACCCTGCACAGAGGAGTTACCATGCCTTCAACGGAACAAAAAATAGCTGCATTGCAGCAGGCCGCAAAATCATCCCCTGAATACGCCGAAATAGTGCCTCTGTTCATCGGCATTTATGACTATGTTGACGGCAAGGAACAGCAGACCGGCATATCATTTGAAACATCCTCCGATGCACAGGAACGGACCGGACAGTCCCTCCCCCTGATGAACAGCTCCGACCTGAAGCTTAACCGCCAGCAGAGCGTTGCCTTTCTGCTCGGGATTATTGACGTACTATCCGACAAAGGGCAGGAGCATGACGAATATCTCCGGAAAATCTCTGCTGCCCTCAGCAGCGGCTCCGTTGATCCGGGCGCACTCTTTCGTGCCATCCTGGAACGGAACCGCGCGCCGATTAATGATCTGGCAAACGAGTTGACAGTTCCCGCCCCGCTGGTTGAATATATCTTTGAGATTCCCCTCAAGACCAGCCTGGAAGCTTTTTCCGCCGGATACCCCGCCGGACAGTTTGCCGCATGGCAGGAAAGTTTCTGCCCGGTGTGCGGTTCCCGGGCCGGCATGGCTGAATTATCCGGCGAGGAGGGACGGCGCATGCTCTCCTGCTCGGCCTGTTCCTTCAGCTGGCAGTTCAAGCGCCTGACCTGCGCCTATTGCGGCTGCGACGAACCGGAACAGCTCTCCTATTTCACCGCCGGAGAAGGCGCCACACGGGTAGATACCTGCAAGGCGTGCAGCCGCTACATCAAGACGCGGGATTCGCGCAAAGGAAGCGTGGATACGCCGCTGGAAATAGAAGACCTGCTCACGATCCACCTGGACCTGCTGGCAGCACAGGAAGGCTTTGAGCGGGGTAAATAGCCCGCCTAAAACCAACCCCCCTCAATCCCCCCTTGTCAGGGGGGAAGCCTTGAAGTCTCCCCTGATAAGGGGAGATTGAGAGGGATTTGGCCGTTATTACTGAAAATTGGTTCTGCTCAGAGGACAAACACGTTTATGCTCCGTTACGACAAAGGCATCATCACTGAAATACTGGATGAGTTTCCGGCAGAATTCCCGGTCAAGCTCACCGTCAATGGCCGCGACATTGCCACACTGGTGGCATCCCCCCACGAGCTACGATTTCTGGTGGCAGGTTTTCTGCGCACCCAAGGTTTTGTGCGCGAACTGGGCGATTTCCTGGCCATGGGGGTGTGCGAGGACTCCGGCGAAGCCAGCATCCGTATCCGGGGAGAGCTGCCGGAACGGCTCACCCCGGTGCTCACCTCGGGGTGCGGAACCGGCATCTCGTTTTCCTTCAACGCCGGAGTACCGAAACAGGCATCCCCGGACGCCACCTTTCCGGCAGAGGCGGTCTTTAGCGCCATGCGGGAGATGGGCCAGCTTTCCGAGCGCTATGGCCGCCATGGCGGCATCCACTCGGCGGCGATCAGCGACGGCAGCAAAATACTGCTGCATGCAGAAGACCTGGGGCGTCACAACACCATCGACCGGCTGGCAGGACAGGCGCTCTTCGCCGGAATCGACCTGACCGGACGCATGCTGCTTACCTCCGGCCGGGTATCAACCGAACTGGCATCCAAAGCGGCATCGCTGGGAATAGCCCTGGTCGCCTCCCGCACATCGCCGACCAACATGGCGGTACGCATCTGCACTGAGCACGGCATCGGCCTGGTCGGTTATGTACGGGGCGAAAGCTTCCGTATCGCGGCCTGCCCGGAACGGCTCAGGATGACGCCGCGCGAACGTTTCTCCGACATCGCGGGGGTAATCCTTGCCGGAGGCGAATCGAGCCGCATGGGACGGAACAAGGCACTCATGGAGGTCAATGGCGAACGGATGGTGGAAACCGCCTACCGCCGCATGACCGAACTGTTCGACGAAGTGCTGCTGGTCACGAATACACCTGAAATCTACGACTTCATTCCCTGCCGCAAGATTGCCGACATTTTTCCCGGTATGGGGCCGCTGGGCGGCATCCACGCCGCACTCTCAAGCTGCAGCGCCGGTCGCGCCTTTGTCACCGCCTGCGACATGCCGGGGCTCAATCCCCGCCTGATCCGTGAGTTGAGCAGCATGCCGGGCGGAGTTGACGTGGTTATCCCCGAGACCCCCGGCGGCCTGGAACCGCTGCACGCCGTCTATGCCAAAAGCTGCCTTGCCAAGATGGAGGCGATGCTGCGGGCAGGAGAGCGGCGCATCCTCTCGTTTTTTGATCTGGCGCACGTCCGGCTGGTACCGCGCGGCAAGATTGCCACGCTGGATCCCGATTATGCCTCATTCCGCAACGTCAACACACCGGAGGATTACCAGAAAATATCCCGCTCCACCTGACCACGCTGAATATTTCAGCTTGTCAGATGCTGCATCGTACCAGTATAGTTCCGCTTTATTTCACCATTCTCCGAGTTACGCCGCCTACCAGGGATACATCCTCACGGCCCGTAACCTGCGGGTGCCGCCGGAAACAGCGCCACCCTCCTTTAGTGAGTCAGAAGTTTATTGCGGTGTCCCGCAAAAACTTCGTGAACGAACTATCCTGTCTATTCAGGATGAAAAGGGGAATTCGTGCCAGACGCGCCACTGCCCGTGGTCTGTCCGCGCCCCTTTTCTATCGAGAGAAGGGGCGTTTTTGTTTTAAATTTAATTCGGGAGGGAACCTTATGAAAAAACTAATTTCATTGTGTGCTGTAATCCTGCTGGCGGCAACAGGCATTGCCCTGGCCGCCCCCAAAACCATTATTCTCGCCACCACCACCAGCACGCAGGATTCAGGGCTGTTGGATGTGCTGGTGCCGCAGTTCGAAAAAGAGAGCGGTTACAAGATCAAAACCATTTCGGTCGGTTCCGGCCAGGCAATGAAGATGGGTGAAAAGGGCGAAGCGGACGTGTTGCTGGTTCACTCCCCTGAAGCGGAGCAGAAATTCATGACAGGAGGCTTCGGCGTAACCCGCCGTCTGGTGATGCATAACGACTTCGTCATCGTCGGCCCGACCAGCGATCCGGCCAGGGTTAAAACGGCGAAAAACTCTGTGGACGCCCTGCAACGTATTGCCAAAAGCGGGGCCCTGTTTGCCTCGCGCGGCGACAATTCAGGCACCCACGCCAAGGAGAAGGGGCTCTGGAAAGGGGCCGGCATCTCACCGGACGGCCAGAAATGGTATCAGCAGACCGGTCTCGGCATGGGACAGACTCTGAACGTGGCCGCCGAGAAGAAGGGGTACACCCTGACCGACCGCGCCACCTTTCTGGCGCTGAAGAAAAACCTCGGTCTGGTTATTCTGAGCGAGGGTGACAGCAAACTGCTCAACATTTACCATGTCATCGAAATAAATCCGGCCAAGTGGCCCAAAATCAATGCCGCCGGTGGAAAGTCATTTGCCGACTTCATGGTTGCCAAAAAGACGCAGGAAACCATCGGCCGGTTTGGCGTCGAAAAATTCGGCGCTCCGCTGTTCTTCCCCGATGCCGGAAAAAATCCCGCGTCACTCGGCCTGTAAGCGCTTACTGAATGGAACTGATTCTTGACGGAATAATCGAAGCCGTGCGCCTGCTGCTGTCCGGAGACAGCGAGGTGCTGGCGGTTACCTGGCTGTCGCTCAAGGTCTCAGGGCTGGCAACGCTGCTCAGCCTGCTGATCGGGGTAAGCTCGGGCACCGTTCTCGCACTTGCCACGTTTCCGGGCAAACGCCTGGTGGCGGCGCTGGTCAATACCGGCATGGGGCTGCCGCCGGTGGTAGTCGGCCTGTTCGTGACCATCTTCCTCTGGCGCAACGGCCCGTTCGGCCACTTCGAGCTGCTGTACACCCCTGCCGCCATGGTTATTGCCCAGGGGGTTATCGCCACCCCCATCGTCACCGGCATCTCCATGGCCGCCATTCAGAGCCTCCCCGCCAACCTCCGCTTGCAGATTCTCGGCTTGGGAGCATCCAGGCCGCAAATGGTCTGGCTGTTGATCAAGGAAGCGCGGCTGCCGCTGCTGGCAGCGGTCATGGCCGGTTTCGGCGGGGTGATTTCCGAAGTGGGAGCATCAATCATGGTGGGGGGTAACATAAAAGGACAGACACGGGTTCTGACCACCGCTACCGTCATGGAAACCGGCAAGGGAAACTTTGACACCGCCATTGCTCTCAGCATCATCCTGCTCTCGCTGACCTTTCTGATCAACCTGCTACTGACGATAATCCAGCAGAAACGGCGGCCACGATGACAGTTCCTCTGCTGGAAGCCCGGAATCTCTCCCTGCAACGCGGCGGGGTGGATGTACTCAAAAGCGTCTCCCTGACGGTACGGGAAAACGACGTGCTCGCTCTGATCGGCTCGAACGGCGCGGGCAAGACCAGCCTGCTGCTGGCCCTGGCCCGTCTGCTGCCGGTGGGCAAAGGCGATCTGCTGGTAAACGGCGAGGCAGTTCGTGGCGGGCGCGCTGAACTGGGTTACCGGCGCAGGGTTGCCATGGTACTTCAGGAACCGCTGTTGCTGGACGCCACGGTGACGGTCAATGTGGCAACCGGACTGTCTTTGCGCGGGACGCCGCGAAAGGAGCAGCAGGAGCGTGTGGACGAAGCGCTGGAACGGTTCGGCATCACCGGACTCTCCAGGCGTTCGGCGCGCTCGCTCTCGTCAGGTGAGGCGCGCCGGGTCAGTCTGGCCCGCGCATTTGCCATGCGGCCGGAAATTATTTTTATGGACGAGCCTTTTACGGCGCTTGACCTTCCTTTGCGCGAAGCGCTACTGTTGCAGCTGACGCAACTGCTCCATTCAGAAGGTATTACGGCGGTAATTGCCACGCACGACTGCCGCGAAGTGTTGCAGTTGTGCAACCGGCTGGCCGTTATGAACAAAGGGCGGCTGATCGGAAGCGGCACCCCGGACGAAGTGCTGATGAATCCACCGGATGATTTCAGCGCTGCTTTTGCCCGCTATGCCCATTCATTTAACTGCACCACCAGAGGATGACAATGGAGCTGACCGACTCCCACGGGAGAAACATAAATTATCTGCGTTTATCGGTGACGGATCGCTGCAACATGCGCTGTTTTTACTGCATGCCGCCGGAAGGGGTTGCGCACAAAGCGCATGAATCGATTCTTTCCTATGAAGAACTGCTGCTGATCGCCGAAACCGCCGTTGAACTGGGCATAGAGAAAATCCGCATCACCGGTGGCGAGCCGCTGGTCAGGGAGGGCATTGTCCCGTTCCTCTCACAACTGTCCGCCATTCGGGGACTTCGCCACCTGGCCCTGACCACCAACGGGGCGCTGCTGGAGAAGATGGCCGCCGATCTGTACCACGCCGGAGTTCAGCGCCTGAATGTCAGCCTCGACTCCCTCAATTCGGAGACGTTCAGCGACATAACCCGCGGCGGTAGCCTGCAAAGCGTGCTCGCAGGACTTGACGCCGCCGAGAAGGCCGGATTCCCCCCACCCAAGATCAATTGCGTGATCATGCGCGGTGTCAATGACAGCGAAATCCTCGATTTTGCCGACCGCACCCTGACGCACGGCAACTCCATCCGGTTCATCGAATACATGCCGGCGGTCAAGCAAGACGGCTGGCAGCGTTACTGCATTCCCGGCAGCGAGATTCTGGAACGGATTTCCTCGCGCTATGAACTGCAGCCCGTGGACAAAGGAGCGTTTGCCGGGCCGTCGCGAGATTACCGCATTCCCGGCGGCCAAGGGAGCATCGGCATCATCACCGCCGTCTCCGGACACTTTTGCAGCGACTGTAACCGCATCCGCGTTACCTCCACCGGTCAGGCCAAGGGGTGTCTGTTCTCCGATGAGAAAACAGATCTGGTTCCTTTCCTGCGACCGCCTGACCGGGAAAAGCTGGCTGATGCGCTGCGCTGCATCGTCTCGACCAAACCGGAGCGGCACGCCATCTCAGAAGAAGGATATGCTCACAAAAATTTTACAATGTCACAGGTTGGAGGATAGCAGCATGGCACATGTCAAAGCGGTCTGTATCAGTGAAAACAAGGGTGAGCGCAAGAAGCCGGTAGAATCTGTGGTAGTGCGGGAGAATCACGGCATCGTCGGCGACGCCCATGCCGGTGACTGGCACCGCCAGGTGAGCCTGCTGGCCCAGGAGAGTATCGATAAAATGAGGGCACTGGGGCTTGATGTGACGGCGGGTGATTTTGCCGAGAACATCACCACCAGCGGCATCGATCTGGTCTCGCTCCCCATCGGCAGCCGCCTCAAAGTAGGCGAGACGCTGCTGGAGGTCACCCAGATCGGCAAGGAATGCCACACCCGCTGCGCCATCTTCTATCAGGCAGGCGACTGCGTCATGCCCAAAGAAGGGATTTTTGTCAAAGTCATCACCGGGGGAACGATCAAACCGGGGGATACGGTGGAGAGTGTTCCTTCTCCCTGAAAACCCTCTAAGGGTTATGGAAATTGTTGATTTACCGTTTCACGTAGGGGCGAATAACCATATGCCCAGCCGGAACAACTGATACAATTTACTTCCGTTGCCGTTCTAAACGGGGCGAATATTATTCGCCCCTACAGATAATCGGCACCACGGTTTTGGGCGACTTTCCCGCCAGCAAACTCCGCAGACTTTTCTTGATGCCGCTAACGACAAATGGTGCCAGGCGGCGTTTTTCCCTGAGTATCCGGATGAACAGATCCTTCCGTTTCAGCGGCGTTGCCTCCCGGTTTGCAGCAGGAACCATGGTGAGCGCACCAAACCTGCAGGCGGTTATGCAGGCACCACAGCCAAGACAGAGATCCTCATCAACAACAGCGTAGCGGTCGCTTTTTTGAACAAACGTCTCCCCCTGCGGCAGTGCGATGGCTTTGACGTTGCAGGCGCGCAAGCAGACACCGCAACCGGTGCAGCGTTCCCGGTCAATCACAGCACGGAAACCGGTTTTAGCGACACCGCCGTGGTAGCCCGCCTGTACCCCGGCCAACAGCTCGCAGCAGCAGCTGCAGCAGTTGCAGATGAATGACGGCTTGTGACGTATATTGTCGGTGATGTGGGTCAGATTCAGCGCTCTGGCGCTGTCAAGTACCGCCAGCAGCTCATCGACGCTCTTCTCCTGGGCAAAGCCGCGCCGCGTCATGAAACGGGCGGCACTTCCCAGCGAAATGCAAATCCCCTCCGTCGGTGCCCCCTTGTCACACGTCTCGCCAAGGTGTTCTTTCTTGTGGCGGCAGTAGCACATGCCGACCGCACCGAATCCGGCGGTACGGATAATGTCACGGGCCCGGTCATAACTGGTGATCTCCGACGACACCGGAACCTGTTCTTCATAAAGCAGCGACCGGGTCAGTGGCGTTCTGCTGCCGAAGAATTCCGATGCCTGGCTCTCCTCCAGATATTCCCGCATCAACAGTGCAAGCCGTTCCAGCGGCAGATCGGTGCGATTCTTCATGAAGGTGAACTCGAAGAAGCCGATCAACCCGGGCAGCAGCAGGTAATAGGTTTCGCCGCCGTACGGCATATCCATCACCAGCCCTTTGTTTGCCATCTGCTCCAGCAGCGGCAGCAGTTCTGTCGCTGGCATTTTCGTCAGCCGCACCAGCTCCGGCAGCGTCGCCTCTTCCAGTGGAAAGCGTGATGCGACAAAAGCCTCACGTTCGTCAAAGAGAAGCGCCAAAATCTCACGTAACTTTTCCGTATCCACCAGTCCGATCGGATATTTGTTGAGCCGGTCGATGAGCGGTACGATGCTGCTTTTTGAGCCGAGGTGGTGTCCCATACTGTGTTCCTTCAATCAAACTGCGTAAAATCAGGCTTCCGGCGCTCCATAAACGCCTGAAGCGCTTCCCTCGCCTCCGGCGAAGCAAGCCGTTCCAGAAAGCATTCTATCTCATACAGGGCCGTTTCCCGAAGCTTTTCAGCATCACCCCGCTTGAGAAGCGCTTTAGTCAGGCGCACAGCCGCAGCGGGCTGGGCCGCCAGCTGTTCCGCCCTGGCGCGTACCGCCTGGAGGATATCGGCCTGCGGCAGCACCGCCGTTACAATCCCCAGTTGCTCGGCGCGAACCGCACTGAACGGTTCGCCCAGCAGCAGGAGTTCCGAGGCGCGCTGGTGCCCCATAAGTTGCGGCAGCAGCAGCGAGGACCCCGCCTCCGGACAGAGTCCCAGCGAAACAAACGGCATCTGAAACTGAGCCGTATCGGCCGCATAGACCAGATCGCAATGAAGCAGCAGCGTTGTGCCCACACCGATTGCAGCCCCACTGACCGCAGCCACAAGCGGCTTTGTCGCGTTGGTAATGGCGTTTAGAAAGCGCAGCACCGGACTGTCGGAACCGGTCGGCGGAAAATTGATAAAATCGGCTATATCGTTGCCGCTGGTAAAGCAGTCGCTGCTGCCGCACAGCAGCACAACCCGTATGCCCGGCTCCTCCTCAGCGCGCAGCAGGGCATCGGCCAGGGCACCGTACATGACAGTGGTAAGCGCATTCTTTTTTTCCGGACGGTTGATCCGTACGGTCAGGATACCGTCCAGAAGCTCGGATTGAATCAGATCGGTGTTCATAACAGATGCTCCTTGTTATCAGGCCATAGTGGTGATTGAATTAGGCACCGGAATGGTGGTTTTTCGGACATTGTCGAAACAGACCATGGTCGTACGCGCAGTGGCATAGGTCTTTTCGCTGCCGTCATGGAGCCGGTAGTCAAGATCAAAGCTGCTGGTGCCTATCCTGCCAATGTTGACGGACACAATCAGGCTGTCGCCGAACAGGATCGGCAGCTTGTAGTCGCACTCGGCACGGACAACCAGCGTGAAAATGTTCCGTGCGGTCATGTCATGGAAAAAGTCCTGAAACAGCTTTACCCGTGCCGTTTCCAGATAGGTAAAGTACACCACACTGTTCACATGGCCATAAAGATCAAGATCAGAAAAGCGGAGTTCGATGGGTGTGGAAAAGGTTTGCGACATACAAGAATGCTCCTTGTGATTATTTTCCGAGCATCCCCTGCTTCAACGAATCATCAGCCGGTTTGTCGCCGAGATAAATGGCGAGAACAGCGCGGGCCAGCTTTGGCGATGTAATGGTGCCAAGTACCTTGCTGTTGTGGCTGGCGGCGACTGAGCCGTCCCCACCAAGCACTAGGTCAACCACGTCGCCCCGCTTGAAATCGGCGCTAAAGAGTGCAAGAAATTTTTTCACCTCGGGCGAACCGGCAAGATCCGGCGAATTGTTGGTAAACCCTTCAGTGAATGCCTCAATGATCTTCTCCTTTTCAACTTTCGAGTGGAGGAAATTCATCCGGATGACCTTATCACCACTGTCCTTCAGCGCATCGGCGGCAGTGGTAAGCCGCTTGGCCGAATATAACGAACCAATGTACACCTTGACGAAAAACTTCTTTCTGATGCCATAGCCGTTCAGTTTCAATTGCTGGTCTCGTACCGCCACGGCCTGGTCCAACTGCACCCCGGCAACTTCAAGCGCCGGTGACTGGACGGCACAGAGCAGTACCAGCGCAAAAGCCACAAGCAAACTTTTAAAGGCAGTCATGCCACAGAGGCACAGAGACTCAGAGGAAATCACAGAGCTTTTTGCACTACAAGCCAAGATCTGACTTTCATCTCTGTGACTCTGTGTCTCTGTGGCAAATGTTCTTTTCAGGTTCATAATAGACTCCTTTATTTCAGCCAATTTCCCGGCCGGCATTAAATCCTTGATGTATGGCATCATAAACCATGGCCGGTTTCTGCGCGTCACCGATAACCCGGAACGGAATGCCGCTCGTCGCAACCAGCTCCTGAAGCGGATTATGTGCCTTTGTGCCGACCGCCAGTACAACCGTGTCGGCCGGAATTTCCTCAATGCTGCCGTCGCACTCGATCATGACATAGGCGTCGGTAATCTCTACGACTCTGGCCGCGGTGCGAGTTGCAACGCCATACCGCTCCACGTCCTGCATCATCCCCCAGCGGGTGCTCTTGCCGAAGTTTTTGCCCAGCTCCTCCAGCATTTCGATAACCGTGACCTCTTTACTGCCGTGCGTGGCCAGTCCGTACAAATCCTCGATATACTCGGCGCCATGAACCAGCAGGAACTTGAGCGCTTCGCCGGAGAGGGTGCCCTTTTCCGCCAGTAATAGCGCTGTTTCGATACCAACCGCACCTCCTCCGATGATGACGACCCGGCGACCTGTTACGACGTTTTCTGTCAATACGTCCCATGCCTGAACCACATGCGGCTGCCTGGCGCCTGGGATCTGAGGCGCAATCGGTGTTCCACCGGTAGCAAGTATCACGGCGTCCGGAGCACTCTCTTTGAGGAACTGCTCGTCAACCGTTGAGTTGAATATAACCGTGGTGCCGGACAGCTCGACCTGCCGTTCCAGATCGACGGCAAGTTCCAGAAATTCGTCCCGCCCCGGAGGAGCTCCGGCCAGCAGAAGCTGTCCACCCAGCTGATCACCCGCCTCATGAAGCGTCACCCGATGGCCGCGCCCGGCAGCGGCAATTGCCGCACTCATCCCCGCAGCACCACCTCCGATGACGGTAACATTCAGCGGCGTTTCCGCTTTAGTAAGAGTTCGTGCCCCTTCGTACCCGGCGCGTGGGTTACAGAGGCACTCCACCGCTTTCATCTTGAACAGGTTGTCGAAGCACCCCTGCCCACAGGCAACACAGTGTACAATATCGGCATCATGGCCGGTACGGGCTTTTTCGGGAAAGAACGGGTCGGCAATCAGCGCCCGGCCGAGCGCCACCATATCGCAGATGCCATCGGCAATCATCTCCCGTGCCAGCTCAGGATCATTGATGCGGTGACTGGCGATGACCGGGATACTGACACGCTCCCTGATACCGCGCGCCAGATAGCCAAACACTCCGCGCGGCACTTCGGTAACGATCTGCGGCACCTGGGCTTCGTGCCAGCCGACATTGATGCAGAGCGCATCAACGCCGGCAGCCTCCAACCGCTCGGCGTACTCCTGAAGCTCCGCACGGGTTGAGCCCCCCTTCATGAATTCGTTGCCGTTCATCCGGACCACCAGCGGATAATCCGCCCCGACGACAGCACGAACCGCCGCGATGACTTCCAGACCAAAGCGGCTGCGATTGTCAAAATCACCGCCGTAGCGGTCTTCGCGCTTGTTGGTGAGCGGCGAGAGGAATTCACTGATCAGGTAGCCGGTGCCGGAGAGGATCTCCACGGCATCGAATCTGGCCTCCTTGACACGCCCTGCCGCCCGGGCAAAGCAGGAAATTATCTCTTCAATTTCGCTGATATCCAGTTCATGCGGTGTTTCACGGGTCAGACGTGACGCAATGGCGGAGGGAGCAACCGGCTGCCTGCCGCCGGTCAGCATGGAGTGATTATAGCGTCCGGCATGATTCAGCTGCACCGAGGAGCGGGCGCCGTTGTCGCGGATGGCGGACGCGAGGCGCGTCAGGCCGGGGATGTAGATATCCTTGTGGGCGCCGATATTGCCCGGATTGCCAGAAAGTTCATCGACGGTAGCATAGCCGACCGTAATCATCCCGGCACCGCCACGCGCCCGTTCGACATAGAAATCAACCAGCCGGTCGCTGACCGCGTAATTGCCCGCCATGTTCAGGTGCATGGCCGGCATAAAGATGCGGTTTTTAACCTCCATGCCATTGATGGTTATCGGTTGGAACAGCGGATCGATCATATACGACTCCTCCCCCCTCCCAGCCTCCACCCGCTGGTGGGAGGAGCTTCAGTTCCCTCCCCAAGCGGGGGAGGGTTAGGGAGGGGGAGTTTGCTAGAAAATATACTTCTCCGCTTCAAGAGCGGCGGCAGCCAACTGCCGCTTGGCCTTGAGCAGTCCGGTAGCATCGTATTTGGTAAACCTGCGGATACCAGCCAGCAGCATGGTGAGGGTGTCGCCCTCCTCGATAAAGTAGGCGGCACGGCGAGCGGCAGAGGCGGCTGTTTCGGTGCCGTTGAAGGTGAACACCTTTACAGCGGCGGATACGGAAGCTTTTTTGCTGTCACTCAGTTTCGGCAGGATTTTCTCGGCGCGCAGGACAACGCTCTCAATGGCAAAGATCTGGATCGCCAGATCGGCGACCGCCAGCAGGATCTCCTGCTCGTCCTTGATCGTATCCATGAACTTCTGCACGCCGCTTCCGGCCAGCACCAGAAACGCCTGCTTCAGGTTGGCGATCAGCACCTTTTCGGCGGCGAACGGCACCGTATCGTCCAGCTCGTCAAAAGACGGTGACATCAGGGATTCAAAGGCTTTCATCGCCTCTTTCTGAAGCGGGATCTCACCCTTCATGGCGCGACGCAGGATGATACCGGGGATCAGCAGCCGGTTGATCTCGTTGGTTCCCTCCCAGATCCGGTTGATCCGCTCGTCGCGGTAATACCCCTCAGCGGCATACTCCTGGATGAAGCCGTAACCGCCATGAACCTGCACGACCTTGTCAACCACATCCGCCAGCACCTCGCTGCAGAACACCTTGGCAATAGCGCATTCGACGGAATATTCCTCGATCCCCTGCTGATACGTTTCGTAGTAATTGTCCGTCCCCTTGGGCAGGGTGGCGAGGCGGTCGTCGATCAGACCGGCCAGACGATATACGACGGATTCTGACGCAAAGATGGCGGCGGTCATGTCGGCGATTTTTTCCTGAATGGCCCCGAAACTGCCGATGGTTACGCCGAAGGCTTTGCGCTCATTGGCATACTTTATCCCGGTGGCAAGGGAGACCTTGGCAGCGCCGGTAACGGCGGCCCCCAGCTTGAAGCGCCCGACATTGAGAACATTGAAAGCGATCTTATGCCCTTTACCGATTTCACCCAGCAGGTTTTCCACCGGTACCTTGGCATCTTCCAGGATGATCTGGGTGGTGGAAGAACCGCGCACGCCCATCTTGTTCTCTTCCGGCCCGACGCTTAAACCCTCGGTAGTCCGCTCCACCAGAAAACCGGTGAAGTGCTGCTTGTTGATCTTGGCGAAAATAGTGTAGAGATCGGCAATGCCGCCGTTGGTGATGAACTGCTTGGTGCCGTTGAGGATATAGTGTTTGCCGTCGGCAGACAGGGTGGCGGTCGCGGACGCGCCCAGCGCATCGCTGCCGGAGCCGGGTTCGGTCAGGCAGTAGGCGGCAATCCACTCACCCGAGATGATTTTTTCCAGGTATTTCTCTTTCTGCTCTTTTGTCCCGTAATAAACGAGCGGCAGGGTTCCGATGCCGGTATGGGCTGAATAGGTGACGGAGAATGAACCAGCCTGGGAGAGTTTTTCCGCCGCCAGCATGCTGGTCGCCTTGTCCAGCTCCAGCCCGCCGTACTCCTCCGGCGCATCGATCATCAAGAGTCCCAGTTCGCCGCATTTCTTCATCAGCTCGACGGTCAGCGGCAGGTCGTGGTGTTCGATTCTGTCGCGAAGGGGAACGACCTCGTTCAGCACGAACTGTTCGGTAGTGTCGCCAATCTGACGCTGCTCGTCGCTGAAATCCTCCGGGGTAAAGACGTCGTTCTTGTCGGCGGCGGTGATGAGATATTCGGCGCCTTTGAATAGTTTTTTGGACATGGTGTCACCTCGTATTGGTTTGATTAATTTTTTGCCACAGAGACTCAGAGACACGGAGAAATTCGAGATATTGCTAAACGTAATTACAAAATTTACACATTCCGTTTTTGATGTCTGTCTTCTCTTGTAAGTTTTTTCCTCTGTGACTCTGTGTCTCTGTGGCCAGTTTCTGTTTACATTTTCTCAAAAATCCCCGCCGCGCCCATACCGCCGCCAATGCACATGGAAACCATGCCGTAGCGGGTATTGGTGCGCTGCATCTCCTGAAGGATGCTGGCGGTCAGCTTCGCGCCGGTGCAGCCGAGCGGGTGGCCGAGGGCAATGGCACCGCC
>MGZJ01000013.1:4458-4780 GCA_001802645.1 Geobacteraceae bacterium GWC2_53_11 | reverse complement strand
CCGATATCGTCCAGCTGTAAACCGGCCAGTTTCAGCGCCGCCGGTATGGCCGCCACCGGGCCGATTCCCATCAGCTCCGGCGCAACCCCTTTAACGGCAAAGGCGACGAAACGTGCCAGCGCTTTTTTGCCGATCTTATTCAGGTACTCTTCGGAAACCACCAGCACAGCAGCGGCGCCGTCGGTCATCTGTGACGAGTTGCCAGCGGTGACCGAACCGGTTGCCTTGAAAGCCGGTTTCAGTTTGGCCAGCCCGGCTGCGGTCGTGTCGCTCCGCACGCCGTCATCAGTATCGACCAGCTCCTTGCTCCGCTTCATTTTTC
>MGZJ01000013.1:0-4446 GCA_001802645.1 Geobacteraceae bacterium GWC2_53_11 | reverse complement strand
TGAATTTGCCCGCTGCAATGGCGGCGGCAGCCTTGGCATGGCTGGCGGCGGCAAAGACATCCTGCTCTTCGCGGTTGATGCCGTATTTTTCCGCCACCAGTTCGGCGGTAATTCCCATCGAGGCATACGACTCCGGCCAGCTGGCAATCAGCCCCGGGTTGGCGCTGTATTTGCTCCCCCCCATGGGGATCATGGTCATACTCTCGGCGCCTCCCGCAATGATGCAGTCGGCAAAACCGGCCATGATCCGCTCCGCCGCCGTGGCAATGGTCTGCAGACCTGATGAGCAGAAGCGGTTGACCGTCTGGGCCGGCACTTCCACCGGTACCCCGGCCTTCATGGCCGCCACGCGGGCGAAGTTCATCCCCTGCTCGCCTTCCGGGAAGGCGCAGCCGATAATGATATCTTCCACATCAAGCGGGTCGATGCCGGTTCGCTCCAGCAGTCCTTTGATGGCCGCGGCGGCCAGGTCGTCAGGTCGGACATCTTTCAATTTCCCTTTTTTTGCCCGGCAGCCGGGGGTGCGGTAGGCCGCCAGAATATATGCGTTTCTCATCGGTATCCTCCGTACAACTTATTGTTTAGATTTGGCTTCGACTCCGCTCAGCCAACGATTCAACCACGACCGTTCCCTGAGCGGAGTCGAAGGGTTAATTCCGCAGCGGCTTCCCCTTCTTCAGCATGTGCTGAATGCGCTCCAGCGTCTTCTTCTGGCCACAGAGCTTTACAAATGCTTCCCGCTACAGATCCAGCAGATACTCCTCGGTGATCAGCGTACCCGCCGAAACATCGCCGCCGGTGATGACATCGGCCACCATGCCGGCCAGATACTGGTCATACTCGGAGATGAAGCCCCCCTGCTGCATATTCCAGAGTTGCGACTTGATGGAGGCGGCCACGCCGCGGCCCGGCGCTTTCAGGTCGGTCAGCGGCTTGCCGGGACGGTAGGTGGCGGCCAGCGAAATCGCCTTCAGCTTGGCATCATGGATGCGCTTGTCGATGTCCATGGCAATGGCATCGCCCTGCCGCATGAAACCCATCGGGATCAGTTCTGCAGCCGACATGCTCACCTTGGCCATGGCAATATTCATGTAATTTTTGAAGATGAACGGCGTCGCGTCAATGTCGTACTCCTCGGCCAGTTTGATGGCACGTACCGCCATCTCCTTGGTGCCGCCACCGGCCGGAAGCAGACCGACGCCCAGCTCAACCAGCCCCATATAGGTTTCGGCATGGGGAATGATGGCATCGGCGTGAAGACAGGTTTCGCAGCCACCCCCCATGACCAGGTTGTGCGGCGCGGCCACGACCGGGATTTTTGAGTATTTAATCGCCATCATCGCTTTCTGGAAGCTCCGCACCGTCATGTTGATCTCGTCGAACGCCCCTTCGGCAACGGCCATTACCAGCAGCATCAGGTTGGCCCCGGCGGAGAACATGGCCCCGTCGTTGGCAATCACCAGGCCGACACCTTCCTCTTCTGTCCGTTTGATCGCCTTGTGAACCATGGAGAGGATTTCGCCGCCGATGGCGTTCATCTTGGTATGGAACTCCAGGCCGAATACGCCGTCGCCGAGATCGATCACGGAAGCGCCGCTGTTCTTTTCCACTTCCCTGCCGTTTTTCTTGAGGATGGTAAGGCTGACGTGCGACGGCTTTTGCGGCACCGGACGATATGCCTGGTCGATAACACTGTAGTAGTGAGGCGCCCCGTTCTCTATTTTGTAGAACTGTTCAACTGCTTTGAGTCCGGCCGGAACCGTTACGCCCTCTTTTTCTGCCCGCTCCACGAAATACGCCACACCGATGGCGTCCAGCATCTCGAACGGCCCCAGTTCCCAGTTGAAGCCCCACTTCATCGCGTTGTCGATATTGACGATATCGTCGGCAATCTCCGGAATCCGGTTATAGGTATAGATCAGGGTGTCACGCACATTGATCCAGGCAAACTGCGCCGCTTTGTCGTTGGCAGTGATCAACGCTTTCAGACGTTTAGCCGGATCGTCAATCGGCTTGACAGCCTCAATCGAAGCAAATTTGGGACGCTGCGAGGGGACATACTCGCCCGTTTTGTAGTCGTAATAAAAAAACTCCTGCCCTTTTTCCCCTTTGACCTTCTTGAAGAACCCCTGCTTGCTCTTGTTGCCGAGCAGCCCCTTGGCAACCATCTCTCCCACGAACGCGGGGAATTTGAAGATGTCACGCTCCTCATCGGACGGCAGCAGTTCGTATGAATTATTGGCGACGTGCTGCATGGTGTCGAGGCCGACCAGATCTGAGGTGCGAAAGGCAGCGCTCTTGGGGCGGGCGGTGGCAGGCCCGGTAATGGCGTCTACCTCTTCGACAGTCATGTCCATCGTCAGCATGGTGCGGACGCAGTTGCAAATAGCATAGACGCCGATGCGGTTGGCGATGAAGTTGGGAGTATCCTTGGCGTAGACGATTCCCTTGCCGAGCCGCTTGGCGATGAAGTCGGCCATGAAGGCGACCACGGCCGGATCGGTGGCCGAGCAGGAAACGATTTCCAGAAGGCGCATATAGCGGGGAGGGTTGAAGAAATGGGTGACGAGGAAATTTTTCCTGACATTCTCCGGCAGGCATTCCGCCATCTCATTGACCGACAGGCCGCTGGTATTGGTGGAAAGGATCGCCCCTTCCTTCAGGTTCGGCACAACCTTTTCTGTGAAGAGCTTCTTCTTGATCGCCATGTTTTCAATGACAACCTCAACCACCCAGTCGCACTCCTTGAGCCGCTGGATGTCGTCGTCAAAATTGCCGATCTCGATATTGGCCGCATACCCCGGCAGGAAAAACGGCGCCGGCTTCATCTTCAACAGCCCGTCACGTCCTGCTGCGGCAATGCGGTTACGCACCCGGGCGTCAGCCAGCGTCAATCCTGCCGACGCTTCGGCCTCATTCGGCTCGCGCGGCACGATATCGAGCAGAAGCACTGCTATGCCGGCGTTGGCTAGATGCGCAGCGATGGTTGCCCCCATCACCCCCGCTCCCAGAACTGCTACCTTGTTGATTTGTGTCATGGTCTTCCTCCGTGGATCAATTGCTATGATCAATGTAGAGATCTTCTATCCGGTGCTTGTATTTCTCATAAATGATCTTACGCCGCAGCTTCAGCGTCGGGGTCAGCTCGCCACCTTCGATGGAAAAGTCGTGCACCAGCAAAATGAATTTCTTGATGGTTTCATAGGGAGCCAGACGGTTGTTGATATCCGCCAACCGCTGTTCAAACAGCTTCTGCACCGGCTCATGCATGACCAGGTCGTCAAGCTCGTAATAATGGATATGCTTTTCTTTGGCAAACTCCAGCAGCCGCTCAATGTTCGGCACAATCAGGGCCGTCAGGTACGGCTTGCGATCACCGTACACATACGCCGATGTGACATACTTATCCATCTTCAGCTCGTTCTCAATTGGCTGCGGCGCAATATTTTTGCCGCCTGCAGTGACAATCAACTCTTTCTTCCGGTCGGTAATGAACAGGAAACCATCTTCAATATGGCCGATATCGCCGGTCTTGAACCAGCCATCCTGCATCGCTTCGGCGGTCGCCTTCGGGTCATGGTAATACCCGAGCATGACCTGCGGCCCCTTGACCAGAATCTCGCCATCTTCGGCAATCTTGAATTCAGTCTGCTCCAGGGCCACACCAACCGAGCCGAAACGAATATGTTCAAAATTATTAAAACTGAGGGCCGGACTGGTTTCGGTCAGGCCATACCCTTCAAAAATCGGAATGCCCAAAATCCAGAAAAATTCATTGATGGTTTTGTCCAGCGGTGCACCGCCTGAACAGAACAGTTTCATATTGCCGCCGAATCGAGCCCTGATTTTACTGAAAATCAGCTTATCGGCCAGCGCGTATTTGAAATTGACCCATGCGGAAGGCTGTTTGTCGAGGTAGGTTGCAGCAATATATTTTTTGCCGACATCGACTCCCCAGTGGAAAATTGTTCGCTTGAGGGCCGGCATCTGGTGAGCATTCTCGAAAATACGGTGATAGATCTTTTCAAACAGGCGCGGCACACTGACCATGACGGTCGGCCGAATTTCGCTCATATTTTCGGGAACTTTTTCGATACTGTCGGCAAAGGCCAGCAGTGCGCCATTGCGTATGGTCGTATAATATCCTGCCGTCCGTTCGAGGATGTGGCTGAGTGGAAGAAAACTGAGCAGCGTGTCATCTTTACCGATGGCTTTACTCTGCTCCGTCAGGTAGCGAGTATTGGTCAGAATGTTGTTGTGAGACAACATGACCCCTTTGGGGATACCGGTAGTGCCTGAGGTATAGATCAGGGTCAGCATGTCTTCCGGCGAGATCCGGTCGATACCCGCTTCAATCTCCTTCTTTTCGTCGTCGGTTATGGGTGAATCTATTTCGGAGAGTTGGTAAAAAGTGGTGACCGGAAACGACTGGTCGCCCAGAAAACG
>MGZJ01000012.1 GCA_001802645.1 Geobacteraceae bacterium GWC2_53_11 | reverse complement strand
GGCGCGCACAAAAAGTTCTTCAGTGTTCTCGGTTTCCGGGTGATTGACGAGAAGCGCGGCGAGGACCAGAAGCCGGTCGCCGAAGCAACAATCATGGTTAAGGTTGGCGGGAAGATTGAGCACACTGCCGCTGAAGGGAATGGTCCTGTCAATGCGCTCGATAACGCCATCCGCAAAGCTCTGGAAAAGTTCTACCCGAAATTGAAGGAAGTGAAGCTGTTGGACTACAAGGTACGTGTTCTTCCTGCCGGCCAGGGTACCGCCTCTTCGACCCGTGTTCTGATCGAATCGGGGGACAAGCATTCCCGTTGGGGTACCGTCGGTGTTTCCGATAACATTATCGATGCCTCCTATCAGGCCCTGATCGACAGTATTGACTATAAACTCCATAAATCAGAGGAATAGCAGCAAGTGGAATTGATGCGGCGGGTCGTGACGGTTGTATGCGCGGCGCTGCTCTTTTTGCCGGTACTTATGAAAAGCCGTACGAGTCAGGAGCTGCCTGACCGTGCGGCTTTTTCTGTGTTATCGAGCGGAAGAATTTCCGTGAAAATCAGCGGTGCTGTCCTGCATGAGGGTATATATACTGTGCCCGCCAATACAATGACGGAAAGCGTCATAAATATGGCGCAGCCGGTGCGCCCGTTCCAACGGCTGAAAAATGAGCGCGCTGCTTCTCCGCTTACGGATGGTGCGGCGGTTGCTCTTATCGTACAGCCGGATGGCACTCAAGTCGCAAAGGTAGCAAGCATGTCGGTTTCAGAGCGAATAGTGCTTGGCGTCCCACTTGATATTTCAATTATGAATGAGGCTGATTTTGACCGGTTACCGGGAGTCGGTCCGGCATTGTCACGGCGAATAGTTGCGTATCGTCAAAATAATGGCGGTATTTTGCGTGTCAGTGATCTTGGAAACATAGAAGGGATTGGCGAAAAGAAGTACCGCAAGATTAAAGAATACTTCCAACATCCTTGAAATACTCGATATATTTTTTTATGTAGTTTTAGCCAGAGATAATCTTCCCTGTTGGCACGCATGATGTAAACACTCTACCGTTTCCATTTTATTCCAGGTGCAGGGGGTGTTTTATGCATTGTCCACGTTGCAAGGGTCGTATGTTCGCTGAGAAGTTTTATGATTTTGTCCGTTCGTTCGACGCCTGGAAATGCACCTGTTGTGGAGAGCTGCTGGATTCTACCATTCTTGCCAATCGGGCTAGGAACAACAACGCTCACCTTGGTTAATACAAGCAATTGGAAGAGTCATATCGTTTCAAGGGGACCTGGTTTCGGGTTCCCTTTTTGTTTGACACTGCATCGCCGACAGGTTAATGAACAGCTCCACGTTTTGATTTTATGAGCTGAGGAGTTATCTAGTATGAGGAATGATGGCCGGAGTGCTGCAACGTTACGTCCTGTTAAAATCACCCGCAATTTCACCAAGCATGCCGAAGGTTCCGTGCTGATCGAGTTTGGCGATACCAAGGTGTTGTGTACCGCATCAGTAGAAGAATCAGTGCCGCCTTTTCTGAGAGGCAAGGGGACCGGTTGGGTGACCGCAGAATATGCCATGTTGCCTCGGGCAACGCATACCCGCTCGTCGCGTGAAGCCGCCAAAGGGAAGCAAACCGGCCGCACGCTTGAGATTCAGCGCTTGATTGGCCGTTCCTTGCGGGCGGTGACCGATCTTGGCAAGCTGGGTGAGCGTTCGATATATATAGATTGCGATGTTATTCAGGCTGATGGCGGCACGCGCACCGCTTCGATAACCGGTGCGTATGTTGCTCTTGTTGACGCATTGACGACGTTGAAAGTGAAAGGACTCCTTGCTGAGATTCCGCTCAAGGAGGCTGTCGCAGCTGTCAGTGTCGGCATTGTGGGAGGAGAAGCTCTTCTGGATCTGAATTACCTGGAAGATTCCTCTGCTGAAGTTGATATGAATTTCGTCATTACCTCCAGTGGCCGTTTTGTGGAAGTCCAGGGGACAGCTGAGGCAGAGCCGTTTACCAGCGCCGAGATGGACACCATGCGAGATCTGGCGCTTGAAGGCGTTCAGCAGCTTTTTGCTTTCCAGCGGGGAGCCCTTGTCGGATGAAGCATTTGGTCGTTGCCACGCGCAATAAAGGCAAAATAGTCGAAATCAATGCATTGCTGGCCGGTCTGGTGGATCAGATCAGCAGCGCAGCTGATTATGGCGATTTTCCTGAAACAGTTGAAGATGGGGCAACGTTCGAGGAAAATGCTCTCAAAAAAGCTCGTGAAGCTGCCGTATTTTCCGGGTTTCCGGCTTTGGCCGATGACTCCGGCCTGGTGGTTGACGCACTTGGCGGACGCCCCGGAGTCTTTTCAGCCCGCTTTGCCGGAGAGGGTGCCGATGATGCCGCCAATAACGTTCACCTGCTGAGTGAATGTCAGCTGCTTTCCGAAGAACAACGGCAGGCCGCCTTTGTCTGCGTGCTGGCGTATGTGACGCCGGAGGGGGATGAGCAGGTTTTCTCCGGAACGGTTACCGGCAGGATTCTTTCTGTAGCCAGAGGGGAGGGGGGCTTCGGCTATGATCCCCTCTTTCTGGTCGATGGATTTGAGCGCAGCATGGCAGAGCTGACGTTGACCGAAAAAAATGAAGTGAGCCACCGTGCCCGGGCATTCAGGAAGTTCCGGGAATATCTGAAGTCATTGGCTTAATACTGCTGGATGGATACTCGAAATATCCAAAGGGAAGAGAACATTTGAAGAAAACAAATCAATTTGAACATCCGATGGCAAAAAAACCGGCACGTGTGCCGTCGCAAAAACCGGCCGGGGCGGTCGCAAAAGAAAAACCCTTTGTGCCGCTGGCCCGCAAGGGTGTGCTGGAGTTGCGAATATCTGCTCTGGATGAAGACGGCTACGGAACTGCTCGCAGTGAAGAGGGAATGACGCTCAAGGTTGGCGGGGCATTGCCCGGTGATGTCGTGCTGGCCGGAATCGATCATGTTGCCGGTGGTACTGCGTTTTGCCATGTCAGAAAACTGCTGCAGCCATCACAACTCAGGAGCAAAAATCCCCCCTGTGGCGAAAGTGCCGACTGTTTTGGCTGTCCGTTGATTGCCATGAAATACACGGAACAGAAAAACTGGAAAAGGGGGATGATCCTGGCCGAAATGGCTAAATATCCCGCTTTGTCGGACTGTGTCGTTCATCCGCTTCTTTCGCCGGATAGCCTGATCCACTACCGCACGACCGCGAAGCTGACGGTTGCCGGCAAGTTTTCTGAACCGTTTATCGGTATCTATCGCCGGGCAAGTCACGATGTATATGACCTGGATGACTGCCCGATTCATCACCCGCTCATCAACAAGGTTGTGGAAGCGGTCCGAAGGGGCATTAAAAAAGGGAAGGTGCAGGTCTACAATCCTCAAAGCAAAATGGGGTTGCTGCGCTATCTGGTCGTGCGGGTCTCGACCTTTGAAAAAAAAGCCATGGTGGTGTTTGTCACCTCGAAGCGTTCCTATAACGAGATTCATCATCTGGCCCGTTTTGTACAGGAGCAGGTTCCGGAGGTTGAAGTTGTTGCCCAGAATGTCAATGCCTCTGAAGGCAATGTAATCATGGGGCAGAAAGATTTTTTTCTGACGAAGAAGCTGCACCTGACGGAGCGGATTGGTGATGTCGCGTTCAGGATATCTCCCCGCTCATTTTTTCAGGTTAACAACAGCGGCGCCAATCTGATTTACAGCAAGGTGCGTGAGTGGGCCGGGCTTACCGGTGTTGAAACGGTACTTGACCTGTATTGTGGCATTGGCGGGATTGCGCTGTTTCTGGCCGGTTCAGCCAGAGAAGTTATTGGGGTTGAGGTCGTGGATGAGGCTGTTGCCGACGCCGCCCTTAATGCAAAAGTCAACGGCATCAGAAATTGCCGCTTTGAAGCCGGTGATGTGGCCGATTTGCTGGATGAGATGGCTGAGGAGCAGCAGCGGGTCGATGTGGCGGTGTTGAATCCTCCTCGCAAGGGGTGTGATCAAAAGGTGCTGGAAAGTGTTGCGGCCCTTGGACCAAAGTCGATTCTCTACGTCTCATGCTCTCCGCAAAGTCTGGCGCGGGACCTGGATATTCTGCACAAGCTCGGCTATCGCTGCCAGGAAATTCAGCCGGTTGACATGTTTCCCCAGACGGTGCATGTGGAAAATGTGGCCAGGTTGGTAAAAGTAGCAAAGTAAAATCAAAATCAGCTTGACATCCGTAACGTAACTTGCTATTACTCTCCAGCTTTTTGATGTAGGCGCGTAGCTCAGCGGGAGAGCGCTACCCTGACACGGTAGAGGTCGGCGGTTCGACACCGCCCGCGCCTACCATTAACAAGCAGAGTTGAGGCGGGCAGGATGCAGGCATCGATGTATCGATGCCTTTTCTGTTTCCCCTCCCAAAGGGATAATATATGGCTTCCATATCAATTACACTTCCAGATAATTCTTCCCGTGAACTGAGCGAAGGCGCCACCGTATATGATCTGGCGGCTTCAATTGGCGCAGGTCTTGCCAAAGCTTCACTGGCAGGGAAAATCAACGGCCAGCTGGTGGATCTTTCCTCACGGTTGACTGACGGTGACCGTGTTGAAATTGTAACTGAAAAAAGTCCTGAAGCTCTTGAAATTATTCGTCATTCAACATCACATTTGATGGCTCAGGCTGTTAAGGAGCTCTTTCCTCAGGCCAAAGTAACGATTGGTCCTGCCATTGAAACCGGTTTCTACTACGATTTTGATGTTGAAAAGCCGTTTACTCCTGAAGACCTTGAGCGAATTGAAGCAAAGATGCTGGTGTTAGCCTCTGCCGATCAGAAAATCGAACGGCATGAATATTCCAGCGCCGATGCGATCAGCATGTTCGAGGCGATGGGTGAGCCGTATAAGACTGAATTGATCAATGACCTCGGTGTCGAGACCGTTTCCGTGTACAGTCAGGGAACATTTGCTGATCTCTGTCGTGGACCGCATCTTCCCTCCACGGCGAAGATAAAAGCGTTTAAACTGCTTTCTATTGCCGGCGCCTACTGGCGCGGCAATGAAAAAAACCGCATGCTTCAGCGCATTTACGGGACCGCTTTTGTCGATAAAAAAGAGCTGGAAGCATATTTGAACCGCCTGGAAGAGGCAAAGCGTCGTGACCATCGCAAGATAGGCAGAGAGCTTGATCTGTTTTCCTTTTCGGATGAGGTCGGCGCCGGTTTCCCGATCTGGCATCCCAAGGGTGCCATGTTGCGTACGATTCTTGAAGATTTTGAACGCAAAGAACATTTGAAGCGTGATTACGACATTGTTGTGGGGCCGCAGATCCTCAAGAGTGAGCTTTGGCAGCGTTCCGGGCACTACGAGAACTACCGTGAAAATATGTATTTCACCGAGGTGGATGAGCAGAGTTACGGCATCAAGCCGATGAACTGTCTCTCTCACATGATGATCTACAAATCGCAGCTGCGCAGCTATCGTGACCTGCCGCTCCGCTTCTTCGAGCTGGGTACGGTTCATCGTCATGAGCGGGCCGGTGTCCTTCACGGGCTTATGCGGGTGCGCTGCTTTACACAGGATGATGCCCATATTCTCTGTACGCCGGAGCAGTTGGACGCAGAGATCAAGGGTGTTATTTCTTTTGTAAATGATGTGATGGCTATTTTCGGTTTTGAGTATGAGATGGAACTTTCTACCCGGCCGGAAAAATCAATCGGGTCTGATGCGGACTGGGAGCAGGCTACAAATGCTCTCCTGTCTGCTCTGAAGGATTCCGGGCGCCCATACGAGATCAATGAAGGAGATGGCGCGTTTTATGGCCCTAAAATAGACATAAAACTGCGCGATTGTCTTGACAGGAGATGGCAGTGTGCTACTATCCAGTGCGATTTTACCCTGCCGGAGCGCTTTGATCTGACCTATATTGCATCTGACGGCGAACGTAAACGGCCTGTCATGGTGCATCGCGTCATCCTCGGGTCGATTGAACGGTTCATTGGTGTTCTTATTGAGCATTTTGCCGGTAGCTTCCCGCTTTGGATATCTCCGGTTCAAGCGATTATCGTTACGGTGACTGATAGCCAGGTGCAGTTTGCCCAGGATGTGTACCGGCAGTTGCGTAATGCCGGAATACGTGTTGAGCGGGATGTTCGTAATGAAAAACTGAGCTTCAAGATTCGCGAAGCCCAGTTGCAGAAGATTCCCTACATGCTGGTTATTGGTGACAAGGAAGTTGAACAGGGTACGGTTACACCGCGCTATCGTGATGGTAAAAATTTGTCAGCCATGAAACCGGAAGAATTTATTGAGTTTGTTACGCAGGAATGTAAAAATTTTAAATAGAGTTAAGTCAGATAGTAGTTGCGAATAAACTGCTGTCAGGGGGTGTCGCCATAGCAAAACCGACCGTCAACATCAATCAGGCCATCAGGGTTTCCGAAGTACGTGTTATTGGTGCAACAGGAGAAGCTCTTGGCGTGCTGGCTCTTTCCGAGGCGCTCGCGCTGGCCGAACAACAGCAGTTGGATCTTGTGGAAGTTTCACCGACGGCAGTTCCTCCTGTCTGCCGGATTATGGACTATGGCAAGTTCAAATATCAGCAGAGCAAGAAGCTGCAGGAAGCTAAAAAGAAACAGGTTCATGTGTTGTTGAAGGAAGTTAAGTTACGGCCCAAAACCGATAGCCACGACCTTGAATTTAAAATTAATAATGTGAAGCGTTTTCTCGAAGAAGGCAATAAAGCCAAAATTACCCTTGTCTTCCGTGGCCGTGAGATTACCCATATGGATGTTGGCCGCGCGGTTATTGAAAAAGTAGCCAAAGAGTTGCAGGATATCTGTGTTATTGAAAACCAGCCCCGCGTAGAGGGGCGTAACATGTATATGATTGTTGCACCGAAACCGAAAAAATAAAAATACCTGAACAGGTCACGTTCTTATAATCAAAGAAGGAGTTTCTTATGCCAAAGATTAAAACCAATCGTGGTGCTGCCAAGCGCTTCAAAAAATCAGCATCAGGTCGCATCAAGCGTGGTAGTGCTTTCACCAGCCACATTCTGACCCCCAAGACAACAAAACGTAAGCGTAATCTTCGTGGCGGTTCCATGGTTGCAGCTGTTGACCAGAAGAACATTGCTCGCCTGATTCCTTACAAATAACAGATCATTTCCTTCTCGCTTACGAGAGGGATGCATAATGCCAAGAACCATGAGGAAATTGTCTCCCCTTATGGATCTGGCCAATTCAGCAACGAAGGAGTAGTGACGTATGGCACGTGTAAAAAGAGGATTTAAAGCGAGACGCAGACGCAACAAGGTATTGAAACTGGCTAAAGGTTACCGTGGCGCACGCAGCAAACTGTTTCGTAGCGCGACAGAAGCGGTTGACCGGGCTTTAAATTATGCCTTCCGTGACCGTCGCGTCAAAAAACGTGATTTCCGCAGCTTGTGGATTGTCCGTATCAACGCAGCATCACGTATCAATGGGTTGTCATACAGCAAGTTCATCTTTGGTCTTAAGAAGGCCAATGTGCAGATCGACCGTAAAGTGTTGGCCGATATTGCTGTGACTGATCCGAATGGATTTGCGCAGATTGCATCACTTGCAAAGGCCGGAATTTAGCTCTTTGTAAGGTTATGTTTGGAAAGGGAATGGGACTGGATCCCATTCCCTTTTTTGTACACAGGCAGAAGATTTCATAACTATTCACTCGAAGGTAATCAACTATGCGGGAACAACTTGAGCAATTGAGAACCGGCGCTCTGCAGTCTATTGCCACAGCGGCCTCGGTAGAGCAGCTTCAGGAAATACGAATTAATCTGCTTGGTCGCAAAGGTGAGTTAACTGCTCTGATGAAGGGGCTTGGTTCACTAGACGCATCTGAGCGTCCGATTGTCGGTCAATTGGTTAATACGGTGCGTGATGTCATCGAATCGGCGCTTGGTGGTGCGATAAAAGCGGCAGAGGAAAAAGCTATTGCTGTCCGGCTCCAATCCGAGCGTATAGATACGTCGCTTCCGGGGCGTCACCCTCTTAAAGGGACTAAGCATCCCATTTCTTTGGTAATCGAAGAAATATGTTCTATTTTTGCCGGGCTGGGATTTTCCGTTGCTGAGGGGCCGGAAATTGAGCATGACTGGTACAATTTTGAGGCTCTCAATTTTCCTCCCGAACACCCTGCCCGTGATATGCAGGACACGTTTTTTGTCGAGAACAATCTGCTGCTGAGGACTCACACTTCACCAGTTCAGATTCGCACCATGCTCAAACAGAAACCTCCGGTTCGCATCATTGCTCCCGGAACCGTGTATCGGTGCGATTCAGATGCGACGCATTCACCGATGTTTCATCAGATCGAAGGGTTGATGGTTGACAGCGGAGTGACGTTTGGTGATCTCAAAGGGATTCTTACCGTGTTTACCAACCAGTTGTTTGGTCAGAAGACCGGTGTCCGTCTTCGTCCCAGTTATTTTCCTTTTACAGAACCTTCAGCTGAGGTTGATATTGCCTGCGTTATCTGCGGCGGCAAAGGGTGCCGTGTTTGCAAAAACAGTGGCTGGCTAGAGATTCTTGGTGCCGGCATGGTTGACCCGGAAGTTTATCGTCACGTTCAATACGATGCGGAAGACATCTCCGGTTTTGCTTTTGGTATGGGTATCGAGCGTATTGCAATGTTAAAGTATGGCATATCCGACATGCGGCTCCTGTTCGAAAATGATGTCCGTTTTCTTCGGCAGTTCTAATTCCACTACATTCATGGTGCTTTAAAATGAACGTTACGTATAACTGGCTAAAAGAGTTTGTAGATTTCGATGAAACGCCTGATGAGCTTGCCGCATTGCTGACCATGCTGGGACTTGAAGTCGAGTCAATGGAAAAGCTGGGTGCCGGGATGGATGATGTCGTGGTGGCTTTGGTTGAGGAGAAACGCCAGCATCCGAATGCCGACAAACTGTCGCTCTGCCGCGTGAATAACGGCACCGAAGTGCTGGATGTCGTCTGTGGAGCCCAGAACTTCAAGCAGGGCGACACGGTCGTATTGGCGCAGACTGGAGCGGTACTTCCCGGTGATTTCAAAATAAAGCGGTCGAAGATTCGCGGTGAAGAGTCGTGCGGAATGCTCTGCTCAGAAAAAGAGCTGGGACTAGCTGAAGAGAGTGCCGGCATTATCGTGCTTCCCCCTGCATTTGCTCCTCTTGGGACGCCGATATTTGCCGCCCTTGGTCTGAAGGATACCCTGTTTGAAATCGGTCTGACCCCAAATCGCTCGGATTGCCTGAGTGTGATCGGCATTGCCCGTGATATAGCTGCCAAGCTCGGCTTGAAGGTGAAGTATCCACAGACCGCTCTGGTTGAGGGGCCTGAAGCCGTTGGTTCTGTTATCGGCGTGACCATTGAAAACCCGGATATCTGCCCTCGTTATGCCGCACGATACATTTCAGGATGCACAATAGCCCCTTCTCCGGAATGGCTGGTCAAGCGCCTCAATGCAATCGGCATTCGCTCGATCAACAACGTGGTTGATGTCACCAATCTGGTCATGATGGAAGTCGGGCAACCGCTTCACGCTTTTGATTGTGACCGTCTGTCCGAAAAACGGATTGTTGTCCGTGCGGCAGGAGACGGTGAGCTGTTTACAACGCTCGACAATCAGCCCCGCGTTCTGACAGCGGGCGATCTTGTCATTTGTGACGCTGAGCGCCCCGTTGCTCTGGCTGGTGTCATGGGAGGTCTGAACTCGGAAATTGAAGGCACGACGACCACGATTCTGTTGGAGAGCGCATTCTTCAAGCCTGCGGCAATTCGCAAGACAGCCAAACGTCTTGGTTTGCATACCGAGTCATCTCACCGTTTTGAGCGCGGTATTGACATCGACAATGTAACTCGTGCGCTCGACAGGGCAGCGTCATTAATAGTTGAACTTGCCGGTGGGGTTATGGCTCTGGGATGTCTGGATGTGTATCCCGGCAAGAGTGAGCGTGCGGCGATACCATTCCGTCCGGAAAAAGCCAACGAGCTGATCGGTATCAACCTGGAGCGTCAGCTGATTATTGACATTCTGACCCGGTTAGAGTGTTTGGTGACGGAGTGTCCTGATGGATCGGTGACAGTGATTCCGCCGCATTACCGGATTGATATCGAGCGGGAGATAGATCTGATCGAAGAGATTGCCCGTTTGAACGGCTATGACAAAATACCTGCTACCATGCCTGTTGCACGGGTTGTTTCTGATCGGCCGACACGGCATCAGGAGATTGAAAAGCAGTTAAGAAATCTTCTCGTTAATAATGGGATGACTGAAATCATAAACTTCAGCTTTACTGCCCCTGAGGCTGCCGGAAAATTGCTCCTGAACGACAACGATCCGCGCCGTCTTGCCATCAGGCTGGCTAATCCGCTAGTTGATGAGCAATCAGTCATGCGGACAACTCTACTCCCCGGGCTTCTGGAGACTACAGCCAAAAACATGAGCTTTCGTTCACTTGACCTCAAGTTATTCGAAATGAGACGTGTTTACCTTCCAGGTGAAGGTGAGGATATGCCTCATGAGCCGCTTTGTATCGTTGGAGCTCTATCAGGTTCGAGAGATGGTGATGGGTGGAGTCGTCCAAATGAACTGGTTGATTTTTATGATGCCAAGGGGATTGTGGAAACAGTTCTCGACTTTCTCGATATCGGCGGAGTGACATGGGTTAACGATAATCCGGAACCGTATTTTCATCCGGGCAAATCGTGCCGGATTCTAGCCGGTCGCGACTGCATCGGTTCTGTTGGGGAACTGCACCCGACTGTTCAGAAAAACTTTGAAATCGAAAAGCCGGTTTTTTGCTTTGAGCTTGATTTCGAAAAACTGGTTAAATATTCACGTACTAAAAAAACGATAACGGCACCATCACGCTTTCCCGACAGTACCCGTGACATCGCCTTGCTGATTCCCGATGAACTTGCAGCAGCAAAAATAGTAGACTGCATCAAAGCGGAAAAAGCTAAAGAAATTGAGCATGTTCAGATATTTGACGTGTACCGTGGCAAAGGGGTTGCCGAAGGGTATAAAAGTGTTGCGGTGCGGATACGATATCGCTCTTTCGAACGGACACTTGCTGACGAAGAGATATCCTCTCTCCATAATAAGATTGTTGCCAGCTTGACTGATAAATTACAGATAACAGTGCGATAAAATTATTGCGTAATGCATGACCCTGTGCTATAAAATTTCTCCTTTTGATTCAGTGCATTAACCGGTAAGGATTGAGGTAATTATGACAAAAGCAGACATCGTTGAACGCATCCATCAGAAGATCGGTTTTTCGAAAAAAGAATCCGCAGAAATGGTTGAGACTGTTTTTGGACTTCTTAAAACTACGTTGGAGGCGGGAGAGAAAATCAAGATTGCCGGTTTTGGTAATTTTGTCGTAAAGCAGAAAGCAGATCGTCGCGGTCGTAATCCGCAGACAGGTGAAACTATAACGATTAATGCTCGTAGAATCCTGACGTTCAAGCCGAGCCAGGTTCTGAAAAACTCAATTAATGTTGAGGCAAAATAAACGTATTGCAGGGTTGTTCTGCCATGGCTACAACGCTTCCTGATAAACTATTTTATAAAATTGGTGAAGTTGCTGAAGTAGTTGGTGTTCGTACATCGGTATTGCGTTTTTGGGAATCTGAATTTACTTTTCTTAAGCCGACTAAAAGCAGTACAGGACAACGGCTGTATTCAAAGAATGAAGTCGAGTTGGTGTTGCAGGTAAAAGACCTGTTGTACAATGAAAAATTTACCATCGAGGGCGTGAAGAAGCGTATTTCCTCAAAAGGAAAATTGCTTAAGCCTGAAGAACGTACCGATTATGTTTCCGTCAAAGATTGTAGTGAAGTGCTTAAAGCTGTTCGTAATGATCTGATCACATTGCGAAAGTTATTGTAGTTTGTTTATCGGTGCGTAGCGCAGCCTGGTAGCGCACTAGACTGGGGGTCTAGTGGTCGCAAGTTCGAATCTTGTCGCACCGACCATAAACAAAAAGGGGCTTGGCCAAACTGGCTGAGCCCTTTTTTGTTTATGTTTTTTGGTCTATTTAGTTTTATGAGTGCGTAAGCTAGTTGTCGCCATTGTTGTTGCGTATCTATATGCTGCGTTGGCGTCCCTGGCTGTGTCTGTAATTAATATATGCTGTCTGAGGTACTCCTATGTGGGCTAGGAGAAAAGGCAGGCTAGGCGCGGTGTGAGAAGGTTTGTGGGTGTCGTATGTGAGAGTGTGAAGCAATGTGTTGTACGTAAAAAACCACCCGGAAAAAGTTTCCGGATGGCTTTTTTGTTTTGGTGGGCGAAACAGGGATCGAACCTGTGACATCCAGCTTGTAAGGCTGGCGCTCTCCCAGCTGAGCTATT
>MGZJ01000011.1:17285-49905 GCA_001802645.1 Geobacteraceae bacterium GWC2_53_11 | reverse complement strand
TGGACGCTTTCACCGGAATACGCAGTATGACGGCAAAAAGCGCAATATCGGCTTTTCTCCGAAGTGTTGTCACTGAACACAAGGAGGGTCGCTGCTTTTGTCATGACCTGGAAGTAAACGAAGAAACTCGCCAAGTATTTGATGAAGCCGATAGAGGGGGAAATGTCCGGTCTTTCTCTACACCCGCTGAAATGTTTAAACATCTTAAATCGTAATGAGGCAAGCACGCAATATACCTCTTTTGGAACAGACCAAAGGCGACCGATTCAGGCCGCCTTTTTTTATACAACCTCCAGTTCACTGTTTTCTTCGGCACCTTGGTGCCGTCAATAACTCTGTACGAGGTGTTCCAGATAGTCTGCCGTCAGCGGGGAGAGGATGCGGCGCTTCAGGCGGTGGCGATGATGCAGCAGGGGAGGGTGATTGAGCTTACCTCCTCCATCGCACTGTTGGCGGCAAAGTTGAGTCTGGATGTGAAAACACCCATGACAGACAGCATTGTCCTGGCAACGGCACAGATCCACGCTGCGGTGCTTTGGACTCAGGATAATGATTTTGAAGGGATCTCCGGCGTCAATTATTTTCCGAAGGCAGGGGCGTGAAATATTCGGCGAACATCTCATCCCACAGCAATTCAGGCGTCGGAATCGGATTAATGTATGGTCTCAGAAACTTTCTTCCCATCCAATGTGCAGACATCGTACCCGGCAGGCTGCATGGTAACACCAAAGATCTTCTGTAAATTGTTGTTTATGGTATCATTTAAAATATCGAATTCTTCAAGCGTATTCACCGTGCCGCGTATCACTTTTTCTTTCAGACCATTATCTCGTTGAACGAAGTGCGCCCACTCAATCGTGCCATCCATCTTTTTCTTCGCCAAAAGTTTGTATATGCCAACCTGCGGGATGTGCGGAGTGACTCGTCCGGCAAAGATGTCTTCGCCCTCCTCCAGGTTCATCACGGCAATTTGCGAGGGGTTGTTTTTCATGGGTTTTCCTTTTCAGATATGGTTCTTATGTAATTGTTTCAGCAGGTCAGGCACCTCTCTCCCGATAACTTAACAACTTGGAAGCCTGACCCGGCACCTTCGTTGAGCAGAATTTGGCACGACACCGTTATCGTTATGGAAGCTATTAGTTTTGAGGAGGAGTAATTGGCAACAGCAATTGCGGCGGTGATTTGAATTTGCTTGTGCTGGGTCTGGTATGTGCTAATCAAATTGCTACTAATTGGGCGTGACACTCAAAAAAATCGAGAGAACTAAGTCACAGGTATTAGAACACTGCTCCGCATTTTTATTGCCAGAAGGGCCGCAGTCTCATGTCGACGGCACAACCGCCTTCATGCCTTTGCTCAGACACATAGGAGTGCTCACCTGATCCAAGAAAGCGATATGATCAGCATGTATTTCAGATGGAGATTCATCGAGGCGGTCAAAATCTATTGAAATAGTCCCACCGCAACACAACTGATCTGACATGCCACGCGCTGGGAAACTGCAGTGATGCTCAGTAACAGGTGGTACATCCTTAGAACAGTGAGTAGCTAGTTGTGTACATATGATATGTGCATCAGGCAATACCTCGCAAATGGCAGATATTATCTCAGGTCGTGGGTTATTGTACTTGCCACCTCTCGCAATTGATAAAACAACTACTTGTGGGCTAACGAGCCTGCAAATTTCTGTGGTGAATGCGACAGAAGATCCCTTCGACAATCCGCCATGATGTGGATAAACAAAATATTTTGCTTGAATTAATTTGCCGCCAGCTACGAGATTTTCCAATCCAGCGGAATCAATATCGCCAGGGAGAAGAGCAACGGGAACACCTTTGTATAAAACTCTAATAACAACCGACATGGAGTTACTATTTATCGATCTACCTGCCAAGTCCTGGCTGCCAACGCCTCCTAGTGCAGTCTCCGGTGTAGGTGCAATAACTTCGAATTGAACGGTATCGTCACTAAGATCAGGGGATTGAGTGGTGGTGAGAGCTGGAGTCGTAGTCGTACCCCGAGTGGCCGCGTCTTTGACAGCACATCGGAAATCATACCAAACTGCCGTATCTTTGACAGAATCTGGGTTGACGAATACTCGTTTTATGCGAATGTTGTTATCAAGAAGGAGATTCGTAATTCCACCGATGTGATCTGCATCCGCATGTGAGATAAGGACATTCTCAATTTCCGTTGCGCCAAGACTCTCAAGCGTTTCCAAAAGGGTAGCGCCTGTTGGTGAGTCAATGACGGTCAACTTATCGCCATTCACAACAATTGAACAATTACCATGACCAACATCTAGAAGAAAAAGTTTATGCGAAGCCATCGGTATCCTCTGGTTCTGGCGCCTTTTCAAAATCTGAGAAGAACAACTCATCGGGATTTGTTGTACCAATATTCATTTTTGCCAGAAAGCGTTGATCGACTTTTAAGAATGGGACTAACTCTTTACTGATAAGTGATATTGGAAACCGTACTGCATGCTTCATGTTCCATCCTGGAATTATTGCATCAACTACCGTATCGTTTCCTGAACCAGAAAGGCCAACTATCTTCAAGATGGCGCGACGATACTGCCGGCTTGGAGGGCGTCGTTTTTCGAGTTCATTGTAGCAGGCCAAAAAACTTTCAAAGTATTTCTCAGATGAAGCCTCATCCCTGCTAAGGAGCACTGGGATGAACTCGCGCCATTGGCGAATGGAAGAATCTGTATCCATATCGTAAAATTGGGTTATGAGGACGGCAGGGATTTTCAGCTCATAAAGCTTTGCGACCAATGATGCCCCGGAAAAATTTGCATATGCATTAGTGATAAGTCTGTGATCGCATAATGCTGCATCTGCAGTTTCCTTGATAAGATTCGCCAATATATCTACAGAGTCAAACGGACCCTCAAGAATAACAGGCTCTAGATCAAGTTCCGCAAGATACATCTTAGCGATCTCAATTTCCATATCGTCATCATCAATAATGGCAACTTTCTTTATATTCAAATCCACAAATTATTCTCCCAAAGGAAATTCGACGATAAACTCAGCACCGCCTAGCTCTCCACACGCAATTGCGTGAACTTTCCCGCCTAAATCCTGAGCTGCGTCACGAACAATTGTTAGTCCGAATCCTGTACCGTCAGAAAATGTTGTCCGTCCAGGCAGCCATATCTCAGCAATATCAATATCTCTTATACCCAGACCGTTATCTAGAAATCGAACGACTAATCTTGGGCCTGACTTGCTAGTTGTTATAAGAATTTTACGCCCACGCACTCGGGCGCCATTTACTTTGAAAGCATTGATGGCGTTAGTTATGATGTTCGCAAAAATTGCTTCTGCAAGCGCGACACTGCCTCTTATCTTTGCAGTTTCATCAACAAAGTCGGTCTCTATGACAACTTTAGAATCACTCAAAAACGTTCCAAACAGAGTGAGGATGTCGCTAAGTATTTTGTGAATATCGACAATCTCAGCACGTCTCTTCTCTCGTTTGAGTAAAAAGAGAGGTAGACTTGCAAAGCTTCGAAGAGATTGCGCTGATTTTGATATAAGTTCAAGCGGAGGTGACAAAATGCGTACGAAAGGTTCCCCAAATTCTTTTGTTCCACGGCGTCGAATGAGGCTAGACAATTTTTCAATTTGAGTAGCAGGTTTAGTGGCTTCATGCGCGAAAACAGCAGATGTAGTCCCTGCCGTCGCAAGAGATCTATACAATTGCAGGTCTTCTCTTAATGTTTTTGTCTGACGTTCAAGAGCCTTTTCAAACTGTTCAAAAGCCTGCTTAAGAACTTCTTGCTTATCAGAGGCGACTTCTTTATCAATAAACTCCGTTATGCGATCTTTCCCTTTTGTAACTTCTTTATTCGCATTTTGTTTGTCAGTTTCTCTCCGAGTTTCAGCATCCTTCAGACGCATCCTTGCCATCCAATCTAATGAGTCCTTTGCAAACCTTTTCAACTCGTGAAACGCTTCATTCTCAACAAACCCCATACGATCTGTTTTCTGCATAAGAACAGAATCCAGATCCTTCACTACAATTCTCCCAATAGATGTGTTTGTCGATGGGCGTTCTTCAGGACTTTTAGCTCTAGAGAGATTCATCTCTAACCAATCATGCCCAGCATCACCGTAAGGTCGTACTCGTAATTGACGATGGTATAGATGAACCCCTCCCACAACCTTTAGCCATTCTCTTGCCTCACTCACAGTCGCATTTCTTGTCGAAAATGTTTTTGCACGAAGTAAGAATACCCAAAGATCAAAGGACGTTGGAGGAGCTTTGTATTCTCCACCAAGGTTGTCAGTGTGCCATACGATATTTCCTTTCCAATCCAATACAGATGCAGATGCCAAAAATTTATCATTTAGTGAAGCAACCAAGTGATATTCCGCATCATCAAAGTACGCATTTTGAACTTTTTTTTCTAAATCAGTAAAAGCAGGTGCTATTAAGGTCGGCCGAAAACCAAGAGAGTCATCAAAAGGATCAGCCATCAATAGGATATGACGGGCAAGCCGCTCAATATCTTTTCGAGAAAGAGAGTTTCCTATTTCTGTTACAAATATCTCTGTTCCTGGACCTTTTGTAGTTTTGCTTGATTGGATATCGAGGTCAACATCCTCTAGAAAATCTGCGGCATCAAACTTTGGCCAATCAAGCATAATTTCGTACTGCGTTCCGGGTTGATTGGCTGGTCTTGTGACTAGCAGCGCCTCCTTTCCCATTCGTAGCGCTGCTAGTCGCCCAAGCCCCTTATCACCCACAGCGACACGTCCTTTCGGGGTTAGGCGATGTTCTGCTTTTTTTGATTTACCGAGAACCAACCAACCTAGGTCTATTCCAGATACATCCATTCCAACACCGTTGTCGGAAATAATCACCGATGTTTTGCCTTGTTCACCTAATATCTCAATTCGACACTCTGTAGCATCAGCATCATATGCATTCCTAACCAACTCCATTATTCCTTGATCAGGGTCTGGAGTTAATTCCTCGCCTAATCGAGCAAGAATGCCCGTAGAAACTTTCATGTGGAGCCCGGACATTTTATCTAGCATAAGACCACCTACCATGGGATGTTCTTCAGTGAGTTAACTGTTAAATGCCTGCACCTGATTCGTTCGTTCAACCAGTCGTTCGTTTCGTCTCGTTTAAGAACATCCAACAATTCCAAACAGTCATTAAGAGTCTTAGTTTTAGGAATAAGCACAATCAAATGATTCTCGACAGCAACAGGTTCTTGACCCGCAATTATCGTAGCTACAGCACGAAATTTATCATTCGGCCTTGATGTTCGCCTAACAACAACAAAGGGGGGCATAAAAGTCCTGCCAGAATAATTTCTTCTCGAGACAATCTCATCAAATATCGACCATTTAGGCAACAAATGTGCTGTGATATATGGATAAGATGCTCCGTTTTCGAGATCTCTATGTGGAACAACAGTTCCAACTGCAACATCAAAATAATCGCAGACAAGTTTTCCATACTCACAGATTTGATTTTTACTAGATGTCCACCATTCTTTTATTTCAGTTAGAGGTCGAGGGGTGCACTTTTGAAGTCTCAGGATAAAAACATCAATATCTGTCTTATTGTCAAATTGCCCGATAATTTCAACATCATTAATAACTGAATTAATTTCAATGCATTCTCGCCATTTCATATACCTAGTGCCAGTTCTAAGAACTTCTGGCAATATTGCAACAATACTTGTCCCCAGATCACAATTTTCTAAAACATAATCTAGAAAAATCGCAGCTTGAGATACTTTTCCTGTTGCCCACTTACATCTTCCTTGATCAGGTACTTGATTAAATGGTGGGTTGATTATTACACATTTTTTGCCTTTGATAAGATCTGCACTTTTGAGTGCATTTCCCACGCAAATGCCACTAAAAGCATTAGTTAAGTCAAGGCATGACGCCACATTGTTTGTCGCATATTTAATTGCAAGCAAGAGCAACCTAGATTGTGCAGTCCTAACAAATGCAGAATCAAGATCCACTCCGAATAATTTAGTTGCCCAAATACTTATTGTTTCATCCAAATTTTTTCCAGCAGGAAGATATTTAGCACATGCGGCAAGCAAATCACCTGTTCCGCAAGCAATGTCAATAACTTCCGCACCATCTCTTAGCTCTTTTTCAAGAGTTAAGGCAAGCCTCTCTGCAAGTTCATGGGAAGTAAAAAATGCGCCCATTTCGCGAAGTGTCTCAATTGGGACAAGTTTTCGAAGTTCAATATTGGACTGAATGGCGAGAGTCTTAGCCACCTCGTCGGGGACTTTCGCGCATTTTTGACCAATTATTGACGCTTTAACAAGCTCTTCAAGCTCATCAGCATATTCATTATAGGCCAGTGCACCACTCAATATGTTTCTCCCTAACTTGTGCAGTCATATTAATTTTAAACATAAGGCGGCCTCGTCGGCCGCCTTATCAACTCAATCTACTTCAAATTTTTCTTTATCCTCTCCACTGCCTCAATCACATTCCCGCGATGGTCGAAAGCCGACAACCGGAAATACCCTTCCCAGCTCGGGCCGAAACCGGAGCAGGGCGTCCCGACCACATTGCATTCGTTGAGGGAATTATCGAAGAAAGAAAAGATCACGTTAGCGCCCGCCGCAACAGTATTGAAATACATACAAAAAGTCAACCGGCTTGGTTTACCAAAGATCTGAAAGCCTTTATCCTGGTTTTCCCTGTGGCTCCGTGGCTCCGTGTGATAACAACAGCCGGAGGACTCATTTTGGGTCTACCTCTATCTCCCATACAGGGCAAAGCAAGGAATTCCGGATGTAAATACCAGGGAAAACTGGCTCCTGTTGTCATCAAAATCAAAACTCCCGCAAAGAATAACTGGTGCTGCGACCGCCAGCTGAATCCTTCACAAGGACGCCGCGCTCAACCAGGCTGAGAATATCGCGCAACGCAGTGTCCTGCGAGCACTTCGCCAGCTTGGCCCATTTGGACGTCGTCAGTTTGCCTTCAAAGCCATCCAGAAGTTTGTTGATGAGCAATCGCTGCCGGTCGTTAAAAGCTACTCCGGCGCAGGACTCCCAGAAACGGGCCTTGCCTGTCACAATTGCCAGAGTCTCCTCCGCTGCTCCAATCGCCCGGCTCAGACAATCCAGAAACCACTCCAGCCAATTGGAAATATCCAGCGTTCCGCGTTGCGTCTCTTCCAGACCACCGTAGTAGGCGTTTCGCTCCTGACGTATCTGCAATGACATACTGTAAAAACGCTGGCTGCTCTGCTCCGACCGTGCCAGCATCATGTCGGCGATGGCGCGCGCAATCCTGCCGTTGCCGTCATCGAAGGGGTGAATGGTCACGAACCAGAGGTGGGCAATCCCGGCTTTCAACACAAGATCCATGGTGTCGTTACTGTTAAGCCAGTCGAGAAAGACAGTCATCTCCTTATCGACCCGATCAGCGGCCGGAGCTTCGAAATGAACACGCTCCCGGCCATATGGCCCCGAAATGACCTGCATCGGTCCCTGGGAATCATCGCGCCAGGCACCAACCTTGATCTTGCTGCTCCTGCGATCATGTGCCGGAAAGAGCAGTGAGTGCCAATGAGAAAGCCTTTCCCTGGTCAGCGGCTGATTGTGGTTCTGTGTGGCGTCAAGGATCATCTCAACAACGCCATCTACGTTTCTGTCGGCTTGGGCGAGCGCTCCTATGTCAATTCCCAGATGCCTTGCAATGGAAGAACGTACCTGATCTCTGCCTAAGATTTCGCCTTCGATCTCGCAGGATTTCAGGACGTCTTGTGTCAACGTGCTCAACACCGCTTCGGCACGGGAAGAAAATCCGATGCTTTCCATTCTCCCTATCAGGCGGCCCTGCCGGTGACGCACTGCCGCAAGGTGCTGCAGCAATCTGTCCTGATTCCAGCGGAACCTTGGCCAATCCGGCAATTCATGGATATATACTGTCATTCACCGCACCTCTTGCGGAGATTATAACCGGTATTCACCGCATCGACAAGCTGATTTATTCAAGGCGGCTTGGAAATCGCTACGTGCGACATATTCCGCATCAACCAGCCATCTGCTTCCCAAAGTCCAGCCAGTGCAATCCAGTTAAAGGTCGATCTATTCTTGTCGAGTTTGGTGTTCGGAGTTCATTGGCTCAAGGCATTCTTGATAGGTGGTGAGCGCTGGAGGAAGGTGATGCGTCACAACCGGTCAAATTCATCCGGCTCTACCGCAGGTACTTTGGCCAGAGCCGCACGGAACTTGTCAGCAGAACCACGAGAAGCACGACCGGCAAGGTAAGTTTCTGTTGTCAGGGCGGAGAGCTTTTCAGCCACCGCTGAGGCGATGAATTGATTAAGGGAAATATGATCCTCGCTGGCAACTTCTCGGGCCATTTTATGGATCGAATCGGGAAGACGAACACTGATTGCGCTCATGGTTGTACCTCCAGTGATGCAAGAAATTCGCGCGGGGTTATCACGGCAATGCCAAACCGCGCGGCGCGTTTAAAGTCGGCTACGTTCCAGGTGACAATTGCCGCATTGGCTTTGACAGCAAGCTCCAGAACAAAATCGTCATCAGGGTCTTTCAATACCGGTCGCCAAAGATAAAAGATTTTATTCAGTACTGCTCTCGAACAGATAAAATCTATAACATCGTCGATCTCTTCAGCCGACAGTGAAGTAATGCCACGTTTCAGAACCGCCTCATATTCTGTGACGAGCGGAGTGGATACATGCAGGGTGAAACGGTCAAGTTCAACCTGCGAAAGCAGACGAAAGGAGGCGCCACGCGACGATTTGAGCGCGGCTACGAGAACATTGGTATCCAGAACGATATCTGCTTTCATGATGGTAGTATAGGTGATACCATATTTATGTCAAGGTTGATTTATCCTTTGAAAAAGCCGCCCATCAATCGAGTAATGCAGTCTTTGTCTTCTGTTTGTAGTCTTCAGCCATAAAACATCCGTGACCTACTCAACAAGAGAATTAGCTGGCTGAAATTATGTGGACAATAACCGGTAAGAATATTATGTTTACCGCCGCAGAAGCCCACTTTGTTACGGTGCAGGAATGTGCATGTCCACAGTTAAACTTTCCGAACACAATTCCATTGCCCTCCCTATTGAAATCCTGAAAAAACTTGGTCTCACACCGGGCGATTCTCTTGCCGTTGAAGAGGTGAACGGTGAACTGGTTCTCCGTCCTGTCCGAGTTGTCGTTGCATCGCCGGCACTACCTGCAGCAGCTGACGGCAAAAGCCTGAAAGCTTCCATTTCCCGTAAGAACCTGCAAATCGGCATCCAGTTCATCAAGGGCATTGGCCCGAAGCTGGCCGCTCTTCTCGAAAAACGGGATATCCGCACGGTTGAAGATCTCCTCTATCTGCTGCCGCTACGCTACGAAGATCGCCGTAACCTGATGCCGGTCGCTTCACTCGCCCCCGGGCAGAGCGCCGTTTTTTCAGGAACGGTACTCTCTGCCGATGCGACAACAACCAAGGGTGGACGGCGCGTTTTTGAAGTACTGGTGCGTGATGATTCCGGCACGATTGCCTGCAAGTGGTTTCATGCCAACGCGACCTGGATGAAGCGGACCTGGAAGATCGGGCGCGTCGGCGTTTTCAGCGGAGAGGTGCACCAGTTCGGTTATCAGCGTGAAGTGCATCATCCCGATGCGGAGTGGCTGCCCGAAGGTGGGGGCATCCAATCGGTTATTGACGCTGATCCGGCCAATTTCGGACGGATCGTTCCCGTTTATCCGCTGTCAGAGGGGATTCATCAGAAAACGATGCGCCGGGTGATGCGCGAAGTTGTCGATAATTTTCTGTCCAATATTGACAGCGTTGTGCCGGCTGAACTCTGCCCTCCGGGGTTTCCCTCGCTCCGTGAGGCGCTTGGTCAAGTGCATGCACCGCCTCCCGAAGCCGATCTGTCCGGACTCAATGACGGTGCCACACCGGCGCATCAGGCGCTGGCGTTTGATGAATTCTTCTTTTGGGAGTTGGGGCTTGCCCTGAAAAAGCGTGGGGTGGTGCTGGAAGAGGGGATCGCCTTTCACGTTACGCACCGCTACACCAAAGAATTGGCCCGGCTGCTTCCCTTTGAACTGACAGCTGCGCAGCGGAGAGTGCTGGCGGAGATAAAGACCGATATGATGGCTCCGCATCCGATGCACCGTCTGGTTCAGGGAGATGTGGGAAGCGGCAAGACCCTCGTTGCCTTGATGGCGGCACTGATCGCAGTTGAGAACGACTACCAGGTGGCCATTATGGCACCCACCGAAATACTTGCTGAGCAGCACTGGCATACTATGCACCGCTGGTGCGGTCAGATGGGCATTGAAGTTACCCTGATTACGGCCGGCCTCAAGGGTAAGGCCAAGAAAGAGGCTCTTGAGCGGGTTGCCAATGGTACTGCGCGGATTGTCATCGGCACTCATGCGGTCATTCAGGAAAAAGTGGAATTTGCCAGGCTGGGACTGGGCGTCATTGACGAACAGCACCGTTTTGGCGTTCTCCAGCGGGGAGTGCTTAAAAAGAAGGGGACCAATCCTGATATCCTGGTCATGACCGCAACTCCGATCCCGCGTACTCTGGCCATGACACTGTTTGGCGACCTTGACCTCTCGGTCATTGACGAAATGCCTCCCGGCCGAATTCCGGTTGAGACAAAAATATATTTTGAGTCCCGGCGGCCACAACTCTATGGTATGATCCGCGACGAAGTGGGCAAGGGGCGGCAGGTCTACGTTATTTACCCGTTGGTGGAAGAGTCGGAAAAGACCGACCTCAAGGCTGCCAGCCAGATGGCGGAACATCTGCAGGCCGATATATTTCCCGGTTTACGGGTAGGGCTCCTGCATGGCCGGTTAAGCCCGGTGGAGAAGGAAGCGGTCATGGCTTCCTTTACGTCGCGGGAATTCGATATTCTTGTTTCGACCACCGTCATAGAGGTCGGCATTGACGTGCCGAATGCGACGGTGATGGTGATTGAACACGCCGAACGGTTTGGACTTTCCCAGCTGCATCAGTTGCGGGGCAGGGTAGGGCGCGGCAGGGAGAAGTCATACTGTATTCTGATGACCACCGGAAAATTGTCGGAAGACGGTGAAAAACGGCTACGGGTGATGGAGTCAACCGGTGACGGTTTCCGGATAGCCGAGGCTGACCTGGAAATCAGGGGGCCGGGCGATTTCCTTGGTACCCGCCAGGCAGGCATGCCTGATTTTCGGGTCGCCAACATACTGAGGGACGGCACTCTGCTGGAAAAAGCCCGCCGGGCTGCGTTTGATCTGCTGGAGCACGATGCGGAACTGAACGGACCGGCCCATGCTCCGCTCCATGATGAACTGCTGCGTCGCTGGGGCAAACGTTTGGAACTTGCGACAATAGGATAGGAACCTGATGCAGATTGTAACGGGAACAAATATATACAGTACTATTCTCACTGCTTCCATTGTCACCATTGGCAATTTTGACGGTGTCCATCGCGGCCATGCCGAAATCTTTGCCCATTTGAAACGCACGAGTGAAGAGCGCGGCCTCCCTTCGGTCGTGGTTACGTTTGAGCCGCACCCCTTAAAAATACTTGCTCCTGATGCAGCTCCTTTCATGATTACGACATTTGAACAAAAGGTCGACTTAATCGAGGAGTCCGGAATTGATTATCTGATCGTGGTGCCATTTTCCAAGGAATTCTCCCTGCTGTCAGCCAACGACTTTGTCGTCAACGTTCTCTGCACTCCTCTGGGTATGAAGCATATTATTATCGGGCATGATTATGCATTTGGCAGGAACCGGGAAGGAAATTACCAGACACTGGAGCATCTCGGCGCGCTGCATGGGTTCACCCTGGAAGATCTCCCTCCGATTGGAGAGGACGGTGTTGTCTTCAGCAGCAGCCTTGTAAGGTCGGCGGTCGTTGAGGGAGACATGGAGGCCGCTTCTCAAATTCTCGGCCGCTATTACCAGATCTCCGGGACCGTTGTGCATGGCCGTGACATTGGCCATTCACTCGGCTTTCCTACAGCTAATCTGGCCACCCCCAACGAACTCTTGCCGCCTGATGGCGTTTATGCCGTAATGGCCATGGTTGACGGGCAGTGTGTCAAAGGTGCCTGCAATATCGGTTGCAATCCGACTTTCGGCGCAAACTCCAGGACAGTTGAAGTGTTCCTGCTTGATTATTCCGGCATCATTTACGATCATGAGATTACGGTTCACTTTGTGCACAGGTTGCGCCCGGAACAAAAGTTTCCTGACGCCGCTGCTCTGAAGACCGCAATCGGCCAGGATGTGGCAAACACTCGAATCGTGCTGGAAAGCCTGAATAAAGACTATCTGAAGTTTACCAAGAGATCGGAAACCCGTGCGTCCTAAAATTGATATGAAGTTCTGGCTTGGAATCGCTGTCAGTCTGTTTTTTATGGCACTGCTGTTCAGAAAAATAGATTTTACATTGCTTGGCGGCGCTCTTCGCTCCGCAGATTATCGCTATGTATTTCTGGCAATCTGTTTTACGTTCATAAGCTTTTTTCTACGTGCTGTCCGCTGGCATTATCTGCTGATCTCGTGCAAATCCATTCCGCTTTCTTCACTCTTTCCGGCAACGATAATCGGTTATATGGCCAATAATCTCTTACCGGCCCGTTTGGGTGAGTTTGTTCGCGCTTATACGTTAGCCCAGCGAGAAAATCTTGAAGCTCCTGAGGTGTTTGCCTCACTGGTAATTGATCGTCTCTTTGACGGTTTTACCGTGTTGATACTGCTTCTGATAGCGCTGTTTACTATTCAACTGCCGTCCGGGATGGAAGATGCTGCCGGCGCACTCAGGGCTGGCGGGGCGATTATGTTTTTCCTGTATTGCGGTATTGTTCTGTTTTTGTATCTGTTAAAGCAGCAGACAATGCGAACATTGTCTGCAGTTCGCTATGTGTTGAAGCCATTTCCCCAAAGTTTTTCCGAAAAACTTATCCCTCTTCTTGGTTCTTTCATCGGGGGAATCAGGCTGTCATCACGAGGGCAGCATATTGCCGCGCTTCTTCTGACATCGGGCGGAATCTGGTTGTTTTGCATACTTCCGGTTGATATGACGCTCCGTTCGTTTAATGTCCATCTGCCGGTGACTGCATCAATATTTATTTTGGTTATGCTCGTTTTTGCGGTCATGGTACCTGCTTCTCCGGGTTATATCGGAACCTACCATTATGCCTGTTACAAGGGGCTCGCCGTATTCGGCGTCCCTGAAACCACATCCGTCAGTATTGCGTTGATTATGCACGGTACAGGTTTTTTCCCCGTCATAATCGCCGGATTGTATTACCTCTGGAAAAACAAGCTTTCACTTAACGAACTTCAAAGGGTGGAAAAAGCCAGATGAGTTTACCCGGATTCAAAAAAAACAAACTGAATATTTTTCTTATTCTGTCATTCATCGTCCCGTTTGGCCTGTACATGGCCACGCTGGCGCCATCGGTAACATTCTTTGACAGTGGAGAATTTCTGACAGCGACCGCTTCGCTCGGTTCAGCCCATTCTCCCGGTTATCCGCTGTTCCTGATGTACGCCAAACCTTTTACCTGGCTGCCGCTCGGCAACATAGCGTTCCGGGTGAATGTTGCAACGGCTGTCTCCTCCTCCCTGGCATGTCTGATGGTGTACATCTTAACGACCGTGCTGCTGGCTAAAGAATCGTTGCTTGAAGATGAACGCTTTAACCGGATTGCGGTCAATTTTGCTGGTCTGGCTGCAGCTCTTTCGTTTGCCGTTACGCCCCGTTTGTGGCTGCAATCGAATCATGACAAACCCTACCCATTGCTGGCATTCATTTCAGCGATAATTTTTTATCTTTTGCTGAAGTGGCAGGAACAGTACCGGGAAGGAAATGAACGTCCTTCTTATGTCTATGTCTGTACGTTTCTTGCCGGCCTGTCCATGGCGGTGCATCAAACTATCGTGCTGCTGTTACCGGCCTGGTTTCTCATCATCGTGCTGACCGACTGGCGCATGATAACGCGCGTCAAGGAGCTTGTTCTCGCTACGGCTTTTGCCCTGCTCGGGTTTCTGGTTCACCTGTATCTGCCGCTCCGGGCTTTGACTAACCCTCTGCTTAACTGGGGTGACCCCAAAACGGTTGGTAATTTTTTGTGGCATTTTCTCCGCAAGGGGTATCCGACCGACCCCCCTGTGCGGGATCTCTCGCTTTTGTGGGCACAAATCAGAGCATTTAATGTTTCACGGGAGTTTACCTGGCTCGGTGTCGTTTTGACGCTGCTCGGTCTCGTATACCTCTGGAGGAAGAACCGGACCGTTCTTATTGCCTATTTCGCGTCTGTCATCGTCTTTCTGCTTGTGATTGCCGGTTATTTGAACACACCAAGAGAAGTAATCTTTTTAACGGAAGAATTCTTCACGCCGCTTTATTTGCTGACATCTGTCATGATCGGCATCGGACTCTTTTGTCTGCTCGGCTATGCGGTGCGCACAGCACGTTTGCCGGAGCGTATTGATGCGAAGGTTTACGGAGTTGTTACGCTGTTGTTTTTCTCGCTTCCTTCGGCTTTGTGTGCCGTAAATTATTTCGAAAATGATCAGCACAAAAATTATATCGCTTTTGATTACGCTTCCAATTCGCTTCGGTCTTTGCCGCAGAATGCCATCATGTTTACCTGGGGTGACAGCGGCGCGTTCCCTCTCTGGTACCTGCAGGGTGTCGAACGGATGCGTGAAGACATTGATCTGCCTCACACCCCTCATCTGGTTTTTGACTGGTATCTTGATTCCATGCCGCGCATCTTCAAAGAGAGCAATCTGAGAAAGTTTGACACAACCTCATTTGGCCCGGAAACAGCGTTGCGTATTGCGGTAACTGAGAATCTTAGCAGCAGGCCGGTTTATGTTGATTTTTCAACCCGGTATTCAGTCGAGTTTAAGGAGTACCAACCGATTCAACGTGGAATTGTCTACTGCATTAGGAAAAATAGCGAGCCGCTTGGACTGCCTGATATTTCAGTATGGGATAACTATAATAGCCGCGGAATCCTGGAAAAACAGTCATTTCTTGATCTTGATACCGGAAAAGCAATCCTGATTTATGCAAATAGTTATCTGGAAGCGGGAGAGTTTCTTGCCGGAATTACCAGGTATCAGGAGGCGGTTATGATGCTGGATAAAGCTGTACGTATTTCTCCGGAAATGAAATCCAATGTCGACCTGATAAGGATGCGTTATGCCTTGGGACGTTAAACAAATGCCGGTTGTTGAAGGGAAGACGCGTGTTGTTGGTATCATTGGCGATCCTATCGGGCATTCACGGTCGCCTGTTATGCAGAACGCAGCATTTGCAGCTGGTAATCTGAATTACATCTACGTGCCTTTTGCAGTCAGGCCTGACAATCTGGAACAGGCGGTTATCGGACTGAAGGTCCTCGGAGTATGCGGGTTTAACGTTACCATTCCGCACAAATCAACAATAATCCCTTTTCTTGACAATCTTGATGAAAGTGCTGAATCTGCGGGAGCGGTCAATACGGTGAAGCTGTGTGAAAATCGTCTGGTTGGTTATAACACCGATGGTGATGGATTGGTCGATTCTCTTGCTTTTGACCTCGCCTTCCGGCCCGGTGAGGAGCAGATTCTCGTGGTAGGAGCTGGAGGCGCTGCCAGAGGGGCAATAGCGGCACTGTGCCGGTCTGGTGCGAAAAAAATTCATATCTTTAATCGCACAAGAGAAAGTGCGCGTGCGATAGCACGGGATATGAAGGTACGATATCCGGAAACCTGTATTGAAGTCGTTGAAGCCGAGACGGTAAGCGAACAATGTCTGGCCATGACTTCCTTGCTGCTTAACACCACTTCGCTGGGAATGAAAGGCGAGCGGATTGCAGGGGTGGATCTTGTTCATCTACCGGAATATGCTAAGGTATATGACATGGTGTATAGTAATTCAGGCACTCCGCTTGTGATGGAGGCTCGTGCTTCCGGTATACAGGCGGTTAATGGTTTGGGCATGCTTGTAGCGCAAGGTGAACGCGCTTTTACCATCTGGACGGGGCGGAATCCGCCGGAAGGGGTAATGCGGCGGGCTTTGGATATGGCATCTACAGCTTGACAATAAACGGCATTCTTCCTAGTATGGCGATTCAGATACGTTAACGGAGAGATCATGCAGTCAAACAGACTGGGAGAAATACTTGTAAAAAACAACCTGATCTCCCGTGATCAGTTAGGTAAGGCGTTAGAGGAGCAAAAGCTTTCCGGAAACCAGCTGCGTCTCGGTTCTATTCTGATTAACCAGAAGCTCTTAACGGAAGAGCAGCTGACCTCCTTTTTATCCAAACAGTATGGCGTGCCGAGTGTCAATCTTTCCGATTACGAAATTGATCCCGCAGTCATTAAAATAATTCCCCCCGAAGTTGTTCAAAAATACCAGCTCCTGCCTGTCAATCGGGCCGGGGCAACCTTGATAATCGCGGTAAGCGACCCTTCCAACCTCTTTGCCATAGAAGACATAAAGTTCATGACCGGCTACAACATTGAAATGGTTGTAGCGTCCGAGCGGGATATTAAAGCCTCGATCGACAAGTACTATGACCAGTCAGCATCATTGGCTGACGTCATGAGCGACCTGGACGTTGAGGATCTGGAAATCATCGGAGATGAGGAGCAGGTTGACGTCGGATCTCTTGAGCGGGCCACAGAGGATGCCCCGGTCGTCAAGATGGTTAACGCCATTTTGCAGGATGCAATCCGGAAAAAAGCCAGTGATATTCATATTGAGCCGTACGAAAAGCTGTTCAGGGTTCGCTACCGCATTGACGGCGTTCTTTATGAAGTAATGAAACCGCCTTTAAAACTGAAAAATGCGATTACGTCGCGTATCAAGATCATGGCCGAGCTTGATATCGCCGAACGGCGCCTTCCTCAAGACGGACGTATTAAAATTAAACTTGGCGGCGGCAAGGACATGGACTTCCGCGTCTCCGTACTGCCGACTTTGTTTGGCGAGAAGATTGTCATGCGACTGCTTGACAAGAGCAACCTTCAGACCGATCTGACCAAGCTTGGCTATGAACCGGATGCCCTCAAGCATTTTATGCATGAAATTCATAAACCCTTCGGAATGGTTCTCGTTACCGGTCCTACCGGGAGCGGTAAGACTGTTTCGCTGTACTCAGCCTTGTCTGAACTCAACAAGGTTTCCGAGAATATTTCCACTGCCGAGGATCCTGTCGAGTTCAACTTTGCGGGGATCAATCAGGTTCAAATGCACGAAGATATCGGTCTCAACTTCTCGGCGGCGTTGCGCTCTTTTTTGCGTCAGGATCCCGACATAATCATGATCGGAGAAATTCGAGATTTTGAAACAGCAGAGATTGCTATCAAGGCTGCTTTGACAGGGCATATGGTGCTGTCAACCCTGCATACCAATGACGCTCCTGCCACTATCAACCGCTTGCTCAACATGGGTATCGAGCCGTTTCTGGTCGCTTCCGCGGTAAACTTAATTACCGCCCAACGATTAGCACGTCGAGTCTGTGGAGAATGTAAGGAGCCTGAAGAAATTCCTGTTCAGGCTCTTATAGATGCCGGTGTTTCTCCGGCTGAGGCACCATCCTTTGTCTGCATGCGCGGTAAGGGGTGCCCGGTCTGTAACAACACCGGGTATAAGGGGCGTGTCGGTTTCTATCAGGTTATGCCGATGAAGGAAGAAATCAAGGAATTGATTTTGAACGGTGCCAATACCGCTGAAATTAAACGTGAATCCATGCGGATTGGTATCAAGACAATGCGCCAGTCAGGATTGACAAAGCTTAAGGAGGGGGTAACCTCTTTCGAAGAAGTATTGAGAATTACTGTTTCTGACGACTAACGGGGGCTTTTGAATGCTCAATTTACATCAGCTGTTAAAAATACTTGTGGAATCAAATGGTTCCGACCTTCATATTACGACCAACTCGCCTCCGCAAATGAGGGTAGATGGTCACCTGACGCCCATGGATTTTCCCCCCATGAATCAGGTGGAAACCAAGCAGCTTTGTTACAGCGTTCTCACCGATGCCCAAAAACATAAATTTGAGGAAGAAAACGAACTCGATCTTTCGTTCGGGGTCAAGGGACTTTCACGATTCAGGGGTAACATGTTTATCCAACGGGGCGCGGTAGCAGGCGTTTTCAGGGTTATTCCGTATAAAATCATGACGTTTGAAGAGCTGAATCTGCCTCCTGTGGTGCCGGAGCTTGCAGCACGGCCACGCGGGCTTATTCTCGTGACGGGGCCAACCGGTAGTGGCAAGTCTACGACATTGGCTTCGATAGTGGACTACATTAACATTAACAGACGTGAACACATTGTCACCATTGAGGATCCGATTGAATATCTTCACCCTCATAAGGGGTGCCTCGTCAATCAACGTGAAGTCGGCGCTGACACCAAAGGTTTTAAAAACGCGCTTAAGTACGTTTTGAGACAGGATCCTGATGTTGTTCTGGTTGGGGAACTTCGTGATCTGGAAACCATTGAAGCGGCCCTGACTCTTGCCGAAACCGGCCACCTTTGTCTTGCAACGCTCCACACGAATTCCTGTGCCCAGACGATAAACCGTATAGTAGACGTATTCCCTCCGTACCAGCAGACCCAGATCAGGGCACAGCTTTCATTTGTCCTCGAAGGAGTTATGTCCCAAACCCTGATTCCCAAGATGGGATCAAAAGGTCGTGCTCTGGCACTTGAAATCATGGTTCCGAATGCTGCAATCCGGAATTTGATTCGTGAGGACAAGGTCCATCAAATTTATTCCCAGATGCAGATCGGCCAGGAAAAGTTTGGCATGCAGACCATGAATCAATCTCTGTTTTCACTGTTTCACAAGAGGATGATTTCTCTTGAGGAAGCACTGGGACGATCACAAGACCCTGAGGAACTGAAACAGATGATTAACAATCCGTCCGCAGGGATGCAACGTCGCCCTCAGATGCACTGATTTTTATGAAGGAGTATCATAATGCCTAAATTTAACTGGGAAGCTCGTACGAGAACCGGTGGTACTCAAAAGGGTGTTATCGAAGCGGCAACGGTAGACGTTGTCGAGGCTCAGCTGAAAAAATACGGTTTCAGCAATATAGTAATTAAAGGCGAATCCAAGGGATTGGGCTTCAAGTTGCCCAAATTCGGTGGCGGGGGCAAGATCGATGAAAAAGATCTTGTTATTTTTACCCGTCAGTTTTCTACCATGATTGACTCCGGATTGCCGCTCGTCCAGTGTCTCGAAATTCTGGCAAGTCAGCAGGAAAACAAGGCTTTTCAGGATATTCTGTACAAAGTTAAGGAAAGTGTTGAGAGTGGCTCTACGTTTGCCGATGCTCTGGGTAAGCACCCGAAAGCATTTGACCAACTGTTTGTCAACCTTGTGGCTGCCGGTGAAATAGGCGGTATTCTTGATACCATTTTAACGCGTTTGGCAGCATACATAGAAAAGTCCATGAAGCTGAAGAAGCAGATTAAAGGGGCCATGGTTTATCCAATAACGATTATGTCTATTGCAGTCGTGGTTGTTGGTGTTATCCTTGTTTTTGTTATTCCAACGTTTGCCAAGATGTTTGCTGATTTTGGAGGTGAGTTACCTATGCCAACCAAATTTGTCATAGCTCTTAGTAACTTTCTGACCAAATATCTGGTAGTTTTAATCGGTGGTTTTTATGCAATTGTCTGGGCGATAAAAAAATATTATGCGACCCCGGTGGGCCAGAAAAATATCGACAGGATGGCCCTCAAGGCGCCAATCGCAGGGCCACTCATCAGAAAGGTAGCGGTTGCTAAATTTACGAGAACCCTGGGTACCATGGTCAGTTCAGGCGTTCCGATTATGGATGGTCTTGAAATTGTCGCCAAAACGGCAGGTAACAAAATAGTTGAAGAAGCTATCTATGCTGTCCGGCAGGCGATCTCGGAAGGTAAGACCATGGCGGAACCTTTGGCCGCGTGCGGCGTCTTTCCGCCGATGGTGGTGCAAATGATCTCTGTTGGTGAAGCGACCGGAGCCATGGATGCCATGTTGAACAAGATTGCCGATTTTTATGACGATGAAGTTGACGATGCGGTTGGGGCCATGACCGCCATGATGGAACCACTCTTGATGGTGTTTCTTGGCACAGCAGTTGGAGGACTCGTTATTGCCATGTATCTGCCGATCTTTAAACTGGCGGGAGCTGTCGGTTGATTATTTATGGGCTCTGAACGGAGGCTCAGGCTCTTTATTTATGCCAGAATAATTGTTTCTTTTCTTTTTCTGGCTTCAACAATCATTCTAAATTATCAGGACTCCTCTGAGGCAATAGAGCGCTATCAGTCTGGTGTAATCAGGCTGATGGCGTTTTCTTTTGTTTTTTCGATAGTATCTCTTCTCTTCCTCAAAAAACTGAAGTTTACCCAGTTTCTTACCGTTATTCAGGTCATTTGGGACTTGTTATTTGTTACCGTTCTTGTCCTTTTTACGGGGGGGATTCTCAGCCCATATTCATTTCTCTATTTATTGTCCATTTTGATTGCCGGCGTGCTGCTTGGGAAGCGTCAGGCACTTTATACCGCTTCGTTGTGCGGTATCCTGTATGGTACCATTCTTGATTTTCAATATTTCGGCTATCTTTCATTTATCGGTTTGAGTCAGGAGAGTGCTCACCAGTTTGGAGCGTTGCAACTTTTTTACACCATATCATTCAATCTGATTGCTTTTGGATTGACCGCTTTTATTACCGGGCTTTTGGCAGAGCGGGCCAGATTGAGTGAAGAAGCTCTCCAGCGCTCTTCCATTGATTATTTTGAGCTGGCCCAGTTGAATTCTGCCATCGTTGCGCATAGTGAAAGCGGTCTTCTTACCACTACGATTACCGGTAGAATTCGTGTTTTTAATCCCTATGCCGAAGTTATTACCGGCCTTAGTCAGTCCGACGCCTATGATAATCCGATTGAATCCGTCTTCCCTCAGTTGTCGGGAATGCTTGATCGGAAGAGTTGTTCCTCAAGCCAGGAGTTTGAATATCAGGCATCAGATGGTACAGCCATGACATTGGGGTACCGGGTAGCTCCGTTTAGTGACAGCAAGGGAATTCTTGCCGGATTCATTGTAAATTTCAGGGATATTACCGCACTCAGGCGTATGGAGGCTGCTTTAAAAAAGGCTGATCGCCTTGCAGCGCTGGGTGAACTCTCCGCTCGAATGGCTCATGAGATCAGAAACCCGCTGGCCGCTTTGTGCGGCTCGGTTCAACTTCTGACAAGTGCACCGGATATACAGGCTCATGATGCACGGCTTCTCGCAATTGTCGTTCGGGAGGCTGAACGGCTGGAAGCTCTCATATCCGAATTTCTGATGTATGCCCGTCCGGCTCCGCCGCAATGTATCCGGGTTCCGTTGCATTCCTATCTTGATGAAACCTTGCTGTTTCTTGCTCACGACCCTCGTTTTGAACGTATTACGCTACAGAATCTCGTGCCGGACAACATTGAGGTTGCAGTTGATCCACATCAGTTTAACCAGGTTATCATTAATTTATTACAGAATGCTGCCGATGCACTGCCAAGCGGTGGAGAGGTGGTTATTGAATGCTCTTCCTCCTCCTCCGGCTATGTCATTAAAATTACCGACAATGGCTCAGGTATTACGGAAGATGCCATCCAGCACCTCTTTGAGCCGTTCTGGACAACAAAGTCTGCCGGAACCGGACTGGGGCTGGCAATTTGTTACCGTATCGTTGATGCCCATGGTGGAACACTTTCAGCCGAATCACCTCCTACAGGAGGATGCCGCTTCATCATTACCCTGCCGGTTCTTTAATAAAATTTCCTCAAGGAGGCACAACAGTGCTCCGTATGTTTTTATTGAATAAAAAATTGATGGTGATAGCACTCTTTTCGATTTCAGTGGCTCTCTACGGATTTGATTATATTCTGCTCGGTGAGAGTGCAAAAGAGCTTGCTGTCTGGTTTCTCGGCAATCTCGCCTTCCTGCCTATCTACGTCATCATTGTTACCTTGATGATTGAGCGGGTAATAAAAGAGCGTGAGCGGCAGTCAGTCATGCGGAAATTGAACATGGTTATCGGGGTGTTTTTCAGTGAAGTGGGAAATCGTCTTCTCAAAGAGTTGTCCACGTTTGTTGTTTCCTGCGATCAGCTCAAGGTACATTTGTTGATTAACGGGAGCTGGAAAGAACAGGAATTTTCCGCAGCACTTAATTTTCTCGGCAGCAATGATATTGTCATTGAATCGAGCCGGTGCGAAAAAGTTGGACTCAAGAACTTTCTGGTGGAAAAAAGAGGGTTTCTGGTCAGCCTGCTGGAAAATCAGAACCTTCTTGAACACGAAGAATTTACCGACCTGCTGTGGGCCGTTTTTCATCTCGTAGAAGAGCTTGAAGCACGTAAAACATTTGAAGCAATGCCGCAAAGCGATATAGACCATATAAATGGCGATATCAAGCGTGTTTATGGTCATCTGTCCCGTGAATGGGTCATGTATATGCGGCATTTGAAGCAGGATTATCCATACCTCTTTTCACTGGCGGTCCGCCTCAACCCAATGATCGATGCTCCGGATCCTGCGGTGTACTAGGGTGCGGTGGAGGGAGCCGAGATGAGGCTTTGCAGCCAGGCCTCAACCGTTTCACGGTGAAAACGCACCGAACCGCCCAACTTGATTCGACCAGGCAGCTGGCCTGATTTATCCATTCTTACCAGGGTGGCCCGCGAAATCTTAAGCAGTATGCACATCTCTGTCACGGAAAGCAGCATATCGCCTGAAAATGGTTTTTGAATATCGGGACTGTTGTGCGGCGGGGATTTCTTTGATGGCGATGGTTTCAGCTGTTTTGAGTCGCTACCTTTCTTTTTTTCTTTTGCCACCTTCTTTTTTGTCCCAGTTGTTACTTTCTCTGCCGGTCTCAATACATATCCATCTAGTCCGGCGAACAACGGTGCTTCCTCCAGCATTCTGCTGATGTCGGTTGCAACCGTTTTCTTGTTGGATGTTTTTGCAAGGGGTTGTTCAGTAGTGTTGGTTGGCATGGAGAAGACGTCCTTTATAATTTGATGTCATGTTGTATCAGATTGTATTGTTATGTATCTGGATTGCTGAGTAATGAAGAAGCTGTATCAAGTGTTATGATGTGTCAACTTGTATCAAGATGGTGTAGCCGGTGTCAATTGAAACTGATGAGGTATCAGGAAAAGGTACACGGGTGACGGGGGGCGCATCTTCGGAAATAGTCTTACCCATGACCACAAACGCCATCAATGCCTTGACAGCAGCGGCCTGCTCTGGTAATCACTACAGTCATTGGGGCGTTTAGCTCAGCGGGAGAGCACTGCCTTCACACGGCAGGGGTCGTAGGTTCAATCCCTACAACGCCCACCAATAAACAATTACGGCCGGGTCATTGATCCGGCCTTTGTTTGTTTCAGATCAGCGGAGATATATTCATTCTCGTAGAGCTCCGTTTGGTGTTACAAAGAAAGCCCGCTTACTGCGGGCTTTCTTTGTAACGAAGTTGAAGAGATGTAAAGGATCAGGTTTTATGAAAATTCTGCATACATCCGATTGGCACATAGGGCGGGCGCTGTATGGGCGCAAACGCTACGAGGAGTTCGGGCAATTTCTTGACTGGCTGATCGGCTGCATTGCGACTGAAAAGGTCGAGGTGTTGCTGGTGGCGGGGGATGTCTTTGACAACGGCACGCCCAGCAATCGTGCGCTGGAACTGTACTACAGTTTTCTGTGCCGCGTTGCGGGGGCAGGGTGCCGTCATGTCGTCGTAACGGCAGGCAACCACGATTCTCCCTCTCTTCTCAATGCTCCCCGCGAGGTGCTGCGCTTTCTGGACGTCCATGTGGTCGGAAGCATGGCTGAGTTCATGGAAGATGAAGTGGTGGTGCTGAACGATAGCAATGGTAAACCCGAGTTGATCGTTTGCGCAGTTCCCTATCTGCGTGATCGCGATATCCGCCGCGCCGAGGCCGGAGAAACATTTGAGGACAAAGGCCGTAAGCTGGTGGATGGAATTCGCGATCACTATCGGCAGATTGGTGTAGCGGCTGTTGCCCGGCGTGTTCAACTGGGGGAGGATCTTCCCATTGTCGCCATGGGACACCTGTTTACCAGCGGTTGCCGGACCACGGAAGGTGATGGGGTACGGGAACTGTACGTGGGCACGCTTGGCCAGGTACAAGCCGATATCTTCCCCGATTGCTTCGATTACCTGGCGCTGGGGCATTTGCATGGGGCGCAGCGGGTGGGCGGCTCGGATGTGCGTCGTTATTCCGGCGCGCCGCTCCCGATGAGTTTTGGCGAGGCCGCGCAGCGCAAGGTGGTTGTAGCGCTCGCAATGGATTGTGAAGGCATAACGGTACAGGAACTTCCTGTACCGGTTTTTCAAAAACTGGCAACGGTGCGCGGTGACTGGAAACGTATTTCGGAGCGGATTGTTGAGCTGAAAAAAGATAACGTTCCGGTGTGGCTGGAAGTTATCTACGAAGGGGAAGAGGTCGTTGGCGATCTTCAGGAGCGGCTGCGTGAACTGGTTGACGGCACGGTACTGGAAATTCTTCGGGCAAAGAATATGCGCCTGGTCGAGCGAACCATGAGCCGGATGGCGACCGAAGAGACCCTGGACGATCTCACCGTTGACGATGTGTTTGCCCGCTGTCTTGCTGCCCATGAAGTGCCGCAGGAGCAGCAGGCCGACCTGGTCACGGCTTTTCATGAGGCTGTTGCTGCTCTGCACGAAGACACCAGCCAGGGTGACGTATGAAAATCATTCGCCTCTCTTTTAAAAATCTGAATTCCCTGGCCGGTGTGTGGGACATCAACTTCACGCACCCCGACTATGTTTCCAGCGGTATCTTTGCCATCACCGGGCCAACCGGCGCGGGGAAGACAACTATTCTCGATGCCATCTGCCTTGCCCTGTACGGTCAGACTCCCCGTCTTAACAGGATCACCCAGAGCGAAAACGAAATCATGTCCCGCCAGACCGGGGAATGCTTTGCCGAGGTTGAATTTGAAACCGCCAAGGGGCGTTTCCGCTGCCACTGGAGTCAGCACCGCTCGCGCAAACTGGCCGACGGCCAATTGCAGTCGCCCAAACATGAGATATGCGAGGCTGAAAGCGGGCTGATCCTCGAATCAAAGCTGAGAGCCGTGGCCGACAAGGTTGTGGAAGTCACCGGCATGGACTTTGAGCGTTTTACCCGTTCGATGCTGCTGGCACAGGGGGGCTTTGCCGCCTTTTTGCAGGCCCAGCCCGACGAGCGTGCCCCGATTCTGGAGCAGATCACCGGCACTGCGGTCTACAGCCGGATTTCCATCAAGGTCCATGAACGTACCACGGAAGAGCGCAAGAGGCTGGGAGAGATGCGTGCCGAGCTGGATGGCATCCAGCTGCTGTCTCCTGCGGAACTTGAAACACTCCTTCTTGAAAAGTCCGGCCTGCAACAAGCGGAAAGCGTTCTGAGCGCCGATGCGGGGATGCTTCGCGAAACCCAGCTTTGGTTGGAACGGATAGCGACCCTTGAAGGTGAACTTCGGCAGCTTGATCTGGACCTGCATGCCTTTGAAGCGCGCAAGGCAGTGGCAGCCCCGGAGCTGGAACTCCTGGAACAGGCCGGCCGTGCCATGAAACTTGGTGGTGACCATGCCACTCTCTGTTCAATGCGGGTGCAGCAGGAGAAGGAACAGGATGAACTGACGGTCTCGCTGGAACGTCTTCCCCCGCTTCAGCTCAACTGGCAGGCCGCTTTTGATGCGCTGGAATGTGCCGAAGCCGGACTTGCCGGCGCCCGGGCCGGGCAGGCGGAAGAGGCCGAACTGATCCGCGGAACGCGGGAGCTTGACGTCAAACTCGGTGAGGCCCATGCCCAGATACACGCATTAACTGCCGAGATTGAAACAGCGGGCCGCCAGAGCAGTGAGTATCGCACGGCAATAACAACGTGTGATCAACGCTTGAGCAGTACCGGTGAACAGTTGCGGGAGATTGCGGTCTTTCTTGACCGGCACGGGGCCGATGCCGGATTGGCAGAGGCCCTTACCGGGATTGAACAGCAGGTGAAGTCGTTCAAAACGCTTGAAAATCACTGCAGAGAGACCGGCACCAGGCTGGCCCGGCAGGCCGGTCTGGTGGCAGCTGCCGAAGTCGCGCTTACCCAGGCGGAGACCGCTTGGCAGGCGGCGCAGCAGGCGGTAACCGGGGCGGAACAAACCGTGGCGGATGTTCGGGCCGCTCGCGAAATACTGTTGCAGGGACGGGCTCTGGCCGTATGGCGCGTTGAAGCGGAAGCAATTGCCGCCAGACAGAGCCGTTTGGGAACGATACAGGAAACCGTCGTGCGGATTGAAGAAGGCAAGGCGAAGCTGGCAGAGTTGCTGCTGCGGACGGAAGCTCTGGGACAGAAACGGCAGGGGCTCACACAGCAGGAGGAAACAGTTGCCGGGGAATGTGAGCTGCGTGAGCAGGTTGCCCGTCAGTTGCAGGATAACGTTGTGCTGCTGGGCCGGGTGCGCAGCCTTGAAGAAGACCGCAAACAGCTTGTGGACGGTTCACCGTGTCCGCTCTGCGGCGCCGGCGATCATCCCTACGCCTCCGGAAATATCCCTCAGTTGGACGAGGCCCGGAATAAACTGGAACTTGCTCACGCCGAGGCGAAACGGGTCCGGGATCAGCTTTCCGGCGTCAGGCAGGAACTGGTCGCTGCCGGCAAAGATCTGCACCAGTCGGAGCGGGACCTGGCCGAACTTCAGGAACGTCTGCTGAATGATGAGACCTTTTGCGCTACTTCTTTCGCGGAACTGGGTCTGGCCGCCGATGGCGCGGCTTGGCCGGAAGTTATCCGGCGTGAGACAGACGCATGTCAGCTGGCGTTGAAAAACAGTCGCGCTGTCATTCAGGAGGGTGAGCGGAATGAGCAGGACGAGCGCACAGCTGAAGCAGCGCTTGCCGGACTCAAGGATGAACTCGCACGGTGCGACAACTCGCGGCTGGCCGCCCGGTTGGGACGGGAAAACGCTCTTTCGGAGCATACTCGTCTTGAGAGGGAAACGGCTGGTTATCACGCGGATCTTGAACGGGTTCAGGGTGAGGTCGAGCGTGCTGTTGCAGGGTTTGGCTGTACGGAGGTCGTTCCGGACAAGGTTGATGAGTTACTGGCCTCCCTGACCGTCCGGCGCTCCGTGTATGCCGAACGGCAGCACGTCAGGGAACGTTTGGAAAAAGAGACGTCCGCTGTTGCTGCGGAACGTGAAAAACAGCAGGCGCTGCTGGCAGAGCTGGAAAAAATGCGCGGCGATAAGGAACAGCTGCTGCGCGCAAGAATCGATCAACGGGATGCGCTGGTTGAACAGCGTCTGGAAATGTACGGTGAGCGAAGTCCGGACGCGGAAGAAAAACGTTTGGCTGAAGCGGTACGCCAGGCGGCGGAAAAGCGTGAAGCGGCACTGCAGGAACAGAACACTCTTCATGCCGGGCTTAGCGGGTTGAACGGGCAGATTGAACGACTGACGCTCTCGATCGCCAAACGGGCTGAGCAGCTTGGCGGGCTGGAAGCGTCCTTCCGGCAGCGTCTCGGTGAGGCCGGATTTGCCGATGAAACGGCTTTATTGCAGGCAAGCCTGCCGCAGGAGCGCTTCGATCTTCTCCAGCAGGTGGCAGAAAGCGTGCGCAATGAAGAAACAGCGCTCCGGACCCGCCACCTTGATCGCGCGGAAGCGCTCGCGGGGGAGCTGGATAAACATCTGACCGATAAGCCGCTTGAGCTGATTCGTGAGGAGCATGCCGCTGTTACCGGGAAGTTGATCGAGTTACAGAAGGGACTTGGTGCGCTTGATCAGCAGCTTCAGCAGCAGTCCGAACAGCAGCAGCGTCATCGGACGCGGCTTCAGGCGATTGAAATACAGAAACGGGAGTGCGACCGCTGGGAGCGTTTGCACAGCTTGATCGGCTCCGGTGACGGGAAGAAATTCCGTAATTTTGCCCAGGGATTGACGTTCGAACTGATGGTTGCCCACGCCAACCGGCAGCTGCAAAAAATGAGTGACCGCTATATTCTGGTGCGCGACGGCAATGAGCCTCTGGAACTGAATGTCATCGACAACTACCAGGCCGGGGAGATCCGCTCCACCAAAAACCTGTCCGGCGGGGAGAGCTTTATCGCCAGTCTGGCCCTGTCCCTTGGTCTTTCCAGCATGGCCAGCCGCAACGTGCGTGTCGATTCGCTGTTTCTTGACGAAGGATTCGGTACGCTGGATGAAGATGCCCTGGAAACTGCCCTTGAAACACTTTCCGGATTGCAGCAGGATGGCAAGCTGATCGGCATCATCTCGCATGTCCCGGCGCTCAAGGAGCGCATCGGTACGCAAATTCAGGTGGAAGCAGGCAGTTCCGGGCGCAGTACCCTCAGCGGTCCGGGGTGTCGCAGGATTTCTTGATCCGGTGCAACTGGTTGTTTTCTCCGTGGCAAAGCTGTTGCGAGTAACTGACCCGCCTATACCTCGATCCTGAATTCTGCCCCTTCTGCCGTATTGCGTACCGTCAACCTGCCGTTCATGTTCTTTTCAATGATCGCCTTCGACATGAACAATCCCACCCCTGTCCCTTTGTCAGGCCCCTTTGTTGTGAAGTAGGGGTCAAAAATCTTATCAACGATCTGTTCGGGTATGCCTCCGGCGTTGTCGGCTATGGTTACGACGGCACAGCCGTCTTCGCTGCATATTGTGATGGTAACCCGTGCATCTTCGATATTTTTTTCCATCAAAGCGTCGCGGGCATTGATCAGTATATTGAGGATCACCTGGGCGAATTCATTCTGATATCCGGTGATGACCGGTGTATCCTGCGCAACGATATCAATGGTGATCTTCGGATTCTGTAAACTTCCCTCCAAAAGCGATAGCGTATTTTCGATCATGTCAATTACAGCAAAGGTGTTCATCTCCTTGTCCGGTTTGAAGTAGTTTCTGAAGTCGTCTATGGTTTTTGACATGTGCTTGATTATTTCCATGGATTTGGCAACCGACATGTCCAGAAACTCCTTGCTGAAGCGGGGCGAACCGTAGAAGAGTCCGAGTCTTTGCGTATAAAGCCCGAGTGTGTTTAACGGCTGCCGCCACTGGTGGGCGATATTGTTGATCATTTCGCCCATGGCGGCCTGCCGGCTCTGTTGCAAAAGTAACTGGTTCTTATCCTGGAGTTCATCCGCTACCCGCCTTCGTTCCGTAACATCGTTTAACGTAAATACCAGACATTCGATATGCTGCTGTGCATTCAGTATGGGGGAAACGGCCAGATCCCAGTAGGAGGTTCCCCACTCGGGGTGGTCGGGAAAGGTAAATGGCCGTTCATAGGCATAAAACGGCTCTCCGGTTTCGACAACATGCTGAAAACGACCCTTGAGCTCGTCTGAGGGGTAGAGTTCAAAGTGATTGCGGCCCGTAAAATCGCCGATTCCCCGCTGACATGACCTGGCATACGACTCATTGATGCGGATAAAATTGAAGTTCGTATCGAGAAAGACGAAGCCGGTTTTTGTGTGTTTGAAAAATGACTCAAGAATTCTGGACTGTTCCTCCAACTCGGCAGTACGCGCCGCAACCCGCTGTTCCAGCTCATCACGGGCCCGGCCCAATGCTTCCTCCACATTTTTCATCTCGTCCAACAGCCGTGCGTTTTCCATGGAAATAGCGGCCTGGGATGTCAGAAGCTCCGTCATCTGCGCTTTGTCAGGCGTAAAGACCGCTTCGGACAGCCGGTTTTCCAGATATAGCACGCCGGTCATTATCGACTGCCTGATCACGGGGAGGCAGAGGACGGAGCGCAGGCACAACTCCTGGACCTCCGGATTGTCCTTGAACATTCCTTCCCTGCTTGCGCTGTCAAGGATGACCCGCTCCCCGGTGCGCTGAACATAGCGGACAATAGACTTGCAGATTTCCTCGGTGTCGTCCAGATGCTGGTCCATTGTCCGAACTGCCAGGTTACCGGTGACATGGCTCTCGGCCCGGACAAACAGGCTTCCGTTGTCCAGCATGAGCAGGTAGCCATGCTGCGCTCCTGAACTTTCGATCACCACGTTCATGATCTTTTCCAGGAGAGAGTCCTGCACTATCTCGGCTGAGATGGCGAGAGAGGACTTCATCAGGTAGTCCACATCCAGATTGGGCAGTGCAGCGGAATAATCAGGCTCAAAGTGCGTATACCCTCTTCGCCGTTCCTTGAAATATTCCGGGTGCTGCTCCCTGAGGGAGAGTTCCTTGCGCTGTGCGCCGCATTGCCGGTACAGGCGCGCCGCTTCGGCGAAATAGATATATTCGGAGCTGTGCCCGCTATCAATGAGCAGGTTTCCCAGACATTCGTGGAGATATCCCTCCAGAAAGACGTACTGCTCCTTGTGGGCCGCATCAATGGCATCCAGATACAATCCCCTGGCCTCCCTGAAATTGCCCCTGCTCCGTTCCAGCTCGGCGTACAGCAGGGCAAGGTATGGTTTCAGCAGCGGCCCCAGGGTTGCCCAGGTTTCGATCTTCTCGATAAGCGGTCTCAGGCGCGTCATCAGGAGATCCCAGGCTTCGGAATCCCGGCCGGCAGCGGTGAACTTCCGCAGTGCGTTCAGTACCCTGAAAACGTACCACTGCCGCTTCAACACGTTGTCGGTGAGACCGGACAGGTACTTTTGTACCTCATCCAGAGATGCCTGAGCCTGGTCATGTTCTCCGAAGTAATAGTGGGTCAGGGCCAGATGGACAAAGTAACTACCAGCCGAAGCGACATGGTTATCCTGTTCCCATTGGCGTATCCTGTCTTCCATGGCCACAACGGTGTACCCGTTCTGCATGGGCGCGACCCACCCCGCCTGCATCGCCTCGGCAAGCCCCACGGAAAAGGAAAGATGATACCGCCGGGAGAAGTGCAGGCATTCTCTGGTGTACTCCTCGATGAGGGCCAGGTCTCCCCCCTGGATCTGGAGGTTCCACATCAGGGGGCCGTAGGATAGTCCGGCGTTGTACAGGTCGCCGCAGCTCTTGCCGCACTGGATCGCCTTGAGGGCATAGTCAACGATCTGGCGCGGATGACTCCGCGAATGCATGTTGCACCAGACAATACCGTTCATGCCGCGGGTTGCGCCGAACGTATTGGGGTAAGCTGCCGAAAGGCCGCGGGCAAGATCCTCATACCTGAAAGCCAGATCAAACTTCTCCTGTTCACCCAGTTGCAGACCCATGATGCTGAAAGAGTAGATTACCGACTCGTCCATCCCCCCGGCCAGACAGAGCTGCGTGGACTGGGCCGCGGAGAGGTACAGTTGCGGCACCAGACCGGACATGTACAGGTCGGGAATCAGCTCGCTGTAAAACGCCAGCTCGATCTTGCGCTGCCTCTCCCTGGTAAAGGGCATATTCAGGATGGTCTGCCACACGTCGCCCTGCATGGCAATCTCCGTCATCAGCTCGGTTCTGCGCGCATCAGCTTCTTCCGGACTTTCGGGGATGTTCTTGTGAAAATAGGCCAGCCCGCGGTTGGCGGTTTCGATTGCCTTGCTGAAGTTGCCGATTGATGACAGCGAGGTGGTCTGCTCCGCCAGGCATTCCGCCTTGTCCAAATCGCTCGCGGCATGATCGAGCAATCGGGAGAGCAGTCGTTCGGAACGCTCATAATTGCCGCACATCAGTTCGGTCTTGGCCGCTTTCTGAAAAATCCTGAACGTGCGCTCGTAATGATCGGCATCCCAGCAATCGTCCGGCAGGAGACTCAGGCTGAGGCTGAAATACTCGTTGGCCGCCTCGGTGGCCAGGGATGTGAGCGCCTTGTTGCCGGCATGGTAGTTGATGTCCGAAAGGGCATGGGCCGACTCGGGAGTTGGTGCATCTTCCCGGCCCAGATTGAGGTGAGACACGATGGTAAACAGATTCTCGATCCGCTCCAGGTCGGCGTCCCGCGGCACGGCCGTGAGAAGATGGCTGCCCACCTGGCGGTGGATGGCCCGCCGCCGCTCAGCCGGTATGGCGGCTAATGCCGCTTCCTGTACCTTGTCATGGACGAACTGCAAGCGATTTCTCTGTTCTAGTAATAGTCCCAAGCCAAGGGCCGGTTTCAAAAGATGGAATATGTCCCGCAAGCTCACTCCCCTGACAGCTGACAGCTCAGCCGGAGAAAAGGAGTTGCCCATGCAGGCACACTGTTCAAGCAGATCGATCAATTCCGGCGAGAGCTTGCGGATCTTCGAACCGAACAGCGAGACCACGGTGGTCGGCATGTCCGATTGCCGGATCTTTTCCATGTCCCAGCGCCACTGTTTCCCCTCATCCATGAACAGCAGTTTTTCATTATGGAGGTACGAGAGGCTTTCGCTGATAAAGAGCGGGTTGCCTTCGGAGAGCGTGCTGATAAAGTCCGACAGGGACGTGGTCTGCTCACGGGGAGAATCGAGGATGTAGGAGACCATCTCATGGCAATGTTCCGGCTGCAGCGGTTCCAGCCTGATTTCCTTCAACACGCTGCATTGCTCCTTGGTGGTGCGGATGAGCCGGGACAGCGGATGGCTCGGATCAACCTCGTTATGGCGGTAGGCTCCGAGCAGGAACAGGTACGGATG
>MGZJ01000011.1:0-17249 GCA_001802645.1 Geobacteraceae bacterium GWC2_53_11 | reverse complement strand
GCCATGTCGCACCATTGCAGATCGTCGATGAAGATGACCAGCGGGTGTTCTTCACTGGCCAGGCAGGCCAGAAAACGGTCGAAGAGGTCATGGAAGCGGTTCAAGGACTCAACCGGGGGGAGGGGAGGGACATCGGGCTGCGGTCCGATGAGTATTTCCAACTCCGGAACAACATCGGTCAACACCTTGCCGTTACGCTCCACGGCATTCAGTATCCGTTCTTTCCAGAGCGCCACCCGTTCGTCACTCTCGGTCAGAAAGGTGCGCAACAGGTTTCTGAATGCCTGAATCAGGGAGCTGTACGGAATATTTTTCTGGTACAGGTCAAATTTGCCCGAGGTGAAATAGCCGCGGTGTCTGACGATCGGTTTCTGCAGTTCCTGAATTAGTCTGGTTTTACCGATTCCAGACAGGCCGGAGATGAAGAGAGCCCTGAAAGTGCCGCCGGCGACCTGTTCGTATTCGGACAGGATGATCGTGGACTCCGGGTCACGTCCCACCATCCTGGAAATGAAGGTGGTACGGTGAGTGTAATCATGGCTCTCCAGCGGGAATTCCCGGATCGTGCTGCCGTTTGCGTATTCATCACGGCACCGGGTCAGATCCTTCAGCAGCCCGGAACAGCTCTGATAGCGTTTGTCGGGTTCCTTGAGCATCAGTTTGGCGATGATTTTTGCCAGGATTTCGGGTACGGCCGGATTTGCCGTATGAGCGTCAGGGGCTTCCTGAGCCAGATGGGAGTGGATCATTTCGAGGGGATCGTCCGACATAAACGGCAAACATCCGGTCAGGAGTTCATAGAAGACGATGCCGAGGGAATACATATCCGAGGAAAAGTCAACCCTGTGGCTGATGCGACCGGTCTGTTCCGGAGAAGTATAGGCCAGGGTATCCCTGACAAACGCACGGTCGTAGATGAAATGACTGACGTCGCGCACATTCACCGTGCTGATGAAGTCGATCAACCGGATTTCAAGAGTGGCGGGGTTGACGAGGATGTTGTGGGGCTTGATGCCGCCGTGGATGATGCCGGCTTCGTGCACCTTGTCGAGGATGCCGGCCAGAGCGCAGGCAATGGTAAAAAACATGTTTAATGTGATGCCGTGACGGGTTTCCCCCAGTTTATCCAGGCTGATGCCGTTGAAATAGTCCTGGGCGAAGAACAGAACATCGCCGGTTATGCAAACGTCTACGGGGGTGATGACATAAGGATGGTCCAGAACTTTGAGATGCTCGATCTTCTGCGCGAACTGGATCTGTTTGAAGTCGGACAGGGTGACCGTTTTCAGGATTTTCAGGATCATCGGCCGGTCGGGGTTCTGTTTGTGGTACGCCTTGTATACGGCGGCATGAGGTGTCTCTTCAAGTTTGTCCAGCAGTTCGTAATGTGAGATGACCATCGCGTTAATCCTCCCAGGCAGCAAACGGGATACTTCTTGTTGCTATTCAGCGGGTAAACAGGCTGGCTATCCCCAAACGCATCAAAAACAGCTGTAGGTTCTCTTGAGAGTGAACGAATAAGCGAGAAGGCCGGCCCGTTAATTATCCTTCATACACCACCTTGGACTGCTGTTCAATACTGTTTAGAAAAATTATATTTTTCTTGACATACGTCATTTTTTTAGCAATAAGAAGACCAACACGCTCTTCAATATCGCAATGGTCCTTAATAGTCAAATAGTAGTTCGCATTTGAGGGGGAACTCTCAAAAATACACCGGCAGTAAGGAGAACAAAAATGAAGAAAAACTTGTTTGCTGTAGCAGGAACGTTAGTAGCACTGTCACTTGGGTTGGCGTCGATGGTTCATGCAGAAGAGGATTACAAGAAGTTTGGTGTGCGCATGAGAGCAATCTATGTTGCGCCTGCAGAAAAGTTCGATAGCCAGCTCAGTGGAGCAAAGGCAACAGTTAGTGATGACGTTATACCTGAGCTCGACCTGGAATATTTTTTCCTGAAGAATGTATCAACCGAGTTGATTCTCGGCGTTACAAGACACGACATCAAGTTTGCCGACCAATTTGTAGGCACTACCTGGTTGCTTCCTCCTACACTTACCGTTAAGTACCATCCGCTGGCTGGTGAAACAATCAGCCCCTATGTCGGTGTCGGTCTGAACTATACAATTCCGTTTAAATCCAAGGTGGAAGGCGCCCCTGATTTCGAAATTGACAACAGCATTGGCTGGGCCGCACAGGCTGGTGTTGATGTTAAGATCAAAGACAATCTCTATTTCAACCTTGATTACAAATATATTAATGCTGATACAAAGATACGTCTTGCGGCTGGCGGTCCAAAGTATAAATTGGACCTCAACCCGAATCTGTTCGGCATCGGCGTTGGCTACCGCTTCTAATATAATCAACAGATAGTAGCAACAAAACGGCCTCCGGTAATTATCCCGGAGGCCGTTTCTGTTTCAACACATCTTTCTGAATCTATTGAGCCGCTTTGACCATCAGATCACTGACCAGTCTGGTAAAACGGAGCGGATCTTTAATCGTTGAACCTTCAGTCAGCAGCGCCTGATCGTACAGCAGGTCGGCGTAATCAGCCAATGCCGCCGCCGAGGCATCCTTCTGGTGGATGGAAGCCATTGCCTTCAGGATGGCATGGTCAGGGTTCAGTTCCAGGATGCGTTTTGATTCAGGAACCGCCTGGTTCATGGCTTTCATGATGCGCTCCATGTTGGCGTTCATGCCGTATTCATCTGCAACCAGGCAACAGGCGCTATCGGTCAGGCGGTTGGAGAAACGTACCTCTTTAACCTTGTCTTTCAGGCGGTCACTCATCAGGGAAATGAGGTCGCTGAACTCCTTCTGGGCTTCTTCGCGTTTCTTTTCTTTTTCCTGTTTTTCTTCTTCGCTATCGAGGCTGATATCGCCGCGGTCAACCGCTTTGAGGTGCTTTTCGTCATATTCGGTCAGCGATTGCACAACCCACTCATCGACCGGATCGGTCAGGAAGAGCACTTCATACCCTTTTGCGCGGAACGCCTCCAGATGCGGTGACTGCTCCAGTGTTTCGCGGCTGGCGCCGGTGATATAGAATATGTCCTTCTGTCCTTCCGGCATCCTACCGACGTACTCTTTCAGGGAAACATACGAGCCTGCTTCGGTGGAGGTACTTTCAAAGAGGATCAGTTCCTGCAGCTTCTCCTTGTTGGCATAGTCAAAGTGCATACCCTCCTTGATAACCTGGCCAAACTCTTTCCAGAATGTAACGTATTCATCGAAGTTCTGATCCTTAACTTCTGAAAGTGTCGAGAGAATTTTTCCTACCAGGCTTTTCTGGATACGCTTGATCTGCACATCTTCCTGAAGGATTTCGCGGGACACATTCAGCGGCAGATCGGATGAATCAACAACGCCATTGACAAAGCGGAGATAGTCCGGAATCAGCTCTTCGCACTTGTCGCTGATGAATACGCGGCGAACATAGAGTTGAAGCCCTTTTTTGCGATCATTCATGAACATGTCGAACGGTTTTTTGCCCGGCAGGTAGAGCAGCGCCTTGAATTCACTGACACCTTCGGCGGAAAAGTGAATCGTGCGGAACGGCGCATCGTAGTCATGGGAGATATGCTTGTAGAATTCGGTGTATTCCTCTTCGGTGACGTCGCTCTTGGCGCGGGCCCAGATGGCTTTCATCGAGTTCAGGGTCTGCTCTTCGGTCTTGTCGATGGTTCCTGCACCTTCAATTTCCTTGCCGTCGGCATCTTTCACGGTCTCGGAACGGGTGATATCCATGACTACCGGATACTGGATGTAGTCGGAATATTTTTTGACAATCGAGCGGATCTTCCACTCATCCAGGTACTGCTTGAACTCTTCCTTGAGATGCAGGGTAATCTCGGTGCCGCGCTGTTCGCGGCTGCATTCTTCAACCGTGTAGCTGCCGTCGCCTGTTGATTCCCAGCGGCAGCCGTCCAGGGCTGCTCCACCCTTGCGGGTTTCCATCGTAACCTTGTCGGCAACCATGAATGAAGCGTAGAAGCCGACGCCGAACTGGCCGATCAATTCCGGGTTGTTGCTGGCGGCCTTGTCTTTCAGGCTCTGCATGAACGCTTTGGTTCCGGAACGGGCTATGGTGCCGATATTCTCTTCAACTTCAGCCATGTTCATGCCGATGCCGTTGTCGAGGATGGTCAGCGTACCGGCATCCTTGTTCGGAATCAGCTTGATCTTCCAGTCGCTGTTGCCTTCCAGCAGCGATTCGTCGGAATGTGATTCAAAGCGGACCTTGTCGATGGCATCGGATGCGTTGGATATCAATTCTCGCAGGAATATGTCTTTGTTGGAATAGAGTGAGTGGATCACCAGATCAAGTAACTGCTGTACCTCGGTCTGGAACTGCTTGGTGGTCTTGGACATAGTTGATTCGTCTCCTTCTGCGGATATAAGTGTAATGAAGTGAACGTAATCATGGTCAGCTCAGTTTTCAAGGGGGAGGGCTAAAAACTGTTTCAGATCAAAAAAAATGTGCAGAAAATTGCGTAATGAGTTTTCTGTGCTAGTGTTAATGACGGTTCCCATGCCTGAGATTAACTCCGGAAGATCCTTAGAGTTGCTATGAACGATCAGCTATTACAACCCGCCATGTTTGATCACCTACTGAACCTTAACCGGTTTAATAACCAGCGGTTCTTTCTGCGCGGGCTTGGCCATACATTTAATAACTCTATCAATTCCATACAGTTGGGGAGTACGCTTGTCGGGCATTACCTGCATGATATTCAGGGTCTGGTTGAGGAACTTCATGATGATCCGGAACTTATATGCGGCGATTTCAAGAATCAGTGTGACACGATTCTGACAACAATGTCGCATGTCGTACAAGGTATCAGTGAATCTACTCTTAAGCTGGACCAGTTTGTATCCCATCTGGCGGAATTCAGCGGTCTGGCGTCTGCTACAGACAAAACATCCGTGGATTTAAATCAGCTGGTTTCGCAGTGCTGTGTCATGACTCATCATCAAGCTACTAATTTTACGAACAATTTTCAGCTCAATCTGAATGATGCTCCCACCGTATCGCCTGACTGCGCCACGCAGATGACGCAGGTTATTCTCAATCTGCTCATGAATGCCCTTCTTTCACTTCCCGACAGATCATGTGAAATTGTTGTTTCAACATCATGTGATTATGAAACAGACCGGGTGCTGCTCTGTATCAGTGATGAGGGCGTCGGCATACCTGCTTCCGTTTTACCGCACATCTCCGAACCTTTCTTTACCACATGGCAGGATCATGGTTGCGCCGGCATCGGCCTGACTGTCTCGGACAGGATTATCCGCAATCATGGCGGCGACCTTTCGATCCTGTCCGAGCATGGTAAAGGCACAACAGTACGCGTCTCGCTACCGCACGGCAAACCTGTGAACCGGGAGTCTCAACATGCTTGCTGATTCGTCCGCGATACACCTTCCGGTGCTGCTGGTTGATGATGATGAAACCTGCTGCACCATGATGGCTCTTACCCTTCAGAAAGCCGGTGTTAAAAATGTTCACTGTCTCTCTGACAGTCGCCAGGTACTGCCGTTTTTACAGAAGCATGGCGCCGCACTCGCTCTGCTTGATCTTGCCATGCCGCACCTGTCGGGGTATGAATTGCTCGGCATGATCCGGCACGATTACCCCGGAATACAGGTGGTCGTGATATCGGGCGCCAATGAGCTTGGCAGGGCGGTGGAGTGCATGAAACTGGGCGCCCTGGATTATCTGAGCAAGCCGGTAGAACCAAATCGCCTGGTTGCCTGTGTCAACGGTGCAGTCAGGATCAACGGCATGCAGGGAGAACTGCTGTCGCTTAAAAAGCGACTTTTGGAAGATTCCCTCGATAATCCGGCAGCCTTTGAAGCCATCATTACCCGCAGCGGTAAAATGCGGGCGTTGTTCCAATACGCGGAAGTAGTAGCTCTCTCGTCACAACCGATCCTGATAACCGGAGAAACAGGCGTGGGGAAAGAACTGATGGCGCGGGCGGTTCATCAGATAAGCCGGGTCAGCGGCGAGTTTGTCAGTGTGAATGTGGCAGGCCTGGATGATGTTACCTTTTCCGACACCCTTTTCGGCCACAAAAAGGGCGCCTTTACCGGCGCGGATCAGGTGCGGGAGGGGTTGATCGCACGTGCTGCGGACGGCACCCTGTTTCTGGATGAAATCGGCGATCTTGATGAGCGTTCGCAGATCAAACTGCTCAGATTGCTGCAGGAAGGCGAATATTATCCGGTCGGCTCGGATACGCTCAAAAAAACAACGGCCCGCATCATCGCCGTCACGAATCATAATCTGTCGGAACGGGTAGCTGAAAAACTGTTCCGGAAGGATCTTTACTATCGCCTCTGTACCCATGAAATCCATATTCCCTCGCTTCGAGAACGGAGTGAAGATATTCCGCTTCTGCTGGATAATTTTCTTCGCGAGGCGGCACTGTCCTATCACAAGAACCAGCCCAAAGTCGCTGTACGTGCGATCTCCCATCTGCTTGGACTGAGTTTTCCGGGTAATGTCAGGGAATTGAAAGCGATGGTGTATGATGCGGTCGCGCGCCATACCGAAGGAGATCTTACCGATCTGTCGTTTGATCGCCGCCAGGGTGAACGGATTACGGTACCTGTCAGCATTGCGGCAGACTCGTTGTCAGAACAGGTGATCGATGCCCTGTTCGGTCATTTTCCAACCTTCCATGAAATCGAGAACTATCTTATTGAAGAGGCGTTGCGGCGCACCGGAGGAAATCCCGGCATGGCGGCAAGCCTGCTCGGCATAACCAGGCAGACTATTTCCAACCGGAGAAAGCCGTGCGGAGTTGCCGAAAAGAGTGGAAAATCGAACGGGTAGCCACAGGGCAGATTCATGAGACGAACAAAGAATGCTTCAGAGCCAATATGCAGCCGGAGCCCGGAAAAAATGTCCGGAACGGACCTTGTCCATCCTGAACAGGTTGAACTGCCTACCGCTCGTGAAACCATGTTGTCGGTCGAGTCCACTCGACTTCTTCACGAACTACAGGTTCACCAGGTTGAACTTGAGATGCAAAACAACGAACTGCGGCTCTCCAGGCAGGAACTTGAGGCATCGCGTGAACGTTATTTTGCCCTGTTCGATATGGCTCCGGTCGGCTATCTGACCCTCATCGGTCAAGGAAATATTCTGGAGGCCAATCTTACCGCTGCATCACTGCTCGGAGTCGAACGGCCTCTTCTGCTCTCCACATCATTCACCACCTACATTCACCCTGAAGATAGAGATTTGTTCTGTTTGCAGTGCCGACAGTTATCAGAGTTGTTGTTGTCGCAGCAGTGGGAGATGCGGATGATGCGTCGGGGCGGCTCCTTCTTCTGGGCAGAGTTGAAGGCCACACCGACGCGAAACAACGAGTTCTGGATTGTTCTTGAGGATATCAACAGGCGTAAACAGGCCGAGAGTCTGATGTATCATCAATCCAGGCAGATGATTCACCTGATTCTGGACAACATTCCGCAGCGCATCTTCTGGAAAGACCGTGATTGCGTGTATCAGGGATGCAACGGCTGTTTTGCTGAAGATACGGGCTTGGCAAACTCACAGCAGGTAATCGGGAAAACCGATTTTGATCTTTCATGGCATGAACGTGCAGAGCATTATCGTAAAGACGATCAACTGGTGATGAAAGCCGACAGACCCAAATTGCACTATGAAGAATCGATCAAGTGCGCCGATGGAACTGTTCTTAGTATCACTACCTCAAAAGTTCCTCTTCACGATCCCCATGGCAGTGTCATTGGGGTCTTGTGTACGTATGAGAACATCACAGAACGTAAACTGGCTCTGGAAGAACTTAGCAAAAACGCCGAACAATACCGGGCGATGCTTGCGACAAACCTGTTCGGGTTCTGGCTTGTGGATCTGAGCGGGAACATATTGGAAGTAAACGATACGTATTGCAGGATGTCTGGCTATTCGAGGGAAGAGTTGCTGCAGTACTCGATCTCAGATGTTGAATCAGCCGAGTCTTCAGAAGAAACATATCGGCGCATAGAGTACCTTATTACATACGGTACGGGGCAGTTTGAAAGCAAGCACAGGTCAAAAGACGGCCGGATTTACGACGTCGAAATCAGCACCACCTATTTACGCTCGCAATCAAAGTTTATTGTATTTATTCGTGATATCTCAGATCGCAAACAGGCCGAGGTGGCGTTGCAGGAGAGTGAGGCACGTTACCATGCCATTGTTGAGGATCAGACTGATCTTATCTGCCGCTATCGACCTGATGGCAGACTCTCTTTTGTTAACGAACCCTACCTCCGCTGCTTCGATAAAGAACGTAATGAGGTGATAAACCGGAACTACATTCCGCATATTCCGGAGCCTGACCTTTCCAGGATTTTGAAGCAACTCAAGGGAATAACTCCTGAGAGTCCAATAGTGAACGTTGAACATAGAGTGATCAAGCCTGACGGTGTGATTTGCTGGCAGCACTGGGTTCATCGGGGGATTTATTCTGCTGATAACTTCATTTTTGAGTACCAGGCCGTGGGGCGTGATATCACCGAGCGAAAAGCGGCAGAAAACGCCTTGCAGGAAAGCAGGGAAAAGTTGAAAGCCTACATGGATAACTCCTTTGATGTTATATTTGTTCTTACCGCGGAAGGAGTCTTCCAGTTCGTATCCCGTGCATGGGAGCGTCATTTCGGCATTCCCATCAAAGATGTAATTGGGCAAAACTTTGCACTTTTCGTCCATCCGGACGATGTATTGCCTTGTGCAGAATATCTGACGCGCATACTTGCAGAAGGGCAGAGCATGACCAGTCCGCCGTATCGCGTTAAACGATCCGACGGGTCATGGCGCTGGTTTATTGCCAACGGTTCCCGATATTCGGATACCAATTGCGTGTGGCAGTATATCGGCGTTGCCCATGACGTTACCGAACAGTATGAGGCTGAGGAAAAACTGCGTCAGGCCAAAGTCACTGCCGAGTCCGCCAGCCAGGCCAAGACAGCTTTTCTGGCTACCATGAGTCATGAGATTCGCACTCCGTTGAGTGCCCTGCTCGGGAGCATCGAGCTGCTTGCAACTACAGCGCTTCTACCGCAACAGCAGGAATACCTGAAAGACTGCCGGACCGCCTCGAAGATGCTTCTTAATGTCATCAATGACGTGCTGGATTTCTCTAAAATTGAGGCAGGCAAGCTGGAAGTGGTCAATGAAATTTTTTCGGTATCTTCCCTGGCCCGGCAACTGGTGCGTATCTTTTCCGTCGGTGCCGGACAAAAAGGATTAGACCTTGTCCTGTCACTGGCAGATGACCTGCCAAGACATATCTCTTGTGACCAGCATCGACTTCGCCAGATCATCTCCAACCTGCTTTCAAATGCCATCAAATTTACCAATAACGGAACGGTCTCTCTGAAGATTACATCAGAGCAGGCACTGTCCGGGACAAATTCTGATTCGGCCATCCTGAAAATCTCTGTATGTGACACCGGCATAGGCATACCTCCTGAAAAGCAGGACCTGATTTTCGACAGCTTTACTCAGGTGGAAAATTTCAGCACTCGCCGTCATGCGGGAACAGGTCTTGGTCTGGCTATCTGTCGGCGCCTGATTGAGGTTATGGGGGGTACTGTTACCCTGACAAGTGTTCCTGGTGAAGGTTCGGTTTTTACGGTGGTTCTGCCTGTTGTTGTCAGTCATGATGCGATACTAATTGAAACAAATAAACATCATTTGACACAACATGGTACTTCTTGGAGTATTCTGCTGGCAGATGACGATGAGCTGGGAAGGAGTGTGACAAAAGCACTGCTTCAGCGTCGTGGCCACAGGGTGAGCGAAGCGGCAAACGGCTCTGAGCTGCTTGAACAGTTACGGAAGCAGCGCTTTGATATTGTCCTCTCTGATATCTCCATGCCGGATATGGACGGTCTGGAAGTGGCACGAATCATCCGTTCGGGAAGCCTGTCCGGAATTGATCCATTGATCCCGGTTGTCGCCATGACGGCGCATGCGTTTCAAAACGACGTTGATAGCTTTCTGGCCGCCGGATTCAGCAGCTATGCGTCCAAGCCGGTTAACTTTGAATCGCTGTTGAACAGTATCGATAAATTATGCTCGTACAAATGAGATACCCCTCGTAACTTCCACGTAAATATATGTACCTGCTGTAAATTATTTACCTTCGCTAACCTGCCATAGTTACAGTAACTTATCCCTCCGTTCTTTTCTTCCTCACATTTGAGCCGTAAATTATTTACCAACCATTCCCGGACAAATATTCTTAACTTGCTGTAATGCAAGCGCAATTAAATTGGTCGGGTTGGCATGCATTATGTAAAAACTTATTTGTTCTTAATATATCCGCCGGGAACAGGAGGATCGTATGGCTACGAAGACAACAGACGGGAAACATCATTTGTCAGGAGACTGGACCATTTCAGGAGTTGTGAATCAGGTTGATTTGCTGTCGCAATCACTGGAAAAATTGGCCTCAACGAGAAAAAAACGCCTTTGCATTGATTGCGGCAGTATCGATTCCATAGATATGAGCGGGCTGCAGCTTCTTCACGTCTGGATGGAGCTTGTGAAGATGCGTGGAGTGGAAACAAAGCTGCTTAATCTTCCGGATGACATGCAGCACACCATACAGCGTTTGGGGCTTGGCCAATCCTTCACCGATAATTATCCGGATGCAGCTTGATATGGTGTGCCGCGAGTGCAGGATAACGCCACGGGAGATGCCCTATGAACGTTGATCTCAGTCAATTCTTTCAGGTCTTCTTTGAAGAAAGTGCCGAGCATCTTGCTGAGATGGAAAGGATTTTTCTCTCCATAGATCCGGCAAATCCGGATGATGAAGAGCTGAACGCCGTTTTCAGGGCGGCCCACTCCATCAAGGGGGGGGCAGGGACATTTGGATTTCCGGACATGACCGTGGTGACTCACACCCTGGAAACATTGCTGGATCGGGTCAGGCACCGTGAAATATCACTTACCAGAGACATGGTGGATGTGTTTCTGCAGGCCGGGGATGCCATCAGCATGCAGCTGGCAGGTCACCGTGACAGTACAATGGTGGATGAACAGGCTGTGCAAAGGGTCTGCGAACAACTGAACGCTATCTCCGTTGCCGGAGCATCACCGGTCGAACAGCCGGTTTTACCTTGCCGTTCCGGGGCATCGGACGGCTGCAGTGAAGCAGTCTCCGAGACGACGTACCGGATCGTTTTCACCCCTTCGTCCGACCTGTTCACCCGTATGGTTCGTATGGAACCGATTTTCGAGGAACTTGCCTCCATGGGCGACTTTACCGTGACAGCCGTGATTGAGCCGCATCATGAACTCAGCACCTACGACCCGACCCGCTGTCGCACCGTCTGGGAGATGACCCTTACTACCAGTCAGCCGGTGAGTGATATTATTGAAGTCTTTATGTTTGTGGCAGATGAAGAAGAGATCCGTGTTGATCCACTTCAGACTGAAACCGTGCCTGCCGCGGAATCAACTGCTCCTCCCGCACAGGCGGCTCCGATTCCCGTTCCTGAAATTACTCCGGATGAATCCGGAACCGTAATGGGACGGCGTCTGTACGATAAAAATGAATCCGCACCCGGCGCTTATGGCCGAAGGCCGGGTGAAAATGCCGAAACATCATCAATTAGAGTCGGTGTAGCCAAAGTCGATCAACTGATCAACCAGATGGGCGAGCTGGTCATCACCCAGGCAATGCTCGCTCAAACCGCCCAGCATCTCGACCCGGTACTGTTCGAAAACCTGCATCGCGGCCTGTCGCTTCTGGAACGAAACACCCGTGACTTGCAGGAGAGCGTCATGTCAATCCGCATGTTGCCGATCAGCTTCATCTTCAGCCGTTTTCCCCGTCTGGTACATGATCTGGCCGACAAGCTGGGCAAACAGGTTGAGCTGAAAGTGGTGGGAGAAACCACCGAGCTGGACAAAGGCCTGGTTGAGAAGCTGGCCGACCCGCTGACCCATCTGGTGCGCAACAGCCTCGATCACGGCATTGAATCTCCCGAAACACGAACCGCTTCCGGTAAACCAGCCGGCGGTACCATCACCCTCAAAGCGGCGCAGCAGGGGGGGAGGGTTGTTGTCGAGGTAGCTGATGACGGCGCCGGGCTGAATCGAGAGCGGATTTTGGCCAAGGCTGCCAAAAACGGGCTGCCGGTTTCAGATTCGATGAGTGATGAAGAGGTGTGGCAGCTGATCTTTGCCCCCGGTTTTTCCACGGCTGACCAGGTCACCGATGTCTCCGGCCGCGGGGTCGGCATGGACGTAGTGCTGAGAAACGTCAATGCCATGGGGGGGCGCGTCAACGTCTTTTCCGCACAGGGAAAGGGAAGTCGCGTGGTGATCTCGTTGCCGCTTACCCTGGCCATACTTGACGGTCTCTCGGTACGGGTTGGAAAAGAAACCTTTATTGTGCCGCTCAACTCGATCATTGAGTCGTTGCAGCCAAAAAGCGATGATTTGAACGAAGTCGGTCGTGACAACACCACCGTGCATGTTCGTGGCGAATACATTCCGCTGATGCGGCTGTCGGATATCTTTGCCATTCCCGGCGCCGTACAACGCCCTGAAGAGGCCGTTATCATGCTGGTTGACGCCGAAGGCGAACATCTGGCGTTGCTGGTGGATGAACTGCTGGGGCAGCATCAGGTCGTGATCAAGAGTCTTGAGACAAATTACCGCAAAGTGGACGGCACCGCAGGGGCGACGATACTTGGCGACGGCCAGGTAGCCCTGATTCTGGATGCTGTTGATATGGTGCGCCTCTGGCGGAGCCGATAGAGTTTGTGTGACGAGACCAGTGGCCTGTGAAACGGGTTCAGGATTCATTGAATACACGATCCCAAAGGAGTCTGTCATGAAAACCTGTCTAACAAAAAAATTAGTATTCAAAGAAGTATCAGGCTGTCTGGTTGAAAACCCCGACTGTGGTTTTGCCCATAAATTCGGGTTCAGCTTCGTGTGTCGCCATCCGGATCATGCAAAATTTCACGTTCATGTATCCGGCGTTATGTCGAGAGCCGAAGCAAATGAGCGGTATGAAACATTGAGATTAAAGAGACGCGACGAATTCATATCAGGCCTTGATGAGAATTGCCGGAAAATCTTTAGCCTGAAAACTGACTTCCGCGGTCAGCCACTTTCGCAATAGGAGGGAATTATGAACATGGATGGACAGACCGTTATGACGTCAGAGGGGGGGGCGCTGGAGTATCTCACCTTCACTCTCGGTAAGGAGGAATACGCCATGGATATCCTCAAAGTTCAGGAAATCCGAGGCTATGACTCGGTTACCCATATTGCCAATTCTCCAGATTTTATGAAGGGGGTCATCAATCTGCGCGGAGTAATCGTGCCGATTATCGACATGCGAATAAAATTCAACCTGGACAATGTGGCCTATGACGAATTCACCGTGGTGATCATTATCAATGTCCTCGGACGTGTCATCGGCATGGTAGTTGACGGCGTTTCAGACGTAGTCACGCTGCAGTCGGATCAGATCAAGCCAGCGCCGGAGTTTGGCTCAAGCATCAATGCCGAATACATCACCGGAATCGGTACGGTCAACAATCAGATGTTGATTCTGGTCGATATTGAACGTCTGATCGGGAGCGATGACATGCAGTTGGTGGCGAGTGCCGACAATCGGCTGGATTTGGCGGCATAAGGAGACAACCATGGCTTTCTCATTTTTTATGCGCGACCTGCCGACCCTGGAACACGCCGCCAACCATATGATCAGGCATGCTACCGGCCGCAGTCGCATCAGGGTCTGGGACGCAGGCAGCGCCCTGGGGCAGGAAACGTATACCATGGCCATGGTGTTGGCGGAGCGGATGAACCGTTTTTCCTTCCAGAATCTGATTATCGACGCTACCGATTACGATCAGGCAAATAACTTTGGCGACCATGTTACCAATGCCGTCTATCCCAAAGATCAATTACAGCGTACTCCGTCAGAACTTGTGGCTAAATATTTCGAACCGGCAGAGAAACCGGGACATCTGCGTGTTAACGCCCATCTCCGCGACCGGGTCAGATTTCGCTACCATGATCTGTTGTCGCTGCAACCGGCGGGGCAGGAGTACAGCCTGATCGTCTGCAAGAACGTATTGCTGCACTTTCAGCCGGAGCAGAGAGTTGAAGTGCTGAAGATGTTCCATCAGGCACTGACACCGGGCGGATATTTTGCCTGTGAGAATACACAGAAAATGCCGCAGGAATTCTTCGGGAAATTTGAGCAGGTAGTTCCTGATGCGCACGTGTTTCAAAAAATAGCTGAATGAGGTCTGAAGTATATTTAAACCGACAGGAGGGAAATAACCATGTTTAAGAACATGACGCTGGGACAAAAAATTATTGCCGGATTTTCAGTTGTGACCCTGATTACGGCCTGTATGGGGGCATTCGGGTATTACGGAATCAATCAGGTTATGAAAATGCAGAGCGAGGTTGCCGACGTCCGCCTGCCGAGCATCCAGAGCCTCATGATGATCGGCGAGGCCCACGTGGCCGTCAAAAGTGCAGAAAGAACCTTGAATACCCCCGATCTTCCGATGGATAGGGTCGAGCGGGAATATAAGCATATTGCAGATGAACTTGCACTGGCTGAAAAGGCCTGGAAGATATATGAACCGCTCCCGCAGTCCAAAGAGGAGGAGGCGACGTGGAAGCAGTTTGTACCTGCCTGGGGCGCCTGGAAAAATGATGCCATGGAAACCATCAAACTCAGCCAGAAATACCGTGCCGGCGGTGATAGTGGGGCTTACAAGCAGTTGAAGCAGCATACTCTGGAGGTTTCGGGGAAGTCGTTCCGTACAGCGGAAGCGTTGCTAAGTAAACTTGTCGATATCAATGACAAAATAGCCAAGGAGAGCGCCAAGTCTGCTGATACTGAATCAGCGCTGATAAAAGGGGTCATGGTGAGTGCCGTTGTCGCGGTAATCATGCTGGCCATGTTTATCGGTCTTTATCTTAAGAGAAACATTGCCGCCATTATCAAGTCTCTGCTTGAGGAGTCAAATCGCCTTACCGAGGCGGCGGTTGAAGGGAGGTTGGCAACGCGCGGCGATGTGGAGAAGATCAACTTCGAGTTTAGAGGTGTCGTGGAAGGCGTCAACCAGACACTGGATGCCGTGATCGGACCATTAAACGTGGCCGGCGAGTATGTGGATCGTATCAGCAAAGGTGATATACCACCCAGAATAACGGATGAATACAAGGGGGACTTTAACGAAATCAAGAACAATCTTAACCAGTGTATCGATGCCGTAAATGCGCTGGTGGCGGATGCAAACATGCTGTCTGATGCGGCGGTGGCTGGCAGGTTGACTACCCGTGCAGATGCATCTGCCCACAGGGGGGATTTCAGGAAAATAGTCGAGGGGGTAAACGACACCATAGACCGGCTGGTGGGTTTCCTGGACAACATGTCGGCGCCTGCCATGGTTATTGACAAGGATTTCTCGATTCTCTACATGAACGAAATGGGGGCCAAAGCCGGCGGGAAGACTCAGCAGCAGATGCTGGGGGGCAAGTGTTATGATCACTTTAAAACGTCCGACTGCCGCACCGAACGGTGTGCCTGTGCCCGTGCCATCGCCAATGGCCAAGTCAGCACCGCAGAGACCGATGCCCATCCGATGGCCGGGCTGGATCTTGACATATCCTATACCGGCGTGCCGATAAAAGACCGGCAGGGGAATGTTACCGGCGCTTTTGAAGTCGTAACCGACCTGACGGCAGTCAAAACAGCGGCCAGGGTAGCCGACAAGCAGGCAAAATATCAGGAGGAAGAAGTTGGCAAGTTGCTGGCTAATCTGGAAAAAATGGCCATTGGAGATCTGAATATTGATACGGCCTGTCTGGCAAGTGATGAAGACACCTTAGCCATTGCCAGAAATTTTGAAAAAATCAATGCGTCCATCAAGCAGAACATTCAAGCACTTGATGTTGTTACCAATGCTGCAGCGCAAATAGCACTGGGCAACCTGTCGGTCGAAGTACGCGAACGCTCAACACATGATCAGCTGATGCAGGCCTTGACCCGCATGGTCGCCACGCTTCGTGAACTGGCCACAACGGCGGAACATATTGCCGGAGGCGACCTGACGGTGAACGTGAAACCGGCATCTGAAAACGATGCCATCGGCAATGCTTTTGCCGTCATGGTGGGCAATCTGCGTGAAATTGTCGGCAATGTCGGCTCAAGCACCGATTCCATCGCTACCGCAACCAAGCAGATTGCCACCGGCAATGCGGATATGGCTCAACGTTCGGAGACACAGGCCTCGTCCCTGGAGGAAATTGCCTCCAGCATGGAAGAACTGACTTCAACCGTTAAACAGAATGCCGACAATTCGCAGCAGGCCAACCAACTGGCAATAGATGCCAGTGACGTGGCAGTTAAGGGAGGAACGGTCATTAACCGGGTGGTTGACACCATGGATTCCATCAGCGCCAGCTCCAAGAAGATCGCCGACATCATCTCGGTTATCGACGGCATCGCCTTCCAGACCAATATCCTGGCCTTGAATGCGGCGGTGGAAGCGGCCCGGGCAGGCGAGCAGGGGCGGGGCTTTGCGGTTGTGGCAGGCGAGGTGCGTAACCTGGCTCAGCGCAGCGCGGCGGCAGCCAAGGAGATTAAAGAATTGATCAGTGACTCGGTGGACAAGGTCGGCAACGGCAGCAAACTGGTGGGAGAGGCCGGTCAGACCATGCAGGAGATCGTTACCAGTATCAAACGGGTCACCGATATCATGGGTGAAATCTCTGCTGCGTCGATTGAACAGTCAAGCGGCATTGAACAGGTCAACACCGCCATCACCAGTATGGACGAGATCACCCAGCAGAACGCGTCGGTCGTGCAGCAGGCGTCTGCCGCCGCCGGTGCGCTGGAGGATCAGGCTGGACTTTTGGTTGACGCGGTAAATCGTTTCAAACTGGATGATCAGCGTGCTTCTGCCGTGATACGCAAGCACGAGCTTGCTCCTGTCCAGGCGCAAGTTGCTCCAAAAGTTATCAGGCAAGCCAAGGGTGTGGACAAGGTCGGCAAAGCGAGCGGTTATCACAAGGCCAATGGGTATCATAAGGAAAGCGCGCCTCTTGCAAAGGTTGTCGGTGCTGACGAGGAGTGGGGTGAGTTTTAGGGAAGGTGACCCCAACCCCTCCCCGCTCCCCTTATCAGGGGAGAGCTTTTAAACCTCCCCCCTGACAAGGGGGGAGTGAGGG
>MGZJ01000010.1:43202-118028 GCA_001802645.1 Geobacteraceae bacterium GWC2_53_11 | reverse complement strand
AAGCCCGACAGACTCCTAGAAGATGGAATTACAGGCCCCTTGTATAAAACCATTCTTCACAGACCCAAAGAGAAGAACATTTTGAAGCGCAGCATAGAAGGACCTGCGCCCTTCTCTGTATCGCAGATTAACCAATGGGTGAGCCTCTTTACGGTTGTGGTGTGGTTACCATTAATAATGAATGTACTTCCTAACTTCGACCTAAACCGTTCAATTTCCATTAAGCACGCCATCATCGGAGTTGTTACAGCGCTGGCAATACTGTTGATGAGCTTCAGAACGAAGTCGAACATTGTTGAGGGGCATAAGCACTCAATGTCGGTAAAACGCACTGCTGTGATCGACGAGTAAGTTAGCGACAAGGTCTGTCGGGACTGCTTGAGAGGCTTGAAATGAGCCAACCATCGGGTGGTGCGGTCAAGACCGCACCACCCTCAGTCCCGTTAAGAAGGATAAGCATTATGAGTTTTAAAACAGTATAGAAGGTGCGACAAATGCCTGCTGATCTGCTTGATAAAATTCTGGAAGCTGCTCATGTCGGTGAAACCACCGACTGGGAGTTCAAGTCTGCCAAGGGTGGTTTTCCCGGCAGCTTCTGGGAAACCTACAGCGCTATGGCCAACAGCGAGGGGGGCGTTATTCTTCTTGGTGTACGCGAGAAAGACGGCAAAGTACACCTTGATGGCCTCACCTCGGAGCAGGCAACCCAACACCAGAAATATTTCTGGGATAATGTTCACAACCGTAACACTGTTAGCGCCAACCTTCTCACCTCCCAGGACGTGTCTATCGTTGATCTTGACGGCCCGGTGCTGCTGGCTATCCAGGTGCCGCGAGCAACCAGAACCCAGCGCCCCGTTTATCTTGGACATAATCCGCTCGGCCATACTTTTCAGCGCCACCACGAGGGCGATTACCGGCTGGATGATGCAGAAGTAAGGAGAATGCTTGCCGATGCTGATCTGATTCCGCCTGATCATCGCATACTCGAAGGTTTTGACCTGAAAGATTTGGATCCTGCCAGTATGGCTCAGTACCGTCAGAGGCTGGCTTCTCTGAAAAGCGATCACCCCTGGTTGACGCTGCCGGATATGGACTTTTTGGCTAAAATCGGTGGCTGGCGGCGGGAACGATCCGGCAAGCGCCATGGTTTGACTTTGGCTGGTCTGCTCATGTTCGGCAAGGAAGAGGCGATACGCGATACTGATGCAGTGCCGGGATATTTCGTGGACTATCGTGAAAAACTTGATCCGTTGCTCCGCTGGACAGACCGGGTCTGCCCGGATGGAACCTGGGAGGCAAATCTCTTTCAGTTCTATCATCGGGTCTGGCCAAAACTGGCGGCAGGGTTACCAACTCCTTTCCGCCTTGAAGGCGCCGAGCGCAGGGACGAGACACCTGCCCACGAGGCGCTTCGCGAGGCTTTCATCAATGCGCTCATCCATGCCGACTTTCTGGGTGTTGGCGGCATCGTCATTGAACGGTATCCTGATCGCTTTATCTTGGAAAATCCCGGCACGCTGTTGATATCTTTTGAACAGTATCACCGTGGCGGTGTCAGTGAATGCCGTAACAGGTCGTTACAGAAAATGTTTGCCTTGATTGGCCGTGGCGAACAGGCCGGATCCGGGGCCGACAAAATCAGGACAGGATGGCGCCTGAACCGCTGGCGCGCTCCCAAGCTGGAATGCCATGACCGGCCAAATCGTGTTGAGCTGGTACTGCCGATGGTTAGCCTTATCCCGGAAGAGACACTTTCGCACCTCCGCGCCATGCTTGGCGGTGCAATAGATTCGCTCACACCTTCAGAACTTCAGGCACTTGCCACTGCGGCGTTGGAAAACCAGGTTTCCAATATCCGGCTTCAGGAATTACTGCCTGACCATCCCGTCGAGATTTCGCGAATGCTGACCCGCCTGTGCGAACGTGGTTTGCTCGTTTCGGATAATCGGCGGCGTTGGGCGACCTATCACCTTGGTACAGGCGACAAGGCACCCTCTCTTTTTGATCATACAGACTCCCCACATAAGAGTGAGGACTCCATACATTTGGAAGGTGACTCCATACGTTTGACTGAGGACTCCATACGTTTGACTGAGGACTCCATACGTTTGGACGATGAAAATGATGATTTACGTCTGCTGGCTGCCTCCATAGCCAAAAAGGGGAAAGTACCTCCAACTGAAATGAGATCAGGATTATTGCGCTTGTGTACAGGTCATTATCTTACTGTTGAGCAGCTGGCCCGTCTCCTGAATCGTAACCCGGTACGCCTCAGAAGTGTTTTCCTTGGACCAATGGTACGAGAAGGGCTATTACGGCTCCGTTTTTCAGATGCTCCCAACCATCCTGGCCAGGCCTACATCGCAACAAATACGGAAAGTGTATGAACGAACAACCGCACCACATCGTCAGCTATAAAAAACTTGCCCTCGTCTGGCTTGTACTGCTGGCCTTGACCGCCGTGACCGTGGCGGTTACCCGCGTGGAACTGGGCGGTTTCAAGGTGATGGTGGCGCTGACAATCGCCTGTGCCAAAGCCGCTCTGGTAATCGCTGTTTTCATGCACATGCAGTATGAAGGGCGGCTGCTGCGCTGGCTGTTGTTCCTTACGCTGGCAACACTGGCCATTTTCATCGGTTTCACCTTTTTTGACGTTCTGTACCGATAGGGATTGACGTGAACCAACTACCGCTCATATCGACCGCCGATGCCGTTAATCCGGTCTTTTTGTATCTCTTCGGAGCCTGCCTGGTGTTGCTGCTCGGCATTACCATAACCATGCTGGTTTTCGTGCTGCGCTACCACCGCTCCCGTTCACCGCAGCCAACCTCCCGGGCTGACGGCAACCTCTGGCTGGAGATCGTCTGGATCGTACTGCCGACCCTGCTGGTGCTGGCCATGTTCTGGTACGGCTGGAAAGGGTACCTGGTGCTGCGCACCGTGCCGAAGGGCGCGCTGCCGGTGACCGCCACGGCGCGCATGTGGTCCTGGACGTTCAGCTACGGCGGGGGCGTTACCAGCCCCAAGCTGTATGTGCCGGTCGGCAGGCCGGTGCGGGTTGAGCTGGTCTCGCAGGACGTGATCCATGGATTCTTCCTCCCCGCTTTCCGGGTCAAGCGTGATGTGGTGCCGGGGATGCCCAATCATGCCTGGTTCGTGGCGACGAAGCCGGGCAGTTACGATCTGTTCTGCTCCCAGTACTGCGGCACCGGCCATTCGGCCATGATTACCACGGTCGAGGCGCTGCCTCCGAAAGACTTCGAGGAGTGGCTGGAACACAGCCACGCGGCGGGCTTGGGTGGAGTGCGTATCGACGGTGCAAAACTTGCCCGGGAGAAGGGGTGCCTGGGATGCCATTCTCTGGATGGTTCGCACGGCGTGGGGCCCAGTTTCAAGGGGATCATGGGACGTAGTGAGGTGGTAGTTACCAAGGGGGCCGAGCGCACCATTACAGTGGATGAGCCGTATCTGCACCGGTCAATTGTTGATCCCCACGCTGATCTGGTCAAGGGGTTCCCGCCGGTTATGCCGGCCTTCGGCGATCTTAAGAAAGAAGAAGTCGAGGCGCTGGTGGAGTACATGGAAACCCTGAAATAGGTGGAAGAACCATGAATTCACACCTCGCAAAACTGTTCCGCCCGCGTCTGGCGCTTTTGAACGGCGTGACCGCCGTTGGAGGCGCCTGCCTCTTTCCCGCGTCCGTGCCGGCGGCAACTTTGCTGGCAGGTTGCAGCGGGGTAACGCTGCTCGCCATGGGAGGTTCGGCTCTCAATCAGCTGCTGGAACGCGACGTCGATGCTCTGATGACCCGCACCATGCTGCGCCCGCTCCCGCAAGGCCGCCTGTCCACCTCAGCCGTCCTCCTTGCCGGTATCGGCACCATTCTGGCCGGCCTTGCCACCCTCTCTGCAACCGGCGGTTTACTCCCGATCCTGCTCGGTATCTCAGCGCTGGTCTGGTATCTTGCCGTGTACACCCCGCTCAAACAGAAAACCGCTCTCGCCCTGCCGCTCGGCGCGCTCTGCGGCGCATTTCCACCACTAATCGGCTGGTCGCTGGCTGGAGGGGGCCTGACGGATTATCGCATCATTATCCTGGCCGGACTGCTCTTCATCTGGCAGATACCGCACTTCTGGCTGCTGCAAAATCGGCATGAGGCAGATTATCTCAAAGCGGGGATCCGGCTGGTTGAATTTTGCGCCATGCCGTCTGGCCGGGCGGCCCTCTTTCTTCTCTGGTTGACGGCCATGGTTGCGGCGACCATTTTGCTGCCGGCTCTCGGCTGCATTGCCAGCCCCATGGCACCCTGGTTCCTGCTGACCTCCCTGATTCCGGTTGTGGCCGTACTTGTTCGCTCCGAACGTCTGCAGTTCCCCATCTTCAGTCTTTTCCCGCTGGCGCTGACTATCATCCTGATCGTGCAGAAAATCATCTGAAACAGTGTTGAAGACTTTTTTAGTCTTATTTCCATCTCCGTGCTATACTGTACCTAGTAAAAGGAGGTGAGTTGTATGAACACACTTGAATTTTTAACCGGCTTTGAAAACGACTGCCTCAGTTTCTACAAAACTCTTGCGGCCGAAACCACCGACCCGGAATTACGGGAATTGTACGAACTGCTGGCTGATACGCGCACGCGGCACCTTGGCTTGCTTGAAAACATGAAGGGCGACGCCTTGGGCGATGATTTGAAATCGGAACTGACCGAGCGTGCCGAGCACGTCATTAACGGCTGCCGTATGGCACTATTCAACCATGATCTGGTCAAGGAAATGCGTAATGACCGGGATGGTTTTGAGCATGTGGTACATGCCGAGGATGAGATGATCAGACTCTGCGAGGGTATGGCGAAAGTGGAGACCGGTGAGAAGGTCAAAGCTCTGCTCGACTGGTTTGTCAGAGACGAGAAGCGGCATCTGGAAGAGATAGAGGGGATTTACGAATTTGTCGAAGCACCGCACTGCTTTCTTGAGTGGGGTGAGTTCTCCAATATGCGTCCGCTTTGATTTATAGAGCGGCTGGCAGGTGTGAAAGGCAGGTATGAATCATGAAAACTGCGCAATACAACAAGGTATGCTACTGGACCGAGCAGCGGGAAGAGCCGGTGGTCCTCAGAAATCTGAAAACGGGGGAGATCGGTGTTTCGTTCGGCTGTACCGAGGCTGGTGAAACCGTTCAGGTGCGGCTGGCCACCGGTGAGCTCGATTCCTGGGAACGCACCGAATGCTCGGAAACCACCCATTGAATGATATGCTTGTTGATTTTTCGGAGGTGACACCATGAAGGTTTTTGTCAGTGGCGGTACCGGCTTTGTCGGAGAGCATGTCTGTCGTGCCCTCCGAGAGAGCGGCCATGAGGTACGTCTGCTCGTTCATCGCAGCAAAGCGGGTGTTCAGGAGAACGGTATCACCTATGCAGAAGGGGATATTGCACGTCTGGAGAGTTTTGCCGTAGAGGTGAGCGGCTGTGATGCCGTGATAAATCTGGTCGGAATTATCCGCGAATTTCCTTCGCGAGGTGCCACCTTCGAACGTCTGCATGTTCAGGCCACGGCCAACATGCTTGAAGCGGCACGCAGGGCCGGAATAACTCGCTATCTTCAGATGTCGGCCCTGGGAACGAGGCCGGACGCGGTGTCGGCCTATCACCAGACCAAGTGGCGTGCCGAGGAAATGGTGCGGGAAAGTTCTTTGGAGTGGACGATCTTTCGTCCTTCGCTGATTTTCGGGCCGCGCGACGCCTTTATCAATATGCTGGCAGCGCAGTTGCGGCTTGCTCCTCTCATGCCGGTCATCGGCAGCGGCAGCTACCGGCTGCAGCCGATTCATGCCGATGATGTGGCCCGCTGTTTTGTCCGATCCCTGGAAATGCCCGAGACAATCGGGCAGACCTATGAGCTGTGCGGCAATGACCGTCTGAGCTACGAGGAACTGCTCGATACGATTGCGGTCACCTTGGGACGGCCAAAGCCGATAATGCCACACCTCCCTCTGGGGCTGATGAAGCTGGTAGTTCCGGTACTGCAGAATGTACCGCAGTTTCCGATCACCATGGATCAGCTCCAGATGCTGCTTGAAGAGAGTATCTGCGACGGGGCATGGCAGCACGTCTTCGGTTTTGAGCCCCGCGGCTTGCAGGACGGCATAGCTGAATATCTGCGCAAAACTTGACCAAAGCGTGCCGGTATTGTATAAGTACCTGCATGAATCGATTATATTTCAATATGATAGTCGCAAGTCTGGCCGTTTTCTCCGCGTTTTTTTCATTATCTACGGCTCTTGCGGATGAGCTTCCGGGGAGCGACCTGACCCTGCTCAAGGAGCTTTCCGCAGCTTCGGTAACCAACCTGGAAGAGCTGGTCAAGAAGAGCAGTTCGTTTGAATCAGTCGAAGGGTTTGCTTCGTACTATGCCCGCCGTTTTGAGGGGCGCCGAACAACCTCCGGCCTGCGCTACAACCCTGAAAAAATGACCGCTGCCCATCAAAGCCTGCCGCTCGGCACAGTGGTACGGGTGGTCAATCCGACCAGCAAGCAGGAAGTCCACGTCACCATTACCGACCGTTGCGCCCCCAAGTCCTTTCATTTCATCGACCTCTCCCGGGCTGCCGCCAAGAAAATCGGGCTGTGGGGCAAGGGCAAGATCAAGGTCGTGATTATTCCGCTCCTTGAAGACAATCTGGAAGAACCTGCATAACTTTTTCTCTCCATAGTTTTTCCGAACCAGCTGTATCCCTGTTGTTGCCTGTGTCAGCGCCTTATTTACCACGTCAGTTCTCTGTCTTGCCCCTTTAAAATATCTTGACAGGCATCAGCTTCTTCAGTTATTGATAACAAAATTCAACATCAAGCAGCGCAGGCGTCTGGAAGTCATAACTACCTTTCATTCAGATCCTGAGCCACCATAAAAACTGAAGGCATAATGCTATTAATCGCATAATACGCGGCGTTTCACCCATCTGAGTTGCCGGAAGTAAGGTTTCTCAGTACACAAGAGCGCCGCATTTTTTTACCATACAATTGATAATGATTATCATTTGCAGTCAATCGGATGCAAAAATACCCACCAAGGAGAAGAACCATGAAGAAGATGTTTCCCGTGATCGCCGTTGCCGCACTTATCCTGTTGTCTGCCATACCTGATGCCCGGGCGGCAGCAACCATTGAAGAACTTCAGAAGCAGATGGATGAGATGAAGATGCAGCTGAATTCATTCGACAAGCCGCAGGCGGTTCAAGCGGTCGCCCCGCCTGCGCAGGGCGAGGCAAAGGTTGATGGCAGTATCAAGGCGTTTCCGGATAAAACAAGATTCGGCGGCTATGGAGAGCTGAAGTACACATCTCGCAGAAACAACAGTAATGACAAGGGGGGCAATAATTTCGATCCACATCGCATCGTTCTGTATGTTGAATCGCCGTTGAGTGATTGGATCACCTTCAATAGTGAGCTTGAGTGGGAGCATGGCGGCGTCAAGGACGAGCTGAACAAGGATAATGAGCTTTCTGGCGAAGCAGCGGTAGAACAGGCTTTTCTTGATTTTAAACTTTCCCGGCAGTTCAATGTCAAGGCCGGCGTCATGTTGGTGCCGCTCGGCGCGATCAACCTCAACCACGAGCCGACCAACTTTAATTCCGGGGAGCGCCCACAGCTTGATCAATTTCTGATCCCATCCACCTGGTCGGAGATGGGCGCCGGCATCCATGGCGATCTGAGTGACAAGGCCAGCTACCAGTTGTACGTGATGAACGGGCTGGACGGCAGCCGCTTCTCGGCAGGGAAAGGGATACGTAACGGACGGCAGAATCTTAATGTGGACAACAATAACGGCAAGGCGCTGGCCGGACGCCTGGATCTTCAGCCACTGGCAAACCTCAGGACCAACCTGTCTTTTTACACCGGCAACTCTGGCAAGGATACGTCCGCATACACAACCGTTGCGGCGTTCGATGGCAGCTATTCATTGGGTAATCTCGATCTTGCCGGAGAGTACGTCTTCATCTACCAGGATGATCCGGCTGCGCTGGGGATAAGCGACATCGGGCACCGCATGTCCGGATACTGGATCGAAGGCGGGTGGCATGTCATGCCGCAAGGAATGAAGAAAGGAAAGCTGGCGAATTCCGATGCAATCCTGTTTGCCCGCTGGTCCGAATTCAACACCCAGCAGGGAGGAGTGGTTGACCCGGGCACGATCAGCGGCCGCTATGACCGCAACTACACAACAGTCGGCCTGCACTTCAAACCGACCACCACCGTATCGATCAAGGCCGACTACCAGTTCTATGGCGACCACCGGAGCGTCGGTGAAACTCCGCTTGATAATGACAAATTTCAACTGACATTAGGGTTTGTATTCTAGCCACACCGGATGGGCCGGGATGTGTTCCGGCCCGTCCGGTGTGCTTGCATGAAAACCGGTTTTCGCCAAGTGGCACGCCTCATGCTATCTCCCAGGTACGGAGGATATAACCATGAGTAAATCCATACTGATTTGTGACGACGAACCGCTTATCCGGACAACCCTGAAAAGCATGCTGGTTGATCTGGGATTCGATGAGGTACTGGAGTGCGGTGATGGCGCAAAGGCCGTGGAGCTGGCCCTGGCAAGTTTTCCTGACATGGCGATTCTGGATGTGGCAATGCCGGGGATGGATGGCATAAGCGCCGCTTCCGAGATCCGCAAAAAGCTGAAAATTCCGATCATGCTGCTGACCAGCGCCTGTGACGCTGCGACTGTTAAAAGGGCATCGACCGCCGGAATTGCCGCTTTTTTAACCAAGCCGTTGCGGCAGCAGGATCTGTTGCCCGCCATTGAAATTGCCCTGCAGCATGTTGAGGAAGTTGAAGGTCTGAAAGAGAAAATTGAAGATCTGAACGAGCTCATCGAAAACCGCAAGATCATTGAGAAGGCCAAAGGGCTTCTGATGGAGAAAAACCGGATTTCAGAAGCTGATGCTTACCGCATCATGCAGAAGAGCGCCATGGATAAGCGTAAGTCGTTGCGCCAGGTTGCGGATATGGTTTTGAAGGAAGGGTAGTGGAACCGGTGAGGGGTGAGGAGTTAAGAGTTAAGAGTGAGCGAAAGCTCCTCACTCCTCACCAGATTCTCCCGGCCGGGCTCGCGGCAATCAGCCGTTCAACCATCACCTCTATTTCAGCAAGCACTGCTCTGTCCAGTTTCCTGACCCACCGCTTCGGGATCGCGTCCATGCCATAATATGCTCCGGCCAGCATGCCGCAGATGGCGCCGGTTGTATCAGCATCCGCGCCCTGATTAACCGTCCCCACCAAACACTCTTCAAAATTCCTGCCCCGAAAAAACCAGTGAAACACCGTCTGTATGGTATCGACCACGTACCCGGTTGCCAGACCGCGATACGGCACGAAGGTAAAGGTGGGGAATCTGACCGTCAGCCCGTCGGCATGGCGGCGCAAACGGGTCTTCTCGGCGCCGCACAGCGCGGCATGCAGCATCTGCCCCAGACAGAGACAGGCGGCATCCGAAACCGGATTGTTGTGGGTGATGTGTGCCTGCTCGATCACGTACTTTTTCAGCAGCTCTTCGTCGGGGAGTGAATAGAGTACTGCCGGAAGAATGCGCATGGCTGCCCCGTTGCCTGCATCCCATTCATTTGGCGGTGATTCCAGCTGGCCATGCAACAGATAGGCGCGTATTCCCTTGCGGCAGGTATCGCCGCAGTCAACCGGACGTGACTTGAGCCAGGCGGCAAAGTTATCCGCAATTGCTTCAACCGACCATCCCTGGTTTTTGATAATTGCCCGACCGATGCAGAGCGCCATTTCCGTGTCGTCGGTTACCTGTCCCGGCTTCAGACGCAGCCATCCCCCTCCGACAATATCTTTAAAGGTGCCGTATTTTGAGGCAATCTCCGATGCGGTCATGAATTCGACCGTGGCACCCAGGGCATCCCCGATGGCCATGCCGATGAAGGCGGCACGGGCGCGGTCACTGATTTCATCACGGTTGAGCCGGTGGAACATGGAGAACCTTTCTTGAACAGCGATTTCACAAAGGAACGGTGAAGCAGAGGGCTATGCAATTCACAATCCATCTCTGTCTGCACAATTTACGTGCAGATGGAGCGGGCGAGATGTGAGGTGTACGCTGGTACCGCACACCACCCGCAACGCACAAAGGCTCTGTTTATCAGGAGTTATCTGCCTCTTCGTCTCATTACACAAACGATGGCACACATTATGCCTATACCCTCATGAAGGCAACGACGCCCGCGGGATTATACCCAGCGGGCTTTTTTTGTGTGAAAGGAGCAAGTATATGGCGACTGCGTGCGAGATGAAGAACAAGATCCAGGGGCATCCCTGCTTTGGCGGCAACCATCATAAAAACGGACGGATGCATCTGGCGGTGGCGCCGCAATGCAACATCAAATGCGGTTACTGCTCCCGCAAACATGACTGCGCCAATGAATCCCGTCCCGGCGTTACCAGCCGCATCCTGATGCCACAGGAGGCCATCGTAAAAGTCCGTGAAGTCATGGCCAGCCCGGTGGCCGGGCCGATCATCAAGGTCATCGGCATTGCCGGACCTGGTGATCCGCTGGCCAATGAAGAAACCTTCGAGACGTTCCGGATGGTCAAGGAAGAGTTTCCCCATCTGATGCTCTGCCTCAGCACCAACGGCCTGCTGCTCCCGGAGTCCATTGAACGGCTGTATGAAATGGGGCTGCACAGTCTGACGGTGACGATCAACGCGGTTGATCCGGAGATCGGCGCCCAGATCTACCGCCACGTGATCTATCACGGGAAACACTACACCGGAGTTGAAGGGGCACAGATACTGATCCGTAACCAGTTTGAAGGTTTGAAGCGGGCCGGTGAACTGGGATTGACGATCAAGGTCAATACGGTCCTGACGCCGGGAATCAACGACAGCCAGATACCGCTGATTGCGGCACGGGTCAAGGAACTGGGCGCCTTTGTCATGAACATCATGCCGATTATTCCCCAGGCAGAGCTGGCACATGTGGTGCCGCCAAGCGAGAGCTATCTGGCCGAAACCAGAAAAGCCAACGAGGGTATTATCGGCCAGTTTGCGCATTGCAAGCAGTGCCGGGCCGATGCCATTGGCCTGATCGGACAGGATCTGAACATGACGATTGCTGAAGCCGCCTGCCCGTCACCATGAATATCGAGCCGTTTGTCCGGGCCGATATCGCGTCGTTTCTGAAGCTGGCGACAGCGGAGAACTGGGTGGCCGAACCGTGGGAGTTCGAGTTTTTGCTGGGTGCGTTTTCCCGAGGGTGTTTTGCTGCCCGGGGGGATAACGGCGAAGTTGCCGGCTTTGTTACCTCGTTGCGTCATGACCGGAGCGGCTGGATCGGCAATCTGATCGTAGCGGCGGAATTTCGCGGGCAGAAAATCGGCGAACGGCTGTTCACGTGTGCCCTTGATGCACTGCATTCAGAAGGTGTGGAAACGGTCTGGCTGACCGCGTCGAAATCAGGACAACCGCTCTACGAAAAATTCGGCTTCAGCCGTGTTGATACGATTATTCGCTGGGTCGGCAGCGGTCGCCGGCGTCATGCGAACACCGGATACAATGGCAGGAGAGACAGTAATCACTCTTTAGCCAGTGGCATTGACTGCCAGGCGTGGGGCGACCGGAGAGATGCTCTGCTGACTGCTACGGTCAGTCGCGGCGAGCTGCTGCTTGACGAGTCCGGTTTCATCGTCATACAGCCGTCTGCCACCGCCCGCCAGTTCGGGCCGTTCTCGGCACTGGACGCCGGCGTTGCGGGACGCATGCTGAATGATGCGGCAAAAACGGTTGCTCTCGGGACAAAGGTTCTGGTGGATGCACCGGCTTCCAATCGTTCTGCGCTTCGTCTCTTTAACCGTAAAAACATGAGGATTGCCGGCAGCAACGAACTGATGTACGCGGGCAAAAAACCTGATTATAGGCCGGAGTTGATCTATGGGCTTGCGACGATGGGGAGTTGCGGGTAGGAAGTGTTTTGTTTCTGCCCCGGCAAAATCAACCGGGGCAGAAACAATGGTTGCTACAGAGTGAACTGCCGCACCAGCCGCTGAAGCTCCACGGCATTGCCGTTCAGCTGGGCCGCTGCTGTTGATGTCTCGTGAGCGCCGTGCGAGGTTCGTTGCACCACTTCGGTAATCATCATTATGTTGCTGGAAATCTCGCTGGTGGTGGCGGTCTGCTCTTCGGCGGCGGTGGCGATCTGGTTGACCTGCATGGTGACATCGTTGATCTGCTGGAGAATATCTTCAAGCGCCTGGCCCGATTTGGCGGCCTCCATGGTGCCGTTTTCAACCTGGTGCACTCCTTGCTCCATGGCGGCAACGGCGTTTTTGGTTTCGCTCTGGATAGCCTTGATCATTTCGCCGATCTCGCGGGTGGCGCGGGTGGTGCGCTCGGCCAGGGCTCGTACCTCGTCGGCAACAACGGCAAAACCGCGCCCCTGTTCGCCGGCGCGGGCAGCCTCGATGGCGGCGTTCAGCGCCAGCAGGTTGGTCTGGTCGGCGATGTCTTCAATGGTGCCGATGATGTTGCCGATCTGTTCACTGCGCTCGCCCAGGCTTTCGACGGTTTTGGCCGATTCTTGCACCCGCTCGGCAATCTGCCCCATGACCCTGACGCTACGCTCGACTACCTCGGCGCCGTTCTGAGCCGACTGGGATGCGCGCTGGGCACTTTCTGCCGCCATCTGGCAGTTCTGGGCAATGTCGCCGGAGGTGGCCGACATCTCTTCGCCGGCGGTGGCTACGGTGGTGGTCTGCGCCACGACCTCTTCCGCCCCGTCGGCGATGTTGTGTGCGGTGGAGGTAAGCTGGTTGGCGGCGGCGGCCACCTGTGATGATGTGGATGACAGTTGGTTGACGATGGTGTGCAGGTTGTCGGTCATGCTTTTCATAGCTGCCATGACACTACTGCTGTCGCCGGCTTTCACCGGAACACGAACCGTAAGATTGCCGTCGGCAACCGCCCGGCAAATATTCCGGACATCGGACGGATCGCCCCCCAGTTTTTTGATAATGGAATTGGTGATCAGCGCTGCCTGTGCCAGGGCCGCAATCACGGCACACAGCGACAGCACTGCCATCACCAGTTTTATCTTGAGGCCGTCGGCAACAACCTCCTTGACATCAAGATCACTCTGCTTGTCGATTTGTTCGGCTAGATCACCCACCAGTTTCTCCGATTGATGGGTGACTTCCTTGTAGGCGCCGATTGCCTTGTTGGCATCCTGGGTCGTCGTAATCCCGCCGGATTTTATCTGTTCATAGACTTTGTTGAAGCCGTCGGCATAGGCGGCAATGTTTTTTTCAATGGCGGCAACGGCATCCTTGTCCTTTTGTGCTTCCAGCAACGGGGTCATGGCCGCTGTGCGCTTGCGGGTATGCTCCAGGGCATCGCCCCATTTTTTCTTGTACTCTTCAACCTTGGCGGCATCTTCGATATTGATGAACAGGTCTTTTTCATAGCGGCGCAGCATGTTGATATTGGCGCGGGACCGCTGGGCATACTCCACCAGCTTGTCGCTTGTTTCAGTGATGGTGACAATCTTGGACTGTAATCTGCTCAGACCCCAATAGCTGATCCCGGAAATAATAGCCAGAAACAGCACAACAATGCCAAAACCAACAATCAGTTGCGTCTTCATTTTCAATGAATCCATGTAGATACCTCTAACAGCAAAAATATGGGACTGTGTTACGTTGCACCAAACAAGTTAAAATAGATCGATTTGCACGGGTGTTGGTTTTACAGGATAAAACAGCATTTGTCTATAGACAAAACTACGTAAAAAATAAATAATTTTTAAAGTTGTTTCGGGATAAATAGTTATCTGGCGGCAAAAGTGGGGGGAATGCCGACTGGCAGTCGCTGCTGTCAGTCGGCTGATTCCGGGCGTTGAGGAAGACCAGTTGAACCACAGCCTTGATCTCGATTGTACCTAGAGATGTCTCCGGTTGTGGCGATGGGGAGTTTTACACCATTTCGGCAATCACCGCCCAGCGGGACAGCATGGCGGCATTGCTGGCATTCAGCTTGTTCATCAGGTTTGCACGGTGCACTTCGGCCGTCCGCTGGCTGATGCCCAGTTGTTCGGCAATTTCCTTGGATGTGGCACCTTTTCCGACCAGCAGTAAGACCTCTCGCTCCCGGGGGGAAATCTGCTTTTGCAGAAACGCGTATTCTTCCTTAAATGCGCTTCTTGTCTTATGGTTGATTATTGAGTCATGGCGGCTCAAACGCCCTTTTACGGCAGTCACCAGTTCTTCAGCGGTAAAAGGCTTGCTCAGATAGTCGTCCGCCCCAGCGGCCATCCCCTGACGCATGTCGTTTCGATCTCCCAATGCGGTAACGAAAATAAAGGGAATATCGGCATATTCACGCTCCTGTTTCAGCAGCTCCAGAAACGCATGACCATCCATCTCCGGCATCAGGATGTCGCACAGAATTAGATCCGGCGGGGTTTTGCGGATTATGTCGAAAGCTTTCTGTCCGCTGTCGACTGCAGTAATCGCAAATCCTTCCATTCGGAGGATCAGCTCCATGTTGCTGCAGATGGACGGGTCGTCTTCAATAATCAGGATTGAATTCATAATGTTTTCTCCTTTATATCGTGCAGGTCTGAGACCGGAATTTCCACCCGCATGGTCGTACCTTCATTAATGGCGCTTTCCACCGTAATCGTGCCTCCCATGCAAGCCAGGGCGTCGTGAACAATGGACAGTCCCAAGCCCAGGCCACGGCGCGCCTCTACATTGTCGCAACGGAAAAAGGCTCCGAATATTTTCTGGTGGCACTCTTCAGGGATACCGATGCCGGAATCCATGACGACCACCCGGAGCAGGTTCTGCTCCCGGCTGACGTGCAACGAAACAGACCCGGTCGCGGGAGTGTACCGGAAAGCATTGGTCAGCAGGTTTTCTACCACCCGGCGCAGCAGAACCTCATCCAGCAGTACGGTACCACAGGTTTCGTCAATGGTCACTCGAAACGTCTGTCCGGAAGAAAATACGGTCTTTACTTCATTGGCAAGTTTGCGGAAAAAACGGCCAACATCCAGTGCCACCGGGTTGTTCTGGAAATGTTGGGTTTCCAGACGGTTTAACGATAATACCGAAGCGACAAGGGCTGTCATTTGCTGCGCCGCGTTGCGGATGTGATCACGCTGCTGGGCGTGCTCTTCACGGCTCAAGCGCTCGCCATAGCGGTCTAGTATATCGGTACTGCTGGTGAGAAGGCTCAACGGGGTTCGGAACTCATGGGCAACCGTGGCCAGCAGGCGGCTTTTGGCTTCGTTGGCACGTTGTGCCGTTTCCTTCGCTTCAACCAGTTCTCCCAGGTAGCGTGCGGAAATAACCTCAAAGTTTCGCTGCCGCCGCTGATACAGATACAGGGCTGATGTCATGGCCAACACCAGTGCGGCGAACTGGGCCGCTTTTGTCATGACCTCCCGATGCCAGTCGGCGAACAGGGCTGACACATCTCTTGTCACCGCGACCACGAACGGCTTGTCCATGGGCAGATCCGTTGGTTTGATGGTGCGCTGGGCCATCATCTTTTCCTCGCCGGTGGCATACGTCGTGCCGAGCAATACAGAGTCCGGTTTGCCGCTATCCCTGTGGCGGCTGAAAAACGAACCGGGCTGGGTCAAATCGAGTCCGGTCAGCCCCGGTTTGTCGGGAACTATCAGGAACAGCTTGCCGTCGCCATGAGCCAAGGCCGACCACATGTCGGGAGCATAGTGTACCGAACTGAGTAATGCCCCGAAATAGCCGGGGTCCAATGCGGCGGTAACGACACCGGCAAACGCTCCCTGCGGTCCGGGTATCATCAGCGTCACGTTCATGGCAAAGGTACCGGGCTCTGTTTTGAAAGGAGGGGAAATGTACAGCACGGAGGGGTTGCCGATCATACGCGGGGTCAGAAAACAGTCACGGGAACTGATATTCTTTCCGATAAGTTCCTTCCGGCTGGATGCCGAAACAACCCCTTCGCCGTTTGTGATGGAAAGGGTACGGATACCCGGAATGGCGTTGCACAGCAGGGCGAGCCGCTGATTGACCACGTCACTGTTGTAACGATGATCGCCGCGGATGCCGGAAAGTGCCCGGTAGATGCCATTCAGCTGCAGGACAAGATTCTTTTCGATAACTTTGGCCTGAGCGGCCAGACGCTGCCGCTCATGCATGTCGATGCGTTCGTGATCCAGATAGAGTGAATAGCTGATGAATCCCCCGGCGGCACACAGGAACAGGGCAAGAGCAAGCCAGGGAAACGGGAGCATTTTTTTCAAGGCAGCACTACTCATGGGAATCCAAAATGTTGAATAGTTGGGTCATGTATACAGGGTGATACAGGAATTTTCTCCTCGTGTCGAGGGGCATGGTTGTTTACCACAGGTCAATCTGCGGCAGGGCGCTCTGTTGACGTTCTATGGAGTTCTGCCAGCACTCCCTATCACGCTGTCCCAGAAGTTTGCTGCGCGCTCCCCCGATTTTCCTCCGGTGCACGGCAAAATCGCCATTGGAAAAATGGATTACCCTGCCGAAATCACCGCCAAGATCTTCCGCATCAATCGGGATATTCTCGCTCTCCAGATACTCACGGATGAATTTGCAGTTGACCGGCCCGACGCAGACAAAGTTGCTGTTGTCGGTGTCCCGGTTCATGATGGAGGCGCCCCCGAATATCTTTGCCCGCAGCCGAATGCGGGTGGTTCCCTTTACCATCATGTCGTTGATCAGCAGTTCCATGGCATGAATGCCATAACGGCCTGCTTCCGAAATATGGATCGGCAGGTCTCTCGAATAGCGGGGATTGCTGAGCATGAAATGATTCATGCCGATCAGTTTGAGTTTGGGATCGTACAGGCATGCGGCTACGCACGAGCCGAGCAGGGTTGAGATGACGGACTGATTCCGGGTGGAATAGTACTCGCCGGGGTCGATGGTAACGCGTTCACCTTGTTGGTACGTTTCGATTCTCATAACGGGGTCCCGGCGTATCGGTATCGGTCTTCGTGAGCACACTGTCTGCGGTCACTGACCGGGCTTCTCATAAGAAGTGTTCAATCGGAGTCGGGGGGACTGAACGTATACGTATTCCTGCCGGCATTTTTGGCCGCATACATGGCCCTGTCCGATGCAATTTTAAGCTGGACCGCGTCATTGCCATCATCCGGAAACATACTGATGCCGATGCTCGCCGTAACCTGTGTCTCAATGCCCCGAATCAGGATCGGCCTCGCAAACTTTTCCAGCATCTGCCGGGCAATCGCGTCCAGCTGTTCCCTGCTGCCGCAATCGGTGATGATCATGCAGAATTCATCGCCGCCGTAGCGGCTGATGGTATCCAGGTCGCGCTTGCAGCAGGCCCGGATTCTTTCCCCGGCCTCAATCAGCACTTTGTCGCCCGCATCATGTCCGAGGGTGTCATTGATCTTCTTGAAGTAATCCAGATCAAGCGTAATCAGGCCGAAGTTCATGTAGTATCGCCTTGACTTGGCAACGGCCTGCTCAAGCCGGTCCTCGAACAGCCGCCTGTTTGACAGTCCCGTAAGCGGATCATGAAACGCCATGTCGCGGATGGTCTGTTCGTTGCGTATGCGCTCGAGTTCGGCTGCCGCGCGGCTGGCAAAAATACTGATGATATCGCCTACCAGCACCTGCTGGTAGATGGGGGCTGTATGGAAGGTGCAGAGTATTCCAATCGTGACACCCTTCGAGTCGATCAGCGGCGCACCGCAATAGCTCTCTATCGAGAGTGTTGTCAGGTCGGCATCGTCCGGGAAAAGCTTCGCGGCATCCTTCGGAAAAAACTGGATGCCGTTATCAATCGCCTGCCGGCACGGTGTTCCCTTGAGGTCATAGGAGCGCTCCTCGCAGTTGATTCCTTTGCGGCTGAACGCAAGGGTTTCCACCCTGTTGCCGTCTTTGCTCAGCGTGCCCACGAGCGCAAAATCCATCTCCAACGCCTCGGTCAGAAAGTTGGTCAGGGAATGGAGATACTCCGCTCCGATTTTTGCCGATACACCACGGGCGATATTGTGCAGGAGCCGTTCAGTCCGCGCCTGTGCACTGATGTCGCGAATAATCTCCACGGTTCCGGTTATAGCTCCGTTCTGGTCTTTTATGGGGGACGTGGCGGTTTCCACCGTCATGACCCGGCCATCAAGGATGTAATTCCGGGTAGCCGAATGGGGAAGGCCGTCCGCCATGGTCAGCACGGTCGGACAGCTCTCACACGGCTCTTTGCGCCTCCACATGGAGTAGCAGGGCGCACCGGACAAATCGCCGAACATGGCGGTCATGGCCGGATTCTGGTAACTGATCTGCAGATCAAGCGTCTTGATGGCAAGGCATTCGCTCAGTGACTCAACAACGGTCTTGAACTTGGTTCGTTCGTACTGCAGTTCTTTATGAGCAGAAATTGTTTCGCTGCAGTGCTTTACCGCCAGAAGAATCTTCTCTGCCGTGAGCGGTTTGAGAAGATAGTCGCTGAAGCCGAGTTCAATGGCAGAGATGAGGCATTCGGTTTCGCGACTGGCAGAGGTCGCAATGAAGAGAGTGTCACGGTCAATTTTCCTGATTCGGCCTGCCAATTCAATCCCGTCCATGCCGGGCATGCAGATGTCGGTAATGATCAACGGGAAGCGCTGTCCCCTGAACCTGCCCAGGGCGTCCTCTCCGCTGCACGAAACCTCTGCGCGGGCACCATGTTGCGTAAGAATGTGCGCGATCAGCCGTGCTGTTTCCGCATCGTCTTCGACAATCAGAATCTGCATGGCATCGAGATTGAAATTGTTGATAGTGGTCACCGGTTCTCCTTTGCTGGTCTGGAGAAAGTATAAATCATCTATCCGATTCAATGCGTAAAAAGTATACCTGCAAACCCTGAAAACTCAATTCCCGCGCTGTGGAACGGCTGGACAAGAATCGGGGCAGGAATGATTTCATTTCGGTATGATCGGTGCATACCTTTTTAAATAATTGGAAACGGCAACGACGCCGCCCTCTGTTACCGGAGCGCGGCGTTTTCTATTAAGGAGGACCGCCATGACGACATCACCGGTTATTATTGACGACACCACGCTGCGGGACGGTGAACAGACCGCCGGTGTGGTTTTCTCCAAACGCGAGAAGATTGCCATTGCCCGCATGCTGGATTCCATCGGTGTCGGGGAAATCGAGTGCGGCATCCCTGCCATGGGCAAGGAAGAGCAGGAGTCCATCCGCAATCTGGTCGATCTTGGCCTGAATGCCCGTCTGATTACCTGGAACCGGGCTCTGCTGCCTGAAATTAAGGCAAGTATCGCCTGCGGTGTGCAGGCAGTAGACATATCGCTATCGGTCTCCGACCAGATGATTGTTCATAAACTGCGCAAAGATCGCGCCGCGGTCAAGGAACAGCTGAAAGTGGCGCTCGGTTTTGCCAAGCAGCATGACCTGTATGTATCAGTTGGGGGAGAGGATGCCAGCCGGGCCGATCTGGCCTTCCTGGTGGAGCTGATGGAAATAACCCGCTCCCTGGGTGGCGACCGCTTCCGCTTCTGCGATACGCTCGGCATCATGGATCCGTTTGCCATGTACGACAAGGTGACGTACCTGCGTCAGGCGGTTCCTGAAGTTGATATCGAGGTGCACACCCACAACGACCTGGGCATGGCCACTGCCAACGCAATTGCTGGCATCCGGGCCGGTGCGAAGTTCGTTAATACCACGATTAACGGCCTGGGGGAACGGGCCGGCAATGCGGCGCTGGAAGAGGTGGTCATGGGGATGAAGCACGCTTGCGGGATTGACGTCGGCATCGATACCCACCGCTTCCGCGAGATGTCGCTGTTTGTGGCCAAGGCATCCCATCGCCCGCTGTCCGTTTCCAAGCCGGTGGTCGGTTCGCGGGTATTTGCCCATGAATCGGGGCTGCATGCGGACGGTGTCATCAAGGACCCCCATAATTATGAGGGTTTTGACCCGGCAGAAGTCGGGCTGACCCGCAGTATCGTGGTGGGCAAGCATTCCGGCACCGGCGGGTTGATCGAACGCTATCGCAGCATGGGTATCGTTGTTGGCCGCAGCCAGGCGGAACCGCTTCTGGAACGGACCCGGGCCATGTCGTGCAAACGAAAGCGCGATCTCACCAATTGTGAACTGATAGCCATCTATCTTGGCGAAGAAATGCTGCCAAAGGCGGCGTAACCCTTCGACTCCGCTCAGGGACCGCCTGTCTCTGCTGCTCGTCTGGTACGACTGGTGAGAGAATAGATCGGTTGGTGAGCGGAGTCGAACCAAAAAGGAGAAACATCATGTGTGAAGCAGGAACAAGTTTCGTACCCATTGCCGAGGCGGCGCTACTGCTGGAAACAACTGAAATGCGGGTGCTGATGATGATCAAGCTGAACGAACTGCAGGGAAAGCATGAAGATGGTGGCTGGTATGTGGATCGGGCCGCCCTGCGGTTGTGCGAAAAACCCAAGGCCGCAGACATCGTCAAGCCGGGCTGCGGCGGTGGTTGTGGCGGCGGCTGCGGCGGACATTAAAGCCGGGGAGGGTATCATGCCGATTATCCTTAAAGTCTCAGACCTTAAATTCAGGTATCCGCGGGACGTTGCCAGCCGTGATGAGCCCAAGTTTCCCGGGCTGCCCGACCCTGCGCCTTTCAACCGGCACGACCTGTACGAGGTGCTGCCGATGTTGTCGGCCGTCATGGATGAGCTGGCGAGTGTCGATGGCGAGGTGCTGCATCTGGTCGAGGACATCCTCAACGTGATGCCGGGCTTCATAACGACCCGGGGAGATGTGTTCGATTACCTGCGGGGCTCGGCCGTGGAATGTTTGAGGCGGTAGGCGACATCTGGGAGTATGCCGGCAGGGCCGTGATCGTCATCACCACCAACGGCTCGCTGACCCGCGACGGCCGGGCAATTTTTGGGCGGGGTGTGGCACGCCAGGCGGCACTCCGTTTACCCGGACTTGCCGGAACAGCGGGCAGATTGCTGGCGGAACAGGGAAACCATGTATTCGATCTCGGCTGGGGCATCGCCACCTTTCCGGTGGAGGAAACCCCCTGGTCCCTCCCTGACCTGCGCATCATTGCCCGTTCCGCTCTGGAACTGCGGCTGTTGGCAGACCGGTCAGGCTGGCAGTGGATTGTCGTTCCGCGTCCCGGCTGCGGCGGAGGCGGGCTTGCCTGGCAGGATGTGAAGCCGCTTCTGGAAGCTTGCTTCGATCAGCGTTTTCTTGTAATCAGTCAGTAGTTTCAAAACTCTGCAACAAACGGTACGCCTTATGAAAAAATTGCTTCATATCATCCAGAACGACCCCGAAGTGCCGCCCGGCAACATCATCGACAATCTTGCCATCCCATATATCATCCACCACCCTCACCGGGACGGCATTCTGCCGTCTCCTAAGGAGATCGCTGCCCTGATCGTCCTGGGTGGCGCCATGGGAGCAAACGATGATCAGCGCCATCCTTTTCTTATGGATCTGAAACAGCTCGTTCGTGAGGTCGTTGCTGCCCGCATCCCGTATCTCGGCATCTGTCTCGGGGGACAGCTGCTCGCTGCTGCGCTGGGGGCGAAGGTGGTGTCAAACCGGTGGGAAGAGCTGGGTACCCTGCCGGTATCATTGACGGCTGCAGGCGAAGAGGACCATCTGTTCAGCGGCATTGCGGAGACGTTTACCACTTTTCAGTGGCACCATGACAGTTTCGATATACCCGGCGGCGCTGTGTTGCTGGCATCCTCAGCACTCTGCCAGCATCAGGCGTTCAGGGTGGGCAGCTCCGCCTGGGGACTCCAGTTTCATCCCGAGGTGACCGAAGCGATCATTCGTGACTGGTGCGCATGGGATACCAACACGGCAGCGCAGGTTGAGAGTATGGTTGGAGATTTCCTGGCGGCAGCCCTGCCATACGGGGTTACAGCCGGTCAGCTTCTGAACAATTTTCTGTTGTATGCCGGGCTGAAAAAATAAAGAGTAACATTTTCATGTTGCAGCGTCAGCAGCTTTCAACCTCAATCCTGTCTAACAGCACCAGTGCCGCTTGGTCGTCATACAGCTCGAACAGCTCCCTGATATTATTGATATAGGCGTGTATCAGATACAACTCATCCATACAGCGGCCGCCATGCTCAACCGGCTTTCCGACCCGTTCCAGTTTGTCTTTGAATAATTCCCAATACCGGTTGGTCTTGAGCGGGTCGTCAATATGGCGCCGCAGCATTTTCATCAGTTCGCGCGAATTTTTATCACCTTCAATGCCGGCGAATGAAACATACCGGTCCGGCTTGCATTTCTGCCGCATCATTCCTCCATTCAGAAGTCAAACGTTACTCCACCTGCTCAACCTTCAGGGCAAAGGTCAGATCCAGCCCTGCCAGCGGGTGATTGCCGTCAAGAGTGACTTCTGCACCATCTACCGCCGTCACCACCATGACCCGCGACGTTCCACCCTTGAACTCGATGCTTAATTTCTGACCAACCATGATCTCTTTTCCGGCAGGAAAGGTATTCCGGGCGACCCGGATGATGTTTTCCTGTAGCCGTGAACCGTAGGCTTCTGCGGCGGTGAGTTCAATGTTCTTCACCTCTCCGGCCCGCATGCCGATAATGGCCTGTTCGAGCGCCGGAAAGAGCTGCCCGGAGCCGATAGCAACGGTCAGTGGCCCCTGGGTTTCGGTGCTGTGAAATATTCTGCCGTTGTCCAGTGTCCCGATATAGCTGATGGTCACGGTGCTGCCTGCCGCTGCTTGAGTCATGCCGGTTTCTCCCCTTGTGCTTGTTGGCCAGGAGCTCTGCAACTTTGCTGCCGGATTTGACTTCCTTTGCGTCTTTGCGCCTTTGCGCCTTTGCGAGAGTGAATTGCCGGTTTTTGGTTTAAAGAAAGTGCGGGGAGACGGGGATATGATCACCTGTTTTTATGTGGTCAGGATTTCTCTGTTACGGTTCGGAGAAACACTTGCCGATCTTGATGACGCCCGGCAGAATCGTGAGGAATTGTTCCACCAGTTCCGGGTCGAAATGGCGGCCGCTCTGCTCGCGCATGTCCGCGACAGCGTCTTCAATGGGCCACGCTTTTTTATAGGGGCGTTTTGAGGTGAGGGCGTCAAAGACGTCTACTATCGCGGCGATACGCCCCTCAATCGGAATTTCCGTGCCGGCCAGTTTGCCGGGATAGCCGCTGCCGTCCCATTTTTCGTGGTGGGTCAGCGCTATGACCCGGGCGGTTTCAAGCAGTTCGTTGCTTGAGCCGGACAGAATGTCGGCGCCGATGAGGGTGTGGGTCTCCATGATGGTCCGTTCATCGTCCGTCAGGCGTGCCGGCTTCAGCAGAATCGTGTCGGAAATGCCGATCTTGCCCAGATCGTGCATGGGGCTGGCATACAGCATCAGGTCGCACTGCTCCTGACTCCAGCCGATCTGCTTGGCCAGCAGGGCGGCACAGTGGCTCATGCGGAGGATATGGCGACCCGTCTCGTTGTCCCGGTATTCCGAGGCGCGGCCAAGGCGCTGGACGATTTCCAGGCGGGACTGAACCACCTCGGCGGTGCGTATGCGCACTCTCTCCTCCAGCACCCCCTTCTGGTCAAAGGTCAGGCGCAGCGCCAGGTGTGCATCCAGCAGGTTCCTGACCCTGGCCATCAGTTCGTACCGGTCGAACGGCTTGCTGAGAAAATCCCGCGCCCCCTCGTTGAGTGCGCGCATCAGGAAGTCCCGGCTGCCCTGAGCTGTCAGCACCAGGATCGGGGGGAGGAGCGGGTCATTAAGTGTCTTCAGCTGCGCCATGACCTCGTAGCCGTTCAGGAACGGCATGTTGATGTCGAGCAGGATCAGGTCGGTCGGTGCGGCGCCGTAGGATTCCAGAACCGTGCGGGGATCAGAGATGGAGACCAGGTTGGTATACCCCTCGGCCCGCAGCATTTTATCAAGCAGCTTCAGGTTGACCGGCTCATCATCAACCATCAGGATCCTGCTGTTATGAGCGATTTTGTCCGATACAATCATAGGTTCTCTCCCGAAACTGTTTTTTCAAGCAGTTCGTCAACCACGGCAACAAACCGCTGCAGGTTGATCGGTTTGGTCAGGCAGTCGTCAAAACCGGCCGCTATGACCCGTTTTACCTGGTCCGGCATGGCATTGGCGGTCACCGCCACCACCGGAATATCCCGTGTCTCCGGGGTCGTCCGCAGGATGCCGAGCGCCTCGAAACCGTCCATACCCGGCAGGTTGATATCCAGCAGAATCAGGTGAGGGGGGCTGGTTTTCACCAGCCGCAGTCCCGCTTCCGCGGTCTCTGCCGTCAGCAGCTGTATCCCCCCCAGCCCGGAAATGATTTTTTTCACCAGCCGCATATTGGCCGGGTTGTCTTCGATATACAGTACCACCCGCGCTCGGGCGGACGGTACGGCCAGAGGTGTCGTCGGCGCATCGGGAGAAGCCTCCAGCTCCTCCCAATGCTCTGTCACGGGGAGGTCTACCCAGAACAGGCTGCCGCTGCCGGGGGTGCTTTCAACGCCGATGGTTCCTCCCATTGCTTCAGTCAGGCGCTTTGCCAGAACCAGGCCAATGCCGGTGCCTTCAATCAGGCCATCAACCGAGGCAGCCCGCTCAAAGGGATGAAACAGGCGCGGCAGAAACTCAGGGTCGATGCCGGAACCGCTGTCACGAACCATGATTCGTACCACCGAACCGGTTGCGACCTCGCAGGTGATCTCGACGGTACCGGCTTCACGGTTGTACTTGATGCCGTTTGAAATAAGGTTGAGCAGGACTTGCCGGAGCCTGCGGCGGTCGGCGAGCAGGCGCAGTTCGGGAGGGATGGAGCTTGACAGGGTAATGCTGCGCTGATCGGCCAACGGTGTGAGCAGGCTGAGGCACTCCCGGCACAAATCTCCCAGCTCAAGCGGTTCCAGCGACAGTACCAGCCGGCCGCTTTCGATCCGGGCAAGATCGAGGATCTCGTTGATCAGCTCAAGCAGGTGCGACCCGGCGGTGCTGATTTCATGCAGGCTGTCCCGCTGGTCTTCGGAAAGCGGGTGGTCAGGACTGTCTTCCAGCAGCTGCGTGAAACCGACAATGGCATTCATCGGCGTACGCAATTCGTGGCTCATGCGGGACAAAAACTCGCTTTTGGCCCGGTTGGCGGTTTCCGCCTGTTCCCGGGCCTCCTCAAGCTGTTGGTTCGATTCCACGAGCATATGCTCCGCCAGTTTTCGCTCCGAAATATCCTGAAGCATCCAGATGGAGCCATCCTCCAGTTTCTGAGGGTTGACCGCCTGCCCCATGATGCTGCACCAGAACAGCGAGCCGTCCTTGCGTTTCATGAGTGACTCGGTGGTGTAGGCGCCCCCTTTCGCAACCGTTGCGTAGGCTTCTTTGCCGACACCTTCGTAGGTTTCCCGGTCCGGATACAATTCCGAGGTATTCATCCCGATCGTTTCCCCGAACGGGTATCCCATGATCGTGTCGAAAGCCGGGTTGGCCGCCTGGATGACCCGGTCTTTGAGAAAACTGGCGCCGATCGGTATGGTGCTCAGGATAATCCGCTGCTCCTGGGCCAGCTGCTCGACCTGCCGGGTCCGTTCCTCCAGTGACACATTCAGCTGTTCCAGCTCCTTGACATGCGTCCGGATACTGGCGCTCATCTCCTGAAAATTGTTGTTCAGTTCGTCCGTTTCCTTGATGCCGCTCTCCGGCCACGTGATGTCGGCACCCGATGCCAGCCGGGCCGGAAGGGCGCGGGTAATCTGCCGCAGTTTTTCCAGGTTGATCATAATTCGGCGGCTCACCACTTCGGCAAGCGCCAGCGACAGGAGGAGAATAAGAAACAGCAGCGTCAGTTTGCCGGTATAGTTCGTATAGAGCGCCTTCTGAAAAGGTGCTACCGGTTGTTCGATAATCAGCCTCCATTCGGCAAGAGGGCCGATGGAGACCTCCGTAAAATAGACCGAATTCATCCACCGGTCGGAAACAGGGGTGTTGGGCATTGCTGACGGGACCCATCGGCTGACCCCCTCATCCAGACGGGTGAGCTCACCCTTGCCGCGTACAAAGGTCGTCATCGGTTTCACACCGGTACGGTTTGACATTATGACGGTGCCGTTTTTATCAATCAGGGTATACAGCGCGCCATTTTCGATCGAACTCCTGTCGAGATGGGTACGCGGCTGGTTAAGACTCAGAATCCCGGCAACATACCCGCTGAATTTCCCGCGCACGATAACCGGCGCCAGCATCGCGACGATCGGTGTGGGTGTGCCCATTCTTCCCTGAACAACCTCTGAAAGCATTGGCGTTTGTGCCTGTTTGAGAAGCGGGACATAGGGACGATCCGCAAAACTCCTGCCGATGTTGCTCTGTCCCAGCTCGTCCGACAGGGGGAAATAGGCGGTGGTGGTTGCGTTGCTGTTCAGCAGCCCGATGCGCAGAAAATTGCCGTCGGCCTTCTTTGCCTGTTCCAGGTAGGGCTGCAACTGCTGTGGCGAGCGGAATGCTGCCATCTCCGCCAGATTGACAATGGCGGTTTTCCGGTTGGTCACCCAGGTATTCAGAATATCGGCTTCATGACGGATATCATGCGTGAGAAGGGTGCGAATGCGCTGGTCGGTTTCGTTTAAATCGGTTCTACTGCCGACACCCAGCATGATCAATGTCGGACAGAGAACAAAAAAGGCCAGCAGGTTGTAGACGATCTCGCGGTATGAAATCAATCCGGAGCGGGTTCGCAATATGTATCCGGTAAAAAATAGGCGTGCGACCAACGTATTGGCTATGCCGTTCACCGCCTGTTTGGTCATGATAATCGAGGTGTGGCTTGCCGGAGTATGCATGACGAGATGGTAGAACAGGTATACCAGCGGCATGCCGATGCAGATCCAGAAGAGTGAATCGGCCAGTACCAACCCCATCTTTCGCCGTCGCGACAGCCAGCCGACAACCGCGACCTCGGCGGTCATGATGATAATTGCGTAGGGATGCCCCCAGCTGAAATACAGGTAGCTGCAGCTGAGCAGGGCGACGGCCATGCCGCGCACCGGTCCCAGAAACTGCAGCGCCAGCATGGCAAAGATGCTGCCGAACAGAAAATCGATATTAAAGAAAATGGGGAATTTGAAATAGTTTCCCGCCAGACCGCCGACGGTCAGGGCCAGGAAAAGAGGCAGCGCGTTGCGGGAATTATGTGGCTGGCCTCTATTCATGTATGCGGCAGCTCCAGCCAGAAATCGCTCCCCTGGCCGGGGACGCTTGCGGCTCCAACGTGTCCGCCCATTGCTTCAATCAACCATTTGGTGATGGCAAGTCCGATCCCGGTGCCATCCACCTCGCCCAGTTCCTGCCCCAGGCGGTGAAACGGCTGGAACAGCTCGGACAGCCGCTCCGGCGCGACACCGGCGCCGTTGTCATGTACATGGATCCGGATGCAGTGTTCGTCGGGAAATTCGTACGCCACGCGTACCAGGCCTTCGCGCCGGTTATATTTGACCGCGTTGGTGAGCAGATTGACAATCGCCTGCTTCAGGCGAACCCGGTCGGCGATCATGGTACATCCGGAACGTGGCGGGAGCGAAAAGGTTATCCCGCGCTCCTGTGCCATGGGATATGCCAGCGGCAGGCATTCATCCATCAGTTCATCCAGAATGATCGGCACCGGGGAAAGGGTCAGCCGCCCCGATTCGATACTTGACAGATCCAGCACCTCATTGACCAGCTCCAGCAGGTGCCGTCCGGCTCCGGTCATCTCGTGTACCGAATCGAGCTGGTCGGTAGTCAGCTGAGGGTCTGCTTCCAGAAGCTGGCCAAAACCCAGGATGGCGTTGAGCGGGGTGCGCAGTTCGTGGCTCATATTGGAGAGAAAAACGGTCTTGGCGTGGTTGGCCGACTGAGCCTCGTCACGGGCGGCAATCAGGTGGGCCTCGTTCATTTTCAGTGCCGTGATGTCGGTGCGGATGGAGATGTAGCGCCAGGGATGCCCCTGGTCATCCCTGATCGGCACAATGGTGGCTTCAACCCAGTACAGGCTGCCGTCTTTCTTGCGGTTGCACACCGTTCCCTGCCAGACCTGTCCGCTGGTGATGGTGCCCCACATGTTGCGGTAGAGCGATTCGGGGTGGACGCCGGATTTCACCATGCGGTGATTTTGCCCGATCAGCTCTTCGTGGCTGTAGCCGCTGATAGCGCAGAATTTATCGTTTGCTTCGACAATGGTGCCATGCTCGTCGGTGGCGCTGACGATGGCATGCTGGTCCAGCGCATAGCGGAGCTGGTCGTAGCGGCAGGCGCTCAGGCTCAAGTCGCAATGCTGATGATTGTCGAACAGGGAAGGAGGAGTTCTCATAATGGGGAAAGTATACCTGCATATTGGTGTGGCGACAAGATGGGAGCCGGCCTTTTTTATTGACCGCCGACTGTTTGTGGCATATATGATTATATAATCATATAATAACGGAGGTGCCATGAGTTCCGCCACCCACTATCTTGCCGATGTGCTCAAATCGCTGGCCCAGCCGACCCGGCTCAAGATTATCGACTTTCTGCGCGACGGTGAACGTTGCGTCTGCGAGATTTTTCCGGCCATTGACGAAGAACAGTCCAATACTTCGCGCCACTTGGCCTACATGCAGACCCACGGCATCCTCTCCCGCCGCAAGGAAGGGGTCAAAATCTACTACGCCGTCAAGCATCCCGAGGTCATGGAAATCATTGACCGGGCCACTGCCATTGTCAGGCGCGAAATAGAGGTCCGCAGCGGCCTGATCAACGGCCCGGAACGAGGCTGACATGCTCAAACAATTCGCCGACTGGCTCGTTTTCTCGATAATCGGACTTATTCCCGGCTCCCGCGCCGGTGAAGCGCTTGATTTCTTCATCTACGACACCATCAAGATTTTCCTGCTGTTGACGACGATCATCTTTGTCGTGGCCATCATCCGCACATCATTCCCTCCGGAAAAAACCAAACGCCTGCTTTCCCATAAACGGGAATACATCGGCAATGTACTGGCGGCCTTGCTGGGCATTGTGACCCCGTTCTGCTCCTGTTCGGCGGTGCCGCTGTTTATCGGCTTTGTCGAGTCGGGCGTCCCGCTGGGCGTGACCTTCTCGTTTCTCATTTCTTCCCCCATGGTCAACGAAGTCGCCTTGATCATGCTCTGGGGGTTGTTCGGCTGGAAGATCGCCCTTATTTATATCGGAACCGGCCTGCTGGTTGCCGTTGTCGCAGGTATTGTCATAGGTAAGCTGAAGATGGAGCAGTACGTTCAGGATTATGTGTGGGAAATGCAGGTCGGCAACGCCGAGATCGTGCAGCTGAGCTTCCGGGAGAAGCTGGACTATGCCCGAGGCTACACACTGGAGCTGTTGAGAAAGATCTGGCCGTATGTGGTGGTCGGCGTTGGCCTCGGAGCCTTTATTCATGGCTACGTTCCGGCAGACTTTCTTGCGCGTTGGGCCGGTCGCGACAATCCCCTTGCCGTGCCGATAGCGGTGGCGCTGGGTGTGCCGCTTTACAGCAATGCTGCGGGGGTTATCCCGATTGTCCATGCCCTGACGGAAAAGGGGATGGCCATCGGCACTGTGCTGGCCTTCATGATGGCGGTTACGGCGCTGTCACTGCCGGAGGCGATCATTTTGAAGAACGTACTGAAAAACCGGCTGCTGGTGGTGTTTTTCGGGATAGTAGCATTGGCAATTGTTTGTGTCGGTTATCTGTTCAACGCAATACTGTAATCAAAAAGGAGAACATCATGAAAATCGAAGTGCTGGGAACCGGCTGTGCAAAATGCAAGACACTATACGATAATGTGCAGAAAGCGGTGGCGGAAAGCGGCAAAACTGCTGAGATCGTCAAGGTTGAAGAGATCCCGAAAATCATGGCATACGGAGTTATGAGCACGCCTGCACTGGTGATTGACGGTCAGGTGAAATTTTCCGGCAAGGTTGCTTCCGTTGCCGAGATCATGGGGGTTCTGACATGATCAAAAAAATCAGTGCAGCTTTTACGGGCGGAGCCATTGGAGGCTTTGTGGACAGTTTTAATATATGGGCAATGGGCAAAACCGGCATCAGTGACCTGATCGGCCTGGCCATGAAACCGGAGTTTAACGCCCCATGGCTCTATCAGAGAATGATTTGGGGAGGCATATGGATGATGTTGCTTCTGCTGCCGCTCATGGAAAAGCGTGCCATCGCGCGCGGGATGCTGTTCAGTTTGCTCCCCTCCGCCATGATGCTTTTTTTAGTCCTGCCATCCATGGGGAAGGGGATGATGGGCCTTGGTTTTGGCGTGGTTACGCCGCTGGTCGTTCTTGGCTTGAATTTTATTTACGGGATTGTGGCTGCCTCATGGTATCGGTCGGCAACTACGTGATGAGGGTATTATTAATGAATAGGTTTACTATTGTTCTCAGTTTCTTTGTTCTTTTTCAATCAGCCCTCGCCGCCCATGCCGAACTACCTTCTGCTACGGCAACTACGGTCAATCAGGCGCTCAGTTCCGGCAAGCCGACGGTCATTGATCTGGGTGCGCGCAGCTGCATCCCCTGCAAGAAGATGGCGCCGATTTTAGAGGGGCTGGCTGGAGAGTATCGAGGCAAGGCCAGAGTTCTGTTTATTGATGTGCATGAGGATGATGCTGCCGCCCGGAGGTTCCGCATCCAGATGATTCCTACGCAAATATTCTTCAACGCTCAGGGAAAAGAAGTGAAGCGACATATGGGGTTCATGGATAAAGCCGACATCCTGAAAGAGCTGAAGAATGCAGGGCTCAAATGAATTTTCTCGATAACATTGAGCAGATCATCACCCTGTATCCGCTGGTGGCTTTCGGCGCGGTCTTTCTGGCCGGGGTGCTTTCATCCGCTTCCCCCTGCGTGTTGGCCACCATCCCGCTGGTGGTCGGTTTTGTCGGCGGCTACAGCGATGGTGATCGTGGCAAGGCGTTTCGCTATTCACTGGTCTTTATCCTTGGCCTGTCACTCACGTTTACCGCCTTCGGCGCGGCTGCCGGTCTTCTGGGCACCATGTTCGGCACCCTTGGCGGCCCGTGGTATCTGATCGCCGGAGCAATTGCACTGGTTATGGGGGGGCAGTTGATGGGGTTGTACGAGATACACCTGCCGATCAGACGTGATTACAAACCAAAACGAGGCGGCATTGTTGGAGCCTTCCTGCTCGGGTTGTTCTTCGGCGTCGTCTCTTCACCCTGCGCCACGCCGGTGCTGGTCGTGCTGCTGACGCTGGTGGCGGGCAAGGGACAGGTGCTGTACGGCATCGCGCTCCTGTTCTGCTACGCCATCGGACATTGCCTGTTAATGCTTTTTGCCGGGACGTTTACCGGTTTTGTCGAGGGTTTTGTCAAGGCGCGCGGCGTCGTCAACTTCTCGCTCTGGGCCAAGCGTGTCAGCGGGTTGGTAGTGGCGCTGGTAGGCGGCTGGTTTGTATGGCAGGGGGTCTAATCTTAGTCGCTATGAAAGTGTTTATGACCGGTCTGACTTCTTTGATTGTAATGCTGGTATGTCTTGCCTTCTTAACCGGTTGCGATAGCAAACAACTGATCAAAATTGGTGATACCCCGCCGGAGATATCAGGTAATGACATTCATGGTGACAATGTCAGCTTGAGTAAGCTTAAGGGCAAGATGGTTGTCATCTATTTCTGGAAGAATTCCTGCTGCGGAGACAGCGTAAAAAAGCTTGAACCTTTTTATCGCGAGAACAAAGACAGAGGAATGGCCGTTCTGGCGGTGAATGCGGGAGATACAAAAGAGGTTGTCGAATCGTATGCAAAGAACAACGCGGTAACATTTACGGTACTGGCGGATGAAGACTCGAAGCTGTTTAAACGTTATCAGTGTATTGGCTACCCGACTATTTTCATCCTCGACAAAAACGGGATCGTCCGTGAAAAGATCCACGGCGATATTCTGGCGGAGCAACTTCGAAAGCTGGTTGTAAAGCAGTTCAATATCCAGAAATCAGTGGAGGCTGCGTATGAAAAAATTCATTCTCGCTAGTATCTTTGCAGTTAATTGTGTTTCCTTGGCATCGGCTCAAGAATTGGTAAAAGAATCTGCCTTTGACATATTTCTCACAAAGTTTGACTACGAAACCCGGGCCGACATGAAGATCGACAGCAAAAAACTGATTACTTTGCTGACGGAAAAGAAGGCGGTACTGGTGGATATCCGTTTTCCGGAGGAAACAAAAGCCTGGAAAATGGGCTTCGGGCTTTACATCCCTCTAAATGAATTGCCAAGACGTCTGTCAGAACTCCCCAAAGATAAAATTATCGTAGCTGCCTGCCCGCACAAGGATCGATCTTCCATCGCCATGGCGTACCTGCGCACCAAGGGGTACAAAGCAAAATATCTTACCGACGGTCTGATCGGGTTGGCTGAGAATCTGCGGGGCGACAACGCCAAGGAATTTCTGGAGGATGTTGGTGTTTCAAAGCCGTAAAAACAGCCGTTAAAAATGTCAGTTTAGTTTGATACATCGTATTTTTATATTGACAGATTTTGCATATATCATTATTCATATAGACAAATTTATATGGTGTATGTCTTTTATTTATCTCGGGTACAGAGGAGCGTAGGAATGAAAAAGAGTTTTGTAACAATTATGAGCGCAGTATTTTTGTTGGTGGCCGGTTTAGCCCTTGCTGATGGAACGCCCGCACCTGTCAGCACACCTGAGCTCAAACAAACAATCGGTGCAAATGGGAAGGCTACACTTGTATTTTTCCAGAATCCTTTTGGACGTCCCTGCAGAATGCAGAGCGAGGTTCTGGACAAGCTGAAAAATAATCGGAAAGGAAATTTCAATATAGCTTCAGTAAATGCAATGAAACAGGATGATCAGAAGGCTTTCTACGATTACGGTATTCGCAGTTTGCCGTCACTGGTGCTCGTGGATAAGAGCGGCAAAATTGCCCGCGTATTTGCCCCCGGTATTCAGAGCATTGAAACATTGGCCTCGGCATTGGACGGACTGAAATAATGGAAATAAGCATTGTCACGATTGCCATGGCGATCGGTGCCGGTCTGGCAAGCGTACTCTCGCCCTGTGTACTGCCGGTAATTCCGATCATCATGGCAGGTGCGGAACGGAATGACCGTCTCCGCCCGTTGATCGTAGTTACTGGCCTCTCAATATCATTCATGGCGATGGGGGCGATATCATCTCTTTTCGGCGCACTGCTGATTGGCAAAACCAGGTTTATCGAGATTGCAGGCGCCGTAGTGATTGTCCTGATGGGATTGATGGTCATGTTTGACATGAGCATCTTCAAGCGGTTTTACAAGCTTTCCAATATCAGGGTTAAGGGAGAAGGGCGCGTTGGCGGGATGATACTTGGCATGTCTCTTGGTATTATCTGGGTTCCATGCGTGGGCCCGTTTCTTTCAAGTACGTTGACCATGGTTGCCACCAGTGGCCAGTTAATAACCGGAATCGTCTTGCTCGCGTTCTATTCCATCGGCCTGGCAATACCAATGCTGATGGTCGGTTATTCATCTCAACTGCTCCAGAACAAAATCAAAGGTATGCTAAAACATGAGTCGATTCTGCACTACGTTACCGGCGGGATACTCGTCGTGTTCGGTCTCTATTCTATTTTAGCCGGGAATTTTGCTTTCTGACGGCTGCCTGTTAGAAGCACACACCTTGGAGTTATAAGTTATGATTGCTGGAGAAAAGACGCAATTCACTTGCATGAATGATAGGATCGCAGATGCTTTGACTATCAAATCTCTCGGTCATCCGATACGCTTGAAAATACTGGTGATGCTTGACATAAATACATGCAGCGTAAAGCACCTCTGGGAATGTCTTGGCATGAAGCAAGCCGCAGTGTCGCAGCATCTCTCGACCCTGAAAAACTGCGGCATTATCGACAGCAACCGCAAGGGAGCAGAAATTAATTATTCGATAGTAAATCCACTCGCGCAGAAAATTGTCGCTACGCTTTCTCACGATTGAAAATACACAAGAGGTGCACAATGAAAGTATGTTTTCCGGTAGTTGAGAATCAGGGTCTGGCCAGCCAGGTGTTCAATCATTTCGGGTCAGCTCCGGAGTTTGTCATTGTTGATATTATGACGGCCGAAGTTCTGCCAATCAGTAACAGTGACAAAGTACACGAACATGGGGCATGCAACCCGATGGCAGGTCTTGGCGGGCATCAAGTGGATGCTGTTGTTGTCGGTGGTATCGGAAGAGGAGCGCTGAATAAGCTGAATTCATCCGGTATACGGGCATTCAAGGCGAATGGCGGTTCTATTGCTGAAAATGTTGACATGTTGAAGCTGGGAACACTTCAGGAGTATCTGCCGGGCCACACGTGCGGCGGTCACGGGCATGATCATGGCTGTTCGCACTAATGTTGTTTTCAAGTCTTAAAATACATGTGCAACAAGGGAGGAACAGTAATGCCGATATTCGAATATAACTGTACGGAGTGCGGCGGTAATTTTGAAAAGCTCCATAAAACTACAGCTGAGCCGAAGCCTGTCTGTCCGGGCTGTGGTTCAACTGAAACCAGAAAAATGCTTTCTGCTTTTTCTTCGGTTGGTTCTACTACATCAGGCGCCGGGTGTTACTCCGGGGGGTGACGGATGCCATCCTGACACCGGTCCGGTGTCATCAATTTATACGATAGTGAAACGGAAGACATGCCATGACCTATGCTGATTTGCAGGAATCTCTCAGGATATTCGGACTCAGGAACAGGAGCAGTCTTAAAGAGATTAAGACTCGTCACCGTGAATTGGTTAAGCGGTATCATCCGGATACCGGTAACGTTGACGGCAATGAATCAATTCAGAGGGTGAACGCTGCTTATCGCATACTTATGGAGTACGTTACCGAATACAGGTTTTCATTTGCTGAGGAAGAATTTTACGAACAGAATCCTGATGAGTGTTTACGGCAACAGTTTATGGATACCGCCTTGTGGGGGAAGAGATAGGCCAGAGCGGTAACGTACAAAATGGAGCTTAGAACAAACAATAAAGCCATCTGCCCGGCAAGGACAGGTGGCTTTATTGTTAACCGCTTGAATCTAGTACCCGATTTGATCTGTGTACGAATTCCGGTAGCAGTCTGCGGCGTTCCCCGTTATCCTCTGTTCAACTCTTGTGTCTGTATAGGATTGTCCATGCGCGTTGCACTTATATCTCCCTATTCACACGGCCCCATGCGGGGAAATATTATTACGGTCAGCCGCATAACGCGCTTTCTGGGGCAGGCAGGAGTTGCTACGGTTACTCTTGCGGTCGATGCCTGTTCTTTCAGCGGGATGAAACGGCACCTGGCAGAATTCAAGCCCGACCTGATCCATGGCTTCCATGCGCATTATTGTGGAATAACGACGCGGAGGCTTGCGGAACAGATGCAAATCCCGTATGTGATGACCATGACGGGAAGCGACTTGAACGACCCGTTGCTGAGGTGCCACCCGGATACTGTCAGCGCTATCGAGGGCGCGCAAGCCATAGTCTGTTTTCACAGCAGCGATGCTGACCGGCTGACAGCTTTTTTTCCAAACCTTTGCGGGGACGTTGCCGTGGTTCCCCAGGGCGTTGAACCGTTGCCGATTGTTGGAGGCAACAGCTTTGGGATCAGGCATGATTCCTTCATACTGCTCCTGCCGGCGGCATTACGTCCGGTTAAGCGTGTTGAGTTTCCCGTCATATCCCTTTCGCAGCTGGCGAAGAGTGATCAGTTGCTGCAGCTCGTCATTGCCGGCGGCATAATTGATAACGATTATGCCGCGTCAATCCGTAACATGCTGAGCGACAAACCTTTTGTCACCTGGCTCGGCGAAGTGCCGCATGAGCGTATGGGCTCTCTCTATGAGCGTGCCGATCTGGTGCTAAACTGTTCCCTGTCCGAATCGATGCCGAACAGTCTTATGGAAGCGATGGCTTTAGGGCGTCCCGTTCTGGCAGCGAATATTCCTGGTAACCGTTCACTGGTTGAAGACGGAAAGACCGGCTGGCTTTATGACGGTGAGGAGGATTTTGAGAGACTCGTGCTGCAGATCAGGGAGAATGAAACCGTGAGAAGGGACATGGGGCAGCGCGCAAAGGAATATATAAAAACTACTTTTTCACCACAGATGGAGGCGACGCGTTACCTGTCACTGTACCGAAGTCTGTTGGCCCCTTCCATGCAGCCTTAAGCTTGAAACCAGCGCCGCTGGAACCAGAATGCCACATGAACCAGGCCAATCATGACCGGGACCTCGACCAGAGGCCCGATAACCGCAGCAAAAGCCGCGCCGGAATTAAGGCCGAACACGGCAATCGCCACCGCAATGGCCAGCTCGAAGTTGTTGCTGGCAGCGGTAAAAGCCAGCGTGGTGGTCTTGCTGTAATCGGCTCCCATCTTTTTACCCATCCAGAATGACACCACAAACATGACGATAAAATAGATGGAAAGCGGGATGGCGATGCGTACCACGTCCAGCGGCAGCTGTACGATCAGGTTCCCCTTCAGGCTGAACATCACGACGATGGTGAACAGCAGGGCGATCAGGGTCAGCGGGCTTATTTTCGGCACGAACTCGCGGTGGTAGCGCTCTTTGCCCATGACCTTCACACCAACGAAGCGCGTCAAGGCGCCAGCGATGCAAGGGATACCGAGGTAGATAAAGACGCTTTTGGCAATCTGGCCGATGCTGACGTCAACCGCCATCCCTGTTAATCCTACCAACGGCGGCAGCACGGTAATAAAGAACCAGGCATAGACGCTGTAAAAGAGCACCTGAAAGATGCTGTTAAAGGCCACCAGTCCTGCGGCGTACTCGGTGTTTCCCTTGGCCAGTTCGTTCCAGACGATCACCATGGCGATGCAGCGCGCCAGGCCGATCATGATCAATCCCACCAGATACTCCGGCTTGTCCGGCAGCAGCAGTGCCGCCAGCACGAACATCAGCACCGGTCCGATCAGCCAGTTCTGTATCAGCGAAAGCGTAAGAATCTTCCTGTTCTGAAAGACCTCCGGCATATCCTCGTACTTCACCTTGGCAAAGGGGGGATACATCATGACGATCAGCCCGATGGCAATGGGAATGTTGGTGGTGCCGATCTGGAAACGGTTGATGAAGGCTTCCGTGCCGGGGACGAAATAGCCTGATCCGACACCCAGTGCCATGGCGGCGAAGATCCACAGGGTCAGCCAGCGATCGAGGAAAGATAGGTTACGGGAGAGATGTTCTGACATGATGTGTGAACCTCACTGGTGAAATGTGAGGTAATTATATCCGCTTTTACGGATACATCAAGCTGCATTTATAAATTCAGTGGCACATTGGTTTATCTTTGGTTTGCCGGATGGTCCCCAGTTCAGCTCGGTCAGACAGAGCCTCAGGAAGATTGCTGGCGTGTTGCTTGAGGGTCTGGAGCAGTTCTTTGCAGATGGTGCAGCTTCTCCGGCTTAAGGAATAGTACATCCACACTCCCTCACGGCGGATGTCTACCCAGCAACTCCTTTTAAGGTATGCCAAATGACGTGACACGGTGGATTGTGGCAGTTTAAGCACCGCCATAAGGTCGCAGACACACAACTCACCTTCTGCCTGCAGCAAAAGAATTATGCGCAGGCGGATTGGATCTGATAGGGCTTTAATTGTTTGGGCTAAATGTTTCATGAGATCAATCCTTGAAGTTGTCAGTTCAAACAATTAGATACATCATTTCAAATAAAACTGCCACAAATCTCAAATGCCTCTATTGACTTACAATTACGATTAACCGGTCCTTAAAGCATGTTGTTTGCTTTACAATGGTTTGATTTGTGCAATACATCGTTGTTCAGACGGAAGTCTATGCGCATTAATAGTGCAATCAAACAAACAGGGGGGCCGCAAGAAATGGTAAAAAAACAGACATTGGTGTTGTTGGGGGTTCTCGTCAGCGCTTTCACATGTTCCGGCGTGGCAGGAGCCGAGGTGGTCAAGCTGCATGGTTCGACAACAGTGCAAAAACGCATCATGGAACCGGGCAAAGAAGCCCTGAAAAAGGCAACCGGAATTGAACTTGAACTGGTCGGCAACGGCACCGGAAATGGTCTTGAAGATCTGGTCGCTGGCAAGTGCGACGCATCCATGGCATCGGAAGAACTGGCCGACGCGGTTTCCAGCATGAAGGATGCTTCCGGCAAGGCTGCTACCGGTGATTTGAAGCCGAACGTTATTACCAACGACATCATTAAGGTCATAATAAATCCTTCCAACCCGGTTGCCAAACTCTCCAAGGATCAGCTCAAGGGTCTGCATAACGGTACCATTGCCAACTGGAAGGATGTAGGCGGTCCTGACCTGCCGGTCATCGTCATTACCTCACATCTTGGCTCGGCAACTCGCAAGGTGTTCCAAAAGACAATCATGGACGGCACCAAGTATGTTGACGGAGCTATCGAGGTTGAAACCACCCGCAAGGAAATCGACAACGTCGGCCAGTTTCCGGAGGCGATTGGAGCGGTGAGCATGGGCTTCATCAATCTGCCGGGCAACAAGGAAAAAGTGAAGATTGTTGATACCCAGGAAATTGGCCGTCCTCTGATGCTGATCACCAAGGGAGAGGCAAATGGCGGGGTAAAGAAGGTTCTGGATTTCTTCCGGGGTGAAGGCAAAAAGTTCATCAAAGATTAGAAGTCTCAATTGCATTGTTGCCGGGGGGCACATGGCTACATGTGTCTCCCGGCTTTTTTATTTTCCGAATGGGGTTCCTGCATGAGCATAAAAATTAAACTTTTCGTAAATATGGCGTTGATGGTTATCGGCATCTTGATTATCGGCGGATTCAGTCTGGTCGGCATGCAGTTTGTTAAAGGCAAACTGTCGGTACTTACGGAGCAGTCTACCCCTTACCAACTGAAGTTGATTGAGTTGCAGCGTTCGCTGCAGGAACATACTTCCAATCTGGTCAAGCTTGTCAACAGCAATGCGTTGAAGGATTTTTCCGCAACCAAGGCTGACGCCGACAAAACACTTGCCGAAACCAAGAGCCTGGCTACGGAACTTGCCTCGTTCAAAGCTGCCGAAGGTGCGGGAACTTCAAGCATTGGCGAATTGGATACGATCACAACCGAAATCGCCCGGACTACGGAAGAACGCCTGAAGGCAGAGGAAGAAGGGCGTGCCGCGGATGCTCTGATGAAGACACGCCTGCAGGATGCCTCGCGCAAACTGCGTGAGCTTGAAACAGGGATGAAGAAAACACAGCGAGGCTCAATGCAGCAGGTTTCCGTCTCCAATGCCGGCGTTAAGGTCATCAACCAAAAGGTCAAGAATGTCCAGGCGGCATCCCAAGCGCTGAACGATGTCAAGATTGCCGTCCTGGAAATCGCTGCGGCTGACAGCAAAACGGCTGTAACGATTGCCCGCAGCAAGTATACGGTTGCGTCACGGCTGGTGACCCAGAGCAACCTGGTCAAGGCCGAGGCCGGCAAACCGATAGCTAAAGAACTTACTGATGGTATCAACGAAGTAACCAGGAAAGTGACTGACCCTCAGGACGGCTTGCTGGTGCTGAAAAGCTCTCTTCTGGCAGCACCAAATGAAGAAACGAAAGGCAAGTTCAAGCAGGGGCTGGCGTTTGTCAATCAAAAGCTGTCCCAGTTGACGGTTGCTATGGGAGATGCGGTTGAAAAGGCTTCGGAAGACTTCAGCAGCGAGGACAAAAAATTTGACAGTTCCCTGAAAGGTGCCACCACGGCCGGCGATATCATGTCGTTGACTACTGAGCTTATTTCGGTAGGCGCCGAGGTAAATCGGCTGATCAAGGAGACCTTTGCAGCCTCTACGACACAGGAGCTTGATGTCGTACGCAGGGATTTTACTCGTCAGTTTGACATCACGGCTTCCGTGCAGAAACGTATCACCGGCAGCCAGGGTGGACAGCTCAAGGGTGCCATAGCATCGCTGATGGAAATCCGGGGCTTGCTGCTTTCGAAGGATGGCGTTGCCGACAAACTTCAGCATGTTTTAACCGTCAAGGCCAAATCTCTGGAACTAAACAGCAAGCTGAAAGATCTTGTGGCCAAACAGCGCGAGGAAGGGAAAAAAGGGGCGACGTCCGCTCAGGCCGAGCAGGCCAAAGCGGTCAAAGCGGTTAATCGGATTTTTGCCACCAATATTACCACCGTCTCGGTCGTCTCGGTCGTGGTGCTGATTCTCGGTATCGTATTAAGCACGCTTCTGGCGCGCCTTATTACCACGCCCATCAAGGAACTGACGGAAATTTCCGAACGTTTTGGTCAGGGGGATTTCAGCACACGTCTTGACGAAAGCCGCAAAGACGAATTCGGCCAGTTGGCGATTCATTTCAATGCCGCAACGACCAAGCTGTCGGATATTACCCGGCAACTGCGCACGACGATTGCCGACTTGAATAACGGTGCTCGTGAGCTTGCCCACGACTCGAACACCCTGTCGCAGGGGGCCGCACGCCAGGCCACCGAATCAAGCCAGGCGGCTTCTGCAATGACGGAGATGGCCCAGACCATCGACAGTGTTGCCCATAATGCCCACACAGCCGCGGAGGAATCCAGCAACGCCCTCAATCGCGCCACAAGTGGCCGTGAAGTTGTCGGGCGCACGGTTACCGGCATGGAGCAGATCGCCGCATCGGTACGTGATGCTTCGGCAGTAATTGAGGCACTGGGCACAAGTTCGGTCCGGATTGGTGATGTCATCAAATCGATCAACGATATTGCCGACCAGACCAATCTGCTGGCTTTGAATGCGGCCATTGAAGCGGCTCGTGCCGGCGAGGCGGGAATGGGGTTTGCCGTTGTCGCCGACGAGGTACGCAAACTGGCACAGCAGACAGCCGAAGCAACCAGAGAAATTTCCGACACCATCGGACATATCCAGAAGGATACGGAACGCTCGGTCAATGCCATGCGACAAGGCACGTTGAAGGTTGAGGAAGGAATTCTCTTGGCCCATGAGGCCAACCAGTCTCTCAATGCGATTGTTGATGCATCCAATCAAAGTGTGGCGGTCGTCAATCAAATTGCCGTCGCTGCCGAGGAACAGGCCCAGGTTGCCGGCCAGGTTTCGCACGGGGTTGAACAGATAGCCGCAATCACGGGCGATGCCGAAAAAGCAGCTAACAACATCAACCGCGCTGCTGCACATCTTAACGATCTTGCCGGAGAATTGGAACGAATGGCATCCTGGTTTAAGTGTTAAAGCATTAAAGACAATGCGAGAGTAGCCGGTCATTTGATGACCGGCCTTTTTTTTACCCAGGAGATGTTTGAGTAGATTTACGATTGCTTTTGATGTGGCAAGTAACTTGCTATCCATTAAGCAACAGGGAAGCAAAAGTGATGAAAACGATCCGTTTTCCCGCTTTATCACGGACAATGTTTCGATTAGGTAATGCAAGGAGATGTGACATGTTTGGATTTGGTATGCCGGAGCTGGTTATTATTCTCGTAATTCTGGTGGTGATCTTTGGGCCCGGGAAATTGCCACAGCTTGGCTCTTCGCTGGGAGGCGCAATCCGCAACTTCAAGAAAGCGGCTGAAGGTGAGCCGGAGAGCATTGATAACGAGCAGCATAAAAAAAATTGAAGTCTTGAGATAATGAGAGCTGAATTCTTGTTTTATCCGCAAAAGCGGATATAATCTCTCGATTTCCCAATCCCTGATCCCAAGGTTTCCACGCAATGAGGCTGATCTCAATTGTCATCTATCTGTTGCTTCTGACGTTGGCGGTTCCGGCCTTTTCTGCTGAAAAGCCGCTGATACGTTTTGGCGTCATCCCGCGCTACAACCCGCTGGTCATGTACAAACGCTACCAGCCGATCATGGATTATCTGACCGAAAACACCCCGTACCGGTTCGAGTTGAAGATCAGCAAGGATTATCCCGAGGCGGTGCGTTTCCTTCAGCAGGGAGTAACCCAGGTCAGCTCGCTGGGTGATGTGACTTTTGCTGAAGCGAGCACCCAGTACGCTGCCATCCCGATCCTCAAACCGCGCAACAGGGATGGCGTTCCCTTCTATCGCAGCGCCATCATCGTCCGGGTTGACTCCCCTCTCAAAAATATCAAAGAACTGCGCGGCAAAACCATGGCTTTCGGCTCTCCCCACTCGACCTCGGGCAACCTGATTCCGCGCTATCTGTTGTGGGACAGCGGGGTTGGCCTGCGCGACCTGAAATCGTTCACCAATCTGCAGCATCATGATGCGGTGGCAAAGGCCATACTCAAGGGGCAGTACGATGCCGGAGCGGTCAAGGATGTGGTGGCGGAGAAGTATAAATCCCACGGACTGCGAATTCTGGCCTGGTCAGCGCCAATACCGGCTGTGCCGCTGGTCGTGCGCAAGGATGCGCCCCCTGATGTTGTCAAAACTCTTACCGCAGCGCTCCTGAAACTGGATCGCACCAACCCGGCCCACCAAAAAATGATGCAGACCTGGGACGATGAATTTCGCAACGGTTTTGCTCCGGCTTCCAAGGATGACTATCAGGGGATTTTTCGCATGATCCGCGACATTCCCCACGGTTGCGGCATCGGGTGTCACCAGTGAAGGCGCGCATAACTGTCAGCATCAAGACCCAGTTTGTGTTGCTGGCCATGCTGCTGGTGGCAGTCTCCTCAGCACTGTGGGGGTGGTGGTCCTGGAAGAACGAGCGCCATCTGCTCTTTGAAAGCCTGGAAGGTGAAGGGCGCCAGATGGTGACCTCGCTGGCCTCGCCGATCATCAATGCTCTTGTGTACGAAGAGATGGGGGTTATTGAAGAGGGCGGCCTGCTGGATAACTTTATCGAAGAAATCATGAACAATACCGGCTTTCCGGTGGTCTACGCCTATGTGACTGACAGCAGCGGCAAGGTGTTGGCTCATAATAATTATTCGGAGTATGGCAAAACCTACACCGATCAGCTCACCACGGCAGCTCTTGCCGAGGGGCATTATACCAGCATCCTGACACCGGCAAGCGCAGATCATCCTTCGCTGCTGGACGTGGCCATGCCGTTGCGCATTCATGGCAAAAGCTGGGGAACACTAAGAGTCGGGATTTCGACCACTTCACTTGAGCAAGAGTTGGAGGCTCTGGCCCAGCGCATTGTCATTGTCTCCCTGGCTTTCTTTCTGTTTGGTGTCCTGCTCTCCTGGCTGATCGGGCGCGGCATGGCCCGCCCCCTGCAACGCCTGACCGCCCTGATGGCGGCGGTATCGACGGATAATCTCGATATCGAGCTGCCTCCGCGCCGTCCCGACGAGATCGGCGTACTACAGGACAGTTTTCTTGCCATGCTGGAGCGACTGCGCCGCAGCGAAGGCGAGCGGGAACGGGTCGTGGCACAGTTGATCCAGAGCGAAAAAATGGCCTCCATCGGCAAGATCGTGGCCGGGGTCGCCCACGAGGTCAACAACCCGCTGGCTACCATCGCTACGTGCATCTATAACATTGAACAGAGCAATTCGGCCCCGAATCGCAGCCTGGAAATCCTCAAACAAGGGGCCGAACGGATTGAACGGATCGTGCGCCAGTTGACCGATTTCAGCCGGGCCGGTGCATTGGAAATGCAGCCGGTTGAAAGCAGTTGTGTTTTTGATGAGTTCAGGGAATTTGGCCGGATGGCACTTAAAAACCGGAGAATACGGTTTGTTGCGGAAGATCTGTGCGTGCCGCCGGTTAACCTGAACCACGACAAGGGGAAAATTCATCAGGTGGTGCTCAATCTGCTGGTCAACGCTGCCGACGCCTCCCCGGAAAGCGGCGAGGTGCGCTTGACGACTACCGTTGCCGACGGTCGTTACATCATCTCTATTCATGACCAGGGGAGCGGTATTCCGGACGGCCAGCGCGAGCAAGTATTCGATATTTTCTATACTACCAAACCGGCGGGCGAGGGAACCGGCATCGGCCTGGCCATTTGCAAGAGCATCGTCGAAATGCATGGCGGCAGCCTGGTTTTTGAGAGCAGGCCGGGTGACACTACCTTTACGGTCAGTATCCCCGTGTCGCCGCAACGAGGTGATCTATGAAAGACGTGCGGCTGCTGTTGGTGGAGGATGACCCGCTGCTGGGAGAATCCCTGCATGAGGCACTGAGTAAAAAGGGGTACCAGACCCGTTTGGCCGCGAGCGGCGCCGAGGCGCTTTCCGCATGCAGCGACGAATCGTTCGATTTGGTATTGCAGGACGTCAGGCTGCCGGATGCCGACGGTCTGGACGTTCTCGGACATATCCTGACCAAACAGCCACGCTGCCAGGCGCTGGTCATGACCGGCCAGGCCACGGTGGAAATGGCGGTTCGGGCCATGAAGCTGGGAGCCTTCGACTTCATCACCAAGCCGTTCCCGGTGGATGTGCTGATGTTGAAACTGGAACGACTGCTGGAGTACCGCTCCCTGGAAAAGCAGCTGGCGCTGCTGACCGGTTCGTCCGCCGCCTGTGCCCGCTTCGTGACCCGCTCACCGGCCATGCGCTCGGTGCTGGATACCATTGCCATTGCTGCGGCCAGTGAGGCCTCCATACTCCTGTGCGGCGAAAGCGGCACCGGCAAGGAACTGCTTGCCGAAACCATCCATTCCGGCAGCCGCCGCGCCGATGGGCCGCTGGTGAAGGTCAACTGCGCCGCTATTCCGGAAACGCTGATCGAGGCTGAGTTGTTCGGGGTGGAGAAAGGTGCCTACACCGGAGCCGACCGGAGCCGTCCCGGCTATCTGGAAGCGGCCTGCGGTGGCACCCTGTTTCTGGATGAAGTTGGCGAATTGAGTCTGCCGGTGCAGGCAAAGCTGCTGCGGGTGCTGGAGGAACGCATTTCGACCCGCGTCGGAGGCGTTACTCCCCGCAACCTGGATTTTCGGCTGGTCTGCGCCACCAACCGCGACCTGCGGGGTATGATTGCGTCCGGTTTGTTTCGGGAAGATCTGTTTTACCGCCTCAATGTCATCTGTCTCACCGTACCGCCGCTTCGGGAACGGTGCGAGGATATTCCGCTCCTGATTGCCCACTTCATCGACTGCCATGCCCGCGAGGCACAGCGCATCACCCTGGCCCCCGATGCCCTTGACGCCCTGCGGCGCCTTCCATACCCCGGCAACGTGCGGGAGCTGTCCAATATCATCGAACACCTCTCCCTGCTGTACCCTGATCAGACGATTCACGAGCGCCACCTGCCGATCATCTCGGCCGCCGATCCCCATCTTGGCACGCAATTTGAGAAGTTCACCATTGGCATGCCGCTGAAAACGGCAACTGCCGAGTTCGAACGGCGCTACATTGATACGGTTCTAAATGCCGCTGGAGGCCAGAAAGGGCGGGCTGCCACAATTCTCGGCATCTCCCGCAAGGCGCTCTGGGAGAGATTGCGCGAGCAGGGCACTCAGGATGAAGAATGAAGTGATATCACCGGTGTGTTACCCGTACGTAACAACATCACATCATGAAAGGAGGAACAGACGTATGAGAAGAATCGCAGCAGTAACAGCCTGTGTCGTACTGATGGGAATCGGCAACGCCCTGGCAGCGACCGGTGGGGGAGACGTCATTCTGAAGAACAAGGGGGGCGATGTACTCTTCAGCCATGACACCCATGTCGTGGGAGTGATGTTGGCGTGCACCGATTGCCATGACAAGCTTTACCTGAGCAAGGGACAGCATAAGGCCGTCACCATGAAACAGATGCAAAAGGGCAAGTCCTGCGGTGCCTGCCACAGCGGCAAGAAAGCATTTTCTGTCAAAGGCGATTGCGCCAAGTGTCACAAAAAATAGGAGGAACAGAATGGAAATCAAACGTCGGGATTTTCTCAAAATGACCGCTGCGGCCGGTGCTGTGGCGGCAGTTGGATTGCCGAAGCTGAATGCTTTTGCCGCAAGTCATGCGCCGATGTCAGGTGACGCGCCAAAAAGTGAATGGATTGCTTCCACCTGTCAGGGCTGCACAGCCTGGTGCCCGGTGGAGTTTTTTGTTCAGGAAGGGCGTATTGTCAAGGTGCGCGGCAACCAGCTCTCAAAAGCCAATAACGGCTATTGCTGCCCCCGTGGCCATCTGATGATACAACAGACCTACGATCCGGATCGGATCAAGACACCGATGAAGCGTACCAACCCGGCCAAAGGGCGCGGCATTGATCCCAAGTTTGTTCCGATCAGTTGGGACGAGGCTCTGGACACCGTGGCCGATAAGATGATCGAGCTGCGCAAGAACAACGAGCCGGAAAAACTGGTGTACATGCGTGGCCGCTATTCGCCGACATCCACTGAGCTTCTCTACGGCACTCTGCCCAAGGTGTTCGGCACGCCGAACTACTTTTCCCACAGCGCCATCTGTGCTGAAGCGGAAAAAATGGGCCCTGGCTACACCCAGGGTTTCTTCGGCTATCGTGACTACGATCTGGCCAAGACCAAGTGTCTGGTTATCTGGGGCTGTGATCCGCTCTCTTCCAACCGCCAGGTGCCGAATGCCATCAACAAATTCGGCGATATTTTTGATCGCGGCACGGTCATCGCCGTTGATCCGCGCCTCTCTGCCTCTGCTGCCAAGGCTAACGAGTGGCTGCCGCTTAAGCCGGGTGAGGATGGCGCTCTGGCATCGGCCATCGCCCATGTCCTTTTGACTGAAGGGCTCTGGAGCAAGGTTTTTGTCGGAGATTTCAAGGATGGCAAGAACCTGTTCGTTGCCGGCAAAACCGTTGATGAAGCTGCCTTTGTCGAGAAAGAGACCCACGGCATTGTCAAATACTGGAATCTGGAACTGAAAGACAAGACCGCTGCTTGGGCGGCAAAAAAGACCCTGATACCTGAAGAACAGATTGTCCGTGTTGCCCGCGCTATGGGCAAGGCCGGTTCCGCCTGTGCCGTCTGGATGGGGCCGGGAGCAGCCATGCAGGTGCGCGGCACCTATGCAGCCATGTCGGTCTATGCGCTGAACGGTATTCTTGGCTCGGTAGAGTCGGAAGGAGGAGTCTTCCAGTCCTCCAGTTCGCCAACCGCCAAGTTTCCGGCACCGGATAAATTCGTTGATGAACTGGCAAAAAAAGGGAGCAAGGGCAAGAAACTTGACGGTCGTGGCTCCAAGGATATGCCGGCCATCATGGGCGGCTTTGACACTATTAAAGACAAAGATGGCAAGGTGACGGAAGAGAAGCCGAAGGCCAATGTCGTCACCAACTACGTTGCCACCGGCATGCTGAAAAATCCGGGTGCCTGCAAGGTGTTTATCAGCACATGGAGCAACTTCAACTTCTCCGGTACCGGCGCCCAGCGCTGGGACAAGGCGATGGCATTGGTGCCGTTCTTCGTCCACATGGTCACCAATGCGTCGGAGATGACTCAATTTGCCGATATCGTACTCCCGGCAACATTTGCACCGACTGAGAAGCTCTCCATCATCACCAACATGGCCAACTTGCACGGACATGTTTCCATTCAGCAGCCGGTTGCCAAACCGCTCTGGGGTGTCAAGGCCGAAGAGACGGAAGTGATGTGGCTGCTGGCGGAGAAGCTGAAAGCCAGGGGCTTTGCCAATCTGTACGATTATTATGCATCGTTTGAAGACCCGGAAACCAAGAAGAAACCGGCTAATGCCGCCGAATTCTGCGAAATTGCCGCCAAAATTTCCAGTTCCAAGGTGTGGGACGGCAAGGAAAAACAGAAAGGTGACCAGATTGACGGTTGGGCTGACTTCAAGAAAAAGGGTATCTACAACACCGAAACCTACAAGTACAAAAAGAATTGGGGTAAATTCAAGACGGTTACCCACAAGTTCGAGTTCTACAGCGAGACCCTGAAAAAGACGCTCGGTCTGCTGGCTGCAAAACTCAAGACCACACCGGACGAAATCCTGAAGGCCAGCGAGTACGAGGCTCGCGGCGAACTGGCCTTCGTGCCGCACTATGAATCACCGGTGCGTCGCGGCAGCGAGAAAGAGTATCCGTTTACCTTTATCGACCACAAATCGCGCCTTAACCGTGAAGGCCGCAGCCAGAACTCGGTCTGGTATCAAGAGTTCAAGAAAGTTGACGTTGGCGACAAGAGCTGGGATGACGTTGCCAAGATCAACCCGATTGACGCTAAAAAACTGGGGCTCAAGGATGGTGATGCCGTCCGCCTTACCTCTGTCAACGGCTCTATTTCTTGCAATATCCGCCTGTGGGAAGGTGTCCGCCCCGGTACGGTGGCAAAGTGTTACGGTCAGGGACATTGGGCGTACGGCCGCGTTGCTGCCAAGGAGTATGGGAAGAAACCGCGTGGTGGCAATAACAACGAACTGATGCCGGATAACTATGATCGTTTGAGCGGCGCAACAGCACGTAACGGTGGTTTCACCGGCGTCAAGATCGAGAAAGCCTAGGAAAGGGGGGAATTCATAAATGGCAAAACAATACGGAATGGTCATCGACCTTCAGAAATGTGTCGGCTGCGGCGCCTGTGCCCTGGCCTGCAAGACCGAAAACAATACCCAGGCTCGCGCCAACGGCCAGACCTTCAACTGGGCCGACTTCATCTACAAGGAGGAGGGGAAGTTCCCGAATCCGAGCTTCACTGCCATGCCGGTGCTTTGCAATCATTGCACCGACGCACCCTGCGTCAAGGCTTGTCCGGTGCAGCCCAAGGCGATGTTCAAGACTGCCGACGGCATCACCATGCACAACGACGAGCGCTGCATCGGCTGCCGCCGCTGCCAGAAAGCCTGCCCTTACAGCGCCACCGATGTGGACAAGGATAAAGCGGCCTATTCGGTCATCAGCGCCAATATTGGTAAAGAAGCTCCGCATGCCGCCTCACGCGACACCACCGAGCTGATCGCAGGGTGTACCGCCTCCGGCGCTGCAACAGCCAAGGCTGCGGGTGCGGTGATTCCCAACCAGAACAAGTTCAGCAGCCCGGACTACGATAGCATCCGCAAACAGGGTGTGGTTGAGAAGTGCATTTTCTGCGCGCATCGGGTTGCCAATGGCGAACAGCCCAACTGCGTGGCAGCCTGCCCGGCCAAGGCGCGTGTCTTTGGCGACATTAACGATGCCGCCAGCGAACCGGCCAAACTGCTGAAGAAGTACAAGCCGATGCGACTCAAGGAAGAGAAAAAGACCAAACCGAATGTTGCCTATATCCGTGCTTTCAAGGGCGGTGGTAAAGTGTAAGTTCAGCAAAAGCGTACCACCCCTAACCCCTCCTAAGATAGGAGGGGAATACACCACTTGTACTCCACCCCCTCCTGATTCAGGAGGGGGCTGGGGGGTGGTTAGAATCCAGGAATCACTACCCATGCCGACACCTGTCAACACCACCGCTATCCGCGAAGATGCCTGCCGCCTGCTGGCGGCCTGCTATTATCCTCCCACGGCAGCTTTTCTGGAAGAGAACTGCTGCGATTCCCTGGCAACACTGCTGGCGGACGCGGCTCCCGATGCTGCACGGCATGCTGCCGACGCCGCTAAGCTGATAAAAAACAATTCGCTGGAGGAACTGGCCGTTGAACATGCCCGCCTCTTCATGGGCCCCTTTCAACTGGTTGCCCCTCCGTACGGCTCAATCTACCTTGACGACGCTAAAACCGTCATGGGTGAATCCACTGCCAGGGTTGCTGAATTCTATCGCGCCAACGGTCTGCAGCTGGCCGATGACTTCCACGAACTGCCGGATCATATTGCCGTCGAACTGGAATTCCTGTCGTACCTGGCCAACCGTCAGCGTGAAGCTGAAGAAGCTGGAAACCAGGGCGAAGTTGAGCGTCTGCGCGGGGTGCAGCGTGAGTTTCTGGCGGCGTATCTCCTGCCGTGGCTGGAGCCGTTCACAACAGCCATCATCAATGACGGTGAAGCGCCCTTTTATCAGGACGTTGCCCGTTGTACCGTTGCATTTATTAATCCGGTTAATGGCTGACTCACCCCTTCCCATCGGCAGCCGGGATGACGTGCGGATTGAAGCATCCCGCTGTCTGCGGATGCGTTTCTGCGCAAGCAGTTGCCGCCGCTGTGCCGATATCTGCCCGCATGGGGCGATCACCCTTGATAGCGGTTTCGGCGTTGACAGTGACCGCTGTCGTGGTTGTCTGCTCTGCACCACGGTCTGCCGGGCCGGTGCCCTTGAGCCGAATGTGGACTTTTCCGCCTGCCTGGCACAGCTGTCCCGTGTGCCGGAGCCTGTTTTCGGCTGCCCCCGCACAAAAGGCCGCTCCCACGCCTTGCTGCCCTGCCTGGGCGGGCTATCCGAAGAGCATCTGCTGACCCTGTGCCATTCTCTGACCGGTTCATTGACCATAAATCTGAATGAATGTGCTGATTGCCCCAACGGCACCACGATCCCCCGCCTGCGCCACCGGTTTACCCTGCTTGCCGAAGCCGGATTACTGGAGGGGGGATGCGGCATGACTCTGGCGGAGTTTGATGCGGAGATCCGGTTCAGCGATGAAGCGGTAAATCGCCGGGGTTTTTTCAAGTCGTTACGCAGTGCCCTGTTTCAGAGCGCTGCGGTGATAATTTCCGGCGGTCCGGAGCAGAGCGAACGTCGCAGCGACTATGCGGGAAAACGGGAGCCGGTGAGGCGGGAGTTGTTGAACAGGACGGCCGGAGGGCTTCCTCCCGAAATGGGAAAACTGCTACGGAACCGTTATGACCACCGTATTACTTTTTCCGGCGACTGCGCTGCCTGTCACGGCTGCGTGGCTATCTGCCCCACCGGGGCATTGCAAACGGATCTCCCGGACAGTCCGCCGTTATTTGATCGACTTGTGTGCACCGGTTGCGGCTTGTGCGAAGAGTTCTGTCTGGATGGGGCGGTGCGGGTTTCTGCTGCGGGTGGTAACGGGGGATAACCAGAAAAAAGCAGTTGCACGCGGAGACGTGGCCAAAAGTAGGCGCTTCCAAGCGAGAACGCGGAGCAAATAAGGTAATTACATCGTAACCGTCATCAACTGATGATTATAAACATCAATTGACGTAACGTAGTGAATTTCTCCGCGAACTCCGCGTCTCCGCGTCTCCACGTGAGTAACTGCCGTTTTAAGGTTACTTCAACCGGCGTGGTTTAGTCCCGGAAAGTTGCTTGAAATTTTCTCCGCTCACCACCGGTTTTCCGCCCTGCGTTTCAATATCCTTGCGCGTTCTGCCTGCCACCGCGCCCCCGTCCCGCGCATCTTTTTTCAACGGTTCAAAACCTTGTGAATCCCGGTCGCGATGCAGTTTGGTGGTGGTTGCTTCGGCCAGCATGGTCAGGATCAATTCCATGTCGGTCATGTGATCGCGCAGGTTCTCCCGCTCCAATCCCTTGACCTCCTTGTACTCATTCACCTTCAGATCAAAAGCCCCTTGCATGATCTCGTTGGTGAGAATGGCGTACGCCGCGTTGCTGTTGGCGCCCCGGTTTTTCCACTCGTCGGTCAGATCCTGGCGGACGGCGATACCCCGCAACCGCTTGTCGATCCACTCCTTGGGATACCCCTTTTTCTCGTACAGCTCCTGCATGCGGGCCATGGAGAGTTCGGGGTTTTCGATCTCCTGGATGCGCTCGTGTCCGACCTTTGCCAGCCACCGTTTGAACGGTTCGGCTTTTGGTGAGGGTATGGATTGAATGATGCGGAAGAGGCCTTCGGTGTTGGAGCAATTTACTTTCTGTTTGCCACCTTCGGTAGCAAGCCAAAGGGGGGTGACAATTTGTCCCCACCCTTTGGATAACTCGGCGTCACGCTTACGCATTTTTTTGATATAATCGGTCGCATTCGGTGTGTCAGTCAGTGCCTCAACCACGTCGGAGACGGAAAACCACCATTCGTCATTGTGGATAGTTTTTCGGATTTGTCGTCCATCAAACAGGGCAAGTTTTGTGAGTTCTTTTGCGGTCATGATGGTTGCTCCATTCGAAAGATTTTTGCTCTATGTAACCTATTTTCTAGTGATCATACCTTTAAACCTGCGATTCTCCATCTTTCTCTTTATGTATTGTCTGATCAAGAGATATGTCAAAACAAACCAGATGAGCAATACGCCTGCCCAGAAGTAGTGATCAATTAATTTCCCCATTAACTCTAATTTTGATTTACTGATTAGCAGCATGCTGCTCAGCGACATAAAGCCAAGTATATATAGCCACATACACTTTATGTCTTTCAACTTAAAATAGCGATTGCCCCATTCTTTGTAAGTAAATTCCTCGCCGATGTTTCTATAGAACTTTTTTGAAAGCTGAAAGTACATTGAATTGTACCTCGACGTTCTATAGGCAGTCATTGCGAAGATTACAAATAAGTACAGCATAGCGTACATATTTGCATTATTTGTTGCTGTAGCTGAAAGTGCAGCGCCCATTGCAAATGGCCCGATCACTTCGTTTAAGAAATGAATCCAATCAGTCCGCTCTTTTTCAAATAAGTGCAGCTCAGTGTCAATGGAATCAGCTTTATCGGTGTTCTGCATGTGCTACCTCCGTTTTTGGTTAAATATCAAATTTTATCGCAAGCCCTAAGCAGGGTCTCCGCGTAAGTGAATGCTGCATTTCGAATCGTCGTCTTAGTAAAGTACGAGATCCATACCATCAGCATGACAACTGAAACTGCCAGTGAAATATTTGCCGCAGTTGAAGCGTTTGCTGGAAAAAAATTAACGCCACTTTCTTCCCCAACCTTGACAATCCCTTCTGAAATCAGAACCCATCCTGATGTTGCGATACACATACACATTCCGATGATTTTGAGACCGTAGGCGTTTCTTCGAAAACCATAAGCGATATTTTCGTCAAAGATCATCTTGTACTTGCTCTTATCTCTCGTATGGTTCAGTAACCATCGCACCGCTGATTGATAGATGTCATCTGCATCTACGGGATTTGTTTCTTCATCTCTCTTGTTTGGAAACGGCAGATTTATCATACGAGACAGAAAAGCATGATAGCGGCGTTTAGTGGGGCCTTCTATGTTCCGGTCCCGGTGCCGGAGAAGCTGCGTGGTTGGCTTGCCGCCCCAGGATGTAAACAGTATCGGCTCCAAACGCCTTCCCCGTTCCCGCGCTATGTTTGCAAGAAGGTAGAGCCCGCCGCACGATGCCGCAACGGTGCTTGCTGCCGTAACAACAGAGTTAGACCCATACAAAACTGTTGCCATTACTATCACCGGCAGCCCCGCCAACAGCGCGGGGTATAGCCTGGCTTGCCTTTCGTACGGGTCAGTGACCTTTGCCAGAATATCGGTTAATCCCATGCTTCCACCTCGTTTGAAAACGGTAATGGTGCAGCTGGACCCCATCCCCGAGAATCCATATTGTGACTGTGGCATTTTATCTCGCCCCTTGTCTCAACAACATTGCCGCCGCGCCTGATGAAGGCGTTTGTAACTGCTTTTCTGGGATGAGTAGTGGACTCCTTTCCCACCGAGACAAATGAGGAAAACGATTGAATGCCATCGTTCACTGCCTTCCGGGGGCCAAGAATCCGGTCCAAGGCGGACGTCGAGACATTATTGCGGCTACCGTGATGGGGTATCTGGCTGAATTTCAATCCGGCAGGAATAGATATTCCCTGAGCTTCTGCGTAGTCTGCCGCCTCATGAAGCCCGCGAACACCGACATCACCAGTAAGCAAAATGCCTCGGCCATCTATCACCCCGTACAAGATAACCGAGCTTTCGTTTTCAGAAGATGTCTCCACGCTGTCTCGGAGGGACTCGATATGCCAGTGCTCCGCAACCCATTCAATCGCATTTCTCGCCATTTCAGCGATCGACTTTATTGCCGATGCTGCAAAAGAGAGTGAAGCTTCCTCTCTCGCCTTTTGCTCAGGTGATTTTGAGAATTCCGGGATCAGTTCGTGGACATACCAATCTTTTTCCGGCGACAAGACTTCAAAGTCACCTATCATTGACCCTTGGAATGGTTCAAAGATCGGTATCCCCTTTTCATTGGCCAGTTTTTCCAGGGTATGTGCTGCTCCCATCTTCTCCTTCAGTCGCTCTTCCAGGCTGTTATGGGTTATGCGCCCGTCTTTGAAGTAATCCCGGATCACCGAGGAGTAGTTCCATGGCTGGTGCATCCATAGCTCACCAACTTCGAGCTGTTCGAGGACCACGGATAATCCCGAAGCATGATCTCCATCCGGATGTGAGTTCACCACATAGTCAACCCGCGTGGTCCCGTAGTACTGTTTGATGTGGTCAACCAAACCTTGACCGGATTCCTTGGTGCCACCGTCGTACACCATCACCTTGTAACTGCCTGGATAGCCATACCGTACCGCGATTGCGTCCCCGCTCCGGCTCCCGTTTCCAACGGGAAGAAAATCAACTTCGTAACCTATACCCTGTGCCATTGTCGCACCTCCTGATAATTTTGCATCATGTTCAATGATGCATGTTAGAAATAACATAGTTGACATTTTCTGTCATTGCAAGTAAAAAATTGCATCATGGCAAATGATGCGTTTTCTATAAGTGCAACCTTAAGCGGGATATCCGAAATACGTGCCGGGCACCCTTTTCGTGGGAGCGTCCCAGAAGTCGTAAATGGATCGGTATCTGTCATTCAGATAAAGGATGTTGATTGGGCTGGAAGTGTGAAATGGGAAGGCCTGACGAAAACACGCTTGGAGGGCAGGAAAGAACCTGACTGGATAAAAAGTGGCGACATCTTGTTTGTTGCTAGAGGCACAAAAATTGTAGCAGCGTATGTCGATGAAGTCCCAGTCCCTTGTGTCTGCTCGCAATATTTCTATTTGCTCAGAATCAAGTCAGAGAGAGTCCTTCCGGAATTTGTTGCATGGCAAATTAACCAACACCCTGCGCAAACATATCTTGTTAAATCCGCGGAAGGATCTGCACAGGTCAGCGTCCGACGCAGTATGTTGGAAGATCTGAGCATTGTTATCCCCCCCATCAATCAGCAGCGAATTATCGTCGAACTTGCCAAGACGGCCTCACGCGAACGAGAGATCTTTGAGGCGCTCATCATCAATCGAGAGCAAGAACTCCGGGTAATAGCAAAAAAGTTACTTGAACCAACTGTTGCAGAAAGGTGAACTCTTAATGGTTACAACCCCCATCAGCCAGGACGATATAAACAAAGCGGTATGGTCCGCGTGCGATACTTTCCGAGGTACGGTCGATCCAAGTATTTACAAAGATTATGTCCTGACAATGCTGTTTCTGAAATACATCAGCGATGTCTGGCAGGATCACTATGATCAGTACAAAAAGGAGTATGGTGATCATCCGGAGTTGATCGTGGAGATGCTCAAAAACGAGCGCTTCGTTTTGCCGCCCAAAGCAAACTTTTACTCACTTTATGAGAAACGCCAACAGCCGGGCAATGGTGAGCGTATCGACAAGGCGTTGCACGCAATTGAAGCAGCGAACATCCAGAAATTGCGTGATGTATTCCAGGACATAATCTTCAACTCCAACAAGCTGGGTGATGAGGCACAGAAAAACGACATCCTTCGCCAAGTCCTTGTGGATTTTGCAAAACCCGAGCTTAACCTCCGTCCAAGCCGCGTCGGCCAGCTTGACATCATCGGCAACGCCTATGAATTCCTTATCAAAAACTTTGCTTCCACCTCCGGTAAAAAGGCGGGCGAATTCTATACGCCGCCGGAAGTTTCCGAATTAATAGCAGAACTGGTAGCGCCGCAGGAAGGTGATGAAATCTGTGATCCGACGTGCGGGTCGGGTTCTTTGCTGCTCAAATGCGGTCAACAGATTCGTAGGCACTTTGACTCAAAAAAATACGCTCTTTATGGTCAAGAGGCGATCGGCAGTACTTGGGCACTTGCCAAGATGAATATGTTTTTGCATGGCGAGGACAATCACCGCATCGAGTGGGGAGATACCATCCGCAATCCTAAGCTATTAGAAGCCGAGGGGCGGTTGAAGCACTATGATGTGGTTGTTGCCAATCCTCCGTTCTCCTTGGAAAAGTGGGGTCATGACAACGTCGGGGTGGACAAATTTGGACGCTTCCGTCGCGGTATTCCGCCAAAAACAAAGGGCGACTATGCCTTCATCTTGCACATGGTTGAGACGCTCAAACCCGGCACCGGACGAATGGGCGTAGTTGTACCGCACGGCGTTCTGTTTCGTGGCTCCAGCGAGAGGACTATCCGGCAAAAACTGATCGAAGAAAACCTGCTTGATGCTGTGATTGGCCTACCTGAAAAGCTCTTTTACGGTACCGGTATTCCGGCTGCAATATTGGTGTTTCGAAAGAAAAAGGCCGATAAGAAGGTGCTGTTTATTGATGCTAGTCGGTCTTTTCAGGATGGAAAAAATCAGAACTTTTTACGTGAGGAAGATATTGCGCGTGTCGTAGCCACTTACGAGGCGAGAAAAAGCGTCGAAAAGTATGCTCATCTCACCACCCTTAATGAGATCAAGGAGAATGACTACAACCTCAATATTCCCCGGTACGTGGATACATTCGAGGAGGAAGAGGAAATTGACCTTATTGCCATACGTAAAGAGCGTCAGAAGCTGAAGTCTGACCTTGCGAAATTAGAGATTCAGATGGGAAAATATTTGAGTGAACTGGGCATAAAATAATGGCGAAAATCAATGGGATGCCCACATCCATTCGGGCTGGAATCCCAAAACTGCCTGATACGCCTGTTGGGTGGAAAAGGGAAAAACTGAATAAGCATCTTTTTGAGATCAAACGGCCGGTAAATCTCGAACCAGAAAAATCATATAGACTTGTGACTGTTAAGAGATCACGAGGAGGGGTTGAAGAAAGGAGTTGTCTCTTCGGTCGGGAAATAAAGACACCGAGTCAGTTTTTGATCGAAACCGGTGATTTCCTGATTTCCAAACGTCAAATTGTTCATGGTGCGTGCGGCATTGTCCCTGTTGATCTCGCCGGCTCCGTAGTTTCAAATGAATATGCGGTGATTGGGACAAAAGGCGGGATTGATCTGTCATTTCTCCAGTATCTTTCTGAGTCGATGTATTTTCAACAAACCTGTTTCCATTCAAGCATCGGAGTTCATGTTGAGAAGATGATATTTAACGTCAATCGTTGGCTAAATTGGGACTTCAACATCCCCCCCATTGCGGAACAGACAAAAATTGTTGAAATACTTGCTGCTCAGGATCAAGCCATAGAAAAATTGAATAAATTAATCGAAAACAGCAAAGAACAAAAAAAGTCGCTAATGCAGCAGCTAGTGACTGGCAAAAAGAGGTTTTCAGGTTTCAAAACCAAATGGAAAAAATACAAGTTATCCCAACTAAGTATTACTTTCTCAGGAGGTACTCCCTCAAGGAATTGTAGGCATTATTTTGGCGGAGGAATTCCTTGGGTTAAATCAGGAGAAATAAATAATAGGATCATCAATAGCACAAAAGAATCAATTTCAGAATCTGGACTAGCGAATTCATCCGCAAAAAAAGTTCCAGCTCAATCAGTATTAATTGCAATGTATGGTGCTACTGCTGGGAAGATCGCAATAACAACTATTGAAGCTGCGATAAATCAGGCAATACTGGCAGTCATACCTAATAAAAATATAAACCACCTGTATTTATTTTATGCATTAGAACTCGAGCTTGAGAAGACGGTTGGCTTAGTCCAAGGAGGACAACCAAATTTAAACGCTGGGATTATTAAGAATGCTGAGATATCCGTACCAGAACCTGCAGAACAAGAAGCAATTGCTAATTGCCTGATCAATGCAGATGCTACAATTAACAACCTTAACGAGCAGATGAATCGTCTTCAACTAGTCAAACAAGCCTTAATGCAGCAACTCTTCACCGGCAAACATCGTATTAATAAAATTGAAAAGCTCACAGATTCTGAATTAGCTAAGGTGCAACTATGAGCCTCGTCCCCCAGACCAAGGAACAGTTCAGCGCTCACATCCCCGCGCTTCACCTGCTATCAGCAATGGGCTGGGAATATCTTTCCTCCTCGGCATGCCTTTCCTTGCGAACCAATAACAGTGAAGTACTACTCAAGCCGATCCTTATTACTGCGCTACGGGACCGTCGCTTCGAGTACAAAGGTGAGACATATCCACTCTCCAATAACGCCATTGAACAAATAATTCGCGAACTATCTTCCCCATCGCTTCATGAAGGTCTGCTGGCCGTCAATGAGCGGATCTACGAAAAACTGACGCTTGGTATTACCGTCACCGAATTCATGGCGGATGGGAAGAAGCATCAACCTACCATCCAGGTAATTGACTGGCAGAACTATGCTGCCAACAGTTTTCATGTTTCCGAAGAGATGGAAGTCCTCTCCGCCCAAGGCACCCATACCCGTCGTCCAGATGTTGTCTGCTTTGTAAACGGCATCCCTTTGCTTATCATCGAGGCAAAACGCCCAGATTCCGGCAATCCTGATAAGTCGATGGTTGACGAAGGAGTGAGCCAGCATCTGCGCAACCAGCGACTGGACGAAATTCCTGAACTGTTTGCCTATGTCCAACTGTTGTTGGCGGTTAGCCATACTGAAGGCCGTTATGGCACCACCCACACACCCGCCAAATTCTGGTCCCGTTGGCACGACGAGGAGTTTACCGAGGCGCAGTATGAGGAATTGAAAAATACGCCACTCACTCAGGAAATAAAGAAAGCACTTTTTGCAGACAAGCCGGAAAAGGTTCGCGACTATTTCGAGAGCCTCTGGGCCAATAAATCGCTACCCACCGACCAGGACCGACTTCTGGCAAGTTTCGCCGACAAGCAGCGACTGTTGGAATTCATCCGCCTGTTTCTACTCTTTGACAGGAAGAACGGCAAGATTGCGGCCCGCTACCCGCAGTTCTTCGGCATTCGTGCTCTCATCAATCGGATAAACCTGCGTCGCCCTGATGGTGGTCGGGAGGGCGGCGTGCTCTGGCATACAACCGGCTCGGGCAAGTCTCTTACCATGGTCATGCTGACCAAGGCCCTTCTACTCCATGAAAGCCTCGGTAATTGCCGGTTCATCGTCGTAACGGACCGCATCGACCTGGAAAAACAGCTGTCAAAAACCTTCATGAGCGGCGGCGCCTTTGGTTCCATGGTGGGCACCAAGAAGGAAGGAGAGAAGTCCAAGGTCACCTCTGGTCGGGACTTGGCCCGGCGGATCGGCCATGGTAGCGAGCGGATCATGTTTACACTGATCCATAAGTTCAATACCGCCTCAAAGCTTCCGGAATGTTTCAACCCTTCCAGTGATCTCATCGTATTAGTGGACGAAGGACATCGCAGTCAAAAGGAAAACCATGAGCGCATGCGTCTGGCGCTGCCCAATGCTGCCTTTGTGGCATTTACCGGAACGCCGATTCTCAAAGGCGAAAAAACCACCAATAAATTCGGGCCGATTGTTCATGCCTATTCAATGCAGAAGGCGGTGGAAGACAAGACCGTTACGCCGTTGCTCTATGAGGAGCGCCAGCCGGCACTTGATATCAACGAGCAGGCTGTCAATAACTGGTTCGAAAAGATTACGGCCGGTTTGAGCGATGCCCAGAAAGCCGACCTGAAAAAGAAATTTGCCCGGAAGGGAGCCATTTACGGCTCAGAGAATCGGATCGAGCTGATTGCATGGGATATCGGTGTCCATTTCAGTGAGAATTTCAAAAAGCTTGGTATGGGTCTCAAGGGGCAGGTAGCGACAGACAAAAAACTGGACGCCATCCGCTACAAGAAGCATCTGGATGCCACGGGACTGGTAACGAGTGCTGTTGTGATCTCCGCCCCCGACACGCGGGAGGGAAATACCGAAGTCGATGAATCGAAAATGCCCGAGGTACAGAAATGGTGGAAGGCCAACGTCGGCAACAATGGTGAAAATTATGAACGACAGGTTCTGGAGGATTTTGCCTCTGACGGGGACCCGGACCTACTGATTGTTGTTGACAAGCTCCTGACCGGCTTCGACGAGCCGCGGAACGCTGTTCTTTACATCGACAAGCCGCTGGAAGGACACAACCTCATTCAAGCAATCGCCCGTGTTAACCGGCTGCACGAGGAGAAACGCTACGGTTTGCTGATCGATTATCGCGGCATTCTGAAACAGCTGGATACGGCGATCCGCGACTATCAGGACCTGGAAACCCGCACCCAGCAAGGTTATGACATCCAGGACATTGAGGGGCTTTATAGCCAGATGAGTACGGAGTACAAGCGCCTGCCCATGCTCCATGACGGGCTCTGGGCGTTTTTCAAGGATGTACAGAATCGTCGGGATCTGGAACAGTACCGTCAGGTGCTTATGCCGAAGTTTGTTGATGATGCTGAAGGTAACAGTTTCGATTCCCGTCAAAAGTTACGAGAGGATTTCTATGAAGCACTGACTGACTTTGGCGTCTGTTTGCAGGTATCGCTCTCTTCTCGTTCTTTCTTCGAGGATAAAAGTTTTTCCGAAGAACTTATCAAGACCTACAAGGAAGATCTGCGTTTCTTCAGTACCTTGCGCAAAATAGCCCGGCAGGATGCTTTGGAAACAATTGACTACAGCGTCTACGAGGACCAAATCAGCCGTCTTGTGGACAAGCAGGTTATCGGCCTGGAGGTTAGGGAGCCCGATGGTGTTTATCTGGTAAACGAGCTTGGCAGGGAGCAGGATCCAGGTAATTGGTCAGAAGAGAAAACCCGCAATGAGACGGACATTATCCGAACCCGTCTGAAAAAGACCATCGAGCAGGATCTTGCCGATGATCCCTATGCACAGCAAGTCTTTTCTAAGCTCTTGAAAATGGCCATTGCCGAGGCAGAGGCGATGTTTAAACACCCTTTCAAGCAATATGCCCTGTTTAAGGATTTTGAAAACAAGGTGAATAATCGCGAGATTGAGGGTGAACCCCGATGTTTTGGCGATAACCGCCATGCCAAAGCATACTTCGGGACTTTCAAACTTGTGTTGGGTGATGATTCGCTCTCTAATCTCGATGAAGAACAGCAGAAAAAGTACGTTGACGAGGCATTGGCAATTGACGAGATGGTGAAGAATGCTGTCGCTGAGAACTCACTTAATCCGCAGAATATTGAAACGGCCATTCGTAAGGGACTGTTACCGAGACTCTTCACAATAATAGGTTTGGATAAAGCGAAAGAGGTCATAGAGCATGTGATACAAATTACGCGGGTTGGCTTAAGCAGAGAGAGGCATTGATCATGCGGCATTGCCTCCAGTATGGCGATGAAGAGATTTGTTATCAGGTTAATCGAGTTGATAGTCGGAAACAGAAGATCTCGATCCACGTTTACCCGGATGGCACGGTGCAAGTAGATGCACCGACAGATGCTGATCTAGTCGGGATTTTCGATGCCGTCCGAGTACGCGCCCGTTGGATATCAAAGCGACTTGAAGAGATACGTAAAAGAAATCTCCACGTTCTGCCTCGCGAATATGTCAGTGGTGAGAGTTATTTCTATCTTGGTCGGCGCTACCTGCTGAAAGTAAATGAAAATCCCGGTGAAGTCGGCAGAGCCAAGCTGACCGGCCGCTATTTGCAGGTGTTTGCACCAACAGCAGAGCAGGCTTTGATAAAGCGATTCGTCAAAGTATGGTATAGAGCACGAGCAAAAGAGTTATTTGCGAGAAGACTTTCTGAGTTGGCAGAACAAATTGTCTGGCTCCGTGAAATGCCACCTGTAAAGCTGCTGACAATGCGGATCCAATGGGGGAGCTGCTCGCCAAGCGGGGTGGTGGTACTTAATCCCAACCTGGTAAAAGCGCCCAGAGAATGTGTGGACTATGTAATCCTACATGAGGTTTGCCATCTGAAGGAGCACAATCATAGTCATAAATTTTACCGATTACTTACCGAGCTGATGCCCGATTGGGAACGTCATAAGTTACGTTTAGATGGGCTCGCGGAAGCTTTACTGAATGATTAGTTGAAAAGCACATCTCTTCCCCTCTAATGCAAGCTTTCGACATCCACTCTTCTCACTCCCGCCTCATTTTACCCAACATTAAAGCCCGCCAAATGTACCCGAATCATGTGAGTTGGTCAAATCATCATGTGGCATACCCCTTGCTCTATATCTTGAAAATTAAATTACGGCAAAGCTGCCGACGCTCACACGACATGGAGGTCATTGTGAAACAATCCCGCGTACTTTCCCGTTTCAGCATCACCCAGCAGGTCACCTTTCTTGTCGCCGTTTTCCTGTTTGGCTTCACCGTATTTATCTCCCTCTCCGCCTACATAACAAGCAAAACCTCGGTGAATGGCCCTATTTATAGGCAGATAGTGCAGGGGAAGGATGTGATTGCCGACATCCTTCCGCCGCCGGAATATATCATCGAGTCATATCTGGTGACTTTTCAGGCAAGTGACGAAGCCAACGCCGGACGGGTTGCTGAACTGACTAAAACCTTTGCCCGGCTGCACAAGGAATTCGAGGAGCGCCAGCAGTACTGGACAAAAGATCTGGCCGACGGTGAAATAAAGACACTCATGACCGGCGATGCCGCCAAAGAAGCAAGGGCCTTCTTTGCCAGTGCCGAAAAGGAGTTCTTCCCGGCTGTTCAGCGTGGCGACTATGCCGCTGCCCGCGCCCTGCTGCATCAGACGTTGACACCGGAATATGAGCGGCACCGTGGTGTTATTGATCGCATCGTTACCCTGACCAATAGCCGTAATGAACAGATCGAGAAGGATACCGCCAGCCTGATCAGCCTGAGCCGGTGGGGAATGGTCGCGGTCGTGCTGCTGGTCATTGCCAGTGCGGTCCTGATTTCATTTTTCATCCTCACATCAATCCGGAGCACCATTGAAGAGTGCGCCGAGATTACCAACCGCATTGCAACAGGTGATCTGACGGCAGATGTAACTGTTTCCGGCCGCGGTTCAATCCGGACGCTTCTGGAGAGTCTGGCTACCATGACGTCGCATCTGCGGGAGATGGTCGGAAAGGTAACGGCGACCTCGGCCCGCCTGATTTCGGAATCCGAGCGTTTGCAGGCGTCATCGCAGCATATTGCCGCCGGTTCCGGCCAGATTGCCGCCGAAACGACCGGCTTTGCCACGGCCACCAGCCAGTTGGCTTCGGCCTCGCGGGAGATCTCGAAAAACTGTCACTCCGTTGCATCAAGTTCCGCTCAGGCCACCGAAATAGCCGAATCAAGCGCCACAGTGGTGCAGGAATCCATCAACAGCATGCAGGTCATTGCCGAACGCGTCCGCGAAACATCGGGGATTATCGATTCGCTCGGTACCCGTTCAGAACAGATCGGCGCCATCATCGAGACTATTGAGGATATTGCCGACCAGACCAACCTGCTGGCGTTGAACGCGGCCATTGAAGCGGCGCGGGCGGGTGAGATGGGGCGCGGCTTTGCGGTTGTGGCCGATGAAGTGAGGGCGCTGGCGGAACGGACTACCAGAGCGACCCGCGAGATTACCGGGATGATCGGCACAATCCAGAAGGAGACGCGCCAGGCGGTGGTCTGCATGGAGGAAGGCGTACGCGAGGTGGAAACCGGCAGCAGCGCCTCGGCTCGCTCCGGGGAAGCACTGTCCGGCATACGCGACGAGGTGGGTGGCGTGACCCGGCAAATTACCCAGATTTCGATTGCCGCCGAGCAGCAGACTGCGGCCACCGAGGAGATCGACGAGCATGTCCGCCAGATTTCCGCCGCCATTGGCAGCACCTCGCAAGAGGCTGGTGCCGTGGCAGCCAGCGCCAGCCAGCTGTCGGTGTTGACGGGTGAGTTGCGCCAGCTGGTGGCGCGTTTTTCCGTGTAGCAATTGTGTTGTCCATAGTAAAGCACTGACTATTTTCCGTGCATCAGATGCCTGTCTTGCCATTAGTTGTGGCAAGACAGGCATCGATGCTTTTGTCGCTAATGCAAACACACTGTTTTTACTCCATATTTTTTCTGTTGGACATTGGCACGTGTTATGTGACACTAGAACAACAGTTCTCGCTGATGAGGGTACGTTGTTGATAATGACGTCACAGCTATCATTGCCGAAATGATTTGAATTGGGAGGGGAAACAATGAAACTGTTACGCATCCTGTTGGTGGTCTGCTCCCTGTTGGGTGCCGCTACCGCCCATGCTGAAAAAATAACCATCGCCGCCGCCGCAGATCTTAAATTTGCCATGGATGAGATTGTGACCGGCTTCAAAAAGAGTCAGCCGGGCAACGATGTCGAGGTGATCTACGGTTCATCCGGCAAGTTCAATACCCAGATCCAGCAGGGTGCTCCCTATGATCTGTTCTTTTCCGCCGACATTGCCTATCCACGCGAACTTGCCAAAAAAGGTCTGGCTGCTTCCGATGTCAAGCCGTACGCAGTTGGCAGGATAGTGCTCTGGAGCAACAGTATGAATGCCGCAAAAATGACCCTGGTCAGTCTGGCCGACCCGAAAATAGGCCACATTGCCATTGCCAACCCCAAGCACGCCCCGTACGGCAAACGGGCTGAAGAAGCACTTAAGGCGGCAGGTTTGTGGGACAAGGTGCAGCCGAAACTGGTGTTTGGTGAAAACATTTCCCATACCGCCCAGTTTGTGCAAACCGGTAGCGCCCAGGTGGGGATCATCGCCCTGGCGCTGGCGGTCAACCCTGAACTGGCGAAAAAAGGGGGCTACTATCTTATCCCCGACAAACTGCATAATCCGTTGGAGCAAGGGTTTGTTATCACCAGGAGGGCGGCTGGCAACGTGCTGGCGAAAAAATTTGCTGATTACATGGCCGCCAAACCTGCCCGCGCTATCATGACGAAATACGGTTTTGTACTTCCCGGTGAGGGTCGCTAACAATGTTGTTAACCGGGAGCGATATCCAGGCGATCTGGCTCACCATCAAGCTGGCCTCAACGGTCACGTTTCTTCTGCTGCTCATTGGTACTCCGGTTGCCTGGTGGCTGGCCAGATCCCAAACCCGGCTGAAAGGGGTTGTTGGCGCGGTGGTGGCGCTACCGCTGGTGCTGCCGCCCTCAGTGCTCGGTTTCTACCTGCTGCTGGCCATGGGGCCAAACGGACCGGTGGGACATCTGACCCGTATTCTGGGTGTTGGCGCGTTGCCGTTTACCTTCTGGGGGCTGGTGCTGGCGTCGGTCTTCTATTCGCTGCCGTTCATGGTGCAGCCGCTCCAGAATGCCTTTGAAGCTATCGGCGAGCGGCCTCTGGAAGTGGCCGCTTCTCTGGGTGCTTCACCGCTTGATGCGTTCTTCTCCGTAGTTGTGCCGCTGGCTCGCCCCGGTTTCCTGACCGCTTCAATCCTTACCTTTGCCCATACCGTGGGAGAATTTGGCGTGGTGTTGATGATCGGCGGCAATATTCCCGGCGTCAGCCGTGTCGCCTCGGTGCAGATTTATGACCATGTTGAAGCGTTGGAATATGGCCAGGCCCACCGCATGGCCGCTGTCATGCTGATTTTTTCATTTGTGGTGCTGCTGGGACTGTACGCCCGCCGTCCCGACTCCTTGAAAATGACCGGGAGGGGATGACATGCAGCTAGTCATGAACATAAAGAAAAGCTTCGGTTCTTTTGCCCTGGAAACTGATTTTACGATAACCGGTCAAAAAACCGGTATATTTGGCACGTCGGGAAGCGGTAAATCGACACTGGTCAGCATGTTGGCAGGGCTGGTAAGGCCGGACAGCGGCGAGATTGTTTTGGACGGTGAGTGTCTGTTCAGCAGTACCGAGCGGATCAACATGCGCCCCGAGCAGCGGCGTATCGCCATGGTGTTCCAGCAGCACAGCCTGTTTCCCCATCTGAACGTCACACACAATCTGCTGTACGGTTTCAAACGATGCCGTCCGGAACACCGCAGCATTGATTTTGATGTTCTCGTAGAGGTATTGAAACTGGGCGCGCTGCTTGACCGGGGCGTCAGCAACCTGTCAGGTGGTGAACAGCAGCGCGTTGCCCTGGGACGCGCCATTCTTGCCAATCCCCGGCTCCTGCTGATGGATGAACCGCTGTCGGCGCTGGACGATTCGCTCCGGTTCCAGATTATTCCGTATCTGAAGAGCGTCAGTGAGCAGTTTGACATCCCCTACCTGTTCATCTCCCACTCGCTGCTGGAGATGCGGCTGATGGCCGACCAGGTGCTGAACGTGGCCGGTGGCCGCATCGTCGGTATTTCCAGCGCCGAAGAACTGGCCCGCCAGCGGCTCGGCTCCAGCCAGGTCGGTTACATCAATCTGCTGAAACTTGGTCGCCCTTCTGAATCCGGTACCATGTATGCCTACCCGTGGGGCGCAGCACAATTGCTGCTGTCGGCCGGTTCCGAGAGCGACAAGTCCATCGCGGAGCTATCCTCCAAGGACATCATCCTCTTCAAGCAGCACCCGGAGGCGATCAGTGCCCGCAACCTGTTGCAGTGCACGGTGCGTTCTCTGTTCAGTTCTGGCCGGAAGATTGGTGTGGAGATGGAATGCGGCGGGAATACGCTCATTTCCGAGGTTGTGCAGGATGCAGTCAATGAACTGGGTATCGCTCCGGGGGGCACCGTTTTTGCCGCCATCAAGGCCTCGGCGTTCCGCATGCTTCCGGGCTGAGCGTGCCCGTCGTGCACGGGTTTTGGCTTGATTTATGATCACATCACGCTACAATGCGTGTCATGTCAATACGAACCGCCATCACAAACGATGACAATCTTTTCTACAAGCAGATCTTTCATTCCGTTTCCGATGCAATTTATATAATTGATCTGGAAGGTTTATTTCTGGATTTCAATGACACGGCCTGTCGCATGCTTGAGTATTCACGCGCCGAGCTCATGTCGCGAACACTTTCTGATATCAATGTGCCGGAATACGCACAGCTCATTCCCGAACGAAGGGCGCAGCTTCTCAAAGAAGGAAGCATTGTTTTTGAATCGGTGCACGTGACGAAGTCCGGCCGCCCTGTCCCGGTGGAAATCAACGCCAGTCACATTGAATTCATGGGCATCCCCGCCATTCTCAGTATTGTCCGCGACATTTCCGTGCGCAGCCGGTTACAGGCCGACCTGGTTCGTTCGCGGGATTACTATCTGAAGCTGTTCGATGATTTTCCCGCACTTGTCTGGCGTTCGGACACCACGGCACAGTGTGATTATTTCAACAAGACCTGGCTTGCCTACACGGGGAAAGCGCTTGATCAGGAATTGAACAATGGCTGGGTTGAAGGTGTGCATCCGGATGACCGCGAACAATGCATGGCCACCTACCTGGAGGCCTTCGACAAGCAGAGCCCCTTTGGAATGGAGTACCGTCTGCTGCACCGGAGTGGTGCATACCGCTGGATCGTCGATCACGGTAGCCCTTTTTACGGCCTTGACGGCAAGTTTTCAGGGTATGTTGGCAGCTGCTACGATATCAACGACCAGAAACAGGCCGAGCAGGAATTGCGGGACGGGCGCGCGCTGCTCGAAGAGCATGTTGCGGAACGCTCAAGCGAACTGCTGCAGGCCAACGCCCGCCTGACCCAGCAGATTGCTGAGCGCCAGCTGGTCGAAAAGGCGCTGCGTGATTCCCGCGACAGGCTTCAGGAGCTTACAGACCATCTTACCCTTACCAAGGAAACCGAGCGTAAGGCCATGGCCCGCACCGTGCATGATGAGCTGGGTACCTACCTGACGGCACTCAGGTTCGACCTGTCATGGTTCAAGCGTCATTTCCCGCCGCCGGACAGTATCGTTGAAGAGCGTTTCACCCGAATGGAACAGAACATTCTCGATGCGATTACCACCGTTGGGCAGATAACATCCGAACTGCGCCCGGTGATCCTGGACACGCTCGGCGTTGAACCGGCCATCGATAATCTGGTGACTGATTTTGAAAAGCGAACCGGCATTATCTGCGAGCTGACCATCGATTCGCGCTGCCACGCATTCGATACCACCACAGCTATAAACCTGTACCGGATTCTTCAGGAGTGCCTTACCAACATTCTCCGGCATTCGGGTGCGACGCGGGTCACTGTTTCCCTGCAGTACGACTGTGATCGCATCGAACTTGTCGTGTCCGACAACGGCTGGGGAATTGCAGAACCTGCCTTGTCGTCGTCACACTCCTTCGGACTGGTCGGCATGAGGGAGCGCGCCCGTATCTGCGGGGGGCAGCTCTCCATTTGCGGAAGTCCGGATCTGGGAACCACCATACTGTTGCAGTTGCCGTTCACTGCCGGGAGAGAGTCGGATGACTAGATATTTAATTGTAGATGACCATGCGGTCGTCCGCCGGGGTGTGGCGGAGATCATTCAGGAAACGGTCACTATGGAGGCAACGATCGATGAAGCTTCAACCGGACAGGAGGCGCTGTTAAAATCATACCAAAATGATTACGACCTGATCCTGCTTGACATTTCCATGCCCGGCAGCAACGGGCTTGAAGTTCTCCGTGATATTAAGGCCAACAAGCCAGATGTCCCGGTGCTGATCCTCAGCATGTATCCTGAAGACCAGTATGCCCTGCGGGCCTTTACCATGGGAGCCGCCGGGTATCTCAACAAATATTCGGCTCCCGGCGAACTTGTTTCCGCTATTGAGCAGATAGAGGCCAGCGGCAAATATGTCAGCCCTGCGGCGGCTCTTGTACTGGCAAATGCGGCCAGTCGGGGCAGAAGGCAGCTTTCAGCGCCCCATGAACAGCTTTCAAACCGTGAGATGGAGGTGGCCTGTCTTATTGCCGGCGGCAAAGCGGTCAAGCAGATTGCCGTCGAGCTGAGTCTGAGTGTGAAGACCGTCAATACTCATCGGTCACGGCTGCTCAAAAAACTGGGGCTGGTCGGCAATGTTGAGCTGGCCACCTATTTCCTGCGCAACAAACTCGTTACCTGATCTGTTTGTAGGATATTGTCCTACACGGCAGTAGTCGCTTTATCCGACCTTAAAATCATTCTCCCTCCGACTTCTTTCTTCCCGCTAAATCATGTATTCTCATTAAAGTGCACCGAAACCCGGCACGTAAACGGTACAGCTTTTGTTTGCACGGCCAAGGATACTTACATGGACAAGAATCTTCGTCTTCTCTACGTAGACGATGATCATACGCAGCAATGGGTTATGATGAGCCGCTTTCGTGGCCTGTTCGATATTACCGTTGCATCGTCCGGCCATGAGGCCCTCAAGCTGATGGAGCATCCGGAGGCTTTCGATGTTGTTGTTTCCGATTACAATATGCCCGGTATGGATGGTCTGGAGTTTCTGGACGAGGCAAGTCAGCGGCAGCCTGATGCCATACGCATCCTTGTTTCCGGCAACATGGACGCCGCTCTGACTTCCAAGGCCTTGTCTGCCGACTATGTCTCCCGGGTTCTTGACAAAGCCTGGCATAAGGATTGTCTCAAGCAGGCGGTTATAGAGGAACTCACACAACGTCTTCAGATTTGCGATTGAACACCGGCGCAGACGCCGGTAGAAGACAAGGATTGCCGTATGAAAAGCCAGCGGGAAATAATCAGAATCAGTGAATTCATTCTGGAATTAACGTCCATGGGCGGTCTGGACAATGATCTGGATGGCCTGCTTGTGCGCATGTTTTCCGTGTTTGAGAAGTTGCCCTCATTCAAGGTTCAACCCCGGGCCATTATCAGAATGTACAATCCCCGCGGGCAACTGGTGATTGTCGCCCAGCACGGTTTTGGCCATTTCTGGGCCAACCCGTCAATTGTGGCACTGTTTTCCGACGTTGCTTCCGATCCCTGCCCGGCAGCCTTTACCGCGCCGCTTAACGATGTGGAAACCGTGCTGGTTCTGCCGCTTACTAACGACAACCAGCCGCTTGGCCAGGTTCTGATCTGTATTGATCCGCAATGGTTTCTGAAAAAATCCGATTATGAATTTATGACCAATCTGGCTCGGGCGTTATCGGGGCTGCTTGGCCGCTGCCTGATGAATGAAGCGCTGCAGGTTCGTGAGCTGGAACTGGAGGATGCCCGCTCACAGGCGATCCGTCGCCTGGGGGTCGCTTCCGAATACCGCGATAACGAAACCGGTCTGCACGTGCTGCGCATGACCAATATCGCCGGAGTGATTGCCAAGGCGCTCGGGCTCGGCGAAGCTCAGCGGGAGCTTCTCTTTATCACGGCGCCGATGCATGACGTCGGTAAAATCGGCATTCCCGACAGCATTCTGCTTAAGCCGGGCCAGCTGAACAGCGAAGAATTCGACATCATGAAGTCCCATACCGAAATCGGCGGACGTATTCTTCATGGTGGTGACGTACTGCTTGAAGCGGCTCGGGACATCGCCCTGTCGCATCATGAAAACTGGGACGGCAGCGGCTATCCTCAGGGTCTGAAAGGCGAGGACATTTCCGTGCTTGCCAGGATATGTTCTATTGCCGATGTGTTCGATGCGCTGACCTCATCCCGTCCTTACAAGGCACCATGGGCGGTTGAAGATGCCGTGGCATGGATCGTCAGCGAAAGCGGCAAAAAGTTCGATCCCGCCGTTGTTGCTGCTTTTGAAAGGGCTCTCCCTGAAATTCTGCGTATCCGGGAACTGTATCGCGAAGATATCATCAACCCCGACCAGGTTCTGAAGCTGCCAAAGATACTCTGCTACAACACCAGATGGGTCGAGTGGGATCAGTCGCTCAGTGTCGGTATCGATGTGATCGACGAGCACCACCGCTACCTGTTTGACCTGACCAACGATCTGATAGATGTGCTCGCCAACAAGCTGGGGGCGCGGGAAATGGGGCGCATATTGAAAGCGCTGGGACAGTATGCCCAGGTGCATTTTGCCGCAGAGGAACAGATGATGGAGCATCACGGCTACCAGCGGATCGGCAGCCAACAGCTCCAGCACAAGCAATTCAGTGTGAAACTGAAGGATTTTTATGCGGAACTCCGTGATAATCCAATTGTTGCCCAGTTTGATGTGGCAACGTATCTGCGCGAATGGCTTGTGGAGCATATCCGCCACGAGGATGCCCAGTTGAGGGCGCTTGTCACGAAAAGACAATATGACACTTCGGTTGTCACGGGTAAAAGTCACTCAGGCCTTCTGTAGAGGAGACTCGTCAAACATGCCCTACTTGTCGGAAGTACATCACCTTTTTTCCCGACTTCCCCTATTGACTGCGATAGGCCCGCTCGTGCTGATTTTTGTGGCAGTGGCGGCAATGTACTACCTGCGCTTGACCAGGCAGCTTCGCGAGCAGTTCGATATCCAGCAGCGTATATCAATCCAGCTGCAGAAGCTGAATACCGCCGTTGAACAATCACCCTCATCAATTGTAATTACCGATCGATCCGGAGTAATCGAATACGTTAATCCCGCTTTTTGCCGGTTGACCGGTTACAGCAGCGAAGAAGCCTTTGGTCAGCACACCCGCATACTCAAGGGGGGAGATCAGCCTGAGCTGTATCGTGATGTATGGGAGACTATTCTGGCGGGAAAAGAGTGGCGCGGTGAGTTTTACAACCGGCGCAAGGACGGCAGCCTGTTCTGGGAATTTGCGTCTATTTCGCCGATTCGGGACGGTAGTGGCGAAATTACCCACTTCGTAGCCGTCAAGGAGAATATCACGGAGCGTAAACAGCTGCTGGAGTGTCTCGATCAGCTGGCGCATTACGATAAAATTACATCACTTCCCAACCGTACACTTTTCTTTGACAGGCTCAGTCAAGTCATAGCGGCTTCGCAGCGGGAACAACGCCAGTTTGCACTTTTCTTTGTCGATCTGGACGGTTTCAAGCAGGTCAATGATTCCTATGGTCATGAGTCCGGCGACTACGTGCTAAAGGAGACGGCCACACGGTTGATCGCTTGTGTGCGTGAATCTGACACCGTTGCCCGAATGGGTGGTGATGAGTTCACGATCATACTCTGCAATATCACCCGTCACGAGGATGCGGCACTGGTGGCTGAGAAGGTTCTTAAACATGTGTCACAGCCTATTGAACTGCCAGGCGGTAAGAGCTGCATTATCGGGTCAAGCATCGGCATCAGCATGTATCCCCATACTGCTCTGGAACCGGCACCATTGGTGAGCAACGCTGACACAGCCATGTATGAAGTCAAGCGAGCCGGAAAGAACGGTTACCGTTTCAGTGCCGCTCGTCAGCCCGCGTATCAGAGCAGCGACTCAATAATGTATCAGCAACCCCGACTACGGCAGCATCCGCAAACAGGGTGTTGTTGAAAAGTGTGTCTTTTAGCGCGGTGATTATTTTATCAGCAACTGCCTGCCCTGCTGGCGCATGCTCACCTCAAAAATCCCTTCTTACTCAGCCATATTTATAGGTGCTTTCACATAACAAGCTGTTATTATATGGTTTAATAATATTGGCACACCCTATGCTTTAATCTGAATCAAACGACACGAAGTACGAAATAAACAAAATTATACGTAAGTTCAGGCAAAGGCGCCTCCGTAATACCGGGGCGCCTTTTTATTTGCCCCGCACTAAACCCCCACATGCTCACGGATGGGTGAGCGAAAGGAGCAACACAATGAGACAGATCGCAATTTACGGCAAAGGCGGCATCGGCAAATCAACAACAACCCAGAACACGGTGGCAGGACTCGCCTCTCTCGGCAAGAAGGTCATGATCGTCGGCTGTGACCCTAAAGCCGATTCAACCCGTCTGATTCTGCACGCCAAGGCACAGAATACGGTTATGGATCTGGTACGCGAACTGGGAACCGTTGAGGACCTGGAATTACAGGACGTCATGAAGATCGGTTACGGCGATATCAAATGCGTTGAGTCCGGTGGACCTGAGCCGGGTGTCGGTTGTGCAGGCCGTGGTGTTATCACTGCCATCAACTTCCTGGAAGAAAACGGCGCTTATACCTCTGACCTCGACTTTGTCTTCTATGACGTCTTGGGCGACGTTGTCTGCGGTGGTTTCGCCATGCCGATCCGTGAAGGTAAAGCCGAAGAGATCTATATCGTCACCTCCGGTGAAATGATGGCCATGTACGCTGCCAACAACATCTCCAAAGGTATTCTCAAATATGCGTCTTCCGGTAAGGTTCGTCTGGCCGGCCTGATCTGCAACGCCAGAAAGACCGACATGGAGTTCGAACTGATTTCCGAGCTGGCCCGCCGTCTCGGCACCCAGATGATCCACTTCGTTCCCCGCGACAACCAGGTTCAGAGAGCCGAGCTGCGCAGGATGACTGTTATCGAGTACTCCCCGGAACACCCGCAGGCAAAAGAGTATCTGACACTGGCCCAGAAGATTGCCGACAACAAGATGCTGGTTGTCCCGACCCCGCTTGAGATGGAAGAACTGGAAGAACTGCTGATGAAGTTCGGCATCATGGAAGAAGAAGATGAGTCGATTGTAGGCATCGCCGAGCAGGCAGCAGCATAGGTGACGAACGCTTTTGCGCCATCTCCGCATCGGCCTTCGGATTATCTTTGTGCGGCGTAGCGTTGCTACGCCTCCGCAGAAATCCTAGCCCAATACGGACCTGGCATCAAAATCGCTCGTCATTAGGAAGAAATCTGAACGGACAATTGAGGGTAACTAGAGTGCCCCCTAAGGAGACATAATATGTCAGACAATATACGAAAAATTGACGGCATCACCAAGGAATCGACAGAGGCCTTGATCGCAGAAACCCTGTCGGTATATCCGGAAAAAGCCAGAAAGAAACGCGCTCCGCACCTTGGCGCCAATGACCAAGCATCCGGCTCGGCCTGTGTCAAATCCAACAAGAAAACCGTTCCGGGTGTCATGAGTGCCCGTGGCTGCGCCTACGCAGGAGCCAAGGGCGTTGTCTGGGGCCCGATCCGCGACATGGTGCATGTTTCCCACGGCCCGGTCGGCTGCGGCTGGTACTCCTGGGGTACGCGGCGCAACATGATGAGCGGCATAACCGGCGTTACCAGCTTCCCGATGCAGTTCACGTCCGATTTCCAGGAAAAGGATATCGTCTACGGCGGCGACAAGAAGCTCAAAACGCTGCTTGCGGAAGCCCACGACCTGTTCCCGCTGGCCAAGGGTATCTCGGTTCTCTCTGAATGCCCGGTCGGCCTGATCGGTGACGACATCACCCAGGTTGCCAAGACATCCTCCAAAGAGCTTGATCTGCCGATTATTCCTTGTAACTGCGAAGGTTTTCGCGGCGTGTCACAGTCACTGGGCCACCATATCTCCAACGACACCATTCGCGACTACATCATCGGAACCCGCGAATTTGCCGAACCGGAAAGCCCCTATGACATCGCCCTGATCGGCGAATACAACATCGGCGGCGATGCCTGGTCAACCAAACCGCTGCTCGAAGAATGCGGTCTCAATGTCAAGGCTGTCTGGACCGGCGACGGCGAGCTGGACAAGATCGCCGCCACCCATACGGTAAAGCTTAATGTCATCCACTGCTACCGCTCCATGAACTACATGTGCAAGGTTATGGAAGAGAAGTACGGCATTCCCTGGATCGAGCTCAACTTCTTCGGGCCGACCAAGATCAGGGAGAGCCTGCGCAAACTGGCTGAGCTGTTCGACGACAACATCAAGGCCAAGGTGGAAGCCGTTATCGCCAAGTACGACCCGATCATGCAGGGGATCATCGAAGAATACAAGCCGCGCCTAGACGGCAAAAAGGTCATGCTGCTGGTCGGCGGCCTCCGTCCTCGCCACACCATCGGCGCCTATGAAGACCTGGGGATGGATTGCGTCGGTTCCGGATACGAATTCGCCCACAACGACGATTACGACCGCACCTCACCGGAGATGCCCGATGCCACCGTGGTCTACGACGACCCGTCCGAATACGAGTTCGAGAAGTTCGCCGATGCCCTGAAGCCCGACCTGATCGGCTCCGGCATCAAGGAAAAGTACGTGTTCCAGAAGATGGGTATCCCGTTCCGTCAGATGCACAGCTGGGACTATTCCGGCCCCTACCACGGTTACAAGGGTTTCGAGGTGTTTGCCCGCGATATCGATATGGCGATCAACAGTCCCACGTGGAAGCTGGTGAAGGCGCCGTTTTGAATAATCCCCTC
>MGZJ01000010.1:36035-43174 GCA_001802645.1 Geobacteraceae bacterium GWC2_53_11 | reverse complement strand
GGAACGGTTGGCTTCATAGTACAGTTTCCTCCCCTCATCCGACCTTCGGCCACCTTCTCCCTCAGGGAGAAGGAATAATGATATCAGGCTAAATTCCCGCTCCGTGGACAGATGAGTTCCGGGCGGCTAAAGGAGTAAATCATGTCAAACTTACTAGGACTTGAAGTCAAAAAGATCGTCGAGACCTCGCCCGAAGAAATTGAAAAGGTCCAGAACTGGATCAACACCGACGAATATAGGGAAAAAAACTTTGCCCGTCAGGCGCTGGTGATCAACCCTGCCCATGCCTGTCAGCCGCTGGGTGCACAGCTGGCAGCCCACGGTTTCGAAGGGACGCTGCCGTTCGTGCATGGTTCACAGGGATGCGCTTCCTACTACCGTTCAACCCTGAACCGTCATTTCCGCGAGCCTGCTCCGGCGGTATCCGACTCCATGACTGAGGACGGTGCCGTGTTCGGCGGCCAGAACAACCTCCACGAAGGACTGGAGAACGCCAACGCCATCTATAAGCCCAAGATGATTGCCGTGTTCACCTCCTGCATGCCGGAGGTTATCGGCGACGACCTGACCGCATTCATCAAGAACGCCAAGCAGAAGAACTGCGTGCCCAAGGATATGCCGGTGCCGTACGCCAACACCCCCAGCTTCAACGGCACTCATATCCATGGCTACGACTCCATGCTGGTGTCGATTCTGCAGACACTGACCGAGGGAAAGCAGATTGAGGGGCGCTGCACCGGCAAGCTCAACCTGATCGCCGGTTGCGATTTCAACACCGGTGATTACCGCGAGTACAAGCGTATTCTGGATGCGTTCGGCATTCCGAATACCATTCTGGCCGATCTTGCCGACAGCTTCGATTCGCCCTGCGACGGCAGCTATCACATTTATGCCGGCGGTACCAAGCTGGAAGACGCCGCCGACTCGATCAACGGCAAGGCCACTATCGCCATCGGTCCGTATGCAACTCCGAAAACCTTCGGCTGGATCAAGGACAACTACTCCGGCAAGCACGTCACCCTGCCGATGCCGATGGGTATCGAGAAAACCGACGCCTTCATCATGAAAGTGGCCGAACTGTTCGGCAAGGAAGTACCTGCTTCGCTGAAGAACGAGCGCGGTCGCGCCGTCGATGCCATTACTGATTCGCATCAGTACATCCACGGCAAGAAATTTGCTGTCTACGGCGACCCCGATTACCTGACCGGTTATGTATCCTTCCTGTTGGAGATGGGCGCCCGTCCGCACCACATCATCTGCAGCCGCGGCAGCAAAAAACTGGAAAAAGAGCTGCAGGCGCTGCTGGACGGCTCCATGTATGGCAAAGAGTGCACGATCTACATGAACAAAGACTTGTGGCACTTGCGCAGCCTGCTGATGACCGATCCGGTCGATGCCGTCATCGGCGACAGCCACGGCAAATTTGCCGCCCGCGACGCCAAGATACCGCTGTTCCGCTTCGGTTTTCCGATCTTCGACCGCGTCAACAAGCACCGCTACCCGATCATCGGTTATCAGGGAGCAGTCAACATGCTGACCGAAATCTGCAACAAGTTCATCGATATCAAGGATGAGACGTGTGAAGATCAGTACTTTGAGTTGATGCGATAAAAGTTTAGAAATATTCGGAAGTATAAACTGTACAGTGTTATTAAAAGAAAGGGACTCAAATGAGTCCCTTTTGCTTTTTATATCCCGTGTTGCGATGACACAACTATCTGAAGAGAACAGGTCATTCAAACTTATAGCCCGCACCATATAAAGACTGGATAAACTCTTCCCCAGGATTCGCCGCAACGGCAATTTTTTTACGGAGCTTTTTGATGTGACTGTCAATGGTGCGGTCACAGACTATTCGCTGATCCGGATAAATATGATCCATCAGTTGCTGACGCCGGTAAATTCTCCCTGGATTTTTAGCCAGAAGATTTAATAAGGTGAATTCAACGGACGTGAGATCCAGCTCTTTACCGTGCAATGTTGCCCGAAAGCGAGGCTCATCGAGAACAAGCCCATAGGTTTGTGACGTTACACCACCAGTTCTTCTCAAAACTGTTTTAACTCGGGCGACAACCTCGCGCGGGCTGAATGGTTTACAAATGTAGTCGTCTGCGCCAAGTTCCAGTCCAAGCAGCCGGTCGATCTCTTCAACTTTAGCAGTAGTCATAATAATTGGGATTTCAGAAAAGGAACGTACCTCCTTACATATCTCCAAGCCACTCCTTCCTGGTAGCATCAAATCAAGTAGAATCAACCGTGGCTGATGATTTCGAACCCACAGAACTACCTCCGCTCCATCCACAAGGCAGTGTGTCTCAAATCCAGCCTGATGAAGATAATCAGCCAAAACCAGTGAAATTTTTTCTTCATCTTCAACTATCAGGATGATTTCGCTCATGAATTGCCTCCCGGCAATTCAATTCTGATCCAAAGCCCACCCATCGATGAAGCCTGTGCCGAGATACTGCCATTATGGGCTGTGACAATGTTACGGCAAATTGCGAGCCCCAACCCAGCTCCACCAGTCAATCTATTCCGGGAAGACTCCACTCGATAAAGTCGTTCAAACAATCGGTCCAGTTCGGCTTCCGGGACATTGGGAGCTGAATCATTGAAATCGATGATTACGTTGCTGCTATCCATATGAAGAACTACCAGGACTCTACCTCCAGAATCGGTGTACTTTAAGGAGTTATCGAGCAAATTGGAAAACAGCTGGTGCAAACGTTCCGAATCGCCAAAGAATGATACTCCACCATCGTCCGGACTCTTCAACTCAAGTGACACGTTTTTGCTGAGAAAATCCGATCGGAAAGACATCATCGTTTCTTCAAGCACGGAAACCAGATCGAGTTCTGATTTTCTATACGTGAGCGCTCCCACGTCAGATAAAGAGAGCTGGTAGAGATCGTCCACAAGTCTGACGAGGTGCATCACCTCGCTGTGCAAGGAATTGACCTTGTCAGTGGTAGGTTGGCGAATGCCATCCTGAAGGGCTTCAATTTCCCCCCGTAGTATGGCAAGTGGTGTTCGTAATTCGTGAGAGATGTCAGCCACCCACTGGCGACGGGTCAACTCTCCCTGTTCAAGTGCCACTGCCAGTGCGTTGAAGTCGCGGGCCAGTTGCCCCAGTTCATCGTGCGATGCAGGAGATACCCTGACGTCAAAACTTCCTGCTGCCAACTGGTGGGTTGCATGGGTCAGTTCTTGAATCGGCTTTACAAGACGTCGCGCCAGCAGCAGTGACAGAGCAGATGCAAGAAGTACAACAACTCCCGCCGTTAAACCGAGAGCTGATTTTTGCTCACGCAAAAATCTCTGTTGCGGTGCATCAGAAATAATCTGACGCGGCGAAAGCCCCAGATAACCAACGACCCTTCCTTGATACAGCAGAGGTGTCACGGCATTGCCAATGGTAACCTCAGCATTTTTGATCAACACATTCTTGTTGTTGTCAAGCAGGTAGAGGCGTTGATCAAAATCATGCGATATGCGCGGTGGCATCGGACCATGGTTCTCACCGGGAATATGGTTCGGTGAAGGTCCGTCAGGCCTTCTCGCATCTTGAGGTGGATTGCCGGGCAAATGGTTTCCATGTGGAGGGCCAACTTCCGGCATCGACACAGCAACAAGGCGATTCCAGCGAGCAGGGTCGCTCCGCAGTAAATCCCACTTCTGCTCAGCACGATAGAACTCTTCGAGTTTTCCCGCCAGGCGGGATACTCCAGATTGTTCCACCGAGTTTATGAACTTCAGGAAGCCTCTGTTGATGTTCCACTGCATAATTGCTACCGCGCTGAAGACAGATAATACCGCAGCTGTCAGTAGTGCCAGAAACATCTTATGGGCAACGCCTACTTTCATGCACACACCTCCCATGACACATTAATTTCTATCACAGGTCTCTGCTTCATGGGCATGCAGTTTTTTGAGTATGACGTATTTCCTTATTTCTTACACATTTCATGCACATTCTCCTGTTATGAACATAATCACGGATGATCGTAACTGCTCACTGAAAGGATATGGCTATGAACAAGAAAATGATCGTTATGGCGGTATTGGCAGCAACTATTATTGGCGGTGGCACCTGCGCGGTACTGGCCGGACATGGACCAGACGGAGAGTTTGGCGGGCCGCCACCGGGAATGGAAATGGGGCCTGGCGGCTTTGAAGGGCGCATGGCTAAAATTCTTAAACTTACCGAAACGCAGCAGAGTCAGATCAAGGCAGTCTTTGAAACGGAGCGTGATCTGGGTAAGCCGCTACTCGATAAAATGCATGAAAGCAGAAAACAGCTGATGTCATGTGTCGAAGCGACCGTATTTGATGAGGCGGCGGTGCGCATAATTGCTAATGAACAGGCCGTTACTGAAGCAGAGCTGATTGTATCGCGTACGAGAGTCCAGAACAAAATCAACGGGCTGCTGACGCAGGAGCAGCGAGAATTGCTGAAAAATCTTCGGCCTGAGGGCAGATAGTTTTCCGAATTCTTAGCTACATGGGGGGGTGATACAACAGGCAGAGCAAATTACCTTGGAAAGGAGGATTGGTATTAAAGCTAAGCGCAGTCAATGAAACATTAATTTATGATGAAAGGAGCCACGTGATGTCAAGTTCGATAAGTGGTGTAAGTGGAGGATTCAGTGCTGCCTCCCTGAAACAGATGCAGGAAAAGATGTTCAAGGCCGTTGACAGTAACGGCGACAACAAGATTGATAAAAGTGAGATGAGTGCGTTCCAGAAAGCTCAGCAAGCTGATGGGAAGCAGGGTGGGCCCAGTGTTGACGAAATGTTTGCAAACATGGATTCTGACAGCGACGGTGCCATCAGCAGGCTTGAATCCGATGCTGCTCTTGCAAAAATGAGTCAACAGATGCAGTCACAGCCGCCTCCACCTCCATCAGCTTCAGATGGAACTGATAGCAATTCATCTTCAGGTCTGAAAGATAATGTGTTCAAGAATGGAGATCAGAATGGGGATGGCAGTATCAGTAAAGATGAGCTGAGTAAGCTGCTTAGTAACTCTCAAAGCGACACAACCGCAGATGATATTATGAGTGCCCTGGATACGAACAAGGACGGAAGTATCAGCAAAAGCGAATCAGATGCGGCTGTCGATAAGGCCGGTCAGCAACGCCATGCTCAGGGACCTCCACCGCCACCACCTCAGACTGACAGCAGTTCATCATCATCCGACAAGACAAGTTCCAATCAAATTTTTGACGCCCTTGATACAAATAAGGACGGAACGGTAAGTGCCAGTGAATTACTTGCAGCGCTTTCAAGCAAGGATAGTAGTTCATCTGACAATAGTTCTTCAGATACGAGCTCATCATCGTCAAGCTCTTCTGCAGACAGTTCAGCAGTCAAAAAGATCTTTGATGCGATGGACACCAATCAAGATGGTAGCGTCAGTAAGAGTGAACTTGAAGCTGCACTCACCAAAAAAGGTCAGCATCATCACTCACAGAATACCACTGACAGTACCTCAACAACATCCACCACAGATACGGCAAAGTCCAGTGACGCTGCTCTCTTTGCGGCGGCTGCAAAAAGTTATATGCAGGCAAGCTTCAGCAGTTTCAGCCAAAATGCCGCTGCATCGGCGCTCACAGCTTCTTCACTATATGCATAGTTGATACGGATTGAAGTTCACCATGAAAGAGCAGGCTGGACCTCATTGAGGATGCCTGAATGAATGCCGACCGATTGACGCATTCAGTTACTATTCATACTACACCTGATTGTTATCAAAGATGACGGCACATAGTGTTGTCACAGCTTGCTTCTCATGGGAGCAATACATCGAAAGGAGTAAAATATGTCCATTTCAGCAATATCAGCGGGGAGCATGTCCCAAATGAGCGGCAGCAATCCAATGGCTCAGATGAAGCAGAACTTTGATGACCTGGGGAGTGCATTAAGCTCAGGCAATATTGATGACGCCAGGAAAGCGTTTGCCAAGTTGCAGAAGAATGCACCGTCAGGTGGTGACGGCAAGACTCCTTCGGAAATTGACGATCTTAATAAAGCATTGGATTCCGGAGATCTCAAGGGGGCTCAAGAAGCATATTCTAAAATACAGGAGAAGATGTCACAGGGGCCTTCAGGAGGGCAACCTCCAAGTGGCCCGCCTCCAGGTGAACCGAAAGATACGGTAGAACTGAGCTCTAAAAGTACTGCCAGCACGACATCTTCCAGTGACACTGGAACGTATGACAAAATGGATACCAATAAAGACGGTACAGTTACTGCTCAAGAACGATTGGAGTATCTGATGACCCAAGGTACGGACAGTACGGCTTCTTCATCAACCGAGGATGCTGCGTCATCATCCTCAACTTCGCCATACAGTGGAAAATCTGGCGTTACAACGTACGCTTAGTAAACTCTTGCAAAATTAAAACAGATCTACAAAACCGCTAATCACTTGTTGCGATTAGCGGTTTTTGCCGTCAGTCAGATGTATGTCATACGCGAAAAAGGACCGTAGTCATGATTACCGCATCACGAAATAGAATCATTGTTGGAACAATTATCCTTCTCGCCATAGTGGGAAGTGGACTGGCGGCAAAGAAATATTTCTTCAGCAACCCCCAAACCACATTTATCACCGCGTCAGCAGCCCGGTGTGATCTTGAAGAAAGTGTCCTCGCCACCGGCATCTTGAAGGCCTTCAAGACCGTGGCGGTCGGGGCGCAGGTCAATGGGCAACTCAAAACTCTTCATGTTGCCCTGGGAGACAAGGTGAAGAAGGGGCAACTGCTGGCTGAGATCGATCCGGTACTGCCGCAGAACACCCTGAAGGACGCCGAGGCCCAGGTTGATAATCTGCAGGCCCAGAAACGGTCGAAGCAGGCCTTGCTGAAGCAGTATGGATTGGCCTTCCAGCGTCAGAGCCAGATGAATGCCAAAGATGCCGGTTCCCGTGCTGATCTGGAGAGTGCGCAGGCACAGTTGGAGAGTACCAGACACGACATCATCGCCCTGGAGGCCCAGATCAGGAAGTCAATCATTGCCGTAGATACAGCCAGGGCCAACCTCGGTTACACCCGTATCCATGCTCCTATCGACGGTGCAGTTATTTCCATCGACACTGAAGAAGGTCAGACCGTGGTATCAAACCAGGCAGCCAC
>MGZJ01000010.1:19986-36015 GCA_001802645.1 Geobacteraceae bacterium GWC2_53_11 | reverse complement strand
CCCTTGATACCATGACCGTCAAGGCCAAGATATCAGAGGCTGATGTAACGCGGGTCAAACCAGGACTGCCGACTTACTTTACCCTGCTGGGGGACAGCGATACCCGCTATTACGGAAAGTTGCGAGCCATTGAACCCAGTCCCGTATCGAATGGCGCCACGACTTCAGGGACAACAAATGCCGGCAGTTCCAACTCAGCCATCTACTACTACGGACTTTTTGAGGTCCCTAATCCCGACAACACGTTGAAAGTGTCCATGACCACCCAGGTGGCGGTGCTACTCAACCAGGCCAAACAGGCGCTCAGTATCCCGGTATCTGCTCTTGGAGAAAAGCAGAAAGATGGCACAACGACGGTCAGGGTGCTGGTGGGAGAACAAGCGGAAAACCGGTCGATTCGCACCGGTATCTCCAACAATGTGCAGATTCAGGTGCTGGATGGGCTTCGTGAGGGTGAAAAGGTCATCATCGGTGACAGTTCCACTCTGCCGAAAACTGATTCGGACAAGATGCCACAGCCTCCGGGGAGAAAATAATCATGGGCAGACCGCTCCTGGAAATAAAGGGCCTGGTGCGCCGCTTCTCCACGGGGGATCAGCAGGTAGACGTCCTCAAAGGGATCGACCTCACCATCAATGCCGGCGAGATGGTGGCCATTATCGGCGCATCCGGTTCGGGTAAGTCCACCCTGATGAATATTCTCGGCTGCCTGGACCGCCCCAGTGAAGGGAGCTACCGGATTGATGGCCGGGAGACCGGCAGCCTGTCAAATGATGACCTGGCCAGGCTGCGACGGGACTACTTCGGGTTTATCTTCCAGCGTTATCACCTGCTGCCGCACCTCACGGCAACCCAGAATACTGAAATACCGGCGATCTATGCCGGGGTGAAAAAGCATGCCCGGCAGGAACGTGCCGGCATGCTTTTGGAGCGACTCGGCCTGGCTGAGCGCAGTGAGTATCGCCCCAACCAGCTTTCCGGCGGCCAGCAGCAGCGGGTCAGTATTGCCAGAGCATTGATGAACGGCGGCGATGTCATTCTGGCCGATGAACCGACCGGAGCTTTGGACAGCAAAAGCGGCAAGGAGATGATGGCGGTTCTTCATGAACTGCATGCCAATGGCCATACCATCATCCTGGTCACCCATGACCAGCAGGTTGCCGCTCATGCAGAACGGATCATCGAGATCAGCGACGGCATGATTATCCGGGACCAGGCCAACCTGGGGTTCGACTCCGCTCACCCCCCCTTTGGCTCCGCTCACCCACCAGATACAACTCACCAGTCGGTCCCTGAGCGGAGTCGAAGGGCCAACTGGGGGCGCTTTGCCGAAGCGTCCAATATGGCTCTCATCGCCATGTTGTCACATCGTATGCGAACTCTGCTGACCATGCTGGGGATTATTATCGGCATTACCTCGGTTGTTTCAGTGGTAGCGTTAGGACAGGGGGCGCAGCAGAAGGTTATCAAAGACATCAGCGCCATGGGAACCAATGTCATTGACGTCAACCCCGGCAAGGATTGGGGGGACGAAGACGCCGCCAGCATCCAGACCCTGGTGCCGTCCGATCTGGAGGCATTGAAGGCTCAGGTGTATGTTGATAGTGCTTCGCCTGCTACCGGGGGAAGCCAATTGCTCCGTTACCACAACCTTACCGCCAACGCTTCGGTGAACGGCGTAAGTGAACAGTACTTCCGGGTCAAGGGATATGAAATTTCCGACGGTATCGCCTTCAGCGCTGATGACGTGAAACAGCAGACTCAGGTTGCCGTGATCGACCAGAACACCCGCAAGAAGTTTTTCACTACGGAAGACCCCATCGGCAAGATTCTCTTCATTGGAACACTCCCCTGTCGGGTTATCGGCGTAACCAAGGAGAAGGACGGCCCCATGGGAAACAGCTCGAACCTTGAGATCTGGATACCCTGCAGCGCAGCCATGAATCGGTTGCTGGGGCAGCAGTATTTCAGTTCTATCACCGTTAGGGTCAAAGACGGAATCTCCAACCAGATCGCGGAACAGAGCATCACCAAATTGCTCACACAGCGCCACGGACGCAAGGATTTCTACACCAACAGCAGCGACAGCATTATGAAGACTATCAATAAGACCACTACCACGTTGAAGCTGATGATCTCAGCCATTGCTGTTATCTCCCTCATCGTAGGCGGCATCGGTGTTATGAATATCATGCTGGTATCGGTAACAGAGCGAACCCACGAAATCGGCATCCGGATGGCGGTCGGGGCACGTCAAGAAGATATCATGCAGCAGTTCCTCATCGAGTCGGTGCTGGTCTGCCTGCTGGGAGGAATGATCGGCATTGTCTGCTCCTGGGTAGTCGGCAAGGTGTTCTCTCTCTTTGTCAGCAGCTTCGCCATGCAGTTTTCACTTATGTCCATTGTCTCGGCATTTCTCTGTTCTACAATTATCGGTGTTGTCTTCGGCTTCCTCCCGGCGCGTAACGCGGCGCGGCTCGACCCGATTGAAGCACTGGCACGGGAGTAATCCTATAAAAAACAGTTACCGCAGAGGACGCAGAGGAAAAAATGAGCAAGATAAAATCAAAATCTGTTTTTGGTTTAACCCCAAAAAATAGTTAGACTTTGCTTTTGCATTTCCTCCGCGATCCTCTGCGCCCTCTGCGGTGCAACGGAGGTTTTCAGAATGAGCACAATATCCCGATACATATTCACGATTGCAGTGCTGCTTCTCTTGTCTGGATGTAGCGGCCTTCTCCCGCGCAGTCAGTACACTCGACCAGACGTGTCACTGCCGCAGCAGTGGCAGGCGTCAAGCGTCACCGGCTCGTCTGTCGCCACGAAAGAGCAGTGGTGGCATGACTTCAATGATCCGACCCTGAGCGAGTTGATCGAGCGGGCTCTCACAATCAACAACAACCTGGCGGCTGCCACGATCAAGCTCAAACGGGCGAAGCTCTCAGCCAGGTTTACGGATACCAATCTGACTCCGACCGTCTCAGCCAATGCCACCAGCAGCCTGAATCGGGATCTTAACAACCGCAGGGACACCAAAACAAGCGGAGTCACCGCCACGGCAAGCTATGAACTGGATCTCTGGGGGAAACTGGCCAGCGCCCGTGATGCCGGTAAATGGGAGGTCGAAGCAACCGGGTATGATCGTCAAAGCACAGCTTTGGCGTTGGTCGGGACGGTAGCCTCGAACTACTGGACCATTGCTTACCTGAATGAACGGATTGCGTCGGTTGAGGCGAGCATTGCCAACGCTGGGAAGGTTCTGGAACTGGTAGTGGTAAAACATCAAGCCGGTGCAGTTTCAGGCTTGGACAAGGTTCAGGCGCAGCAGACTATTGCCAGTCAGAAAGCTCAGCTGACACAGCTGCTGCAATCGCGTACAGAGTCGCGTAATTCCCTGGCGATCCTGTTTGATCAGTCTCCGGAAAACGCCGTACCTGAACGTAAAAAGTTACCGGACGAGCAACTACCTGCAGTTAATGCCGGAATTCCTGCAAGCCTTCTTGGACAACGCCCTGATCTGCAGGCAGCGGAACAGAGGTTAAGGAAATACCTGGCAAATGTAGACACTGTCCGTGCCAGTTACTATCCAACGGTCTCTCTTACCGGAATGCTTGGCAGCAGCAGTACCAGCCTGATGCAAGTGCTGCAAAATCCTTATGCTGTCTTGGGAGCCGGATTAACACTACCGTTTATCCAGTGGAATACTATGAAACTGGACGTGGAGATTTCTAAAACGGATTATGAGGAGGCGGTGGTCAACTTTCGGCAGACGCTCTATTCAGCTCTGAGTGATGTAGAAAATGCTTTGTCCGCACGCACCAACTATGCAGAAGAGGGCAAACAACTGGAAGAGTCATTGGCATTAGCCAAAAAGAGTGAAGAGTTGGCTGAGGTTCGGTATCGTTATGGATCAACCGAGTTACAGTCGTGGTTGGATGCTCAGGAAAGCCGCCGCAATGCTGAAAGGGCACTTGCCGTAATCCGACTGAGCAGGCTCAAAAATTATATGACGCTGTATCAGGCGATGGGCGGTGCTATGCCTGTGACAGCCTCCCAGGAAATCTAACCATTCAGGCACAGGGAAGTAATATGGCATTGCAGGAATAAGAATAATTCTGAACGTCAGAAAGACAAAGGGTGCTCCCTTCAAGAAAGCGCCCTTTGTCTTATGCAGTCGGATTTACCTTAATACTATGATCCATTCTGCTGCTTGCGGCAGATCTCGCTATACAGCCCGTCCTGCTGGAGCAGTTCGGCGGGAGGACCCTGTTCGGCAATTTCACCCTCTTTCAGGACGATGATCCGGTTGCAGTCTCTGAATGCTGAAACGCGCTGGGACACGATCAATACCGTTCGCCCGGAATAGAATTTCCCCAGTTCGTTGAGAATCTCCTCTTCCCGTCCGGCATCTACCGCTGACAGCGGATCGTCCAGCAGCAGGATCGGCGGGTCGCCGGCGACAGCACGGGCGATGGCGAGGCGCTGCTTCTGCCCGCCGGACAGTGTTACACCCTTTTCCCCTACCGGCGTTGCAAACTTTTCAGGAAATCCTTCCACGTCTTCCAGAAAGCCTGCCTGTGCTGCGGCTTTTTGTATGCTCTCCTCGGGATGCCCTTCCGTAATGCCATAGCCGATATTCTCGGCAACGGTGCGCGAAAACAGGAAGGTCTCCTGAGGGACGTAGCCGATCTGACGGCGGAGGCTGCCGGTGGTGATGCTGTTGATGTCCCGCCCATCCACGAACAGCATGTTGTCGGCGACGGGAAGCAGCCGTGAAAACAGCCGCAACAGGGTGGTTTTGCCGCTGCCGACTTCACCGGTGATGCCGACCGTTTCTCCGGCCCGGATCCGGAACGAGACTCCCTTGATAACGGGGGTGTCCCCATAGCTGAAACGGAGGTTGCGTACTTCGATCTCCTGCTGCAGGGTGGTGATCGGTCGGGCATCGGGGTGGGCGATAATGGTGGCTTCGGCTCCCAGGATCGACGCCAGCCGTGACATGGAAGCCGCTCCCCGTTGCGCCAGAGTCAGGATCCACCCCAGTACCGCAGTTGGCCAGACCAGCATGGCCAGGTAACCGCTGAAGGCGACAAAATCCCCCAGCGTCATGACGCCCGCGATGACCAGTTTGCCCCCCATGAACAGCACGATCAGGGTACCCGACCCGGTGGCTGCGGCCATGACCGGGATGATGAAGCCTCGCAGGCGTGCCAATCTCAGGTTGTTGCGGAGATACCTCTCGGCGGTTTTTTCAAACTCTCCTTGAAAATAATTTTCCCGGCAGTAGGACTTGATCAGTCGCACTGCGGATACGGTCTCTTCAGCCTGGCTGGAGAGGCGCGCCAGTTCCTCCTGGGCCTGGAGTGTACGATGAAAAAGGCGATGGCTGACCTTCTTGACGATCAGAACCATGATCGGAAACGGGAAAATTGCCCAGAAGGTGAGCCATGGGTGAATGCGGATCATCATGGTGACGGCGGCGCAGTAAACCAGCACAGTGTTGATGGCGCTCATGGCCCCGAAGCCGACCAGCATGCGGACGTTGGTCAGGTCATTGGAAAAGCGGGACAGGATATCCCCGCTCCGGCTGCTGGAGAAATAGCTGAGGTCAAGTTGGGTGAGACGGCGGAACATGTCGTCGCGAATGCGGTACTCTATGATGCGGGCTGCGTTGAGGATGAGCGTCCGGGAGAAAATGCGGGTGATGCAGTGTACGGCAGCCAGGAGCGCGATGATGAGGGCGCACGCGGAAGAAGTAAAACGTGCCTCCTGCGGATGCTGCAATGCCTCAATCGCCAGCTTCATGAACCAGGGGATCAACAGGGCAAAAGCGTTGGTAGCGAGAAGAAATACCGCTCCACCGGCGTAGCGCCAGCGGAGCGATGTCACATACTGAATGAGTCGGGCTAGATCTTTGATGGCTGAATCCTGAATGGTTGTTGCGACTGTGGCGGAGGTGATGTTTCCGCTGCACGTCATTTTCACGCATCTTATCAGCAATCCGGAATCTCTGCCAAGGTGAATCAGCGGGAAGCAGCTGCGATACGCGAAAAATGGCATATGGAAGCATGTTTTCCACACGTGCATCTGAGCGGAAGTGACTGCTCTGTTTCAGGTGTTGCCGAAATTATGTATTCTCTTTGGGAAGCATCTTTGCGTACTGATTCGGATAGAGCTTTTCGGCACAGGCCGGGCAGAGACCATGGCTGAACTCTGCTTCGGAATGATTCATGATGAAAACTTCCACTTGCTGCCAATATCCCTTGTCATCACGGATTTTCTTGCATGACGCACATATCGGGATAATCCCTTGCAGGAGTTTTATTTCGGCAAGAGCTTTTTCCAGCTCTCTCGTTCGCCGTTCCAGAGCATCCCGCTGATTTTTCAGCTCAAGATGGTTGCGCACCCGCAGCAGAACGAGAGCAGGATTAATGGGTTTGGTTACATAATCAACGGCGCCGAGGGTCAGTCCGCGTGATTCCTCTTCTGGCTGGCCAAGTGCAGTGATAAAGATGACCGGGATGTCTTTGAGCTGCGGATCCTCTTTGAGTCTGCTGCAGACCTCAAAGCCGTCCATGGCTGGCATCATGACGTCCAGCAGAATCAGATCAGGCAGAACTGCCTGTGCTGTTTTCAGAGCGTCTACCCCGTTCAAAGCAAAAAAGGTTTCAAACTCACCTTCAAGAGCTTCGTTCAGTATCTGGATGTTGGTCGCCGTGTCGTCCACTATCAGCAATTTTGCCTTATCTCTGGTCATAGTCGACTCCCGTGCAGTTTGATGCCATACGATCCGGCTGCCTTCTCCAGGGTTGTCATGGCTTTTTTGAAATCAAGCCGTGCAATCTGTTTGTGAATCTCTTCCCGTCCAGGTAGCTGGATATTTTTCTGAATCCGCTCAAACAGTTTTAGCGCGCCCAGAGAATTGTTCTGCAGCAAGTCATGCAGCTCTTTCAAGAGCGGTTCCCGCTGGTCTGCCGGAAGCTCGATCCTGTCGTCGCTCGTGCCCTCAACAGTGCACATGTTCTCCAGGATGTCAGCTGCAGCAAACAGTTCATCCAACTGCTGCCCAATCTGCTCAAGCAAGTTGCCATATCTGGCACTATCACTGGCTGCCAGGGCTGATTCCAGCTCGGAAATAGTCGAAGAGAGAGAAATTGCACCAATTGTTCCGGCAACTCCTTTGATTTTATGAGCCAACGTTTTTGCCTGACCACGGCTTCCTGTTTCAATAGCAACGCGAAGGTCGTGTAACGTGTTCCGGTTTTGTTCCCTGAAGTTGATGATGATCTCACGTGCCAGCGACTCGTTTCCGCCGCACCTTGTGAGAACGGAAGGAACGCTGATTCCAGGCAGGTTCTCCGGGAATGTCTGTACATCGACTGCTTTCACGGTAGTGGACTGCTCAGATGGTTCAGCGTCGAGTTTATGTGGGGGCAGCCATTTAAGCAAAACCGAAAACAACATGTCCGGGTTGATTGGTTTGGCGATGTGGTCGTTCATTCCTGCAGTCAGGCAATGATCGCGCTCTTCAGAAAAAGCGTGGGCCGTCATGGCTATGATCGGCAGTTCTGCAAAACTTCTGGTCTGCCTGATCTGTCTGGTCGCTTCGTAGCCATCCATCACCGGCATTTGAATGTCCATAAGCAGGGCATCAAATTGCTCACCCCGTTCAATTGCCTCGACCGCTTTAAGCCCGTTGTCGGCGGTCTCCACCTTGATGCCTGCCTGTTCTATGATCTCGCGCGCTACCTGCTGATTGATGCTGCTGTCCTCAACAACGAGGACCCGTGCGCCATGAATCTGTTTCAGCTCAGCCAGCTGAGATATACATCGTTTCGTGCGGTGTGTTTTGGTCTCGCCGGATGCGGTGAGTTCGTTCTGCTGCGGCTGTTCCTCTGCGGTTATCATCCGGACGGTGAAAAAGAAACGGCTTCCTTTGTCCGGTTCGCTCTCCACATGCAGGCTTGATTCCATCAAGCCAAGAAGCTTTGTCACGATCGATAGTCCCAGTCCGGTTCCGCCGTATCTGCGGGTAATCGAACTATCAGCCTGCGCAAATGCTTCGAACGCCCGCTTCAGCTGTGCCTCGCTCATGCCGATGCCGGTGTCGCTGACAGAAAATGTCAGTGAAACCGTGCCGTCATCTGCCGCTCCCGCTGATTCCACCGCAATGACTATCTGCCCCTGTTCAGTGAATTTGACGGCATTACTGGTCAGATTTCCCAGCACCTGCCCCAGTCTGAGCGGGTCGCCGATAAGGCTGCGCGGCACATTCAGCGACAGCGAGAAGATGATTTCCAACCCCTTCTCTTCAGCCTTGCTGCCGCTGATGGCGCCGAGATGTTCGAAAACGTCCTCAAGCTCAAAGGGAATTGACTCCAGTTCCAGCTTCCCTGCCTCGATCTTGGAAAAATCAAGTATGTCGTTGATGACGCCCAGAAGCGATTCCGATGCGTGAAGGATTTTGGTCACGTAATCCCGCTGCCGCGAATCCAGATCGGTTTGGAGCGCCAGGTAGGCCATTCCGGAGATGGCATTCATAGGTGTGCGGATTTCGTGACTCATATTAGCCAGGAATTCGCTCTTGAAGCGGTTCGCTGATTCGGCTTCTCTGGTTCGCTGCTCCAATGCCTTGTTGACCGCCTCAAGTTCGTCTTCTGTCTGTTTGCGCATCAGCGCCGTTCCGATATGGATTCCGATTCCTTCCAGAATCTCAATCATTTCGAGGGTGAATTGTTCTGTGCGACGATCGTTAAGCTGGATCAGGCCGACAATCGTGCCCTTGTTCCGGATGGGTACCAGGGCCACAGAGGCATAGCCCTGGTGTATGCAGTTGTTGCGTGGATGATAGCGCGGGTCTTCGCTGGGCGGAACATCCAGAAACGGAAATGAATTGTTTGTCCAGGAGCTTCCGCCTGGGGTGAAGAGCGGATTTGCCGGATCTGTCTTGCCGGAAATGACAAGACCGCAAGTACATTCCAGGCAGATGTTGCCATCCTTGTCCCGGCAGACTCCGCCATCCTCATTACGTTCGACAAGAGAGTTTTCCGTCAGTAAAAAATCTACAGGGAAGCCATTCTGGGCAAAATAGGGATAATCATCCCCTTCTTGCAGCCGAATACCTACGGCATCGAATCCGGTCCGTTTCTTCAGAGTGTCGAGAACGCACTGGATTGCATTCTGCAGATTTCCCGGCTCGTTGAGTATCTGCAGGATTTCCCGGCCCATGTCCCGATATGCTTCCGTCTGCTTGCGTTTGGTAATGTCGCGTGCCCCGGCAAACACCCCAACGATGTTCCCGTTGGTGTCCCGGTACACGGAAGCGTTATACAGTACCGGAATCAGATGTCCGTCGCGGTGCATGATCTCCAGAAAATAGTCCTGCACGGTGCCATCAAGAAACGCCTGCTTATACCCGGCATTTGCTTTGTCTGGATCGCTGAAATAGTTTGAAAAAACACTGCCGATAAGCTCCTCGCGAGAAGCGCCGGTAACATTCACCGTAGCCTGATTGACGTCGGTAATAGTGCCGTCCGGGCCAATTGTCACCAAAGGATCGATACTGGCTTCAATCAGGCTACGATTGTACCTGCTGGCCTGATGCAACAGTTCCTCTGCCTTTCTGCGCTCGGTGATGTCAAAGACTACCGCCAGAAATACCTGCTGGGTTCCCGTGTTCAGAAGCTGTAAGTGTACCTCGACCGGATAAGTCGTGCCGTCTGCCCGCTTATGGACCGTTTCGAAGACCAGAACATCCAGTAGTTTGTCAAGCAGTGGCTGTATCTGGTCCCGGAAAGACTCATCGGTAATCTCAGGTTTAATGTCAACCGGTGTCATGTCCTGCATTTGGTCAAGTGTGTATTGGATGTTGCGGAGGGCGCCCTGGTTGACGTGTTTGAATTTGAGGGTTTTTGAGTCAATAATATAGATTTCGCTCAGACTTCTTTCGACAACATCAAAAAGGTAGCGGCGTTCCTGCTCTATCTGCTTCCGCTCGGTGATGTCCCGGTTGCTGCCGCGAATCCCTTTGAACAGACCTGCATCGTTGAAAATGGGGCGGCAGACATGCTCTATCCAGTGGTCAGTGCCATCAGCATGGATAATCCTGAAAACCAGGGGCTCCACCTGTGTTGCCCCTTCGCTTACCTGATGCCGGTGCCCCTCGAAAAGAGACTGGTCATCAGGGTGGACAATACTCGTAAGCAGGTTCCGGTTGGCATAAAATTCCGCGGCATCGTGGCCGGCTGCCCGTCGGCACGACGGTGAACAATAGATGAATTTCCCATCCGGTGCGAGCCAGAATTCCCAGTCATGGGTATTGTCCGCAACGATCCGGAACGTTTCCTCCTGCAGCATCACCTGGTTGATGCTGACTACTTCCCGCTTTCTGGCCCGATAAACAGTCCAGGTCAGCAGCACTGTGCTGATGATCGTAACGAGCACCAGCAGCGAAATTTTTATGAATTCATTCCACCAGTCAGTAAGGTACTCCTGCCGTGAAATACCGACTGAGATGTAGATGGGATGATTGCCGATCTTGCGACAGGACACCATCCGGGCAATATTGTCTACGCCGGTCGGTGAAAAATACGATGCCTCGGTACGTCCCTCGGCAATCAGCCTCTTAAGTTCCGGCGAAGACTGCTTCCTGCCGATTGTATTTTCCAGCGCTCCGAGCGCCGGATAACGGGCTATCAGTTCCAGATTCTCGTTACGCAGCGAGATAACGCTGGATTTGCCCAGGCGGATTGGCGAAACCAGCTCACGAAATGATTCGATCAGTATCCCGCCGTAGACAGCACCGGCAAAGGATCCGTCAGTGCGATTGACTCTTCGGGCGAGGATGAGAACCCATTCCTTTGAGATTTTATCCAGCACTGGTTTGGAGATAATGAGGGCTGCCCGGGGATCATCGCGAAGACGGACAAAGTAATCACGATCATTCACGATTATGTCAGTTCTTGTATCAACTCCTGTGCCGCATGTGACTTTGCCGCTTGCGTCGACAATCCGCAGGCTGTCAAGCTGAGGCAGATAACCGTGGTTACGGTTGATGAACGTGTTCAGGGACTGCTTGTTGATGCCGTTCCCGGCGAGTTGTTTTTCATACTCGTCCCTGACCGTGCAGAGGCCCAGATCGACTTGCCCGATAGATCCGAGAATGTCATGTTCCAGAACCTGACAGATGTTCTGGGTCGTGACTTTGGCAGCGTCCTTGTGATGAGTGAGTTGTTGATACAGGGCCATGCCTGCCAATGCGATAAGCAACAGGTTGAACAAGACTGCACTGATGACCAGCCGCCTTAAAAAAAGCGAGTTGAAAGAAGTTGCCAGCAAGGTCGTCGATGTGTTGGCCATGGGAATCTCTTTTTTGAAGCTGGGAGCATAGTCATTTCAATGTTATTTGCACGTCGACCGAAATCTTTGCAAAGAGGGACAGTGATAAAATTACCATACATTACGAAGTTATCAATTTTGGATGGGGTGAATGGGAGGCATGATAGATATGAAGATGGTCATGTGAAAGTTACGGGTGTCTGATTTTGAACCCAATGGTTTGCCCGTAAAAATTCGAAGAGATCCTGTAGTTGTTTACAATTGTTCGTGCCAATTTAATTGTCGAATATGAGAGGTTCATGATTTTGAATTATAAACGCTTAAAGGCCGGAAATCACTGGATTCCCGGCCTTTAGTTTACACTTTTAGATCATACCTACGCTAAAATGGGATATCGTCATCCTGGAATGGAGGTTCTTCGTAGCTGGAAGCGCTGTTTTTCTGGGCAGAGGAGGACTCGCCGCCACCGCTCCGCTCGCCTTTGGCGGACAGCATCTGCATCTTGTCGCCGACGATCTCTGTTGTGTAGCGGTCATTGCCGCTTTTGTCCTGCCACTTGCGGGTTTGCAGGCGGCCTTCAACGTAGATGGTTTTTCCTTTGGACAGGTACTCCCCGGCGATTTCGGCCAGCTTGCCCCAGAGGGTGATGTTGTGCCATTCGGTTTTTTCAACCTTCTCACCGGATTTATCCTTGTACGTTTCGCTGGTGGCAAGGGAGAAGCTTGCCACGGCCTGACCTGATGCGGTGAAACGAACTTCGGGATCCTTGCCCAGATTGCCGATAAGCATAACTTTGTTAAGACTGGCCATGATGTAACTCCTTGTCGTGTTAAAGAGTAAAGAGGGCGAACAGCCGCCGAGCCATACCCTTCATTTTTGTCGGCGAAGAATACCTCAGAAGGGCTTTGTACTCAACCTCAAAAATGATTCCGGAATATTTCTTCTCCGCAAACGCAGTGGTGGTATAATTCAAAATAATGAATGTCAGGATGGAGAAGGAGGACAGCTATGAGAATGCATGGACTTTCGGCGATTGTGGCGGCGGTTCTGGTTGTTATGTGTACTGCTCCGGGGTGTGCCGACAGACGTGATGCGACCGTTGTTGCCGGGAAGGCGGGGCCCGTCAAAGTGTATTCGGTCCAAAGAAAGGGGTATGTCATGAGTGAACGAGTGGTTAAATCCGAGGAGGAATGGAAAAAACAGCTGACGGCCGAGCAGTTCAATATCCTGCGAAAAAAGGGGACTGAGCAGGCCGGTACGGGGAAGTATGCCCATACCCATGACCATGGCGTTTACCGCTGCGCCGGTTGCGGCCTGGATCTGTTCCGGTCGGAAGATAAATATGAATCGGGCACCGGGTGGCCCAGTTTCTTTGCTCCTATAGCACCTGAAAACGTCGCCACGGCTGTGGATAACAGCCTGTTCTCGCGGCGAACCGAAGTGTTGTGCCCCCGCTGCGGCGGGCACCTTGGTCATGTGTTTGACGACGGCCCCAAGCCGACTGGATTGCGTTACTGCATGAATTCGGCTGCTCTTGATTTTGTGGTTGCAGGGAAATAAGGCCGGAGGGTGGTTATGAAAAGAATAGGTAAATTGCTTGGCGTAGCGCTGATTGCACTGTTGATGACGGGAGCGGCTGGAGCGGCGGAACTTGAGAAAGCTGTTTTTGCGGGAGGCTGCTTCTGGTGCATGGAGGCGCCCTTTGACAGGCTGCCCGGGGTTGTGTCGGTTACATCGGGCTATACCGGCGGGCATAAAAAGAATCCGACCTACAAGGAGGTTTCCGCCGGAGGGACCGGGCATGCGGAGGCGGTGCAGGTAGTCTATGACCGCTCCAGAATATCGTACGAGTCCCTTTTGGCTGTATTCTGGCACAATATTGATCCGACGGTGGCTGATCGTCAGTTTTGTGACACGGGCCATCAGTATCGCGCCGCTATTTTTTATCTGGGAGACCGGCAACGTGCGCTGGCGTTGCAGTCCAAAGCGGCTTTGGAAAAAAGCAAACCGTTTCGGGAGGCGATTGTAACGGAGATTGTTCCGGCTGCCGAGTTTTACCCTGCTGAAGAGTACCACCAGCACTACTATAAAAAAAATCCGCTCCGCTATAAATATTACCGGAGCGGTTGCGGACGTGATAAACGGCTGAAAGAGTTGTGGGGAAGTGAGGCCGGTCACTGATACTGACGGCTCGTTGAAATGAGATGTATTTGGGAGTCAAAAATCCGACACGTTCAATGGTTTGACGCGTACGGCGTGGAGTGGCTTTTCGGGCTGATGTGGGAATGATGCCGTTATTGGCGGGTTTGGCTGTGCACGCAGGCTGCTTGGGAGGCGGCGGCATGAAAATTGCACAAATTTGCCGTTCGATACGACACCCATCAAGGCGGCTGACAGACACTTTCCCATGGCTAATGGTTCAGTTGAAGCAATAGAGTTAAGCGGCTTTCGCAAAAACTCGGATATTTATGTCGCCCTGGGGCTGATCGGCATCCTTGCGTTGATGATCATCCCGCTTCCGGCGTTTATGCTTGATATCTTCCTCGCGGCAAACATCACGATAGCCCTGTCAATTCTGCTGATTTGTCTTTATACGCTCCAACCTCTCGATTTTTCTGTGTTTCCTTCGGTGCTGCTGGTAACGACGCTCTTCCGGCTCGCCCTGAACATCGCCTCAACCCGCTTGATCCTGCTGCATGGCAGTGAAGGTGCGGAGTCCGCCGGTGCGGTGATCAAGGCGTTCGGGCAGTTCGTGGTTGGTGGCAATTACGTCGTCGGAGCGGTGCTGTTCCTGATTCTGGTCGTCATCAACTTTGTTGTTATCACCAAAGGTGCCGGGCGCGTTGCCGAGGTTGCAGCCCGCTTCACTCTGGATGCCATGCCGGGCAAGCAGATGGCGATTGACGCCGATCTCTCGGCCGGACTGCTGACCGACAAGGAAGCCAAGATCCGCCGTATGAAAATATCGCGGGAAGCCGATTTTTATGGTTCCATGGACGGTGCCAGCAAGTTCGTCCGCGGCGATGCGGTCGCAGGCATCATGATCGTTTTGATCAATATCTTCGGCGGCCTGATTATCGGTGTGTGGCAGCAGGGGATGCCGCTCATGAACGCGCTTACCAACTATACGCTGCTGACGATCGGTGAAGGCCTGGTGGCCCAGATCCCTGCCCTCATTATCTCCACCGCCGCCGGTATCCTCGTGACCCGCTCCGCCGACGAGAACAGCTTTGGCCAGGAAATGACCGGGCAGTTTTTGAACTACCCCAAGGCCTTTTTCGTTGCTTCCGGTGTCATGTTCCTGTTCGCGCTTATTCCGGGTTTGCCGCATTTCGCTTTTTTGCTGCTGTCAGGCGTAACATTCCTGATCGGGAAAATGGCCCGCGAGAAAGCCGAGGTTGTCGAGGAAACCGCCGTGGCTGAAGCAACTGCCGGTGAAGAGTCTATTGATCAGGCGTCAAATATCCGGCCTCTGGATGTTCTGGAGCTGGAAGTCGGCTACGGCCTGGTGCCGATGGTTGATGCCGCCCAGAATGGCGAACTGCTGGAGCGTATCCGTTCCATTCGCCGTCAGACCGCCCAGAAGATGGGTTTCGTTGTCCCTCCTATCCACATTCATGACAACCTCCAGCTGAAACCGTATGAGTACAATCTGCTCATTCGCGGTGCACGGGTCGGGGGGAGCGAGCTGACCGGCCAGTATCTTGCCATGGACTCCGGTGCCGTAACGGCCAACCTGCCCGGCATGACGACGAAAGAGCCGGTGTTCGGACTGCCGGCGGTCTGGATACGGAGCGAAGATCGCGACCTGGCACAGATCAACGGTTACACGGTTGTGGACAGCACGACCGTTGTTGCTACCCACATAAGCGAAATCATCAAGCGCTACTCCCACGAACTGGTCGGACGGCAGGAGATGCAGCAGCTGCTTGACAATGTTGCCGTTACCGCTCCCAAGGTTGTTGACGAGCTTATTCCGAACCTTCTCAACCTGGGGACCGTTCTGCGTGTCGTTAAGAACCTGCTCAAGGAAGGGGTGTCCATACGCGACATGCGCACCATTCTGGAAAGTCTGGCCGATTATGCCTCGCTTACCAAGGACCCGGACGTGTTGACCGAGTTTGTGCGGCAGGGGCTGGGAAGGTTTATCGTGGATCAGTACAAACTGGAAGACGACACGCTCTTTCTGGTGACCATTGACCGGGAAATTGAGGATCTGATGGCCGAAGCGATTCAGCCGTCCGACCAGGGAAGTTATCTTGCTATTGAACCGGCGCTTGCCCAGCAGATCATTGCTTCCGTCAGAAGCATGTCGGAGCGTTTTGGCATGAGCGGCGCGCAGCCGCTGCTGCTGGCTTCGCCGTCGATTCGCCGCCATGTCAGGAAATTGATCGAACGCTTTGTACCGCACATGGCGGTACTGTCCCATAACGAGATACCTCAGAATGTCAAAATCCAGTCACTAGGGGTGGTAAGTTTACATGCTGGTTAAAACCTTTCAAGCGGCAAGTATGCCGGAAGCGCTCCGCATGGTGAAGGCTGAACTCGGTCCGGACGCCATGATTCTTTCGACAAAAAAAGAGCGGACCGGAGGTTTCCTCGGCTTTTTCAGCAAGCAGGTCTACCGTGTCACCGCTGCGATTGATCCGGTTCGCAAACCGGCTCCTCCTGCGGCGCCACCGGTTGCGTATC
>MGZJ01000010.1:17809-19921 GCA_001802645.1 Geobacteraceae bacterium GWC2_53_11 | reverse complement strand
TTCCCGCCGCGAGGAAGAGATGCGCACGGAAGCAAAACCTGCTGACGGAGGGGACGCTGAGGAGCTGGAGAACGGCATAAATCTGAAAAACATCCCCCGTTCCGATCTTGAAGAAATCAAAAAGCTGCTGCTGGCAACGTTGGCAAAAAGTCAGGAAGGGGTTGCCAAGGAAGTTCAGTGGCCGACCCTCACTGAAGGTGACATTCTGAATGCGCAATCAGGTGCGGACCTGCTTCCGGACGACTCTCCGCTGGCCAGGGAGCTGGCGGCAAGCGGCGTATCCACCGACCTGATCAGAAAAATCGTCGATACCCTCAACACCCTGCCGCTGCAGACCGGCAACCAGACGGTCAAGGGGAGGCTCGGCGAAACGCTCGGACGGCTGATCAAGTTTGCCGGAACGCTCAAACTTAAAAAAAACTCGCCTCGCATTATTGCCCTGGTTGGCCCGACCGGTGTGGGGAAGACCACAACAACCGCCAAGCTGGCCGCCATGTATGCCCTCAACCGGGGCAACAAGGTGGCGCTGATTACCATGGATATCTTCAGGGTCGGTGCGGTCGAACAGCTCAAGACCTATTCCCGCATCATGGGCATTCCTCTTGAGGTCGCTTCAACCCCCAAAGAGCTTGAAAAGGCTGTTGAAAAGCATTCCGCCTGCGACCTGATCTTCATCGATACCGCTGGGCGCAGCCACAAAGACAAGGAAAAGCTTGATGAAATGAAGAACTTCCTGGAGGACAAGATCCCGATGGAAGTATATCTCTGTCTTTCGGCTACGACCAAGGACCGGGAACTGGAAGAGATTCTGAACCGTTTCAGAATATTTCAGGTCAGTAAGGTTGTGTTTACCAAGATTGATGAGTGCGAAAGTTTTGGCAACATGGTCAATCTGTTGATGAAGGACAACCTGCAGATTGCCTATTTTACCACCGGACAGCGCGTGCCCGAAGATATTGAAATTGCAACACCGGCTAAACTTGCAGATATGATTTTTCGTGAGGGGGCGGAATGAGTAGTGTACCAGGAACCGGCGATCAGGCTGACACACTTCGCCAGATGGCTCGCACCGCAAAACAGAACCAGAAAGCTGATGCGCACCAGGCCGGCGGTTTGGCCGATCAGCAGAGTATCCGGGTTATTTCGGTTACCAGCGGCAAGGGGGGCGTCGGCAAGAGCAATGTCGTATCCAACCTGGCCATTGCCCTGTCAGCCCAGGGGAAAAAGGTGCTGCTCATCGATGCCGATCTCGGACTCGGCAATCTCGACGTGCTACTGGGGCTCTCCCCGGTGTACAACCTCAATCATGTCCTGAACGGCGAAAAGGGGATCATGGACATTCTGATCGACGGCCCGGCCGGCATTAAAATTATTCCGGCCGGCTCGGGTGTTCAGGAGTTGACCAGTCTCGGGCAGCATGAAAAACTGAAGCTGCTGGATGAGCTTGACATGCTGGAAGAGCAGTTCGACATCATGATTGTCGATACCGAGGCGGGTATTTCGGAAAATGTTACCTACTTTACCGTCGCCGCCCAGGAAATTTTCGTCGTGGTTACCCCGGAGCCGACCTCAATCACCGATGCCTATGCCCTGATAAAACTGTTGGCCACCCGCTATGCCGAACACCACTTCAAAGTGCTGGTTAATATGGCCAAAGACAGTGAGGATGCTCTGGAGGTCTTCCGGAAGCTGGCCAATGTGGCGGGCCGTTTTCTGGACATCTCGCTCGATTATCTCGGTTGTGTCGTTAAAGACGAAAAGGTTGTCGAAGCGGTAAAGCGTCAAAAAGCCGTCACGGAACTTTTTCCCGATTCTGAAGCTGCGCAATGCTTTACAACGATTGCGAAAAGGGTCATCGAGAATAAACGCCAGACCAGGGTTAAGGGGAACATCCAGTTCTTTTTCCGCAGAATGCTGGATAGTACAGGAGGCAGCTGACATGGCTGATCTGAACGCACATCAGGCCGCGGACCGGGAACAGCTGATTCTTGATCACATTCCCCTGGTGCGCTATCTGGTCGGCAGGATTTCGGCCAAGCTGCCGACGCATCTTGATCCGCAGGATCTGCTGAGCTCTGCCATGGTTGGCCTGATAAATGCAGCTGACCGCTT
>MGZJ01000010.1:4361-17803 GCA_001802645.1 Geobacteraceae bacterium GWC2_53_11 | reverse complement strand
GTCACGGGGCGTGCTCTTTAAAACCTTTGCAGAACAGCATGTTCGCGGCACTATACTGGATGAACTTCGTTCCTATGACGTGTTTAGCCGTTCAACGCGGGACAAGTATAAACGTCTGGAGAAGGAACTGCGTAAGCTGGAAAACATTCTGGGGCGCAACCCGACCAGCGAAGAAGTGGCCGAGTCACTTGGAATAAGTCTGAACGACTATTTTGAATTGCTCGACGATGTCCATGTGTTCACCTTTATCAGCCTGGATGACAGCTGGGAGGGAGATGACGGCAGCCCGCTCTGCCTTGCGGACGTATTGTGCGAGGCCGATGCAAAAAGCCCCCAGCAGCAGGTTATCTCCATGCAGCTGGCCGAGGCGCTTGGTCAGGCAATTGATACCTTGCCCGAAAAAGAACGTCTGGCGGTGACGCTGTATTACAATGAGGATTTCAATCTCAAGGAAATCGGCGAGACGCTTGGCTTGACCGAGTCGCGGATTTCTCAGCTCATCAGCCAGGCAATGGTCAGGTTGCGCACGCGCCTCAAACTGCACCGGAACTAGAATAGTCAGGAAGGAGATACCGTATGAACAGTGGCATGTATGCATCCGTCTCGGGCAGTCTGGCCGCCATGCAACGTCTGGATATGATCAGTAACAACCTGGCGAATGTAAACACTCCCGGATATAAAAAGGACAAGATGTCATTCGAGGGTTTACTTGCCGGTCCGGTCAATCCGCCGGCTGTTCCGCAAGGCAAGACCGCTGATCCGATTTTGCAGAAAGATAATATCTATATTGATTATTCTGCCGGTCCCGTCAATCAAAGCGGCAATCCGCTTGATCTGGCACTTGATGGCGACGGTTTTTTTGCGGTAACAACTCCGGAAGGAACTGCTTACACCCGGCAGGGCAATTTCCGCTCGTCTGCCGACGGCACGCTGGTAACCGTTGACGGCTACTCGGTTCAAGGAGTTGGCGGCGCTGCCATCCGGATTCAGGGAAGCAGGGTCGAAATTGATGCGAAAGGCGCGGTTATGGTTGACGGGGCTCCGGGCGGCACGATCTCGATTATGGACTTTGAGAAACCGCTTGCCTTGACCAAGGTAGGCAATGCGCTGTTTGTTCCGGCCGATCCCCAGGCGGTTCCGCAACCGGGCAAGGCACGGATTCAGCAGGGTCACCTTGAGGGGTCGAACGTGGACAGCATCTCGGAAATGGTCCAGCTGATCGAGACGAACCGTTTTTTTGAAGCGTGCTCAAAAGTGATCAAAGGTTTTGACGATCTGGCCGCCAAAGCGGCCAACGACTTGGGCAGGGTTTAATACTTTTACGAATTTATTTATTCAAGGAGCCATACCATGATTCGTTCACTTTGGACTGCCGCATCCGGCATGCAGGGACAACAGAAGAGCATCGATGTTGTTGCCAACAACCTGGCCAACGTAAATACCACCGGCTTTAAAAAAAGCCGGGCGGATTTTCAGGATCTGATCTATCAGAACCTGAAATCAACCGGTTCACCCGCCACCAACGCCACTCAGGTGCCGACCGGGATCCAGATCGGTCTGGGAAGCCGTCTTGCTGCCGTAACAAAAATTTTTACTCCGGGAGATTTTACCCAGACCGGGAATGAGTTGGACATGGCCATTGAAGGGGATGGATTTTTTCAAATTACCATGCCTGACGGCTCAACCGGTTATTCCAAGGCCGGCGCTTTCAAGCGCGACAGCACCGGGCAGATTGTTACGTCCGACGGCAATCCGCTTTCTCCCTCCATCACCATACCAAACAATGCCACCAAGATAAATATCGGCAGTGACGGCACGGTGTCGGTTCAGCAGGCGGGTCAGACCGCCACGACGACCGTGGGAAACATCCAGCTGGCATCATTTTCCAATCCGTCCGGCCTCTCCAGCCAGGGTAAAAACATCTATCTTCCCACTGATGCCTCGGGAGACGCTACGACCGGAGCTCCGGGGCAGAACGGCACCGGCACGATCACCCAGGGACTCCTGGAAATGAGCAATGTTAACGTGGCGGAAGAGATGGTTAACATGATTGTCGGCCAGCGTGCCTACGAAATCAACTCCAAGGCGGTCACCGCTTCGGATGAAATGTTGCAGACCGCCAATAACCTGAAACGTTAAAACCGTGATTCCGATCTTTATGAAACGCTTGCTGCCATATCTGTACATGCTGCTTTTATCCATCGTGATTCTCTCCCCACGCCAGGCCTTTTCTGCCATTGACCGGGAGCTTGAGGTGCGTGACGCGGTTACGTCCTTTGTCGCCTCCCGTACTGCGGGCATGGGATGGGAGGTACGTATCCGCCGGATGACTATCTCGGACGCGTTAAAGCTTCCGGCGGGTGTTATTGACTACGAGGTTGTCGCCCCACAGCAGTGGGAAGGCTGGGGGAACGTCAGCATAGCTGTGCTGGCCCGCCAGAGCGACAAGGTGGTACGCAATATTCCGGTCTGGGTGGATATCGAAGCGTTGACCGAGATGGTCGTCGCGCTCCGCCAGATTGACAGCGGTGATCTGATTTCGAGCGCAGATGTGACGCTGCAGAAACGTGAACTATCACAGAGTTCCCATCTTGCTGCCCGGACGCTGGCTGACGTGGTAGGAAAGAAAGTCCGCACGACCCTCAGGGCCAACCAGCCGGTGCGGACAGACCTTGTTGAAAGGGTGCCGCTGGTCAAGTCCGGCCAGATGGTGACCATTGTCGCGGAAAATGAAGTATTGAAGATTTCGGTTTCCGGTAAAGCCCGCAGTGCCGGTGCTGAGGGTGATACCATACGGGTGCAGAACCTGACCTCGCTCAAGGAAATACCGGCCAGGGTTATCAACGCAAATACCGTACAGGTTGCTTTCTGAACGGGAGCCGGTCGAAGGAACGTCAATGAAAAGAATGTTTGTACTGTTGTTGCTGGTGCTGCTCACCGGCTGCGCGGTTGAAAAAACCGACATCAAGACTGAAGGCTATGAAGACCCACAGCCGAAACCAGCCGCTGACTATTCAAGCGGTTCAATATGGCAATCGGCTTCCGGCAGTGTTACGGACGATCTGAAGGCACGCCGCAGGGGCGATATCCTCACTATTGTCATATCCGAGACTGCCAGCGCCTCCAAAGAGGCCAAAACCGGCACGTCGCGGGACAGCTCGATGTCTGCGGGAATCCCGAATCTGCTGGGCTTGGAAAACGCGAATATCACGAAAAGCAATTTCGGCGATCTGGCTAAATTGATTAATGCCAGCAACAGCTCGAAGTTTTCGGGGTCCGGCTCCACCTCGCGTCAGGAAAATCTGAAAGCAACCATCACTGCCCGGGTGATTGATGTCCAGGCAAACGGCAACCTGATGATAGAGGGGCGCCGTAACATCAAGGTGAACGAAGAGGACCAGATTATTGTGCTGGAAGGAACCGTGCGCACCCGGGATATTGCTCCGGACAATACGGTGAATTCGATCTATGTTGCCGATGCCCGCATCAACTATTCCGGTCGCGGCATTATCTCCGACCGCCAGAGTCCCGGCTGGTTGATGAATTTTCTGGATAAAATCTGGCCGTTCTGAGTGCTGAAATAGTAAAAAGGTAACGTATGAAAAACATTGCATCTATCATAATTTGTGTTCTTGTCCTCTGTGCAGCGTCCGCTGCCCAAGCGGTTCGCATAAAGGATCTGGCTTCATTCGAAGGGGTGCGCGACAACCAGCTGGTCGGGTATGGTCTGGTTGTGGGATTGAATGGCAGCGGAGACAGCGACCAGGCGCGGTTTCAGACCCAGTCGGTCGTAAACATGCTTGAGAGGATGGGCATCACCACTTCCATCAACGACATAAAGATCAAGAACGTGGCGGCGGTTATGGTTACCGCGACTCTCCCGCCGTTTGCCAAGCAGGGAAACCGGCTGGATGTTCTGGTGTCGTCATTGGGAGACGCCAAAAGCATTGCCGGCGGCACTCTGATCATGGCTCCCCTGAAGGGTGCTGATAACCAGATATATGCCGTTGCCCAGGGGTCTGTCCTGACCAACTCATTCGCGTTCGGCGGCCAGGGTGCCACTGCCCTGAAAAACCATCCGACCGCCGGCAGGGTGCCGAACGGAGCGCTGGTGGAGCGTGAACTGCCGAATACGCTGACGGGCAAGTCGGTGCTGAACCTGAACCTGAATAATTCGGATTTTACCACCGCGTCACGCATCGTTACGGCGGTTAATGATAAATTCAAGAGTCCGGTTGCCGTCAGCAGTGACCCCGGGTCGGTTACATTGACGATCCCGGCAGCTTACGCGAACCGCGCTGTTGAGTTTGTGGCTGCTCTGGAACGGCTTGAGGTTAAGCCTGACAGTGCGGCCAAGGTTGTGCTGAATGAGCGCACCGGAACCATCGTCATGGGTGAAAGCGTGCGGATCTCCACCGTTGCCATCACCCACGGCAACCTGTCGCTGGTCATCAAGGAAACCCCGCAGGTGTCGCAGCCGGCACCGCTGAGCAAAACCGGCGAAACCAAAGTCGTGCCGCGCACCGACCTGAAGGTGGAAGAGGAGAATCGCCGCCTGATGGTGCTGCAGGAAGGCGCCAGTATAGGGGATGTGGTGCGGGCGCTCAATCTGCTGGGGGTAACGCCGCGCGATCTGATCAGCATTCTTCAGGCGGTCAAGGCGGCAGGGGCACTGCAGGCGGAACTCTCCATAATATAAAGCTTAACTGTTAGACGAATCGGGACGATAAGAAACCATGGATATAAAAATCGCTACAGCACTCCCGGATACAGCCGGAGCTTCATCAGATAAAGCGCGCTCGCTTCAGCGTTCAATGGTAAGCGGCGGCGGGGTGACCGAAAAGCAGCGTCTCCAGGCGAAAAAAGTATCCCAGGATTTTGAAGCGCTGTTCGTCGGCATGATGATGAAATCCATGCGTGAAACCGTCGGAAAAGACACGCTGACCGGCGGAGGGCATGGCGAAGAGGTATACCGGTCACTGCTGGATCAGGAGTATGCCAATGCATCGGTGAAGCGGGGCGGCGGCCTGGGTCTGGCAAAAGTACTGGAAAAAGATATTATTCGCCAGGAGAGCCGCAAGGTTGCTCCCAAAGTTGATCGTCAAGAGTAGCATGACGGTGGAGTATAAACGATGGAACTGAAAACAGTGATTGATGAAATAGCTGTCCATACCGGACTTTTGAATGAACTCCTTCAGGTTTTTGAGAGGGAGACTGCAGAGATGGGCGATGTGAACATCGCTGCCATGAATGCGTCCAATCAGGCCAAGGAAGAATTGATCGCCAGGATTTCCGCGCACACTCCGCACCTCAAGCGGGCTATTTCAGAGCTGGCTGCTCGCGAAGGGCTCCCGGCAACGGCATCACTCGGTACGCTTGCAGAGCATGTCTCGAAAAAAGGGAATAAACAATTGCTGGCAAAGCAGCAGGAGATTCGCCTGGCAGCCGAGCGGGTCCAGCAGGTTGCCGCCTTGAACCGAGAGATCGCCGAGAATTTTTCAGCCTCCGTTACCACCTCGCTCGGCCTGATAACGCGTCTGATCAACCAATCGAATGTGTATGGTGCGTCAGGCGGCTATCAGCAGCGTACGGCAGGTGCTGTAATGATCAACAGGGAGGCATGATATGGGACTCAGCGCAGCAATGGAGATCGGTAAAAACGGCCTCACGATATATCGCGTTGCACAGGAAGTGACCGGTGAAAATATCGCCAACGTCAATACGCCGGGGTATTCACGTCAGAAAGTTGTCCTTGAAACGGCTCCTCCGACGACTCACAATGGTTTTCCCATGGGCACCGGAGTCAGAATTGCCGCAGTAGAGCGATACTACGACGGCCTGCTGCAGCAGCAGCTGGTGAATGCCCAGACAACCCAGGGGTTTGACACAACGAAATCCCAGGTTTTGCAGCAGTTGGAGCCTTCATTCAACGAAGTTACCAATGATGGTATCGGTGCGGCCATCTCCAACTATTTCAGTGCCTGGCAGGACCTGACTCTTAATCCGGGCGGTTCTGCAGAGCGTCAGGTTGTTTTGACCCGCGCCCAGATACTTACGGATAATTTTCATTCCGTCAGCAAGACCCTCAATGATTCAATTGCCGTGCAGAATGCATCATTGGTCCCGTTGACGGACAGCATCAATAACACACTAGCCAACATTGCCCAGCTTAACGGCCAGATAAAGACCACCGAACTGGTGAACGGTAACGCCAACGAATCACGGGATCAGCGGGATCAACTGATACGGGATCTCTCTCAGAAAATAGGCATTACCTTCACCGAAAACAGTGACGGCTCTACTGACGTCAGATACGCCGATGGCGGCGCGGCGCTTGTTACCGGTTCAGCAGCGGGCGTTTTTTCACTCGATAAAACAAATCCGGACAGCTTTGTCGTCCAGTTAACGCCGCCGGGTGGTGCTCTGGGAGTGGTTGCGCCTGCTACCGGCGAGTTGGGCGCAACGCTGGCGTTGCGTGATACGATTATTCCTGGGTATCTGACCCAGATTGATACGCTGGCCAATGCGGTTGTTACCAGCGTAAATGCCCAGCACTCAGCCGGCTTCAGCCCGACAGGAGGAACCGGTCAGAATTTCTTCACGCCTCTGGGAGCCGTTGCCGGCTCTGCGGCCGCTTTTTCAATTGACGGCGGACTGACTATCAGCACTCTTGCCGCATCAGGGAGTGCCGTACTTCCCGGCGACAACAGCAATGCCCTCTCCATTTCCCAGCTGGTCAATGCCAAGACTGTACCGACCGGTGCAACGCTTGCGACCTTCAGCAGCTTTTACAGCAGCTTTGTCAGTACGGTCGGCCTGGATGTCATGTCAAGCAAGACAACGGTCGCGCAGGATGAGGCTTTCACGAAGCAGTTATCGACGCTTCGTGAATCAAAATCAGGCGTGTCGCTGGATGAAGAGCTTACCAATCTTATAAAATATCAGCGCTCATATCAGGCTTCAGCTAAATTGATAACCACGGCGACGGAAATGCTGGATGTCGTCATGGGTATGATACGTTAACAGAATGTACCCTGCTGAGCAGGGTTGGGAGGAATAGAAATGCGTGTCACCGCAAACATGTCTGCCGAAAACTCGTTGTATAATATCCAGCTGGGGCGGGCCAGGCTTGATAAACTTCAGGAATCAATCTCGTCGGGTCAGAACGTCAACCGTCCCAGTGACGACCCGATTAACAGCAGGACTCTTCTTGATATAGGCGACAAGCTCAGGACGTATGACCAGCATGCCAGCAACATCGACAAGGCCAGTTCCTGGCTGAAATTCACCAGCACCGCGCTGGAAGGCATGTCGGCTATTGTTGGCCTGGCAAAGAAACTTGCCGGAACAATCAACACGGGCAGCAGTGATCCTGGTATTCGCCAGAGTGCGCATGACCAGCTCGTTGATCTTAAAAAGCAGCTGGTAGATATGGCCAACACCCAGTACGGGGACCAGTTTATCTTTGCGGGCGCCAACAATGCGGCTCCACCATTCACGTACGCGGATAATAATTATGGCGGTGATGGTACCCAGCTTTCAATTGAAGTTGCTCAAAACTCAACACAGACGCTGAACCTCACGGGTGACCGGCTTCTCAAGGGAGTCGGAGCGAGTCCCAGTTATGGTTCAATCGACATCCTTACTACATTTGACAACCTGATTGCCGCGGTGGGAGACAGTCTTACGCCGAGCAACGTTCCGGCAATATCGGCGGCGGCAACAGATATGGAGGCCGGGGCAAAACAGCTTAACATTGCCACGAGTGACATTCTGTCACGAACGACCCGTTTGGACAACATGGACAAACTCAATATGAACAACAAGAACACGCTGCTCTCCATCTCCACCAGCATACAGGAAGTCGATTATGCCAAACTCGGCGTACAGCAGAATAACGAGAAAATTGCCTTTGAAGCATCGTTGTCGGCTACGGCAAAACTGACGCAGTTATCATTGCTGGATTATATGTAGCAACCGTTCTGATGTGAGGGCGAGGCGGTAACGTCTCGCCTTTTGTGCGCTCCATTGCCTGAAAAGGCATTGATCTTCCTGCTTGCCAGTCCTATAAATAAATCCATGTCCCTTCCTGTTACCTCTTTCATCTCAACCCGCCGCAAGCCGGTTTCCATACGCCGCAATGTACTCAATCTTTCGCTTCCTGTTCTGCTCTCGTCCCTTTTCCAGCGTCTGGTTTCGATTGTCGATGTTTTTCTGACCGGCGGGCTCGGTGCTTCCGCCATTGCTGCAACCGGTCTGGGGCAGCTCCTGATGGTTACAACAATGACAGTGTTCTGGGGGCTTTCCACCGGAACAACGGTGGTCATCTCACATCTGTGGGGAGCGGGGCGGCGTGAAGATGCCGCACGGGCGGCTTCTGTCGCCTGTCTGGCCGGGTTGGTTATGACGGTACTCTGCTCACTGGCCGGTTCCCGCTGGGGGGGAGATATTGCCCGTTTGATGGGGGCCGAGCCGCAGGTGCAGCAGCTGGCCGCCGAATATATCCGGCTGGTGTTCCTCTGGATGATCTGGACCACCGGACTGAATCTTCTCTCGGCAATCATGCATGGCACCGGTGATACCCGCACGCCGATGGAAGCTATTATTCTGGTCAACATCCTGCACGTCCTGCTGGCCTGGCCGCTGATCTACGGCAAACTCGGCATGCCGGCGCTGGGGGTCAAGGGTGCGGCGATCGCCATCAACAGTTCCGAGTTTGTCGGCTTCGCGTACCTGCTGATCCAGGCCCTGCGCAGACGGTACATTACGTTCAGCCGCCCGGACTTCAGCCTGTTTAAGAGAATCTGGTCAATCGGCTGGCCGGTGGCGCTGGAGCGGGTTGCCCAGCAGAGTGGCCAGTTGTTTTATTCCAGTTTCATCATCGCCTACGGCACCACGGCCTATGCCGCCCACCAGATCGGCCTGTCGATTGAGTCGCTTTCGTTCATGCCGGGTGCCGGGATGGGAATCGCGGCGGCGACACTGATGGGGCAGGCGCTGGGGGCCCGCAAGATCCGCCGTGCCCGAATCAGCCATACCGAGGCGCTGCGACTGGCGGTCGGCGTGATGACCGTTATGGCTCTGCTTTTCTTCTTTGCGCCGCACCTGCTCATCGGTCTGTTCAGCCACGACCCGGACGTCATCGAGAAGGGGAGCATGTTCCTGAAGCTGGTAGCGTTTGCCCAGATACCGCTGGCGGTTTCGTTCGTCTATGCGGGGAGTCTGCGCGGCACCGGCGACACCTTCTATGTTTTCATCGTCACGCTGGTTGCCATGTGGGGGATACGGGTGGCGTTCTCGTGGGTGGCGTCGAGCTGGCTGCACCTGTCGCTCTATGCCGTGTGGGGAGTGTTCCTGATCGACTGGTATTTCCGGGCGGTCGCGTTTGCCTGGCGCTACCGCCGCCGGGATCTGCATGCGGTAATTATTTAAGCCCGCTCCAGTCCGGCAAAGCGGAGCATCAGTTTTTTCGGCCCGACCGAGTTGAACCAGACAACAACTTTCTGCTCATCGCCATCCCCTTCGACCTTCCTGACCGTTCCGACGCCGAACTTGCCATGCCGTACCTTCATGCCGATAAAGACCCCGTCCTGCTCTTCGGGCGGCTCCGGGACGATCTCAACGTCGTTTTCAAAAGCAGCGGCGATGGCTGCGAGGTTGTGGGCCGGAACGGTGTGTTCGCCCAGTGAGGCTGGTTTTGCGTTGCCGCGCATCCGGTCTGCCGGGTTATAGTAGCTTTTTTCCGCAGCCGATGGATAGGGAGTGGCATAGGGCGAGTTGCCGGCAGAACTTCCGGAATCATCCAGCAGCTGCGGCGGGATGTCTTTCAAAAATCGAGACGGCGGGTTGCACTGCTCCTGGCCGAACAGGTATCTCCGGCGGGCATTGAGCAGGTAGAGCCGCTCGCGGGCCCGGGTCATGCCGACGTAACAGAGCCGGCGCTCCTCTTCCATGCCGTCCAGATCGTCCAGGGAACGGACATGGGGAAAAAGTCGCTCCTCCATGCCGATCATGAAGACAGCCTTGAACTCCAGCCCCTTGGCGGCGTGCAGGGTCATCAGGGTAACCGATGGCTGGCCAGCCTCCCCCTGTTCAAGGTCGGATACCAGCGATACCTGCTCCAGAAATTCCGACAGCCCCGCTTCGGGGTTCTTTTCGCTGAATTCCTCAATGGCGGCCAGCAGCTGCTCCAGGTTCTCCAGCCGTTCCGCATCGTCCTCGTCGCGACTGCACTTCAGCCGGTCAAGGTAGCCGCTTCCCTGCATGACTGTTCGTGTCAGTTCTGCCAGGCTGCTGCCGGTAGCGGCGGAGCGAAAACTTTCCAGCAGGGAGGCAAAGGCCGCGATCTTGCCGCGTGCCCCGGCAGCCAGAAGCCCGTCCTGTACGGCATCGTTCAGGGCGTCAAAAAAAGTGCCTCCCTGCCGCGCTGCCTGTGCCGAGATCTTGTCAACGGTTGTGTTACCGATGCCCCGCGCCGGGACGTTGATGATCCGTTTCAGCGAGACCTCGTCAGCAGGATTGTCCAGCACCCGCAGGTACGCCAGGATGTCCTTGACCTCCAGGCGGGAGTAGAACCGGACGCCGCCGACAATGTGGTAGGGGAGCGCACTCCCCACCAGCGCTTCCTCGATGAGGCGCGACTGGGCGTTGGTGCGGTAGAAAACCGCCATTTCCTCCAGCGGCACGCCGCCGGTTCTCAATGTTGCGATCTCGCGGCTGACAAAACGCGCTTCCTCACGGTCCGACTCGACCCGCTCATAGCGGATAGGCTCTCCTTGCGGATTTTCCGTCCAAAGCGTTTTGCCCTTGCGGCCAAAGTTCTGTTTAACGACTTCGCCGGCAGCCGTCAGGATCGTGGCGGTGGAGCGATAGTTCTGTTCGAGGCGGATGATCTTGACGCCGGGGAAGTCCTTTTCAAATTCGAGGATGTTGCGGATATCGGCCCCGCGCCATGAGTAGATCGACTGGTCGTCGTCGCCCACCACGCAGAGGTTTTTGCGTTCCCCGGCCAGCAGCCGGATCAACTGGTACTGTACCGGGTTGGTGTCCTGGTATTCGTCTACCAGCAGCCATTGGAACTTGTCCTGGTAATACGCGCACACTTCCGGAAAGCGGCTTAACAGGCGGACGGTCTGGATCATCATGTCGCCGAAATCGAGGGCATTGCATTTCTTCAGGCGTTCCTGATACGCGGCGTAAATCTCGACGACTTTCTGGTTGAATATGTCGCCGGGCGGGATGGAGCCGATATCCTCCGGGAAGAACCCTCGGTTCTTGAAATCATCGATCCGGCCGGAAACCGCCTTGACTGCAAAGCGTTTTTCATCCAGATCCAGTTCGGCGATGACATCCTTCAGGAGTCGCTCGGAGTCACGGTCGTCATAAATGGCAAACGATGACTGGAAACCGAGATGGTGGATGTCGCGGCGCAGGATGCGGCCACAGGCGGCATGAAAGGTGGAGATGTTGTAAGGTGTATTTCTATCGCCCAAGAGTTTTCGAACACGTTCAGCCATCTCTTTTGCGGCTTTATTGGTGAAAGTTACTGCCAGGATATTCCCCGGCAGAACTCCATGTGTACTAATAAGGTAAGCGATGCGATTCGTTATGACACGGGTCTTGCCGGAACCGGCGCCGGCCAGGATCAGGAGTGGCCCTTCGCAATGCTGCACAGCCTCTTTCTGGGGGGGGTTGAGATCTTTGAGAAGGTTCATGACTACCTTTTTAGACGCTGGCTACTGAGGCGTCAACGAAAAAAGCCCGACATAATGTCGGGCTGCGAGCGAATATTACGTAGTAGAAGTCAGCATTAGTCGCAGTCTGGTAAGCTCTTCCGCCGGCAACCTTCTTCCGACAGTTGGCCAGACGTCCAGCCAATGTAGAAGTTCCGATGGTTTAAGCAATTGCCTGCGATACGCCTCTTCCGTGACCCAGATACTGCCCCGGAATTTAACCTCCAACTCGGCACAGCGTTCCCGCATCGGTCTGTCACCGGTCAAAACAATCCGTTCATGGTCGCGCGCATAACAAACGGTCATCATGTCGTTGGTGCTTACTCCACCCCGGCGCAGGGTGTTCGCTCTAAAAGCGAGATCACGGCTGGTTTCGATAACGGTTATACCCGCATCCTCAATGTGTTGAATGATATGGGGTTGTTTTTCATTCTCGCACTCTGCCAGCACGACATCCAAGATCTCGCAGGGAGCCAACCGTGGAAGCACACCGATGCTGCCTACATGCTCCAAATCGATCAGGATACTGGTGTCGGCTAGAAGGATCACCCGATCTCCTCCGAAAGCCATCTGCCAAGTTCTTCCTTGACCGAATATACCGGTTCACCGAGCACTTCAGCCGCCTTGGATGTGGTGATCTTTTCTTCAATCAGCGCCTGATACACCAGTCGGTTGAGGCGGCGAAGTGATTCTGGGCGTTTCAAGTCAACCGGTTCATCTTCCTTGCCGTATTTTGCGTTAATCTTTGCAATCTGCTGGAACGACTGCCTGGAGGAGATGATGCCTAGTTGCCCGGCCCGAACCAGAATTGTCCGCATGCTGACTGAGTAGCGCTGCTTGATATCGGCCAACAGGGAAAACGGCAACCAGCGGTTACGGTAGGGGTGTAGCTCTGCCTCCATTATGGTGCGCGGCAAGAGTACCGCACCGGCCAGAAAATTGGCCGCCTGTTCCCGAGGGTCAGACCTGCCAACCTTCGCAGATGTAGATGCAGGCGACTGATACTCTTTGCGGTGAAAGATGAGATGGGAGAGTTCATGCAGTGCCGTAAAATATTGCCGCTCCGTGCGATGATCAGCGTTGACGAATATCGCTCCGCCCACTTCGTCGGTGTAGGCCGAAAAGCCAGAGACGGAATTGGGGAGTTTGTGCAGGAAGATCTTGAGCCCCTTGCCCTCCAAAAGCGACAACACATCACCCAGGGGGGCGTCTTCAACTCCCAGCCAATCGCGTACTTCGTTAGCAACCTGCTCGACGATATGCTCGTCAAAGGTCGCCATGGGACGTGAACCGGGCAGATTCGGCAGAGTTCCGGCCAACCGCTCTATCTCGCCGTAGTCGAACGCCTTTCTTGTCAATAACTGCTTTAGAGCCGGTGACAGGGTATCGGCCGCGTCGGCACGAAACAGCAGTACCGGCTCGGATGCTTCAGACAAGCCGAGCATAACGTCAAGCGGCACCTTCAGAATCCGGCACAGTTTCACGACCTGTTGCATGGAAGGCTCGCGGTCTTCTCGTTCCCAGGCGGCGATTGTCTGGCGTGTAACACCAGCGAGTTCTCCAAGCGTCTCCTGATTCATCCCGGACAGTTCTCTAAGTTCTCGCAAATTCATGGGGTACCTCCCGATATCTCCCACTTATATAGTTCTTTTCTCGTTACATTGCATGTGATATTCATGTAACATTATTCGCACAAATATATTCAGTTGA
>MGZJ01000010.1:0-4329 GCA_001802645.1 Geobacteraceae bacterium GWC2_53_11 | reverse complement strand
GGCGTATCGTGTGGTTTTGTCCAGCAAGCCGATTTGACTTGCATTCAAGCTTGTGTATATCGGTTGACATTCTTGATTTGTAATCACTGCGCAGGAGAGAAACGCGTCAGCCGTCTCACGTCAGGTTTAAAAGCCTCTCACTCCGCCATACCCTGATAATCCATATTTTTGTTGAATCAATACGGTAGACAATACGAAATGGGGGATGTATCAGTTCGCGGATTGTTTTTACATCAAATTCCGGGACGATGCGACCGCTTTCGGGATGTTCTGACAGTTGCTCGATCCTGACAACAACTTCACGAACCAGTCGTTCTCCTACTTCAGGTACCTGCTGTCCGGCATACCAGGCAAGAACATCCTCAAGATCGCACAACGCGGATTCGGCAAATTCAATCGACTTCATCACATCAGGCCCAGCCGTTTTTTCGCATCCGCAAGGCTGACGGTCCGGCCTTCCTCAACGTCCGAAAAACCTTGCAACACCGCCTTCATAAAGGCCCGCTCTTCGGTCTCGGCTTCATAATCCTTGAGTGACTGGACCACGGCAACGCCGCGACCCCTGTTTGTCAAGAGAACCGGACGGTGAGTCGTGTCAACCTGATGCACTATACGTCCGGGATTAATTTTCAGGTCACCTAACGGGACAATGTCTTCGGAAAATTTTATTGCAGTTGGCATGTTGGCCTCCCTAAATATGTCCAGATAATAGCACCTGTTAAGCGACCATAAAAGAAAAATATCCGTAATTTTGTTGCAAAGACACCTGACCGGCGTGGTCGGTGGACACAAAAAAGCCCGGACTCGTCCGGGCTTGGGTGTTTCTGATGTCGTATCGTGTTACAGGCCGAAGGTCTCGTGCAGGAGGCGTACCGCCAGTTCGGTGTATTTTTCTTCTATGGCTACCGCGACTTTTATTTCCGAGGTGGAGATCATCTGGATGTTGATATTGTTGTAGGCCAGGGCTGTAAACATGCGGGCAGCAACTCCGGCGTGGTTGCGCATGCCGAGGCCGACAATGGATAACTTGCAGATCTTGCTGTCGGCGATGACCGCCTTGGCCTGCACTTCGTTGGCGATTGACCGGGTGATTTCGTCGGCTTTGGCCAGGTCGTCCTTGGACACGGAGAAGGTTACGTCGGCCAGGCCGTCCTGGCTGGCATTCTGTACGATCATGTCCACCGAGATGTCGGCATCGGCCAGGGCAGTCAGTATCTTTGCTGCGACACCCGGTTTGTCCGGGAGGCCTATCACTGCTATCTTGGCCTGGTTCTTGTCATACACGATTCCGGTAACTACTCCACCTTCCATGAGTTCCTCCTCCCTGGTCACCAGCGTGCCGGTTGCGGTGCTGAATCCCGACCGGATATGAATCTTTACATTGTGTTTTTTTGCATATTCCAGCGCACGGATCTGGACGCCTCGCGTTCCCTGCCCGACCAGTTCGAGCATTTCGTCATAGGATACTTTTATGATCTTGTGTGCATCGCTGCAGATGGCGGGGTCCGCCGTGAAAACTCCTTCTACATCGGAATAGAGTTCGCATTGGTCGGCGGCAAGTACGTCTGCAATGGCAACGGCGGACGTGTCGCCGCCCCCCCTGCCCAGGGTGGTAATGTTGCCGGCCTGGTCGATGCCCTGGAAACCGGCTACGATCACGATGGCTCCGGTTTTGAGGTCGGCAAGCATTTTGTCCGGGTCAACGCGGATGATGGAGGCGCTGCTGTACTCCGAATTGGTGATGATGGGAACCTGCCACCCCAGATAGGTCCTGGCCTTGTAACCCATAGACCGGATGCAGAGCGCCAGAAGGCCGACGGAAACCTGCTCTCCTGCCGATATGAGCAGGTCGTAGTCGCGGCCACCCTGTCCCGGACACATCTCCTCGGCCATTGCGACCAGGCGGTTCGTTTCTCCCGCGCGGGCCGAGATAACGACCACCACATCATTGCCCTGATTGTATGAGTCGATGACGCGCCGGGCTATCGTGTGTGTCTGGTCCGGTGTGGCTGCTGCGGTGCCGCCAAATTTCTGGACAACAAGTGCCATGCGACTCTCTCCTTGACAAGGCTTTTATACAGAGGCAGGGGAACCCTCATATTGTGGGCTCCCCTGCATAGTGTACTGCCTGGTATTTGTCTAGATCAGACCATGAGCAACCATGGCATTGGCTACCTTGATGAAGCCGCAGATGTTGGCGCCAAGGACATAGTTCCCTGGTGCACCGTATTCTTCAGCGGTTTCGTAACAGTTGCGGTGGATGTTGATCATGATGTCTTCCAGTTTTTTCTCGGTGTATTCAAACGACCAGGAATCACGGCCCGCATTCTGCTGCATTTCGAGTGCCGAGGTGGCGACTCCGCCAGCATTGGCGGCTTTGCCGGGGCCATAGGCGATTTTTGCTTCCAAGAATACTTTAATGCCTTCCGGTGTTGTTGGCATGTTGGCGCCTTCACCGACGGCGATGCAGCCGTTCTTAACCAGGGTAGCAGCATCTTTACCGCTGATCTCGTTCTGGGTCGCCGACGGCATGGCAACCTGGCAGGGGATTTCCCAGATATTGCCTTTGGCGATGTATTTTGCGTGCTTGTGAGTTTTTACGTACTCTTCGATGCGGCGCCGCTCTACTTCTTTTAACTGTTTTATCAGGTTGAGATCAAGCCCTTTTTCATCATAAATCACTCCGTTGGAGTCGGAGCAGGCGACGCATTTGCCGCCCAGTTGGTGAATCTTTTCGATGGTGTAGATGGCAACATTGCCGGAACCTGAAACGGTACATATTTTGCCGTCAAAAGAGTCTTTGCGGGCTTTCAGCATCTCGTTGACAAAGAAGGTTGCGCCGTATCCGGTTGCTTCGGTTCGGACCAATGAACCGCCCCAGGTGAGGCCCTTGCCGGTCAGAACGCCTGGCTCATAGCGGTTGGTGATGCGTTTGTACTGGCCGAACATATAGCCGATCTCGCGGCCTCCAACGCCGATGTCACCGGCCGGAACGTCGGTGTGCTCACCCAGATGACGGTAGAGTTCGGTCATGAAGCTCTGGCAGAAACGCATAACTTCGTCGTCGGATTTGCCTTTGGGATCGAAGTCGGAGCCGCCTTTGCCGCCACCGATGGGGAGGCCGGTCAGAGAGTTTTTAAAGATCTGTTCGAAGCCGAGGAACTTTATGATGCCGAGATATACGGAAGGATGGAAGCGGAGGCCGCCTTTGTATGGTCCCAGTGAGCTGTTGAATTCAACCCGGAAGCCGCGGTTGATGTGAACAATGCCCTTGTCATCCTGCCAGGGCACCCGGAAGATTATCTGGCGCTCGGGTTCGCAGATCCGCTCGATGATTTTACGTTCAAGGTACTCCGGATGCTTAACTACAACCGGTCCAAGGCACTCCAGTACTTCGAGAACTGCCTGGTGGAATTCGGTTTCACCGGGGTTGCGCTTGAGAACTTCCTGATACATACCTTCAATCTTTTCATCAACATGAGCCATTGTATTCCTCCGCTGAGTAAATTATATGCACACATGAATAAAAACAGAGCAGCGTGCAATTGCTTGTGCATCATTATTAAGCATTTACTGTGCCAGCGTGGCGTGTAATGGTTTAAAAAATAGGCACAAGCCTTAAAATCAAACAGTTATAGTTATAAATGATGCAATGATGGGCAATGTGTATAGGTGTGTGCCTGTTTGTTTGAGTTCGTTTTATACTCATCAGGGTAGCACACTCTTGCGGGTGAGTAATTTCTCGTGGTGTGTGTAAGATTGTGGCGGGCTAATAGAGTCCTGAGTTTTGTTGTGCACAAGGTTACTCATAAGAGTTGTTTTGTTACTCATCGCGGCAAGCATTAATCCTCTTGATTAATGCAAGAGGTAAGGTACCATTGAGCATAACTGGTCAATATTCTGATTGAAATCTGTGCGCTCTGCTGCAGATAGTAAGTATGGCACGCTCTCTGCTATGGATTTTGGCCCACGCATGTACATAGACAGCGGGAAATTGATTTCAGAACTACAGGCAAAGGTTATCCAAATGAAAAACAACAGACCACCAGTGAAACAGGGACTTTACGATCCTCAATTCGAGCACGATGCATGTGGCGTCGGCTTTGTTGCCAATATGAAGGGGAAAAAATCCCACGAGATTGTCAGCCAGGCGCTTGAAATACTCATAAATCTTGACCACCGCGGCGCAACCGGCAGCGAACCGAACACTGGAGACGGCGCCGGTATCCTCATGCAGATGCCGGACAGTTTCCTGCGCTCGGTTTGTGCGCCGCTCGGCATTGAGTTGCCCGAGCCGTTTCACTACGGCGTCGGCATGTTTTTTACCTC
>MGZJ01000009.1:8228-8396 GCA_001802645.1 Geobacteraceae bacterium GWC2_53_11 | reverse complement strand
AGTGCCGGAACTCCCTGAGGTGGAACTGACCCGACGCAGGCTGGAACGGAATCTGGTTGGAAAAAGGATCGAACGGGTGGTGATCCGGACGCCGAAGTTGCGCCTGCCGATTCCCGGTGAGTTGGTGACAGTCTTGCCGGGGCAGGTCATCCGTTCCGTGGGGCGGCG
>MGZJ01000009.1:588-8195 GCA_001802645.1 Geobacteraceae bacterium GWC2_53_11 | reverse complement strand
CTGGTTGCTGGTGCACCTGGGGATGACCGGTTTCCTTCGGCTGCTCACAGAAACGGCTCCGCCGGGAAAACATGATCACCTTGATTTTGTTTTTGACGATGGGCAACTGCTCAGATATCACGATCCGCGTAAATTCGGCATCATAACCTGGTTGACCGGTGACCCTCTGCAGCACCCGCTGCTGGCGGAAATCGGGCCGGAACCGCTGTCCGGCGATTTCAACGGCCAATACCTTTTTGACGCCACCAGAAACCGGAAAGTTGCCGTGAAACAGTTGATCATGGACAGCTCCGTGGTTGCCGGGGTGGGGAATATCTACGCAAATGAGGCGCTGTTCCGTGCCCGTATCTCCCCCGATCGAGCTGCCGGAACCCTGACGCTTGGGGAGAGTGCGGAGCTGGCCGCCGCCATCCGGGAGGAACTGGAAGGGTCGATCACGGTCGGGAGCAGCTACCGGGTTGCCGAGGAGTCCGTTGTCTATCATCCGTTGGCATTCAAGGTCTATGGCCGGGCAGGCAAGGCATGCCTGGCGTGCGGTGAACCGCTTGATGAGATCAGGCTCGGCAACCGGAGTACGGTTTTCTGCCGCCGCTGCCAGAAGTGAGCGGAGCGTCAGATAAAACCTTGCGGTACATCAGTTGGATATGCTATTTTTCTACCCCTTAATCTGCATACCCCACCTCTTCAGGAGATACCTTTTATGGCTGAAAAAAACAACGCGCCGGAAAAAAACAAGGCGATTGAACTGGCTCTGAGCCAGATCGAAAAACAGTTCGGCAAGGGCGCTATTATGCGGCTCGGCAACGATGAGGCGCTTCCGGGGGTCGAGGCTATTTCTACCGGCTCCATTTCGCTCGACATGGCTCTGGGAGTCGGCGGCGTGCCGCGCGGCAGGGTTATCGAGGTCTACGGTCCCGAATCTTCCGGCAAGACCACCCTGGCGCTGCACATCGTCGCAGAAGCACAGAAAACGGGCGGTATCGCTGCTTTTATAGATGCCGAGCATGCGCTTGATATCGGCTATGCCCGCAAGCTGGGGGTCAAGACCGACGATCTGCTCGTTTCGCAGCCGGACACCGGCGAACAGGCGCTGGAAATCACCGAAACCCTGGTCAGGAGCGGCGCCATTGACGTGCTGGTAGTTGACTCGGTAGCCGCCCTGGTACCCAAGGCTGAAATCGAAGGGGATATGGGCGATTCCCACATGGGCCTGCAGGCCCGTCTGATGTCGCAGGCGCTGCGCAAGCTAACCGGCATCATCAGCAAGTCGAATTGCTGCGTGATCTTCATCAACCAGATCCGTATGAAAATCGGGGTCATGTTCGGCAATCCCGAAACAACCACCGGCGGTAACGCCCTCAAATTCTACGCTTCGGTCCGTATGGACATCCGCAAGATCGCCACCCTGAAACAGGGGGACCAGATCATCGGTTCCCGTACCCGCGTCAAGGTTGTAAAAAACAAGGTTGCACCTCCATTCAAGGAAGTTGAATTCGACATCCTCTACGGCGAAGGTATCTCGCGCACCGGCGATGTACTTGACTTGGCGGTTGACAAGAATATCATCGAGAAGAGCGGCGCCTGGTATTCGTACGGCAAAGAGCGCATCGGTCAGGGACGGGAGAATTCGCGCACCTGGTTGACGGAACATCCCGAAACGCTGGCTGAGGTTGAAGGCAAACTGATGGATCTGCTGAAACCGGTCCCGGTTCCTGAAAAGGCAGACAAGGCTGCATAGCAGCGGAGGTAGGCTATGGATCTGAACGAAATACTCACCATCGCGTTTAAGGCCAAGGGATCCGATATTCATATCAAGACCGGGCTGCCGCCTATCGTCAGGATTGACGGCAGGCTGCATCCGATCCCCAACGCGGCGCGCCTGTCGCCTGACTTCGTTTCTGACATTGCCCATTCGATGATGAATGATCGTCAGCGGCGCATGTTCGAGGAAAACTACGAGGTCGATCTGGCTTATGCCGTGCCGGGGTTGGGGCGCTTCAGGGTCAGCGTGTACCGCCAGCGCGGGACCGTGGCGATGGTGTTTCGTTCTATTGCCTTCATCATTCCGACGCTGGAAGGGCTTAATCTGCCGCCGGTCATGCAGAAAATCTGCAAGGAAGAGCGTGGGCTGATCCTGGTGACCGGGACGACCGGTTCCGGCAAGTCGAGTACGCTGGCGGCCATGATTGATTACATTAACAACCAGCGTACCTGCAACATCATCACCATCGAAGATCCGGTGGAATTCCTCCATCGCGACAACAAGAGCATCATCAGCCAGCGCGAGGTCGGCACCGATACGCCAACTTTCTCGGCCGCTCTCAAGGGGGCGCTCCGTCAGGATCCGGACGTCATCCTGGTCGGCGAGATGCGCGATTACGAAACGATCGAAACGGCGATGACGGCCGCCGAAACCGGCCATCTCGTTATGTCAACTCTGCACACGATGGATGCCGCGGAAACGATCAACCGCATCATCGGCGTGTTCCCTCCCTATCATCAGCGCCAGGTCCGTATCCAATTGGCCAGCATTATCAAGGCGGTCGTTTCCCAGAGGCTGGTGCCCAAATCCGACGGCAAGGGACGTGTTCCGGCGGTGGAAGTCATGCTGGCTTCGGCGCGCGTCAGAGAGTGCATCGACGACAAGGATAAGACCAAACAGCTTAACGACGCCATTGCCCAGGGGTTTGTCACGTACGGCATGCAGACTTTTGATCAGTCGCTGATGAGGCTCTATTCCAACAAGCTGATTACCTACGAAGAGGCAATCCGCCAGAGTTCGAACCCAGACGACTTTGCCCTCAAGGTTTCGGGCATTTCATCGACTTCGGATGCTTCCTGGGAAGGGTTTGAGAATAAGCCGGAAGATGCCGCTGCGGAGCCGGACAAAATTGAGATCGAGAAGTACTGAGCCGCTGTCGCCTGACCAGGCTTACCAGTATGTGCTGCGGCTGCTGACCGGTCGTGATTATACGGTTGCCGGCATCTGCCGCAAGCTGGCGGCGCGCGGTGTTGACGAGCATGATGCTGAAACGGTGATCAACCGTATCCAGCGTGAAGGGTGGTTGGACGACAGCCGCTACGCCGAACGGTTTGCTGCCTCGGCCGTATCTTCGGGCCGCTACTACGGCGCCCGCCTCCGTCTGGAGATGCGACGGCGGGGTTTTCCGGCCGATGTTGTCAATGACGTTTTGACGCCGCTTCTGGCGGAGAGTGACGAAATTTCCGAGGTCCGGTCGGCGGTGGAACGGCGCTACTCAGGATTTTCCTATGCGGTGGCCAGTGATCGCGACAAGCGGAGAGTTGTCGGTTTCCTGCAGCGTCGCGGTTTCGGGTTTTCAGCAATTATGCAGGCTTTGCGGGCCGAAGCCTGATAGGTGTTTTCCGTGGCCCTGATTCCAGGGTTATTTATTACTATATCGAGGGCATCAATGACAGGTACAGAAATTCGCGCACGTTTTCTTCAGTATTTTGCCGACCGGGGGCATACGGTTGTAGCCAGTTCCGGGATACTTCCCAAGAACGATCCGACCCTGATGTTTACCAATGCCGGTATGAACCAGTTCAAGGACTGCTTCCTGGGTCTTGAAGACCGGGGCTATTACCGGGCCGCCAGTTCACAGAAATGTGTCCGGGCAGGCGGCAAGCACAACGATCTGGAAAACGTCGGCCGCACTGCACGTCATCATACGTTCTTTGAAATGCTGGGAAACTTTTCCTTCGGAGATTATTTCAAAAAGGAAGCGATCGGCTATGCGTGGGAGTTTCTGACCAAAGAATTGAAGCTGGATACAAGCCGTTTGTATGTGACGGTGTACACCGATGACGACGAAGCCGCCGATATCTGGCACCAGCAGGAAGGGGTGCCTCGTGAACGAATCTACCGTTTTGGCGAGAAGGACAACTTCTGGTCCATGGGCGATACCGGTCCCTGCGGCCCCTGTACCGAAATATTCTGGGATAACGGTCCGGAAGTCGGCTGTGGTTCGCCTGATTGCGCTGTCGGCTGCGACTGCGACCGGTACATGGAAATATGGAATAACGTCTTCATGCAGTTCAACCGCTCCGCCGACGGCACCTTGGCACCCCTCCCCAAGCCGTCCGTAGATACCGGCATGGGATTGGAGCGCATCACCACCGTCATGCAGGGGGTGCATTCAAACTACGATACCGATCTGCTGCAGGGGATCATTCGCCATATCGAACGGCACAGCGGCAAAATCTATGGCGACAACGAGAAAGACAGCGTCTCCATGCGGGTTATTGCCGATCATTGCCGTGCCGTAACCTTCCTGATCTGCGACGGCGCGCTGCCGAGCAACGAGGGGCGCGGGTATGTACTGCGCCGCATCATGCGCCGGGCTGCCCGTCATGCCAAGATGCTGGGCGTCAGCGAACCGCTGCTCTGGCGCATGGTGGACGCTGTACGCGAGATGATGGGGGATGCCTATCCGGAGCTGGCTGAACGCGAAGCGTACATCAAGAAAGTGGTTCAGGCCGAGGAGGAGCGGTTTATTGAAACCCTTGACCGGGGGCTGGCAATCCTGAATGACGAGGTTGCGGCTCTGCGAAGCGCAGGCAAAAACGTCATCCCGGGCGATGTCCTGTTCAAGTTGTATGATACCTTTGGTTTCCCGACCGACCTGACCGGTGATATTGTGGAGAGTGAGGGTTTTACCATTGATGAAGTCGGTTTCGAACTCTGCATGGACCGGCAACGGGCCCAGGCGCGTGAACATTGGAAAGGTTCCGGCGAAGAGGGGATTGCCCAGATCTATAAGGAACTGCACAACAGCGGCGTGCGGGGAGAGTTTGTCGGTTACGATGAAATGTCTATTTATGCGCCGGTGCTGGCGATTATCCGGGACGGCGTTCCCGTTGATTTGGCTGTTGCGGGAGATACCGTGGCGGTCATCACCGAAAAGACCCCGTTTTATGGAGATTCGGGGGGGCAGAAAGGCGACAGCGGGACGATTTCAACCGGAAGCGCTCATCTGGATGTTGTTACCGCCAGCCGACCCTTTACGGATATGATTGTTCATCATGCCGTTGTCAAGGAAGGGGTTCTTAAAGTTGGTGATGCCGCAGACCTGAAAGTTTCTCGGGTAGAACGTGATGCCACCTGCCGTAACCACACGGCAACCCACCTGCTACAGAGCGCTCTGCGCCAGGTGCTGGGCGAGCATGTCAAACAGGCCGGGTCGCTGGTCTCCCTTGACCGCCTCCGTTTCGACTTTACTCACTTCTCCGCAATGACCGATGAAGAGCTGCGGCGTGTTGAAACCATTGTTAACACCTTTGTCCTGGCCAATGATCCGGTCGTCACCCGCGAGATGGAGATAGCTGAGGCGGTCGAAGCGGGAGCCACGGCGCTCTTTGACGAAAAATACGGCGATTCGGTTCGCGTGGTCAGGGTTGGCGACGTCAGTATGGAGCTCTGCGGGGGTACTCATGTGCGGGCATCCGGTGATATCGGCCTGTTCAAGATTGTATCCGAAGCCGGGATTGCTGCCGGTGTGCGACGTATCGAAGCGCTTACCGGTCTTGGGGCCCTCGATTTTGTCCGCCAGATGGAAGACGACCAGCGGGCCATTGCCGCTTTGCTTAAAGCGGAGGCTGGCAATTCGCGTGACCGGCTTGAAAAACTGCTGGTCCGCCAGAAAGAGTACCAGCGTGAAATTGAAGCATTGCAGGCCAAACTGAATGCCGCTGCTTCCGGCGATTTGCTGTCGCAGGCCGCCCTGGTGAACGGTGTCCGCTTGCTGGCCGTGCAGGTGCAGGTAGAGGATGTTAAGGCGTTGCGTGACCTGTCGGATACGTTGAAGGACCGTATCGGCGAGGGGGTCATCGCGCTCGGCGCCGCTATCGGCGGCAAGGCCAATTTGCTGGTTGCAGTTACCAAAAGTTTGAGTGCTACGATCAAAGCGGGGGATATCGTCAAGCAGATTGCCCCCATTGTGGGAGGCAGCGGCGGCGGTAAGCCCGAGCTGGCTCAGGCGGGAGGCAGCATGCCGGATAAGCTGGACGAAGCGTTAGCTGCTGTTTCTGAAATAATTTCCAGAGGTACTAAGTAACCTGTGAATATTCTGGAGTCCGGCATGCCGTCACATTCCCCTGCCAACGGCCACTGTGTACACGCTTCTCCGGCAACGGTTTTGATCGTTGACGACGAGAAAGTCATTCGGGAATTGTGCGCTCAGTCGCTGAAGGAATACCGGGTACTGCAGGCAGGCACGTGTGAGGAAGCTGTCAGATTGTACGAGCGGGAACATGTTGACCTGGTCCTTTCCGATATCGTCATGCCGGGAGGATCGGGGATTGAACTGCTTAGGCAGATCAAGGCGCTTGACCCCAATGCGACGGTTATCATGATGACCGGTTTTGCTGACAAAGAAACGTTGCTGAAGGCGCTTAAAGAAGACGCAGATGATTTTATCAATAAACCGCTGAATCTCCTGCAACTGAAAACATCCATCGAAAAAGCTCTTGGTAGAAAGGCGCTTAAAAAGGAGCTGGCTGATATAAAGCGTTCCGATGAACTGAAGAATACGTTTCTTTCGCTGGTTTCGCACAAGCTGCGTACGCCGATCACCGGAATCTCGCTTTTTCTCCAAAACCTCCAGAAGGGTGTTTTTAACCCTGAAGACGCCTCCTTTGAACAAAATGTAGTCCTCGCCAGTGAAGAAGCAACTTATCTGGGGCAACTGGTCTCTGATCTGCTTGCATTCAGCCAGGTAATGGTGAGCGGTTCGGATGTTCATAAGAGCCCGTGTGTCGTGAATGAAATTATTGCCGATGTGCTGCTCAAATGCCGTGAAGTGCATTGTAATTTCGGTGTTGACGTTGATGTGAGCTCGTGCGACCTGCCTCCCGTGTTGCTGGATGCATCGAAGATCCGTTTTGCCCTGTTGCAGGTAATCGATAACGCGTTCAAGTTTTCCGGGGAGCATGGTCATGTTGCCATCAGGATCGGCTGCCATCGTGATACGGCATTCATCGTGGTTTCAGACTCGGGTGTCGGTATTCCGGAAACGGAAATACCCAAGGTCTTCGAGAAGTTTTACCAGGTTGACCCGGACCATACCGGTCAAATCAGGGGCTTCGGCCTGGGACTGTTTTATGCGCGCGATTTCATACGGCAGCATGGCGGAAGCATCAGCCTCGCCAGTGAACCGGGATTAGGCACGACCGTAACGATAACACTGCCCCTGCAATAACCTTTTGAGATTTTCATCAACTTACGGTAGACTGCCCCGCTTCAGGCTGGCAGTTTTTGTTTTTTGTCATGCAAAGATTTTTTGTTAACACTCGTACCTGTGTAGCCGGGTCGGATGGGAATACAACCATGAAACAGCTCATCGAAAAAGCAAACACGTTGATGGAGGCATTGCCCTACATCCAAAGATTTTCCGGCAAGACGTTTGTTATAAAATACGGCGGCCATGCCATGGCAGACGAGAAGCTGAAGGAGTCGTTTGCTCTGGATGTCATCCTGCTCAAATCCCTGGGGATTAACACGGTTATCGTCCACGGCGGCGGTCCGCAGATCAACGATACCCTGAAACGCTACGGTATCGTTTCCGAGTTCGTGCGCGGCATGCGGGTCA
>MGZJ01000009.1:0-484 GCA_001802645.1 Geobacteraceae bacterium GWC2_53_11 | reverse complement strand
TCCGGAAAGGACGGCAATCTCCTCCTTTGCGAAAAAATGCTCCAGGAAGTGAAACGTGAGGACGGCACTTTTGAAACGGTTGACATAGGCTTTGTCGGCAATGTCACCAAGGTAAACCAGGAACTGATCCAGACCCTGGAGCACGGCAAGTTCATTCCTGTCATCGCCCCTGTTGGAGTTGGAGCCGGCGGCGAAAGTTACAACATCAATGCCGATCTCGTCGCAGGCCGGGTTGCTGGCGCGCTCAGGGCCGAAAAGCTGATTCTTCTCACCGACGTCGCAGGGGTAAAGGACGGGGAAGGAAACCTGCTGTCGAGCATCGCGCTGGACGACGTGCCGCACCTGATCGACACCGGAGTCATCACGGGAGGCATGATCCCGAAGGTGGATTGCTGTGTCGACGCGGTCAAAGAGGGAGTGAAAAAGGCCCACATTGTCGACGGCCGCGTTCAGCATGCGGTACTGCTGGAGATATTCACCGACG
>MGZJ01000008.1 GCA_001802645.1 Geobacteraceae bacterium GWC2_53_11 | reverse complement strand
CCGACAGGCTCCTAGCCTTGTCATTGTGGCTATCGTTAGGAAATATCTACCGAATTCAAGATATCAGATTTCATCGAAACCCTTGGGGATTTTCACCCGATGATAATTCCCCTCTTGGCATTAAATTCCAATTGTTCTGGGACAACCCAATGGAGAGCTTGCAGCTTCAGAACTTTGTCAGGTTTAACACTCACCAACACATTTCAGCATTTGATAATATTTCAGACGAATTTTGTGAAAGAATAACTAAATGGATGCAAATTCTCTCGGCCAATCGGAAAGCAATATTCAGTCTCAACATGATCTGCGAAGGCATTCGTGATATCGCGCGAAGTGTGGGGGAACAGTCCTTCCGTAGGAGCAAAATCGCTCGAGATGGACTTTTTAAAACAATTTCAGGATTGGAAGGCCTGAATACTGATTGCAAACCTTTGGATCGTAACGGCTACAAGACGAAAGCAACAGACACTTTTATAGATTGTTGGAGAGTGATCTGGCAGAAAGCACTTGCAGTTGATCCCACTAACCAATTTCTGATAAAAGCTCCGGACATTAACATAGCATTGCGAAACATCTATTCATTAAGATCTGACCTTGCACATTCTGGCCCTCAACTAATGACCACTTCATTGACAACAGCCAAGATGTCTTGCGGGGAGCTATTCAATCCTGGCCAATACGATGCAAGTAGTGTTGGTATTTCCATCTTGATGATAATTGATGAATTTCTAGAATTTTTTTTAACCAACGAAATTGTTCTAAATGAGATGTTGGATGGGAAAAAACCTGATTAGAACACCAACCTTTGCCCGCTCTGACATGAGAACCCCCGGGTGGGGTCAGCCCTTGATACGAGACAAATGTAAAGTGGCAAAAGGAGAAATAGTTTATGCCAATAATTGCGAGGTTTTATGGAATTTTGATCAAAATGTACTTCAAAGAACATGGTGTCCCCCATTTTCATGCTATCTATGGGGAGTTCAACGGAGTATATGACATTCAAAGTTGCGAGATTATCGAAGGAGATTTACCATCCAGAGCAGATCGTATGGTTCGAGAGTGGACGCAACATTACCAAGCAGAATTGCTGGAAATGTGGAACACACAACAATTTAAGCAACTTCCTGGATTGGAGTGATATTGCCATGGCAACTTACCCAAAAGTAAAATCAGTGACGCCGCTTTCAGGAAAACAGCTCTTCGTTACATTCATCACTGGGGACACGAGAGTTTATGACTGTGCCCCTCTCCTCAACGAGTCCTCTTTTTATCCCCTTAAAGATGAGGCTTTCTTTAAAAACGTCCACGTAGACCAAACGGGTTACGGAATAGTTTGGAATGACAACGTTGATCTTAGCGAATCTGAGTTATGGATAAATGGAAAGGCTACAACGTCCAACTAGCGACTTGAGGCAAACATGGCACTTACAAGAGACTTCAAAGAAACGATAAAAAAACGCGTTGAATGTGACCCTGATTTTGCAAAGTCACTACTGCATGAAGCGGTTGATTTAATGCTGGATGGCGATTCAGCAGCTACGCACGTGAAGCCTTGTCTTGTCGAACGGGAGCGCCAGCGGCAATCATTGGTGCATAGCCTGAAAGGCAAATTCAGCGACATGAAATTTAGCAGTGAGGATCTTATTAAGCAGCGTCAAGCAGAAACTTTGCTGGAGGGCCACTGATGCAGTATGTACTTGATGTCTGTGCGTTGCTTTTCACGGCTCGTAATTTCAAGTCACCATTTTGTCGCCTCTGACCACCAAGAGCTTGAAGCGGCAACTAATGTTTTCCAGAAATCTAAATCACGTTCTTTAGACGACTTAAGGTTTTTTTATGAATAAATTAAGTATAATATATCTTTTTGTCCTCCAGTTTCCTTTCCAAACTTTTAATTACACAATTTCTTATTTAAAGTTTCAGGCGTTACGGCAAATTACATCAGTCCCGTAGAGGGGCTTCAAAAAACACCGAGGTAGTCACATGAAAAAATGGATCATCATAGCGCTGGTAATTGCCCCTTTCGTGTATGCCAACTACAACAAGCCCCTGTTGCTCAAGCATCAGCAAAAAATCTATCAATTGGCTACCGGTTCAACTGAGGCTGTTGACGATGAGGTTTATGCCCAGCCCCAGTGGGAGGGGCTTGAGTTTGTTGATTGGAAATTTTTGACAGCAACCCGTGATAAAAACAAACAATCCCTTGTTTCATACGGGATCGTCAATTACATCAAGGTAGTCGATAGCGAGTGGGCGCCTAAAGCATTTGATCTCAAATCCAAGGAAGTTGATGGAGTTGCAAAGTAGCAGCCTGTTTCATTTTTAGACAAATGTTGAGGTACAACCAATGAACGCAATCACCCGTCTCTTAACCGTCTCGGTCATTTCCCTGTTATTGTCGGCCTGCAGTACCGTGCCGGTTACCGGACGCTCGCACCTGAACCTGATTCCCGGTTCTTCAATGATGTCCATGAGCGCCCAGCAGTACGGTACGTTTCTGAAGGAAAACAAGCTCAGCCAGAATCAGCAGCAGGTCGCCATGGTCAAACGTGTCGGAGCGCGCATCCAGGGGGCGGTAGAGCGCTATTTCGCTTCGACCGGACTCCAGGGGTATCTGAAGAACTATAACTGGGAATTCAACCTGGTTGAGGACAAGCAGGTTAATGCCTGGTGCATGCCGGGAGGGAAGGTGGTGGTCTATACCGGCATCCTGCCGGTTGCGCGGGATGATGCCGGGTTGGCGGTAGTCATGGGGCACGAGATCGCCCACGCGATTGCCGAGCATGGCAACGAGCGGATGAGCCAGGGGCTGATTGCCCAGTTGGGAGGTGTCGCCCTGTCAACGGCGCTGTCCGACAAGCCGGAAGTCACCCAGCAGCTTTGGATGTCGGTCTACGGGGTCGGTAGCCAATATGGTGCGCTGTTGCCGTATGGCAGGATGCAGGAAAGCGAGGCTGATCATCTGGGGCTGGTCTTCATGACCATGGCCGGGTACGATCCCAATGTTGCCGTATCGTTCTGGGAGCGGATGGCGATACAAAAAGGGGGGCAGGCACCGCCGGAATTCCTCAGCACCCACCCCTCCGATGCAACCCGAATTGCCAGCATCAAACGGCTGATTCCATCGGTGGTGAAGCAGTACGGAAAATAGTTGTTTCCTTGGGCCACTACATAAACAGCGGCGTGTTCGAGTGCGGAATCAGCCCCGCCTGTTCGGCGCGCTGCAGCAGGCATGAAATGGCCTGTATCCCTTCATCCCCCAGATCGGTTGAAAAATCATTGACGTAGAGCCCGATGTGGGCGGCGCAGACGTCCGGGCTCATCTCCTGGGCATGTTCGCAGATATAACGGGCCGCTTCATCCGGGTGGGTGCGGGCGTAGTCAACTCCAGCCCTGAGCGCCCGTTCGACCGCGGCAATCGTTTCCGCCCCCAGTGACCTCCGTGCCACGATGCCTCCCAGCGGGATCGGCAGGCCGGTTTCCCCCTCCCACCATTCCCCCAGATCGAGCAGTTTATGCAGGCCGAAGCCCTGGTAGGTGAAGCGAGATTCGTGGATGATCAGGCCGGCGTCCACGTTGCCGCTCAGCACCGCATCCATGATCTCGTTGAACGGCATGACGATAAAATTCGAGAGGGCCGGATCAAACAGGCGCAGCAGCAGCTTGGCCGTGGTGTAACGACCCGGCACGGCAATGGTCCTGCCGCGCAGTTCTTGCGGGTCAATCTGGTCGACAGCCACCAGCAGCGGCCCGCAGCCGCGCCCCAGGGCGCTGCCTGAGTGGAGCAGGGCATACTGCTCGCGAATGTGACCCAGCGCGTGGTAAGAGACTTTGCTGACATCAAGCTCACCGGCCAGCGCCAGCCTGTTGAGCGTCTCCACGTCTTCCAGCCGTTCCCGGTAAGACACGCCGCCCGTATCGACCAGGCCGTGCACCAGCGGGTAGAACATGAAGGTATCATTGGGGCAGGGGGAAAAACCGAGGGTGAGCTGTGTAGTCATACGATCTCCGGAAAAGCTTTGAGTTTTCCCCAAAGCGTATAAATTAAGGCTTGTGTACTACATTTCTACATGTTTCAACTTCGTGTGAAAGTAAAGATCCCCTTTGGAATCTCTGATATATAAGCCCTCAGCCGGTTTTTGCTGCAGGGCATAGTTGTTGGCTATCCAGTTAACCAGCAGGTTCAAACTGATAGTATATGCGTCCAAAGAGCGATTCTCCGATGAATTCAAGCTGGATGCCGCAGCGGTGAGGTCGGTAGAGGAGACACTGTTCTTGTGGAAATACAGTATTACCTGCGGTATCACCTTTTCTTTTTCCAGGCTTTCTCCAAAAATCTGCTGCGCTATCAGGGCGGCTACGATCCCGACATCGTCTTTTTTCTGAGAATCCAGCACGTTTTTATCAATCGCATCGTGCCGGTCGGGAATTTGTATCCCCTTTTGGATAATGTCAAAAATCTTGCTGCTGGTAGTATTCGGGAGCAGATCAAGTGAATCAGAGAGGAGCGTTACCACGGTTTCCTGAAACGGAGTCAATTCTGACGGCTTTTGGTTGGCCGACCCGGATTCGGCCGCTGACGGAGGGGGTGTTGTCGCGGAAGGTTCCCGGTAAATGCTCAGCTGTCCCGGTGGTTGATGGCGGGCGCAGCCGATGACGCTGACGCAGGCAGAAATCAAAGCAAATACCAGCAAAGCATATCTCGCATATACCATCTGTTCCGTCCTTAGGAGGTTAGCAACAATAACCTGAGCGCAATTTGGTTCAACTTATTATTGCTATCCTCCTTAGTTGACAACCTGTTGAGGTTAGAGCTTGAGGTCACTTCTCCAGAATAAATGTCACCGGTCCGTCGTTGACCAGCTCCACCTGCATATCGGCCTGGAAGATGCCGGTTTCGACCGGAATTCCGGTGCGCCGTGCGGTTGCAACGAAGTATTCATACAGCCGCTTTCCTTCGTCCGCCGGGGCCGCCGTGTCGAATGAGGGACGTTTCCCCTTGGCGCAGTTGCCGGCCAACGTAAACTGGGAAACCACCAGCAGACTGCCGGCGATGTCCTGCACCGACAGGTTCATCTTGCCGGCCTCATCGGAGAATATCCGCACTCCGCAGATCTTGCCCACCAGCCAGTCGGCCTGCGCTTCGGTATCTCCTTTTTCCACGCCGAGCAGGATCATGATCCCCTGGTTGATCTGGCCAACGATGCTGCCGTCAACCATGACCGATGCCGATGTAACGCGTTGGATGACAGCTTTCACGGCTATTCCTTTTACGCCTTCTTGACGAATTCCGATTTCAGCTGCATGGCGCCGACACCGTCGATCCTGCAGTCGATGTCATGGTCTCCCGAGACGAGACGGATGATCTTGATCTTGACGCCGGTCTTGACAACCGCCGACGACCCCTTGATCTTCAAATCCTTGATGACTGTTATGGAATCCCCGGCCTTTAATTCATTGCCGAACGCATCCCGCACGACCGTTTCGGTCTCCGCTTCCTCCCCCGCAGCAGCTATCGGCCATTCATTGGCGCATTCCGGGCAGACGTACATTTCTCCATCTTCGTAGGTGTATTCAGAACTGCAGGTGGGGCATTTGGGTAACTGGCTCATTGATGATTTCCTTTAGGGGTGGAATTTATGAGGAGATGGTATCCTGTCTGTAACTCGTTCTCAATGGTAATTTTGATTCTGTTTGATTTTGATGCATAGATTCAGCGAACTGCTTACGCGTAATCGGCTATCACTATGTGGCACTATGGTTCCTTCCTGCAAGTGTCACATATCTGTTTTTCCCTTCCCCTGGTTGATCTCGTAATTAGCTGGAAATTAATAATTCGCTTTAACGGCATTTTCTATGCATTGAATACGCATTTATATCTATATGTTATGGTTCGTTGGATGCCTGTTCTCCCGGGAGGTTTTATGCTCTGCAACAAACGCAGCATGTTACTTGCAGTTACAGTTATAAACTTTGTTTTATTAGTTACGCTAAATAACCAGGCGTACGCATCCCTTCAGTGCTATGACTGCCATGGTACAAGAGTTACCAGGGATATCCGGCCTGAAGATGCTCCCTTCAGGAATCATTCAACAGGCGGTTTTAAAGGTAACCATCGCCGTCATCTTGCATCGGGAGCAACTCCTGACGCCTGTCAAAAATGCCATCCCGGCAGTACCGAGTATGTCTCCGGTCATGGAAACGGAACTATCAAACTCTCCGGCAACATAAATTCATCCGTCCACCCTTTAAAAGCCAGATATATCAACAGCACTTCCTCCGGATATCTCAATTACACCTCGTTTCCTCAGACCAATATCAAAACCGGCAGGTTTTTTCTCGGCAATTGTACCAACGTCAACTGCCATTTCGAAAACAGCACTCCGGTCTGGGGAAGCAATCCGTTTGTATCACCGGATGATTGCGGCCGCTGTCATGGTGCGCCGCCTTCCGGTGGGGTGACCGGAGTTGCGGGGAGTCATGTACAGCATAACGCTTATTACAGTGGCGCTGCACAATGCAGTAAATGCCACGCTGACCATGCGACCTTTTTACATGCTACCAGTGCAGCCAGGCGCCGCCTGATTGTTGAACCGAAAGACCCTCTTGGCAACCCTGCCGGAAGTTACGATGGCTCTGCTCAAAACTATCTTCCGAGTCAGAGCGGCACGTTCGGCAGTTGTTCCAGTCTCTATTGCCACAGCAATGCCGCGCCGTTCGACAAGGCGTCGAGCACGGCGACTCCGGTCTGGGGAGGCGCTGCTCAGACATGTTCCTCCTGTCATGATAGCGGCGGCAACGCCACCGGTCTGAGCGGACTTCATGCAAAACATACCGGCGGAACGTATGCCTTTGTCTGCGACAGATGTCACAACGAAACGGTTGACGGAAACAGTTCCATCAAAAGCACGGCGCTGCATGTCAACAAGTCGAAAGACGTGACCTTCAAGGGTGGCGGAACCTACACCAGTGGCACACGGAGTTGTACTGCCACCTACTGCCACAGCAACGGGGCGGTGGTAAAGTGGTCGGATACGGCCGTGACCATGACCTGCTATTCGTGCCACAAGGGGAGAACATCTGACAGTACGGCAGAAAAATGTGCAGCCATAGCGGGTGTCTGGAGCAGTGCACGGGGGACATGCACGCCTGATCTGACCATGTCGTCAAATGGCCATCACCGCCTTGTCGGCCCCCAGTGGATCAGGAAATATCCCTGCTATTATTGCCACAACAACACGATCGATGCATCGGGTGCGATAAAAAATCCGGCGCTGCATGTCAATTTTGCGAAAGATATATCCATGGCGCCGCAGTGGAATATCGACGGCAGAGGGGTTGCGACGTATAACCAGGATACAAAAGTTTGTGACAACGTCTATTGCCATAGCGACGGCACGACTGATCCCGAAGATGTCCGCCCTTTTGCCTGGACAGCCCCCAAAACCGAGTGTAACACCTGCCACGGGCATCCAACCGGCAGCTGCTCCAATGTAAATTGCCATGATGGCCGGACTGATGCTAATGGCAAGCTCTGGACGGTAAAAACGGGCTGGCCCGCAGGTAGTGAGTGGATGGGAGCCATGCCGATGTTTGCGAGTGGAGGTGCCGGAACGGCCCGCGCCAACTCGCATTCAAGACATGCAAAAACCGATTTTACCTGCGATGTCTGTCACAGCAGAACCATAACAGGAAATTGCAGCTCCTGCCATGCCGACGGGATTCCGCCGGGAGGGATGGGAGAAGTAGCTCATATTGACGCCGCCTATCATGTCAACAAGAGCAAGGATGTGTATTTCAAGGACATGCCGAGCGCAATCTATGACAAGAATACCAAAACCTGTTCAGGGACAACGTGTCACACCAGCGGTGTCGATCCTGTTTGGGGAGGGTCGGTTAACAGCGCCGTAACATGCCTGACATGCCATGGCGTCGCCGGTTCGGATGTGGACGATTTTAATGCCTTCAACGGTACACAGGGGAAAATAAGCACCAACGAATGGGTAACTAGCGGTCACGGCAGATATTCGTCGGCTGTCAACACGGGGAGTTATCCCAAATCAGGGAACCGTGCGGCCAACTTTCCCGGCAATCCATGCTGGTACTGCCATGACAATAACATTCTGCACAAGGATACGGCCAATCCATTCCGCCTCAGAATGCACAATCAATATAATCAGCGTTTTGAAAAAGAGTGCGTGTACTGCCATATGGAGGGTACCACTACGGAGTGTCTCTCCTGCCATGTCGGCCAGGCCGAATCTCTTTCGCCGCAGGCCACCGGAAGCGGCATTTTGTACCGGTACAGGGATGCGACCTCTGAAATAAAATTCCCTTCCCATACCTACGTGAGCGGCTGCATTAACGCTTCATGCCATGATTCTGATGCCAGCCGGCACAAGGTAAATGCCGGTGTCTGGACGACCGAACAAAAAGAGGATGTAAAAAACCAGTACATGATGATGGGGGTCTGTCTTCAGTGTCATGATGATGATTCAAGTAATCAGTGCACCAGTTGTCATATAGCGCCTGCGGGTAATCCGATGAAATATTCGCTCGGTTTCGATCCGGGCACCGGATTTATCAAACCCAAGAAAGCACGGGCCTCGGCGGGGCATTTTGGCTACAAGCATTACAAGGCGTTCAAGGATAGCGGCGGCTGGACGAAAGATGGCAACGGCAAGCCGATGGGCACCTGGATGGGGGGCAAGTTCTGCTGGGACTGCCATGATCCTCACGGTGACAGCAATATTTTCATGATCCAGGCAAAGGTGGCGACAACAACAGACGGCACATTCGGCATACCGAAAACCCGCTCTACGGTAAACTTTGTCAATAATGGCACCGGGACGGATTATGCACGGAAGGCTGCCCCGTTTGATGGTATCTGCAATGTTTGCCACACGCCTGAAAGCAAACATTATACGAATAATTCCGGCGATGGCCACAATACCAGCCGGCGTTGCACCACGTGTCATGAACACCGCTTTGCCGACAGCCATGCCAACAAACAGAGCTGCGACAGCTGCCATACAAGTTCAAAGCCGGTTCCGAAACATACCGCCTTCGGCTTGCCGCGTGACTGCACAAAGTGTCATTCGGGCACCGTCGGAAAGCGCATGGACGTCATGGGGCAGATGAAATCCAATTCGCACCATGTCCAGGGCGTCGAAGTCAACAACAAGCATTGCTACAAATGCCACTGGGAGGCAACAGCGGAAGGGTTGATCGATGTTCAGTACCATGGCGGCTATAACTACAAAAATTACTCTTCGGTAAAAAATGACACGGTTGACCTGGTGATTTACGGCAACGGTGTAAGACCCGCTGTTTACCGCAATGTGTCAACGGTGGCGGGGAGGGCGACAGCCACAACATTCCTGGCAAGTAACATGGGAACTTCCGAAGAAAGGGATGAGGTTGGCAAAATCACCTCGCACTGTGTCTCCTGTCATAGTGACCAGAATAACGACACCACGCCGTTTGATGACTGCAAAACACCGCGCCAGTATGCGTGGGATCTCCAGAGTGTTGCCTCACGTTATTTGCAGCTTGGCATTGCAACATGGGGCAAGTATGCGGGTACTCCCAATGCCGCCCGGAAAGACATCACCAAGTCCTTTTCCGCGCATGGCAATGCCGTAAATAATGGCGGTGGTTTTGATCCGGCAACCGGAATTGACGGGACCATACCGAATACCCGCGCCGGCAGCGCCAATGTCCAGTGTTTTGATTGTCATAACTCGCACGGTTCCAAAGTGGTCGGCGTAACGTCCAGTTATGTCACCTTTAACGGCACCAATAACGGCGCCAACCTTAAAGAAACCAAAAAGGGGATGGGTGGTTATGCTGAAGATTACAAGGCCGCAGCCAATGCCGGCGGCGTCAACCCCTATAGCGCCGGCGCCGGGCAATGTTTTGACTGTCATAACACCGCTACGGCGGGGACCTCCTTGTCGAACGGTAAAACTCCCTGGGGATATTCCTCCACCTTTGGAGCGACAGCGCCGGTCATGGGATACAAAGATACCCCGCGGTTCGGTCAGGATATCAAGGCTTCCACTGCCAGGTTTGCCGAACGTGACAGCATGAAAACAATCGTGGGCGGGCACCTTAAGGCATCAGTGCCGCCAGGTTCCCTGCCGCACCTTGCCAAGGATTCCGGGACAGCAACCGCGGGTTCCACCACAACTCTTGAAAGTTCTAAGTCGTGGGATGCGAATGCTCTGGTCAATAACTTCCTGCTGGTCGAAAGCGGCAGTAACAGCGGCCAGGTGCGCAAAATACTCTCCAATACGGCCTCGACCCTGACGACGGAGCCGTTTGCATCAGCCATTCTGCCGGGGGATACGTATCAGGTTGTTCCCTATTCGACAGCGGTTAACGGCCTTTGCACACCGTGTCATGACCCGCACGGTGTTAGTCAGACTCTGGGCGGTAACCAGGCGTACGCGCTGCCGCTGCTCAAAGGCACCTGGATGACGTCTCCCTACAAGGAAGATGCGCCTCCGCCGGACGCGAGCGGCACAAATGCCACGGATGGCGCCACTGCAGGTACAAAAAGATCATGGGGTAGTTACCGGTGGCCAAGCGGGGGCCATCCGACTCCGGATCAGCCGTCTGCCCGATACAACCTTGATCGCACAACGTTCGGCGGCTCCACGCGTATTTCCGAAGCTGACGACCAGTTCGCCGGTTTATGCATGAATTGCCACAAAAAAGAGAACCTTACCGATGGCACGAATAAGAACCAGAACTTCAAAACGGTGGACCGCGTCCATGAATCGGTCAAGGCGTGGGGAGCCAATACGGAACATTCCTATACCTGTTCCAAGTGCCATCAGCCCCATAATTCCGGTCTGCCGCGCTTGATGCAGACCAACTGCCTTGATTATAAACACCGCGGCGGCAAGGCCTCCGGCGGCGAATATTGGTCGGCTGATTCACAGGTGCCAAGCACTGCACACAATAAAGGTGAACATCGCGGCTATCCGATTGCAAATGTCCTTGGGAATTCTGCGAGCAGTGAGGCGACATCCAGTTGTCATGCCGGAGCGCCGTTGAATTCGGGAACCTGGCCTGACAAGAATCTATGGAACAACGTGACGCCATGGTAGCCAACGTGTTGTATGCGACCGGAGATAATCAAATGACCAGAGAACATGGAAAATACATGAAGAACGCACATGGAAGATGTGGCAGGGCGCTTGTCATGGCGATCCTGTTTATAGTGGCATGTTCAGCCGCGGCTTTTGCACAGGGGGGCGATCCTGTCGCGCCATTTCCCCTGGTAGATGCACGGGCAGGGCTGCAGTATGCCAAGGCAATGGCCGTTGATTCGGGAGGCAATGTTATTGTCGCCGGCTATATGAACAACGGTACCAACAATGATTACATGCTTGCCAAATTCAAGGCGGACGGCAGCGGTTTGGCGTGGGACCCCGTTTATTATAACGGGACCGGTGATGATGCCGCCACCGCTGTGGCGGTAGATGCGTCCGGCAACATAATTCTGACCGGTACAAGCTGGAACGGAATAAATGACGATATCCGCACCATCAAATACAATGGCGCAACCGGAGCGGTGCTCTGGGGGCATACCTACAATGCCGGAGGGAACGATACCGCTACTTCCCTGGCAATAGACTCCTCCGGCGACATCTATGTGGCGGGATATGCCGCAAACGGAACGGCAAAAGATGATTTCCTTGTCATAAAATACCCTTCAGCAGGCTCAACTCCTGCGTGGGTGGAGCTCTCCGATGATTCGGCGTATCCCCAAAATGACAACAGGATTCTTTCAATAACGGCCGGAATAACCGGCATTGCGGTCACCGGGTATTCCTCGAAAGGCGGGGCAGATTTCGATATCCTGACCCGGGCGTATGGCTTTGACAAAACCCTTGTCAGAGAGTGGCGGTATGCTTCACCCGGAAGTGGGGATGATCGCGGCATTGCAGTCAGGATGGACTCCGCCGGCATGGCGGTAGTTACCGGTTATGCCACCAATGCGGCCGGAAATACGGACGTTTATACCGCAAAATACAATCCGGTAAACGCGGCTCCTGTATGGGAAAAAAAGTATGATGGTGGTGGCAATGATGAAGCACGGGGGGGATGGGTTGATACCGATGGTGATGTGTATGTTACCGGTTTGACAACAACCCTTGCCGGTAACGAGGACTTCTTCACCGCCCGTTACAAAGCCGCTGACGGCACACTGATATGGAAATCGGTTTTTGACGATGGCAACGGGTCCACGGATATCCCTGTTGCTGTTGTCGTTGATGGTGCCGCTGATGGCGGGGTTTTTGTTGCCGGTTATACCAATGTGTCAAGCAACGAAGATTACATGACCCTCAAGTACCGGAAGGATAACGGGAGCCTGTTATGGGAAAAACTCTGGAACGGGTCCAGCAACAAAAATGACCGCCCGATCGGCATCGCCCTGGAACCAGCCACAGCTCCCCATCCGCGCAATGTCATACTTGCCGGCTGGAGTGACGACAGCAGTGCCATGTATGACTTTGTAACGCTGAAGTACGATTTTGGAGCGCTGAATGCACCTGGCGGACTGAGTGCGGCAGCGGCGTCCAACACCTCCATAACTCTTGGCTGGAGTGACAACTCTTCCAACGAGGAGACCTTTTATATACAGCGCAAACTGGGTGAGGGCGGGACGTTTGCCGATATTACAACCACCCCGTCACCACTCGCATCAAATACGGTTGTCTACACCGACACCGGGCTAACACCGAACAATTATTACTACTACCGTGTGCGTGCGTATAACGCGGCAAACGGCGATTCCTATTACAGCAATGAGGCGCGTGCGCTCACCAAGGTTGTCAGTTACGACTCTCCGGCATGGACATATATTTATAACGGTGCGGACAATCTGACCGACCGCGCAACTGCTATCACGTCAGGCTCCGATGATCATCCGGTTGTTACCGGCTACAGTGACTTGACTGAAGAAGGTGTCGCGGGTTCATACTCTTTCGATTATATGACCATGAAACTCGATCGGGCAGATGCCTCGATCAAATGGAAAGCCCGTTACGACAGCGGCGAAGGTGGCACCGACCAGGCTGAAGGGGTGGTGCTGGACAATAACGGCAATGTTCTGGTGACCGGTACCGCCTATCTTTTCGGAAATTCAGACAAGAGCGATGATCTGTACACGATCAAATACAATACCGCCGCATACAGCGATCCGGTCAATTCTCCGCCGGTTCTCTGGGGCGATCAATACGGTACGCAAAGCGGCGTTGACCAGGCAACGGCCATAGAAGTAGCACACGATTCGTCAAACAACAGTGTTGTTATCGGCTATGGCAACGGCTCCGGGACGACCGACATCTTCATAATCAAATACAACGCTGACGGTTCACGCGCCTGGACACCGGTTGTCTATAACAGCGGTCGCAATGACTACCCGACAGGCCTGGCGCTTGACTCCGCCGGCGACATATTTGTCAGTGGCTACAGCTTTGATACCAATGATACCGCGGAAGTTCCTACCGGCAGTTATGACTGGTTTACCGCCAAATACAGCGGCGTTACCGGGGATTTGATCTGGTCAGATACCTATAATGTCAGCAAGTTGAACTTTGGCGGTGTCAATCGTAATGACCAGGCGCTCTCAATTGATGTTGATGCTGCCGGGAATGCGTATGCAACCGGCTACGCCACCAACAGCGATGGCAAGACGGTGTATTATACCGTCAAGTATGATGGCAAGGCGGTTCCGGTCGGTGCCCGCAGGATCTGGGAGAAATCGTTCAGTTATCCCGGTTTTCATGCCGATGCGGTTGCGCTGAAAATTGATCCGATTGATGGCGCGGCAGTCGTTGCCGGATCTGCCTATGTAAGCGCAACGGATAGTGATTTTCATCTGATACGCTACAACGCTCTCGATGGGGCGGTGATCTGGGAAAGGAATTTCGACAAGCCGGACAGTTACGATTATGTTGCTGCCATGAATCTTGATTCCTCCGGTTATATCTATATTTCCGGAGACACCCGGAGCGGTGCGGATACCGACCCTGCCTTTGACAGTTCATCAGACATCATGTCCCTGATTTATGACTTTGAAGGAACTTTTCTGGGGGCGTCACGGTATAACGGACCGGCAAACAATCATGATGAAGCGGTTGCCATGACGGTCAATTATCAGGGTGAGGCGTTTACTGCCGGTTCTTCGACAAACGCTTCCGGCAATGACGATTATGTGGTGGTCAAGCAGAAAAACAATTACATTCTTGTGCCTGCTCCGTTGGCGGCAGCAGCACAGGCTGATTATACAAAGATTGACCTTGTCTGGCGCGACAATAGTCCGGGTACCACCTTCCGGATCGAACGCACAACCGCTCCCTCAACTCCGCTCAGTGTCTGGGAGCTGGTTGCTTCTCCTGCTTCAGGAACGACGTCCTTCACCGATACGGGACGAGTCGCCGGAACCGGTTATTGCTACCGTATCGATGCCGTCAGCGGCAGCCTCAATTCAAGAAAGATAGAAGCATGCGTCAGCACAACCCTGTCAGCTCCGGCACTCAGTCCGCTGACGGTGGACAGCTCAACGCAGATTACCCTTAATTGGAGCCAGATTGCCAATAATACCGGTTACAAAGTCGAACGGAAAACCGATACAGGCTCTTGGAGCGAACTGGCAATAACCGCAGCCGGAATAAACACCTATGTTGATTCCGGGCTTGCGGCAGGTACTCTTTATTATTACCGGGTAAGTGCCGGAAATGCTGGCGGTTTCTCGGCTCCAGGCGAACAGGGCGCTTCGACCAAACCGTCTGCCCCGGTTCAAAACGCTCCGACCGGTATTACGTCAAGTCAGGTGACACTGGCCTGGAGCAATGTTGCCGGTGAAGCTGGATACCGGATTGAACGGAAGGAGGGGGCCGGCGGGGTATATTTGCAGGTTGGTACAACCGGCGCTGATGCCGTAACCTATACCGATTCGACGTTAATCTCGAATACCCAATACTATTACCGTGTTGTCGCACAAAACGCATCAGGCGATTCGGAGTACAGCAACGAACAGGCGGTGCTGGCTCTCTTTACCACGCCAACTCTTTCGTCTGCGGCGGGGAGTTCCGCAACGCAGATTGATCTGGCCTGGCCGGCGGTTCCCGGCGCCACGGGGTACAGCATTCAGAGATCGAACTGCAACTATAACGGCAATGATAACGATGTGAGTATTTGTACATCCTACTATTTTACAAATTACTTCTCTTCATATTTCAGCGCGTGGACAACCATTGAAAACGTCGCAGCCGACGTTCTGACGTACCACCATACCCCCCTCACGTCAGGTTATTCATATATTTACCGGGTCATTGCCAATACCACCGGTAACAGCTCTGCCGGAAGTAATCCAATTATCGCATGGACACACATGACTGCCCCGGCGCTTACCATTACACCCGCTTCTGAAACCTCTCTTACTCCATCATGGAATAATATAAATGGCGCATCGAATTATACTCTGGAGAGCAAGCTTGGCTCCAGCGGTACATTTGGGGAAGTGACGGGGGCAATCGGATTAAATGCCGGCACGACCAGTTACACCCATACCGGATTGGGGCTTTCGACCGAATACTGCTACCGGGTGAAGGCGTTCAGCACACTGCCGAACCCGCCACCGGCAATTTACAGCAATGAATTGTGCGCGACTACGCCGCTTGCGGCACCGGTGCTGAATACACCGGCACTGGTCTCCACAACGCGGATAGATCTTTCATGGAATGATGTTCCCGGCACTACGGGGTATGAAATTCAAAAGTGTAATACCACGTACCCGAATAATCCCGAATATCTGGCAAGTTATGGAAATAACCCCTCCAATGCATCATGGTTCTGGTCATGCAGTCCCGTGATCTCGCTGCCGCCAGGTTCTGTAAACTATTCCGACGTTTCTGTAACCGCCGGCTATACGTACCGTTACACAATACGCGATACCTATTCGGGAGGAATCTCCGCATACAGCGCGCCTCAGGATATCATTGCCATCCCTTCTGCGCCTGCGCTTTCCGCTTCGGCAGCGTCAACGGTTCAAATGAACCTGAGCTGGAATGATGTTAATGGAGACGCCGGTTATAAACTGGAATGGAAGACTCGTACCGGTGGTGATTGCAGTGCCGGAACATGGGATGGCCCGATTGCAATTGGTGAGAATGTGACTACGTATCAACACGCCGGGCTGGCAGCTTCGACCTATTACTGCTATCGCATAAAGGCGTACAACTCATACTCCGAATCAGCCTTCAGTACGGAACTCACTCAAACAACGGCTCTTGATCCACCAACCTTGAATGTTCCGACCGGGGTGACCGCGTCAAAAGTTGATTTGTCGTGGAATAATGTATCCGGAAACAGCGGCTATCTGGTGGAGCGCAAAACAGGCGTTGATGGCGTATGGGGGCAGGTTGGGAGTGTTGGTCAGGATGTCATAACTTATTCAGACAGCGGTCTCGCAGCCGGCACGCTGTACTATTACCGTTTGAAAGTCACGAATGCCGGTGGATCTTCGCTCCCCGGCAATGAACAGTCCACAACGACGGCGCCTTCTGCTACTGCACATACCGTTGCGGTTGCATCCTCCTCCCGGCTTGATCTTTCGTGGCCGGTGGTTCCGGGCGCTACCGCCTACAAAGTAGAACGAAAAACCGGAGTTGACGCCTATGCGGAAATAACAAATGTGGCTGCCGATTATGGTACGTCATACTGCGGCTATTCTTATCCGACCGTCAGTTGCGCTTCGTTGACGCCAGCGGTTGCCGGGTATCATGATAGCGGACTGACAGAGAATACCAATTATTGCTACCGGGTTGCGTCGTGGAACAGCACCGGTGGTGCTTCTTCCTACAGTGCCGAACAGTGCGCAACAACATCTGCCATGTCTGTTCAAAGCCTGACTGCAACGGCAATCAACTCCTTCAAGATCAGGCTTGACTGGACGCCCGTGGCCTGTACGCCGAATGCATGCGACAATCCGGACGGTTTCGAAATTGAGCGTCAGGTGCGGAGCGGCATCTGGGTTAATCTTAAGACGGTAGATGGCGCGACCCTCAGTTATATTGATACCATTGCACTAGAACCTAATAAACAGTACAGCTATCGGGTGCGAACATTCAAAGGGACAGACAAATCGCCGGACAGCAATATTTCAAGCGTGACGACTCCGCTGTATTCTGCTGATTCATTGACCTGTCCGTAAATGGGTAGAACAACCGGATTCATATGTGTTTTTCTGGCGCTTCAACTCCTGACAGACTCCGGATTGGTCTGTGCAGCGCCACGGGAGGATGGCCAAGTTGCGAACTCCCCGGTGTCACCTGCAAACAGGGAACGCTCTCGCACGCTTGAACGGCAAAAAACCGGGAAAGCTGCCGATGCAACTCTCGCCGGTCAGATCGTCTCTCCTGACAAGAACCCGATGGTCAACTGGATGGTCTACCTGTTCAATAAGTCAATGGGGCCGCCACCTTCCAGGGATAAATACTGGCGTGTACCCGACCTGATATCCGGTCTTGATGCGGATGGAAAATTTTCCATGGCGATTTCGGAGGGAACCTATTTTTTAACGGCAGCCCAAAAAAATCCCGAGGCAGAAATGGGCCCGCCCACGGAAAGGGAATTCCATTATTTTCACGGAGATCCTGCATGGAATCCACTGCCGTTGGCCGTTGCATCAGGCGCTACGCTGGACCTCGGCGCACTCCCCGGCGCGTTCCTCTGGACGCCGGAGATGAGCAAGAGTGAGGAGGGGGTTACCTCAATTGCAGGGATTGTTACCGATATGGAGGGAAAGCCTCTGGAGGGTGCGGTGATCTTTGCCTATCTGTCACAGGAGATCACCGGAAGGCCGGTCTTTATTTCGGAACGGACCGGTAAAAACGGCTCATACCAACTACGTGTCCATGGCAGCGGCACATTTTATCTGAAAGTCAGAAGCGTTTACGGTGGCGGGTCCCCGGAAACAGGGGAGTATCTCAATATAACGGATGAGTTTAAACCCTTTTCGGTGACACTCAGAAAAGGGCAGAAGTTACAGGGTGTCGCAATTCAGGTGAAAAAGTTTCCGAAACGCGGTCCCAAGGATACGAAAAAGAAATCGGTTTTATCCTGGAAAAGCAGTTGCACGCGGAGCCGCGGAGAACGCGGAGCATAATCAGGTAATTACATATAAACGGTCACCTAATTGGTGTAAGCATTAATTGACGTAACATGTTTAATTTCTTCGCGTCTCCGCGTGAGTAGCTGCCGATTTAAGGTTTATACGTCGGGGCACGTGCAAACGTCTTGAAAAACAGTTCCCTCTCCGTTGACGATTACACTCTCACCAACTCATACACTCTGCTCCCCAAGCCAATCTTCTCCCCATGCTCCAGCTGTATCTCCCACGGGATCTCCGGCCAGCAGCCGCGGAACTTGTCACCACCCGGTTCGTGACCGGTCTGCAAGGCCGAATCTTCGTTGCCGCGCGCTCCGTTGACCAGATCGGCGCAGGCCTGGTCTATCGCCACCGGATCGGTGGAAGCGCAAATGCCGATGTCGTTGACAATGGGAGCGTCGGAGTGGCCGTAACAGTCGCAGGCTGGAGATACCTGGGTGATGAAGTTGATGTAGATGACCTTGCCATCCTTGCCGGTCAGCGCCCCCTTGGCGTATTCGGCCATCTTGCGCATGACCATGTCGGCGGCGGCGTTCCACTGGATGTTGATCGCCTTGACCGGGCAGACCGTGATGCAGCGGGAACAACCGGCGCATTTCTGCGGATCGATGATCGCCTTGCCGTCCGCAATCATAATTGCTTTGTGGGCGCACGAACGGAGGCAGATGCTGCAGCCGATGCAGTTCTTCTCCGACACCTTGGGAGCGACGGTGGAGTGCTGCACCAGTTTCCCCTTGCGGCTGGCGCAGCCCATGCCCAGGTTCTTGATCGCCCCGCCAAAGCCGGTCAACTCGTGGCATTTGAAGTGCGTCATGGCCACAATTGAATCGGCCTCGACAATTTCGGTACCGATGTAGGTCTTCTTCAGCAGTTTACCGTCAACGGCTACTTCGGTTTCAGTTACGCCGCGCAGGCCGTCGCTGATGACCAGCGGCGCACCCACACAGGCATAGCCAAAACCGTTTTCAATGGCGCAGGTCAGAGCCGATACCGCCTCCTTGCGCTGACCGGGATAGAGCGTGGATGAATCGGTCAGAAACGGCAGCGCCCCCAGTTTCTTGATCTCTTCCACAACCCGCCGGGCAAAAACCGGGCGAATGTAGGTATGGTTGCCCTTTTCGCCGAAATGGATCTTGACCGCCGTCAGGTCGCCCTCGGTAACGGTTTGCGGTAATCCGGCCAGGGTCAGTAATTTGGCTATTTTATCAAACAGGTTCTCTTTGTGTCCCGCACGCATATCGGTGAAAAAGACTTTAGACATCGGATTTCTCCTCTAAATATGATTTTTTTGACAACCGTCAAGTAATTTGTCGATTAGGCAGTATACTGTTCCTATCACAAAAACAAAAAAAACTCATCACACGAGTTTACACCACCAACGAAAGGGAGACACAGACATGAGTATGTTTTGTAATCAATGCGAGCAGGCAGCAAACGGAGTCGGCTGTAACATTTCCGGCGTATGCGGCAAGAAACCTGAGGTAGCGGCACTGCAGGATCATCTGTTGTACGGCCTGAAAAGCCTCGCGCTGTACGCCGACAAGCTGGGGCGGAATGCCGAGATTGACCGCTTTACCATTGAAGGGCTTTTTACCACCGTTACCAATGTAGACTTTGAGCCTGCCCGCATCGGCGGCATGATCAAACAGTGCTTTGAGCTGAAAGAAAAAGCAAAAGCCGCTGCCGGAGTCACACTGTCCGGACCGGTCGCTGACTGGAAACCGGCTGACGATCTTGCCGGCATGACCACGCAGGGCGAGGCCCATGGCATCAACACCCAGCACGTCAACGAAGACATCCGTTCCGTAATCGAGATCCTGATGTACGGTCTCAAGGGGATGGCAGCCTATATGGATCACGCCATGATTCTCGGCAAAACCGATGATGATGTTATGGCCTTTTTCCAGAAAGCGCTGGCCGCTACAACCGACGCTAATCTGGGGCTGATGGACTTTGTCGGGCTCTCCATGGAGTGCGGCAAGCAGAACCTGACCGTCATGGGGCTCCTCAACACTGCTCATACCGACGCGTACGGCCATCCGGTCCCGACCGCTGTGCAGCTCGGCACCAAGGCGGGCAAGGCTATCCTCGTCACCGGCCACGACCTGAAGATGCTGGAAGAACTGCTCAAGCAGACCGAAGGCAAAGGGATCAATATCTATACCCATGGCGAGATGCTCCCGGCCCACGGCTATCCCGGTCTGAAGAAGTATTCGCACCTGGTAGGCAACTTCGGCGGCGCATGGCAGGACCAGGCCAAGGAGTTCGTCAACTTCCCCGGTTCAATCATCTTCAACACCAACTGCATCCAGAAGCCGTCCGACAGTTACAAAGACCGTCTCTACACCTGGGGCCTCGTTGCCTGGCCTGACGTGAAGCATGTTGACGGCTGGGATTTCAGCGCTGTCATCAACAAGGCTCTTGAACTCCCCGGCTTCCCGGATAACCCCGGCCAGGAAATTCTGACCGGCTTCGGTCACAATGCAGTATTGGGCGTAGCTGACAAGGTCGTTGCAGCCGTAAAATCCGGCGCTATCAAGCACTTCTTCCTGATCGGCGGCTGCGACGGCGCCAAATCGGGGCGTAACTACTACACCGAATTTGCCGAGAAGCTTCCGCAGGATACGGTTATCCTGACCCTGGCCTGCGGCAAGTACCGTTTCAACAAGCTGGAGTTCGGCGACATCGGCGGCATTCCGCGCCTGCTCGACGTCGGTCAGTGCAACGACGCTTACTCTGCCATCCAGATTGCCGTTGCTTTGGCCGGAGCCTTCGAATGCGGCGTCAACGACCTGCCGCTATCGATGATTCTTTCCTGGTACGAGCAGAAGGCGGTTGTTATCCTTCTGACCCTGTTCTCCCTGGGTATCAAGAACATCAAGCTCGGACCGACGCTGCCGGCATTCATCACCCCGAACGTCCTCAACTTCCTGGTTGAGAACTTCAACATCGCACCGATTACGACCGCTGAAGCCGATATCAAGGCGATTCTCGGGTAGGTATTGACAGAGTACATTTGACGCGCGCCCCCGCTGGAGATTCCGGCGGGGGCGTTTTGTCTTTCACCGCCTGAAGTTGACAGAATAAGTTTGCATTGTCGGCTGATGATATTGTACAAGAAGCGCCGTTATGAAATCTCATATTAAACAGTATAAATCATATGTATTCCGGTCCGTGTATCTCCTTGTCCTTTTGTTGTTTGCAACTCCTGCCGTTGCCGACGTCAGACAGGATGCCGAATCGGCGGTATCAAACCTGCATCAGAATGATACTGCTCTGAAGTATCCGGATGATATGAAAAGCCTTGATCTGGTCTTTGAAGTTGCGCAGCGCTACGCCATGGTTGGTGAAAAAGAGACCGCCGACAAGTTTTACCTGTTGGCACTTCAGAAGAGCCAGATAATAGAATTGATGCTCAAAGAGGCCCAAACGCCACCGGTGCCCGAGGCTCTTCCCGGGAATGAGTCCGTACCGGAGCAGCCTGTTCAAAGCGCCGAAAACACGCAGAGTCCGGAACCGGTTTCCGACCGTCTTGTCGGCTCACAAGGTGTCTACACGGTCGTAAAATCAGATACGGTTCGCCTTGTCGCCGCAAAACTGGGGGTGACGCAGCAGCATCTGCGCAGCATGAATAAACTGGATGCCAAAGCTACCCTCAAGATCGGGCAAAAACTTTCCTATAATAACCGCAAAATCATCCCGCATACCATGAAGGATGGCATTGTCATCAATATACCGGACCGGACGCTCTATTATTTCCAGCGGGGCAGTCTGGTTACATCTCTTCCGGTGGCGCTCGGTTCGCCGACGAAAAATGAAAAGTATGTCTGGCAGACTCCGGTTGGCAAGTTCAAGATCACGGCCAAAATGAAAGATCCGACCTGGACGGTGCCGCCGTCAATTCAGAGTGAAATGGAAGAAAAAGGCAAAGATGTTGTAACCAGTCTCCCTCCCGGTCCGGAGAATCCGCTTGGTAAGTATGCCATGAGAACCACGATCCCCGGCATTATGATTCATAGCACCACCAAGCCGTCGTCAATATACAGTTTTTCCAGCCATGGCTGCATCCGGCTGGCGCCGAGCACCATGGAAGAGTTCTTCCCGCAGATAAAGGTGAATACGCGAGGTGAGATTATCTATAAACCGGTAAAAGTGGTTGTTACCGAGAATCGAAGGGTCTTTCTGGAAGTACATCAGGATATCTACAAGATGAGCAGCGGTTTGGCTGATGAGGCCCGCAGGATGATTGAGAAGCAGAAGCTTTCCGGGCTGGTTGACTGGGACAAGTTCAAGGCCGTCGTAAAACAGAAGAACGGGATTGCCGAGGATATTTCGCTGTAATTACGTGCGAACAAGATTTCTGTTACGAAAAAGGGGGGTGCCGGGTTATTCGGCGCCCCCCTTTTTTTGTGGTGTGGCAGATGCGGACACTAATCGTACGAAGACGGCTCTGTCCCTTTGATGAAGCATTCCATGACGGCTCCGGCGGTGCCTTCCTTGGCCAGTTTGCCGGTGCGCGGATTGATCAGGACAAACGATACATTTTCCGGAGCCGTAAAATCTTCGGCAGGCAGCGACATGATCGCCTTCTGCATGAAGTCGCCCCAGATCGGCGCGGCAGCCTGACCGCCGGTCCCGCCGCTGCCGAGAGAACGTTCCTGGTCATACCCGACCCATACTCCGGTCACCAGTTGCGGAATATAGCCGATAAACCAGGCATCCTTTGCACCGTTCGTAGTGCCGGTTTTTCCTGCCACCGGTCTTCCGATAAGCGATGCCCGGTGTCCGGTGCCGCTTGAAACGACACTTTGCATCAGATTGGTTATGACATAGGCGGTTTCAGGTGAAATAACCGGAACCGGGGCGGGGGGAGGTGTTTCCTGGAGCACCGTGCCATCGGTGTCGGTTACCTTGGTAATGAAATATTGCGGTGTCAGTATCCCGTTATTGGCAAAGACAGTGTAGGCAGAGGTTAGTTCAAAGGGGGAAATTGAGGCCGCACCCAGCGCCAGAGCCAGGTTGGCAGGAATTGGCGAGGTGAAACCCAGTTTTTTGGCGTATTCTGCCGTGTATTGAGCACCGATTTGCTCCATGATCTTGACACTGACAATATTGATGGAATTGGTCAGCGCTTCACGCATGGTGACGGGGCCACGGAACTCGCGATCATAGTTTTGGGGTTTCCAGGTGCCGCCGGAGCCGTCCGGATATTCTATCGGCTCATCTTCAATGATAGTTGCAGGGGTCAGCCCTTTATCCAGGGCTGCGGCATAGATGATCGGCTTGAAGGCTGATCCGGCGTTTCGCTTGGCCTGCATGGCACGATTGAACTGGCTTTTTTTGAAGTCGTAGCCGCCGACCATGGCTTTGACACCGCCGCTGCGGGGATCGATTGAGACCAGGGCCGCCTGCACTTCGGGTGTCTGGTCAAGGGCAAACTGGGCGCCTTCCCTGTTGATCTCAGGGGCGACAACCGAGACTTCTATGACGGAACCGAGCGTCAGACCCTTGTTCCCCTTTTCAGGTTTGCCATAGTGGTTGAGCATGCCGAGTTTGCCGGCCCATGACATGCCTTTTCGGGAAAGGATCCCTTTGCGTTCCCCAACCCTGACCAGAGCCTCCCCTTTTTCAGGGTTGAAGCCGACAACAACACCCTGATAGGTTTCTCCCGTTTTAAGAGCGACCGAATCAATCGAATCTTCAGCTTTGCTGCAGAAGTTATCGACTTCGCCTTCCGCCAGATATTTGGCCGGCCCCCGGAACCCCTGGCGCTTGTCAACTTCTTTAAGACCTTTGCGGAGACTGTCGTACGCCGCGCGCTGCATGGCGGCGTTCATGGTGGTGTAAATTTTCAGCCCGCCTTTGTAAAGCTGGTCTTCACCGTATTTTTGTTCCAGCTGGATTCGCAGATGTTCAAGAAAGTAGGCGGATTGCTCGTTATTCACCTTTTTCATGGGTTGCAGAACAATGGGTGTCTTCCTGGCGTGATCGGCTTCGGCGCTGGTGATGTATCCTTCCTTGGTCATGCGATCAAGCACGTACCCCTGACGTTCGCGGGCCTTTTCAAGGTGCTTGATGGGGGAGTAGGCGTTGGGCGCTTTTGGAAGCCCTGCCAGCATGGACATTTCCGCCAGGTTGAGCTGCTCGACGTTTTTGCCGAAATAGGTCTCCGCCGCCGCCTGGACACCGTATGAACCGCTGCCGAGATAGATCTGGTTCAGGTAAAGGTACAGGATTTCATCTTTGGAGAGTCGTTCTTCCATTCGCTTGGCAAGAATGGCCTCCTTGATTTTGCGGGAAAACTTCTTCTCCGGTGACAGCAGCATCGATTTTGTCACCTGCTGGGTGATGGTGGAAGCGCCCTCTTTTTTACTCATGGAAAGTACGTTCTTGACGGCAGCCCGGACGATTCCCAGGTAGTCGATGCCCTTATGAGAGTAGAAATTTGAGTCTTCCGCCGAAACAAAGGCCTGAATCAGTTTGCGCGGCATTTTGTTGACCGGCACCACGATGCGGCGTTCCAGGTAGAACTCTCCCACCAGGGTGCCATCATCGCCAAACACCTGCGAGACGATGGGGGGTTTGTAGTCCGCCAGCCGGTCAACCCGGGGAAGTTTTGCCATCAGATAAAACACATAGCCGGAAATGCCCAGCAGGGCAACGACTGCCAGCGTTATGCCGAACAATACTATTGTAGACCAAAAACCGTTATGAGCTGGGTGGGTTTGAAGCTTTCTTTCCATAGAAGGGACCTTCCTGTGAAACTTGAATGTACTTAAGACTGGTTGCGGCCTATTAACTGGTGCAAAATAGCATATCGTTTCAGGAATTCAAGTTTATTCAGATTTTTATCTGCAGGTGGCGGAGCAGGACAATTCCTGCTTTGACAGCAAAAAAGTCGTGTCAGAACGGGGTAGTTTGTGGTACTACTCAAAGTCATTTTAGTTTGATCTAACACAGTGCAGGGAGAGTATCAATGTGCGGCATCGTCGGATATATTGGTGAACAGCAGGCAACCCCGATCATTCTGGAAGGGTTGAAAAAACTTGAATATCGCGGTTACGACTCCGCCGGAATTGCGACTTTGGGCGATGGCGAGTCGGCTATCCGGAGAAGTCAGGGGAAGCTGGTCAATCTTGAGAACATGCTGCGGGAACAGCCGTTGACCGGTACCGTCGGCATCGGCCATACCCGTTGGGCTACCCACGGCCGACCTTCCGAAATAAACGCCCATCCGCACAAGGCCGGTCCGGTTATTCTGGTGCATAACGGTATTATTGAAAATTACCTGCAATTGAAAGAACAGCTCAAGCAGGCTGGCCACACGTTCAAGAGCGAAACCGATACGGAAGTGATTGCGCATCTCATCGAACATACACTGAGAACCGTGCCTGATTTTGAAAAAGCGGTCAGGCAGACGTTGGCACAACTGCGCGGGGCGTATGCGGTCTGCATCCTCAACGAAAAGGATCCCGGCACTCTGATCGCTGCCAAGCTTGGCTCGCCGATGGTGGTCGGACTCGGCGAGGGTGAGTTTTTTGTCGCGTCCGATATTCCCGCCATTTTAGCCTATACCCGTGAGATGGTTTTCATGGAGGATGGCGAGTTCGTCCTGTTCAGAGATGGCGCGGCTCATTTCTCCACCATCGCCGGCGCTCCATTGGAAAAAACAGCCCGTCATATCGATTGGTCCCCCATGATGGCTGAAAAAGGTGGCTTTCGTCACTTCATGCTGAAGGAGATTCACGAACAGCCCCGAGCGGTGCGCGATACCATTGCCGGTCGTCTGCTTGAGTCCGAAGGGGATGTGTATCTTGAGGATCTTCAGTTCAGTGATCGTCAACTGGCGGCAATCAAGCGGATTGTCATCATTGCCTGCGGTACCTCCTGGCATGCGGCCCTGCTGGGTAAATTCTATATCGAAGGGCACTGCCGCGTTCCGGTTGAAGTAGATATCGCCTCTGAGTTCCGTTATCGCAACCCGGTTATCGATGACAGCACTCTGGCCATTGTTATCTCCCAGTCGGGCGAAACTGCCGATACTCTTGCCGCCTTGCGCGAGGCGAAATCGCGCGGCGCCATGAACATGGCGATCTGCAACGTGGTTGATTCTTCAATAGCCCGCGAGTCTGCCGGCGTCATTTACACCCATGCCGGGCCGGAGATCGGCGTTGCTTCAACCAAGGCGTTTGTTACCCAGTTGACGGCGCTGTATCTTTTTACGATTCGTCTGGGAAGGGCCAATTGCACGATTGATGTTGCCAATGGTCAGCGGATGATCGCGGCGCTCAAAAAGGTGCCGGGATTGATTGAAGAAACACTGCAGCTAAATGAATATACGGAAAAAGTGGCAAAAAAATACATGAACGCCCGTGATTTCCTCTATCTCGGCCGCGGAAAAACCTTTCCGATTGCGCTTGAAGGAGCGCTCAAGCTCAAGGAGATTTCCTACATTCATGCCGAAGGGTACCCTGCCGGTGAAATGAAGCATGGTCCGATTGCCTTGATCGACGAAGATGTGCCGGTTGTTGTACTGGTGCCCAAGGGCAGTTCGTATGAAAAGACGATCTCCAACATGGAGGAGGTCATTACCCGAGGTGGTCGCGTGATCGCCGTCTGTTCCGCCGGAGATGAAGAAATTCAGGGCAGGGTAGAGACGGTAATTGAAATCCCGAATCTTGATGAAGACCTTGATCCTTTACTGCTGTCGGTGCCTCTGCAGCTGCTTGCATACCATATCGCCGTCTTGAAAGGGACTGACGTCGATCAGCCGAGAAACCTTGCCAAGAGCGTTACCGTAGAGTGACCGGGCAAGATGTCTGAAGAAAAAAAAGCTGCTCCGTCAGTCAAAAAAATTATAGTGGCCATTGTGCTGAGTTGCGCAGTGGCCCTGTTTTTCTCCTTTGATCTGCACCGTTTTTTGACCCTCGATGCCCTCAAAACCAACCGCCAGACCCTGATTGATTACTATTCTTCGCACAAGCTGATCATGGTGGCCGGATTCATGGCACTTTATATTGTTCAGACGGCCCTGTCCCTCCCCGGAGCCGCCATCCTGTCGCTGGCGGCAGGGGCGATCTTCGGTTCTCTGTGGGGTACGCTCTACGCCAATATCGCTGCAACGATCGGTGCAACCCTGGCTTTTCTGGTTGTGCGCTATCTGTTGCGGGATGTGGTAATAGAGCGGTTCGGGGCACGGCTTGAAGGGATGAACAGGGAACTGGAGGAACGCGGCTTGAATTACCTGCTGTTTCTGCGCCTCGTGCCGGTTTTTCCGTTCTTTCTGATCAATCTCGCTGCCGGCTTGACGCGCATGCCGCTCAGGACGTTTTTCCTCGGCACCCTGTTCGGTATCATTCCCGGAGGCTTTGTCTTCGTCAATGCCGGTGCCAGCCTGGCAACCATTACCTCGCTTTCCGGTATAGCTTCGCCCCGTGTGCTTGGTTCCTTTGCCCTGCTGGGCCTCTTCGCATTGGTTCCGGCGCTCTATACCAGATTCAAGAATAACCGGCGCAACGCCCTCTAGATATGCCGCACGTTTCCCATCCCTTACTTTCGATCATCATTCCGACCCTCAATGAAGCGGAGCACCTTCCCGGTCTGCTGGCGGATCTCCGGAAGCAGGAGGATGTCGCACTTGAGATCATTGTTGCTGATGGCGGCTCCTCTGACGCGACCAGGATGGTTGCAGAAGAATACGGTGCCCTCTTTGTCTGCGCCCCCCGTGGGCGTGGAGCCCAGATGAATGCTGCTGTGGGACGGGCGTCCGGTGACTGGTATCTCTTTCTTCATGCCGATTCCCGTATTGATAGCTCCGCTCTGTTGAACAGTGCTGTCCGTGCCATGATATCTGAGCCGGGGTCGGAACGGGTTGCCGGCCATTTCAGTCTGCGCTTTATCCGCAGAGACGGGCGGAACGCACTCGCCTATCGCTTTGCGGAGGGAAAAAGTTCTCTCAATCGTGCTAACACTACCAATGGTGATCAGGGGCTGTTGCTCGCAAAAGTTTTTTTTGGCTACCTTGGTGGTTTTGATGAAAGACTGCCGTTTTTTGAAGATCAGCGCATTGCCGAAAAAATCCGTGTCACCGGGAGGTGGATTACACTTCCGGGGTATCTCAAGACATCGGCCCGCCGGTTTGAGACGGAAGGCTTCCATCGCCGTTACATCCTGATGAGCATGATGATGGGCCTTTATAGCGCCGGAGTGGAAGAATTTTTTGTGCGGGCGCCGGGTGTGTACCGAGTGCAGCAGGATACCGGCAGACTTCTGTTGACACCGTTTTTTTGCCTTATCCGGCGCATGATGGTTCACGAATGGGGAGTCGGCGGTTCTCTGCGTACCTTCTACCGGCTGGGGCGATATATCCATCAGAACTCCTGGCAGCTGTTCTTTTTCTTCGATGTCTGGTTACACCCCCTGTCCGGCTATAGTCGCTCTCCATTGCTGCGTTTTTTTGACCGGTTCGTCGGTCCGTATACTGATTTCAAAATAGTACATGCCGGAGCCGGTATGATCTGCTGTATCTGGTATATGGGGATACTCGCCCCTTTTTTCCGGTTTGCGGAACATAACTCTAGTGCAAGGATAGATACATGATAACCGGGGCACTGGTGGGTAGTCTGATGATTCTGTCCTGTTGTTTATTCTACGGGGACTGTTATACTAAATACAGCAATTGCTCGATATATTCCCGGCTGACATAAGGCGATAGGCATGGCGGCCCGATTTATTTCTCATGACAATCTGGAACTACTGCTGGAACGGTTGAGGATGTATGGTAATCTGCACGGTCCTGTTCGTGGCGATGACGGCGTGGTGCGTTTCACCGCACTTTCTCCCGGCACACCTCCTGACCTTTCTGCTGTTCGCTCCCTGCTCCCTCCCAAAAAATATCTTCTGCACCCTCGGGAAACAATCCTGACTTATACGGCTGATGCCGGTTATCAGTTGCCGTCCGAAGAGAACAGTCCTCTGATACTCTTTGGCCTCCATCCTTGCGACCTTGCCGGAATACAGTATCTTGATCGCCTGTTTTTGGGCGACGACCCTGACCTGCTCTATACTGCCCGCCGTGCCGCCTTGACGCTGATAGGCATCTCCTGCACTCCCGATGATTTCTGCTCGTGCCATCGCTTCGCCACGCCGCTGGAAGCGGTCTCAGACCTGTTTCTGGCGTCTGTTGACGGCGGTTATGTTGTCACCAGTTCCTCTCCACGAGGGTATGAACTGCTGAAGGGAGTCCAGGAGTTGCTTGAGGAACGTGAGATAGAAAGTCCAGAAGACTCGCGGCGCTTCTTTGGCCAGGCCGTGTCAGGGCCGGCGTTTTCCGAACTTGATGCGACGCTGCCGGAATGGCAGGAGCTTGCCAATCATTGCCTGGGATGCGGTGCCTGTTCGCTCTGCTGTCCGACCTGTGCCTGTTTTGATGTTCTGGAATGCGGCGGGCTGGATGGCGATTCTGCCGTCAGGGTTCGTCGCTGGGATAACTGCCTGTTCAAAAGCCATGCGCAGGTTGCAGGAGGGATGAATTTCCGGAAGGATCGTGCCGAGCGTTTTCGCTACCGCTATCGTCATAAATATCGCGGGTTCGGCCCGTTGCGGGGATTTCCGGCCTGTGTCGGCTGCGGCCGGTGCAGGGTTGCCTGTCCGGCCGGTCTTGACCTCCGTCCGTTGGCGGAGCGGCTGGAGGGGGCGCATCATGAACAGTAATCTGCCGGTACAGGCAACGGTCGTGACAATTTGCCCGATGACGCCTGATACGTCGATGGTTACGCTTCGTACGGAAGTGAGTCACCCTGTTGCCGCGTCATTTCTGCCGGGACAGTTCCTGGAATTATCCATTCCGGGTGTCGGGGAAATTCCTATTTCGTATTGCGGCCTTCCTTCGTCAGATGGCTCAATTGAACTCTGTATCCGGCATGTCGGGCATGTTACCACGGCGCTGAAAAGCGTAGTCACGGGAGCAGCCGTTGCGGTGCGCGGACCTTTTGGCAGAGGCTTTCCATTGTCCAGGTATGCCGGGCAGGACTTGTTGCTGATTGCCGGAGGTTTGGGGATGGCGCCGCTCCGCTCCCTGTTGTTGGCGCTTCTGAAACAGCGCAAAGCGTGGGGACGTCTCTTGGTCCTGTACGGTGCCCGTGAAATCAGGGCCCTGCTCTTTGCCAATGAACTGATGGAGCTGCAGTCGTGTGGAGAAATAGAACTTCAACTTACGGTTGATCACCGTGAAAAGTGTCTTGATGGGCCGCCTGGCTGTCGCGTGGCGTTGCTGCCGGCTTTGCTGGAACATCTTGTCGTAGATCCGGAAAGGACCTGTGCGGCCATCTGCGGTCCACCGGTGGTGTACCCGTATTTGCTGACCGGGCTGCGGCAACTGGGGTTGTCGGACAAGCGGATATATCTTTCCCTGGAGCGGCGCATGAAATGCGGCATCGGCCGGTGTGGACATTGCGCGGTGGGAACTCTCTTGTGCTGTGTCGATGGTCCGGTGTTCAGCGGTGCGGAACTGGCTGGCGTTGAAGGGGCTCTTGTATGAAGAAGCTACGGCTCGCCATAATCGGGTTGACTGCCTGCTCCGGCTGTCAGTTGTCCTTGCTGAATTGTGAGGAGGAGTTGCCGGGGTTGCTGGATCTGTTCGAGTTCCATTTATTCCCCATGGCCTGCTCACCGGCTCTGCTGGAGGGGGAGTACGATGCGGCGCTAGTAGAGGGGTGTGTCTCCACACCGCATGAAAGGGAGCTTCTTCTTGAATTGCGCAAACGGAGCCAGTATCTGATCGCTTTGGGAACCTGTGCGGTCTGGGGCGGGGTGGCTGCTCTCCGCAATGGCGAGGATCGCGAGGTACTGCGGCAACAGGTGTATGGTCAGAGTCGGATTGCTTGTGAGACAGCTGAGCCGCAGCCGCTTCGGAGCGTGGTGCGGGTTGATGCTGTGATCAACGGGTGCCCGCCGGAAAAGAATGAATTGCTCGGCCTGTTGGCCGACCTGGCGCGTGGGACGCTGCCGGCTGAGATCGACTATCCGGTTTGTACCGAATGCCGGATGCGGGAAAACCTCTGTTTGTTGACGGAAGGGGATAAACTCTGTCTTGGGCTGCTGACTTCAGGTGGATGCAAAGCCCGTTGCCCAAGTATGGCGGTCCCGTGTGAGGGGTGCCGAGGACCGGTGCCGGAGGCCAATCTTGCTGAAGCGATGGAACTTTATGCTCAAAAAGGTTTTGACCGGATTACCGTACTGGAACGGTTATGCCGCTTCTACCCGGAGTGGAAGCTATGAACAACATAAAGAAAATCGATATGCTGACCAGGGTTGAGGGACACGGATCAGTCGAGCTGGTCAAAGATGGCGGGCGGGTGGTGGATGTCCGTTTGAATCTGCACGAGTCACCCCGCCTGTTTGAAGCGCTTCTGGTCGGCAGGCGTTTTGATGAGATACCGGATATCGCCTGTCGTATCTGTGCGATCTGCTCGACCGTACACAAGGTGGCCGCGCTTCAGGCTGTCGAGCAGGCGCTCAACGTTTCCATATCGCGGCGGATCGCTCTGCTGCGGGAACTGGCGGTTCAGGGGGGGCAGATAGAGAGCCATGCCCTGCATATATTCTGTCTTGCTCTGCCTGATTATTTGGGTGTGAATGGTTTTCAGGGGCTGGCGGTGCATGCGCCGGAGAAACTGCAGATGGGGCTCAGGATCAAGAAACTGGGCAACCTGATTCAGGAAGCCGTCGGTGGCCGTGCCATCCATCCGTTTAATCTGCTGGTTGGTGGGATGGGGAAGATGCCGGGTGCGGATCAACTGCAACGTTTGAGTGGGCAACTTTCAGAGATTTGTGATGATGTGGCTGCCAGTATTGCATATATATGCAGTCTGAGGGATCTTCTTCCGCACTTGGCAATTGCTCCGGTCTGTGCTGCTAGCGGTGGTCCGTCTCTCTTCGGAGATGGTCTACTCACATCAACGGGACTGAATATCGCCGCCAGTCAAGCTGCTGTGTGGCTGAATGAGGAGATTGAATCGAATACTAACGCCAAGGTTAGCCACTTTAGCGAAAATACGTCGTTTATGGTGGGGCCATTGGCCCGCCTCATGGTGTCGATGCCGCAAAAGTATGTGCACTGTTTCCCGGATCATTCAATCAGATCATCTTTGAAAGCCAGGATAGTTGAACTGAAGATGGCTGTTGAAAGGGCACAGCTTCTGATCGAACAGTTGCTTGCTGATGGACAGGGGAAAGAACAGCCTGTCACAGTTGTCATATCGAAGGGGGAGGGGACATCGATTGTTGAGGCACCGCGGGGGACTCTTCTTCATAATTATTGTTTTGACAGCCGGGGCATTTGTACGGCAGCCAACATCATAACACCAACGGCCATCAACCAGGGTGCCATGGCTAACTCGCTAAAGGAATTGATTGCCGCCATGGATGGCGCAGATTACCACCAGATCAGGGGTGCGGCTGAAATACTGGTCCGCTGTTATGACCCCTGCATATCCTGTGCTGTCCACTGATTCGAATTTATTTTCGATTATGTGCATTTTTCTTTTGACAGGATTAAAAGTGATGTGATAGAAAGCGAGTCCCTTTTGAGACAGCA
>MGZJ01000007.1 GCA_001802645.1 Geobacteraceae bacterium GWC2_53_11 | reverse complement strand
CAGGCGCTGACGCTGGACATCCCGGAAGCGCTCGAAAACCCGGCCTGCCGCTGCGGCGAAGTGCTGAAGGGAAAGATGGTGCCCTTCGACTGTCCGCTCTTTGCCACGGTCTGCACTCCGGAACAGCCGGTCGGCGCCTGCATGGTCTCCAGTGAGGGCACCTGCGCCGCAGCCTACAAGTACGGGAGATAAGCATGTTTACAATGCAGGACTTACGCGACCATTACCGTTTTACCGATCAGGACGCCGAACTGCTCCAATCGCTGCAGCCACTGGCGGAAGAGCACCGCGAACGCTTTTCGCTGGAGTTCTACGACTACCTCTACAGCCTGCCGGAAACGGCGGCGATCCTGAACAACAGCAACCGCCAGCGCCTGCGGGAGATGCACAGCAACTGGTTCATGTCGCTCTTTACCGGCATTTACGACAACCATTACATGAACCACCTGAACCGCATCGGCCACGCCCACGTCAAGGTCGGCCTCAGCGTCCATTTCGTCAACGCCGCCATGAACCAGATCCGCCACTTCCTGCTGGGGCTGATCGACGTCAACTATTCCGACCGCGAGCAGCGACGCATGCTGCGTGAAGCGGTGGAAAAAATCCTCGACATGAATCTCGACGTCATGAGCACCTCGTACCGTGAAGAAGAGATGAAAAAGGTCTTCGTGTCGCGCAAGATCGAATCGTTCCTGATCAAAGCGACTGAGCGCTTCACTTACGGCCTGAACCTGGCGCTGGTGCTGGCGCTGGCCGGAGTCTCCATCTCCGTCGTCATCCTCTTTGTCTGGGACATCCTGCACATTTTCCGGGGGGATATGGAGAAGGGGATTCTTTCGGCGCTCGGTTCGCTGCTGATCCTCTGGATGATGATCGAGCTGTTGGATAACGAGATCAAGAACCTCAAGGGAGGCAAATTCAACATCCTGGTGTTCATTGGCGTCATCATCGTCGCCATGATCCGCGAGATCCTCATCTCGACCCTGCGCAAGGACGATCTCACCACCCAGGCGTTTCTGGCCGGAACGTTACTGATCCTGGGGGTTGTCTACTACCTTGTCTCGCTGGCCCAGAGAGACAACGCAAAGGTTTGATGGTGGGCACCTTTACCCGCATCCTGGCCGGATTTTCACTCGGCTTTCGCCACCGCATCGCACTGCGGCGACTGTTTGACACCACTCCCCCGGAAACAACCATCCTAACGCTTGATCCTGAGGTGCTCCGCTCATCGGGAATACAGGCGCTGGCGTTGGATTTTGACGGTGTTCTGGCCGGACACGGCTTCCCCGCTCCGCTCCCCGAGGCGGTCGCGTGGATGAAACGCTGCGAAGCGGTCTTCGGCGGCGACAAGGTCTTCATCCTCTCCAACAAGCCGACCGAAGGGCGCAAGAGCTGGTTCGCCGAGCAGTTTCCGGACCTGCGCTTTATATCAGGCGTCCGCAAAAAACCGTATCCCGACGGCCTGGATAAAACGGCTGAACTGGCCGGAGTCCCCGTGTCATCAATCCTGATGGTGGATGACCGCCTGTTGACCGGCTGCCTTGCCGCGCTGCTCGCCGGTGCCCGTCCCTGCTACATTCGCAATCCCTACGCTTCGTTCCAGCACCGCCCGGTTGCCGAGCTGTTTTTCCGTCTGCTACGCATGGGGGAACGGCTCTTTGTGCGGGTGATTACCCTCAATCTTTCTTAGCCTCAAGATTACTTCACGATTACTCATGATTTTAGATTCAAAAGCTTTAAATCTTGAAGAAATCACGGGTAATCACGAGGCTGAGAACAGTTTTTCCCGCTGTAAAGAGCCAAATGCAGGAGATATCTAATGACCACACCCGAACCATGGAAAAAACTGCTGGAGGAACTTAACGTCAAACGGGAGTGTCTCGACATGATGTCCGCCGCCTGGGTTGCGGACTACCGCTCCCATGGCGGCAGCATCTTCTGCGGCAGGGGGTGCCGGGAATGCTGCAGCCTTACCGTCAACTGCACCCTGACGGAGGCCGTGGCGCTGGCACCAACGCTCAATGACGCCCAGGCGAAAAGGGTAGAAGAGTATGCCGTGCAATTGGGAGAGTTGACGGCCCCGATGACCGACCTGAAGGAATATCTGCGTATGCAGCGTCGCGACATGGGATGGTGCCCGTTATTAGAGGCGGATGGCGCCTGTGGTGTGTATGCGCAGCGGCCGCTGTCGTGCCGGGCTCTGTTGTCAACAAAGGAGAGTTATTTCTGCGGGGTTGATTTTGCCGATCTCACCAGCCAGCAAAAGCAGGATTATGCCCTATCGCTGGATCGTTCCGTAACGGACTTTCCGCTCCATTATGTCGCCTCGACCCGGGAGACCGGCGGGGAGATGGAGGCGCGGGCGCTCACCCTGATGAAGCAGCAGTTCGGTTTTTCACTGTACGGGAACATGCCGGTTCTGGTGTATCTGGTGCGGGAGAGGGGTTTGGCGGAGGCGGCTGTTGCAGGGCGGGAAGCGGCGGAAACAGTGGTCGAACAGGCCGCCCTTGCCCATCCGTTTCTCGTAGACTTCGCGTTATAAATTATGAACTTGCGCGCCGTCAGCCATGGTCGGACGCAATGAATGCCTTGGCCTTCTCCACAGTATCGAACAGTTCAAACTTGCGCTTGCTGAAATTGGAGACAATCATCAGCAGCACCTGCTGCATTCCGGTCGTGCCGACCACCGCTGATTTTATGACATAAGGTTCGTTATCCCTGGTCAGCAGCTTGAGCTTGTCCACAACGTCGAAATCGAATTTGGCGCCGGTGCCGATGGTAATGGTATAGACCGACTTTTTCGCTTGAGACCGGACCTGCCGGGCGCACTCGTCAATAAAAGCAGGCATCTCCGGCGACTGGCAGTTCGTAAAGTCCAGTACAAATATCTTTTTCCCCATGTGATCAATAAACCGCGCTCGTTCCATCGCACTATTCCTTCCGGGCAGTAAAGTAAACCGCCGTGGTTATATCAATGTACGTTTCTTTCTACAACTCCTGATTCACAGTTCCGTGACACCAATAATAACCGAAGAACGAATTCCTGCAAGCCTTCCAACCAGCATGACAGACAAACAAATCTTGTTTCACGCAACGACGCAACGCTAAACCAAACAAACGGAATCATAAACGGCGTTAACCACGGATGCATGGGAGACACACGGATAAAACCTGAAATTCATGTAAAACGGCAGTTAGTCACGCGGAGACGCGGAGTTCGCGGAGAAATTCAAATACGTTTCGTCAATGATGCTTACACCAATCGGTGATAACTGTTTTGATGTAATTACCCGGTTTTACTCCGCGTTTTCCGCGCCTCCGCGTGCAACTGTTTTTCCAGATTGCTTTCAATTATCCGTGTTTATCCCATGTATCCGAGTTCCAAATGCTTTTAAAAGGTTAAAGACTTTCGTTGCGTCGTTGCGCCGTCGCGTGAGACCGCCTTTCCGTTACAGAATTTACCCTCTCCCCCCAACTTTTCACCCGTTTTGTAAAAAAATTTCCGTTTCCGGCAAAAAGTACAATTCGTGTAATACCGGCACGTTACGTCTACTGTACCAAAATGTTACAGTTTGTAACCTACTGATATCTATCAATAAAACTACGTACTGTAACAAAATGTTACAGTTTTTACGACTTTTAAGTATTTGTAATTACTATTGATTTACTGACAAATATGAGTTAGGAAACGTTAAATATGTAAGAAGCCAAATAATCCATTTGGAGCAATACTATGAAAAAACTCGTGTTGGCGTTGTGTACCTGCCTGATGGTATGCATTACAGGTTGTGCGGCAAACAAAGATTCAGAGCTTTTCCAAAAAAGGGTAGCGGAGAGAGCGGAAGAAGGAAGAGCAAACTCTGATGAGGAAACTGAAAAAGCCATGGAAATTTTGAAACAGTATGGCAACAGGTCCGAGGCAAAGCGGGCATTCATGAAGGAGTTACGGCAGGAGTGTCCAGGTTTTACTCCAGCAAGCGAGCAGGCAAAACATGCGGAATGCCAGAAGCGGTACAGAGCTTTTCTTGCTGAACTCAATAAAATGTGAACTGATTAGAACGCTCCCCTAGAATTAAACGGAAACACAAGAGAGGGACAACCCTCGTCGTGCCAAGTGCTGCCCCGTAAAACCTCATCGGCCAACATCCCAAAACGGAGGATGACCCGATCTGATCAATAATAAGTTAGACCAAAAAATATATGAACAATTTTACAATAAACATTCTCAGAACAGCCTCAGGCATTTTTGCAATGACCAATGTCTTAGGCTGGGTATGGTTTGTCGGGAGTTTAAGCAACATTAAGCATGGGTACGCATTTTTGACAGCCGTTGCTTTTATTGCAGGTACATTTTCATCTCCAAGAGCTTATCAATCCAAATACAAAAATGCGGTTGCCGTTATATATTTCTTTGGAATTCTTGGAATTATTCCTGATATTTATGGAGATTACGGAATCATAAACGGCCCAGATTATTCCGCTATAGCGATCAGGACAGTAGAGATCTTTGTATTAGGGGCATTAGCAAGAGAAGCCATAATTACAAAGAAAACAAACAAGGTCTAACAAGGTGGGGGCACACAGGCGCTGACGCGCTGGTTCGCCCCCACGCCGTTTCAACGAAGCGCCCCGCATCCACAAAGGAAACGGGGCGCTTAAATTATCAACATTATTCTGAACCAGCAGCCCTAACCAACCTGAGTAATATCCTCCCCCACACTCTCATCATCCGGCCAGAACCGCCGCTGCAACTCATCCATCAACGGTTTCAAACTCTTGCGATCCCGGGCCGACACCGTGACACTGAACTGCGTCCGGGCTGACTGGCGCACCTTGAGGAACCCAACCGTGTCCTTCTTCCTCATCCCATCCAGCAGATCCGCCTTGTTGAACACCAGCAGCTCCTGCTTGTCCCCCAGCTCCAGCTCCGCCAGAATAGCCCGCACCTGGGTGATCTGATCCTCAAAGCGAGGATGGGAAGCGTCCACCACGTGCAACAGCAGGTCGGCGTCGCGCATCTCTTCAAGGGTCGCCTTGAAGGCACCCAGCAAAGACTTGGGTAAGGAACGGATAAAGCCGACCGTGTCGGTGATGATCACCTCCCGCTCACGCGGGAAACGGAGACGACGGCTGGAGGTGTCGAGGGTGGCGAAGAGCAGGTCTTCGGTAAAGACATCGCTCCGGGTCAGGGCGTTCAGCAGGGTCGATTTGCCGGCATTGGTGTAGCCGACGATGGAAATGATCGGCACCCCGGCCTTGACTCGCTGCTTGCGGCGCTGGTCGCGCCCTTGGGACAACTCCTTGAGCTCCCGCTCCAGGCTGGCGATCCGGTCGCGGATGCGGCGGCGGTCGGTCTCCAGCTTTGTTTCACCCGGACCGCGTCCGCCGATACCCCCCATGAGGCGGGACATCTGCACACCGCGGCCGGTCAGGCGCGGCAGCAGGTATTTGAGCTGGGCTAGCTCCACCTGCACCTTGCCATCCAGGGTTTTCGCCCGCCGGGCAAAGATGTCGAGGATGAGCTGGCTCCGGTCGATGACCTTCAGCTCGGTCATGGCGGAAACGCTGCGCATCTGGGCCGGGGTCAGCTCCTGGTCGAAGATCAGCATGCTGGCGCCCCGCTGCATTGCTCGGATGACCACGTCGCGCAGCATCCCCTCTCCCATCAGAAAGCGGGGATTGAGCTTTTTCGGGCGCTGGATGAATTCATCCAATGCCTCCACCTGGGCGGTACGGGCCAGCTCGCGCAGCTCGGCCATGGAGTCTTCCGCTTCCTGCCGGGTGCCGGAGGTGGTGACCGAGATCATGATCGCCCGTTCCAACACATCCTTGGCGCGCACGGCCGACTTGGCCGCTTTTTCCAGATCAGCTTCCAGCTCCGGGATGAAATGGACGCAGTCGAGATCAATCCGCTCCAGCGGCATGATCGTCTCAAGAATCGTACCGGTGCCCCGCTGGTCGGGAGACAGCCACGCCAGCTGGGCGGAAATCTGGTTTTTGCCGGGAGTGGAGAGCAGCGCGGCCATCAGGTCGAGCCGCAGCAGAGAAAGGTCGGTCAGGTCGTCTTCGGACAGCGGTTCGTGCTTTAAATGGGTGTGGATCAGGCGGAGGCCGCGCATGAGCCGCTTGCCAAGCGGGTAGTCGCGCAGCTCGGGGATCACGACCCCTTTTTCGTCGCCGACAATGACGTATTCCACATTACCGGCACGGTTGACGAGGATGGCAATCTGACGGCGGAGCTCAGCCGATAGTTCAACAAGACGCGTGGCCAGATCATGGGAGCAGAACTCGGCGACCGGAATGCGCCTCCGGTACAGACGCTCCAGAGACTGGATCTGGCTCGATTTCAAACCTGCAAGATTGCCGTAAATTTCTTTAATGGGATACCTCCTTGATGAAATTGCATACTAACCCATTTTATTGAATCTGACTAGTGACTTGGGCTCATGAAAAGCTGTGGTACAATTTGCTTCAACAGTAACAAAGACTGTGGCATTGTCTACCCATTCATACCGCAGAGTTCAGGAATTCTGCCAAAGGGGCTTTTGTGAACGACGACTGGCTCTACCGCTACAAACGCAAGATTATCGCCCGGATTGTCATCGTGCTGGCCCTCAGCATGTGCGGCGCCATGATCATTACCATCATGCTGCTACGGGATCAATTGATAAAGGAAAGCAGCGGCAACAGCAGGCACATCGGCAACGCCATAACCTCAAGCCTGCGCACCCAGATGCTGGCAAACGCGCCGGACCAGATCCAGAAAACCCTGGACGATATCGGCGCCGACACCAATATCGGCAGGATCTATATCCTCAACCGGGACGGCCGGGTCATGTACGCCTCCAACAAGAGGGACATCGGTAAACAACCGGACCGGAAATCCGATGCGTCGTGCCTTGGATGCCACGGTTCCACCGTTGCGGCCCCGGCAACGACGTCGCTGGTCATCAGCGGCGATGCGCTCCGCAATAGCGTCCTCAGTTCGGTCACCCCGCAGGGGGGAAGCTTCTCGCGCAGCGTGAACGTCATCCGCAACGAACCGGCCTGTTACGGCTGCCACCCGCGTGACATCAGGATCAACGGCAAGATCATCATCGACCACCCCCTTGAATCGACCAACAACCTGATCCGCAAGATCGAACTCATCATCCTGGTTTCCGGTTTCTTCGGCCTGCTGCTCATGATTCCGCTCCTGTCGCGTCTGATCAACCGGTATATCGACCAGATCATCCTCAAGAAGCAGGAACTCTCGCTGGTCTACTCCATCATCAACAACATCAGCAAGACCATCGATATCGCCGAACTGACCCATATCGTTCTGGACATCTCCCACGAGGTGCTCTCCGCCGAGGAGATCGAAATCATCCTACCGAAAGGCGAGGGTTTCCGGATCACAACACGGCTGCAGAATGGTGAAAAGGTTACGCGAAAAAAGCGGAACACGGACGAGCCTCTGGCAGAAATCATCGAGCGGTGGCAGAACGGCGGCATACCTGACGCCGGTGTATCGGCCGACCGGACGGAAATCTACCTTCCCATTGAAAAGGGAGAGCACCGCCTCTGTCTGATTGTGGCCCGCAACCGCACGGCCCCCTTTGCCGAAAACCCCGTGGCGCTGGTGGAAGCGGTCTGCAACCATTTTGCCATTGCCTTCGAAAACGCCCGGCTCTACAGCATTGCCATTACCGACGAACTGACCGGGCTCTTCACGGTACGGCATTTCAGAACCAGCCTGGACCGGCAGATGGAATCGTTTGACCGCTACGGAGAACGCTTTGCCCTGCTGGTGATAGACATCGATAATTTCAAGCGGGTTAACGACACCTACGGACATGTCACCGGCGACGATGTGCTGAAGCACGTGGCCGGCTGCATCGCCGAGGCGGTCGCCTCCACAGATCTCGCCTTCCGCTACGGCGGTGAAGAGTTCACGGTACTGCTTCCTTCGACCGACCGGAACGGCGCGGCACATGTGGGGGAACGAATCCGGGCCCAGGTGGAAAACAGTCCGGTGACACTTGCGGGCGGCATCGTGTTGACCACAACCGTCAGCATCGGTTTTGCGGTCTGCCCCGACGACGTTGCCACCATCAAGGAGCTGATGCTGCAGGCGGACAAGGCGCTGTATGCCGCCAAGCACGCCGGCAAGAACCGGGTTGTGAGCGCTTCCCCGGAAAACTAAATCGGGTAGCCGGGGGTTTTTCTCCCCCAGCCCCCACACCACCCGGCATGCGGGTCCGC
>MGZJ01000006.1:9363-14073 GCA_001802645.1 Geobacteraceae bacterium GWC2_53_11 | reverse complement strand
GACGGGGTCGGTTTTTCCAGATCGATTTCGATGCAGAGTTTGTGAGGAGAAATCAGAAGTTATAAAAGGGCATATGTACCAAATCGATACGGGATTTAATGGTATTTTGTGGGATTGCTTTCGTAAAAACGGTAGGTTATCGGGTGGGAATGATGCAGCTTTACTCGACCATCCGAGAAACCTATTTTTGTAAGAGGACTGCTCATTTTACCGTAATCTGGACAAAATCAACAAAACGAGAAACGTATTTTTGTAAGCGTTTTTGAAGCGGTTTAGTACCATTATCCTCAACGCTTTGAGAGTCGTGCCCGTTGCCTAAAAGTGCGTGCGCTTTCTTTAATTTATTTGCACAAAATGCAACTATTGCACGCACTATTTCTTTTCGTCATCACCGCCTCTTACAACATGCTGGGCAATTTCAATGATGATGTTGCTTAGTTTCTGATCTGATAACTTGTTAAAATCCACGCCCTGCTCTAAGAAGATACAAACCGCTTCAATGAAGCGTTTAAGCCGCTCCTTTGTGTACTTCGAGCCTCTATTCATTTGATAGACTAGAGAAAATAGCTCTGCTTTTTGTTGAAAAGACAAAATCCGGTTGTTATCTATTTCTTCAATTACTTCATACACTAAGGCAAGAAGAACGTCATCAAGGTCTTGCGCAGGCTTTCTGCTATCTAATGGCCTACCAAACTCCTGGTTTGTTATAGTGTTAATGAAGTCTTCGAAATCAATGTTTCTATGTTGGCAATAATCATCCATGTGATTGAGCCTGCAAAGCTCAATCAACTCTTCTGCTGTAGGCATATATTCTTTATGAAAAACATATGCCCGGATTTGATCCATTGTTAATGCTAAGGTGCTTGCTCGCCAGCCTCCATGAGCTAATGACCCCTTTATTTTATCTCGTAATATGTCATGCGCCTCCTCAAAGAGTAAGCGTTTCTTCTCCCCTTCACTTAACCTCATTGGCCCTTCACCAGTTAAAAGCCAATTCACATTGAAGCCCATACGAGCTAGGGCTTCAAGAACATTTCCGCCGGGCACACTCTTTCCCGCTTCGTAGATCCGCCATGTTTGCGGATTTGTATCAATTGATTCAGCAATCGCCTTTTGAGAGAGTCCAAGCGATTCACGTGCCGTTTTTAATCGTTCACCCAGATTCATTTTCAACCTCAAATTTGCGTGATGGAAAATAAGTTTTGATCGCGCAAAAATCACGTTAGTGGCAGCTCGATCACGCACAAATAATATAATAACGAAAACAAAAGGTTATAAAATATGCTCACATGCACAGCACAAATAATATAATAAAATTCGATCACGCATAAATTTATGCTTGCAAAATGCTAAAATTTGTATCATGTATAAAATTATGAAACTAAATGACATGCCAAAAGAACCCGCAGCGAGGCGGGAATGGATCAAGTATCAATTGAGGCTCAGAGGCTACAGCATGAGCAGACTTGCCAAGGAAAATGGTGCAGAGACAAGAAACCCTGCTATTGCCGCTCTAGCTCACAACTATCCAAAGTGGGAACGGATTATAGCTGCCTCGATTGACCTTAAACCTGAAGAGATTTGGCCGGAACGATATGGCAGCGACGGCATGCCAATAAAACATTCATACCGTTACCCTCGGAAAGATAGCACAAATAATATTAGGCGACAACGTCTAACAAAAAAGGCGGTTTAGACATGAAAAAGCTAACTCATGACCTGCGCCAGTTGACACTTGATGAACTTTTTGAGATTCCGAAACCGGTAGAACCCATACCGGCCAGTTTAGACACCGGCAAGGAAATCAGGCACCTGCTTTCGGCTGCCCTGAAGGAAACAACCAAAAGCCGGTATGAGGTGTGTGCTCGGATGTCGGAATTGACCGGGCATGAAATATCAATCTCTATGTTGAACGCATGGACCGCAGAATCACGTGAATCATGGCGTTTTCCTCTTGAGTATACGGTACCAAACCACTCACAAAACGGTAAAAATTATACGGTCAACAAACTTGCTACTGTAAAAGATGAAATTAACAAAATAACAGGTACTTACCTTGTTTACGGGCGTACGTTGAATTTCGACAAACAGAGCGGATCGACAACCACTCTCAGACTTGGCCCACCTGGTTTAATTGAATAAATCAAGATGGGTCTCTCTGCCTAGTTACGGAACCATCATCACCCCCCATAATTGAACAAGCCAAGGCCACCGGGAACATTCTCAGTGGCCTTGACTTTGTTGGAGTATCTTCCAGAATAGATGGTGAAATGTTCTCAGCTGGAGGCCCTTATGCCAACTATGATGGTAAAATATGCTTCCCAACTGGAGTTGATAAAGAATGAGCCGAATTACAACAGAATCCCGGCTATTAAGCGTTTCTTCCAGTTGATGGATTTTGAAAACTCTTTTCTGCCGTCGCAACAAGAACTGCATGGTGCCAACCTATCAAGAACCAAGGCGGTCACGGCCTACTGCAAACTTCGTGGCATCCCGGAACGCTCCTTTTATAGGTGGATAGTCATATACAGAGAACGTGGTATTAAGGGCCTTCTTCCAAAGTACGGAAAAAGATCAAAACACCTGTATCACCGTGATCGAGACAAATTAATGGCAACAATTGCCATAGATATCAGCGATCCTCTACGCTGTCTGAAGATAATTCAAAAAATTATAGAGCACTGCAAGCTGATTAATCCAAGGGTAAAAGCCGCATCGTTGCTGTTGTTAAAGCATTATTTTACTGGATACAGGTGTAATGGTCGGCTGTCATTGAGCAGGGCTCTGACAGATGAAGAACTTCGCGTCCTTGGGCATTATAAATCGGGGATACATAAGAACCACAGTAAAAAGGCAACGGTGATCCTGATGGCAAATGAGGGGCGTTCACTTCTGGAAACTATGGAGATGACACATGTCGCTGAGCGCACCATTTACCACTGGTTGCATAATTTCAATAAAGACCGCTTGGAGTCCATAAAAATTCATGTCCACGCACCCGCCAAGGAAAAAGAAAAGGTTGAACGGCAAACGAGGGTCATTGATATTGTCCATAAAATGCCTTCTCTCTATGGAATAAACAGGACATCCTGGACATACGGTTCAATAGCCGAAGCCTACCAAAAAGAGTACGGAAGCCCTATATCGATTGGTAAAATTCAAGGTGTTATTCATAATACTGATTATAGTTGGCGGCGGGCCCGGAGGGTTTTGACAAGCCCTGATCCTGAGTACAGGAGAAAGGTTGAGTTGTTGCTCGATACGCTTCAGGGTTTAAAAGAGGGAGAGCGATTTTTTTTCATTGATGAGGTGGGCCCATACCGTGTTAAAAAATATGGCGGTACCAAATTGATGTCAAAGGATCAGATTGAAACGCTGCCGGAGTACCAAAAGAGCCGGGGTCATATACAATTTATTGCTGCCCTGGAAGCTGTGACAAATCAGCTTACATGGCTATTTACTCCAGACAAAAGCGCTATTTCTATGGTCAAATTATTAGAGAAATTAGTTTTGAATTATGCGGACTGTTCAGCCATTTTCTTTACGTGGGATGCTATATCCGTTCATAATTCAAAGGTTGTCACCGATTGGATCCACACCCATAATACAACAGCTGAAGGGCCGCATATTGAAGTGGTTCCATTGCCGTCAAATGCTCAATTTCTCAATGTTATTGAGGCTGTCTTCGGTGGGATGAAAAAGGCCATTATTTGTAACAGTGATTATGCAACACCTCATGATATGCAAGAGGCCATAGCTCGGCACTTCAAAGATCGGAACGCTTTCTACAAGGAGAATCCAAAGAAGGCCGGAAACAAGATATGGGATAAGCAAAAATTTGATTTTGATAAGCTTGCTGGTGGTTTGTTCAGGAAGATGTAAATGACATTTAAATGCCTCTGAAGTGGCATTTCAGGGATGACGATCTTTACAAAAATACGTTATCCAATCTTACAAAAACAGTTTTCGCGCTACACAGAGTTTGTTGCCCTTTATTTCAACATTCATTGCCATGTTTTATTCCCCTGTCTTAATTTGATTACCGTTGCTCCTCATCCCCACCGGTTGCTTTTCACCTTGTCATTTTGCAGTTTGTCTTCAGGAACCGGCAGCTTCTTCTCGTCCGGATAACCTATCCCCACTACGCACTCAACTTTCAACTGTTCAGGAAGATCAAGCAGCTTCCGGATATAGCTTTCCGCCGTGATATCCGTATCATGCTGACGGTTGCGTATCTGTGCCCAGCAGCTGCCAAGTCCCAACGACTGCGCCGTGAGCTGGATGATGATCGCGGCGATGGAGCAATCCTCAACCCACACATCGGATTTGGTGCTGTCTGCGCATACCACGATCGCCAGGGGAGCACCTTTCAGGAACTGGGAGCCATGCTGTTTGGCCTGGGCAAGCTGACCGAGCAGTTCGGGATCATCCACCAGGATGAACTCCCATGGATTGCCGCCCCGTGAAGAAGGCGAGCGGAGAGCAGCTTCTATCAGGATCTGCCTGGTCTCCGGAGTGATTTTGTCAGCGGTAAATTTACGGATACTGCGCCGTTTTCGCAGCAGTTCGATCATAAGCCCTCCATCATAAAGAAAAATTGGCCTCATGATTACTCAAGAAGACCGGAAATTGGAAGCTAAATGTTATAATGATACCGGGGTGATTAGTATGAATTTACTCAGAACAAAAATCTGGAACTGGCGGGATATT
>MGZJ01000006.1:0-9334 GCA_001802645.1 Geobacteraceae bacterium GWC2_53_11 | reverse complement strand
GGGAATGGTGGTCGGGGCGTACTTCCATGAGTATGTCACAAAGAATGCCTGGGTGATCGTCGTATGCGTGCTTCTCTTTGCGCTCAGGCCGGCAGCCGCGTACTTCAAGGATTAACCTTGCCGGACAGAATAACCTGTGGAGGCAGGGTGCGGCACAAAATGCATGAGTGCCATGACTATCTTATGCTGAGCCCCGATTGAACAGTTGCGGATCTCTTCCGTAGTAAGCTGCACAACCTTTTTTGTGCCGCTGCAGCGGAGTTCAACCGTGTGGAGGTCGCGATCAAGGAGAATGACCCCGCCGTCAAAGACAATGTCTTCCAGCTTGATCCTTTGTTTGCTGGCAAATGTATATGCCAGCTCGTCCAGTTTACTTATTCCCTTTGTCAGTTGCACGATCATCTCTGCACCCCGGTATCATTGTAACCGTCTAATATCAACCTATCTACCATTAAGAATATATTAATGCAATATTTTTATACTATCTTAGTAGCATTGGTTACACTTCGATATCAATGATAAGCATAAAGCCGCTTTATTAAGGCTTGCATCAGCATCTCAGCCAAAACAGACCGCACTCCAGAGATGCCATGCCTGCTTCCGTGTACCAGTTTTTTTTATTAACAATATTTACTTTTGCATCTCAATTGATATAATCCAATCAATTGTTTCGATTAATTTGTTTCAATTATTGGAGGTATGAATATGCAGAAGTGCGACAGTGAACTACTGAAGATAGAACCGGACACCAGTTATTGTGTTGCGGAACGGATTACTGAAGAATTGTCACGATGCACAAGAAATAACAATCTGTGCAAATACGGTCTTCCTGCCGGCACCACAAGCACCTACTGTCTGCACGAAGATCACCTGAAGTTTCGTAAAACTTCCTGTTAGGCAATCAATAGATCCTTGCCTTACGCCAGCCCTTCGGCCAGCTCCCGCCAGTAAACGATGTCCAGACGCCTGCAGGCACGGGTCACGCATACATAGAGCAGATTCCGGTCAAGGGCGGACTTCCTGAAATCCTTCGCATTCGGGTCGTACAGGATGACGTTGGCAAACTCCACCCCCTTGACCTGATGGGCAATGGTGACCAGAACACCGGGCTCAAAGGTAAGCTCGCCCTGCTGGTGCAGCCCCTGTATGCCGGTCAGCGCCTTGTGGAGCATCCTCTCGTCCGTCTTTTTCTTGCAGATGACCGCAGTCAGGCTATGCGGATCCTCGCCCACCAGCTTCTCCACCAGACGGCGCAGCAGAACAAGGGCGTTATCCTCATCCGCTCCCCTGTGGTACTCAAGGACACCCGAATGCCTGCCCACCTGCTCGCTCTCCCTGCTGCTGATCCGTGAAGCCAGCGCCATGATCTCTTTGGGGCAGCGGTAGGAAACGGACAGCGTCTCGTTGCTCACCCCGACCTCTTTCAGGTTCTTGTGGAAAATATCGAAGTCGGCTGCATCGACCCACGACAGGATCTTCTGCTTGCTGTCCGCGCTGAGCGTGATGCTGTTGCGCTTGTCAGTTGCCGCAAGGATCGCCTCAAGCTCCAGCAGCGAAAGATCCTGCCCTTCATCGACAATGATATGTGCGTACCAGCCAAGCGCCTCGCGGATCGGGCCATCCTTCTCGCGCAGCTGGCAGAGCCGCAGCAGCACGCTCAGGTCGGCAAAGGAAACCGCCTGGCTTCTGGTCGCATACCGCCGCCGCAAATCGGCCAGAAACTCTTCTCTCCCTTTTCCTGCGGCAAACAGGGCATCCAGCACATACGGCTGGCCGTAAAAGCGCCACAGATCCTGAAGCGGCTCGCCCTCCTGCACTTCCGCGACATAGCGTACCAGCAGCCCGGACAACTGCGACGATTTCTTCTGCGCCGTCAGTGTATCACCGACAACCGGCTTGATGACCTTGCCGGTCAGGGCGGTAATGGCGCTCAATGCCCAGGCGCTGAAGGTGTCCACCCGCGTGCTGCCGAGCAGGTCGGCGGAGGTCTGTCTGACGTAGTTGCGCAGCACCTTGTTGAACATGAGCACCAGGCAGCGCTCAGGCGCAAAGCGATCGGGGTCGTTGAACTGCAGGCACGACAGCCGGTGGAGGCTTACCACCGTCTTGCCGCTAACGGCGCCGCCGGTGATCAGGGTACAGCCATCGGTGGCTTCCGAGGTAATCATGTGGAACTGGTCAGGAGAGATCAGCGAGACGATATCCACCATGCGGTGGTCCTGGTTCGCCACCTTGGTGTCGGTGGTCGTATGAAACTCTTTCGCATTCTTCACCCATCCGCCAGCAGCCAGCTCGTACAGGTCCTCGCCGCATTCCATACGCCGCAGGGATCTTTTTGCGATTTCCACTGTATCACGCCGGGTTATCACCCCTTCCCGTTCCCTCCCCTGAATGGTTTCAAAATATTCGTCGCCGGGATCGAAGTCATAGAAAAAACGGGAGATCGGGGCTTTCCGCCAGTCCACGACCAGGGCCCGGTTGTCGTGCGAAACAAAGCCCTGCTTGCCGATGAGATATTCCCTGGCCCCGATCTTTTTATCGCTGTCGTTGATCCCGACAATCCCGAAGTACGGGGAGTCAATCATCTGGAAGGAGGTGAGATATCTGGCAGGGTCAAACTTGTCGTTCTCGATGAGCTTCTCGGTCAACGAGTTCTTTTCATGCCAGTTCACGGATTCAAGGCGATCCTTCTCCAGCTCGGTCGTGTAGGCGTTGTGACGAGCAATCTTCGCCCTGTTCTGCCGGGCCGTCTCCTCAACCGAGGCAAGCACGTCAGCCAGTCGCAGCTGTTCCTTCTGGACTATGTCAAATTCTGGTTGCTCATTCATATGCTGATCGAAGCCAATCCTGTCTATTATTGAAATTGGGTATGTTTTGTCTCCAGACAAAGCGAAAGGCTCGGGATTTACGGGGGTAACCCCTTTTTCCAGAGCCTCGGGATAGAAACGTGCAACCTATACGATTATCAGGTGAGGCGTTTTCTGGCCCACGCCGGGTTACGACGACAATCAAGCACGGCATGGATTGAGACCATGTTACCGGCTGTCTTGTAGTAAATTGCAAAAGGAAATCGTTTTGCCAACATGCGGTGGTATGTACCGAAAAGAACGGGATGAATCCCGGCATATATCAACAGTGAATCAATTTCGGAAAACAGGGAGTCTATAAAGTATTCGCCCAACCCGGCTTCCTGTTTTTCGTAGAATCGGGCGCCGTCGATCAGATCCTGTGAAGCTGCATCAAGGATGCGGATTTTCACGTGAGTGTTTCCCTGATCTTTTTCTTGGCAGTGCTCCACTCTTCATATGACGCCTCACCAACAAGAATGTTCCGCTCACGCTCTGCCAGGAGATCGCCGTGCCAGGCGGGAGACTGCAACTGATCCGCGTGCTGACACAGATCGTCCCACAGGACTTCCATAGTGCGTATCTTGTCCCCGATTGTCATCTGTTCCAGAGGAAGCGCTACGTTCATACGTCACCTCGATCTCCTGATTGCATTATCTCCACAAAACAATTCCTACTCCGCCTGAGTCAGACAATACCATACAATTGATCGATATTCAGCTGATAATTGCCCCGATTTTACGTTCATTACTGTCCGGGATCGCACGGCGACCGAGTCACTGCCCCTGCGTGCCAACCTTCAGTACATTCAGCCGCTCTTGGGCAATCTTTGCATTTGACGTGCCGGGGTACTTACTGACCACCTCTTCGTACAGTTTCATGGCATGTTCCTTGTTGCTCTGTTTCTCTTCGAACTGCGCCGTTTCAAGCTGCTGCTTCCCCTGGTCGTTGGAACAGGCGGCCAAGGCCGTGCAACAGAGTGCCAACATAATCAAGATGTATTTTTTCATAAAAACTCCTTTCTCCGCTAATTTGTATCAAGTTGAAACATGCAGTAAACCCTGAAAATCAGTTAACCCCGGTTACATGGAATGAACACGGATATAACCTGAACCTGTCGGGTTTACTATCTTTTGTTTTTATCCGTGAGATTCATCCGAGTTTCAAATGCTTTTTACTAGATAGTGCAGTTATCGTCCTATCCTGCCCAGAACCCGGCAACATCACTCAGAATGCTCTCCGAGACGATCTCGGACACATCCGACTCGAACCAGTCGGCCGGCATCGCCTGGCTGTAGCCCGGCTCCAGAAACCTCCGGTCCATCAGGATGATGAGCCCCTTGTCCGTTTCCGAGCGGATGACCCTCCCGGCGGCCTGAACCGCCTTGGCCATGGCGGGTATGGTGTAGGCATAGTCGAATCCTGCATGGTACTTCTGCTGATAATACTCCCTCATCTGCTCCCGTTCCAGATCGAAGGTCGGGAGCGGCGGACCGACCACGAAGGCTCCGATCACCGCTTCACCCGCATAATCCACACCCTCGGAGAAGGAGCCTCCCTGCACGGCAAAGACGATCGTCGGAGCGCTTTGGGAGCGAAGGCTTTCGACAATTGCGTCAACGCCGGATGCCTTCATACCCCGCTCCTGCCGCAGTACGGTGAAACCTTCAGGCGGTTGAAAGAGCGCGGCAACACGCTCAAGAAACACGAAGCTGGGCAGGAAGACGAAATAGTTCCCTTTGCGCAAAGCCGTGATCCGTTGCACGGCATCGGCAATCTTTTCGTAGTTGCGTTCGCGGTGGCTGTAGCGGGTGGATATCTGGGGAATGATCAGCAGCTTGCGCTGGTCGCGTGGAAACGGACTTTCAAACTCTGCCGTTCTCACTTTGCCGCCTTCCAGACCGGAAAGGCGCACGTAATAGTCAAACGGCTTCAGAGTCGCGGAAAATCCGACAATTTGATCATATTCCTTATAGCACTCCTTCAGCATTTCAGAGGCATCGCAGCAGGTAATTTTGACCGTGCCGCCGGTTGCATGGGGATAAAAAGTGGTGAAGAACTCCTGCCGGTCAGGATCACCGGCCAACTCCAGGATCTCGGTAAACTCAGCCCAGTAGTAGCAGAGGCGCAGGATCACATCCTGGTTCGGTATCTCCACGCCCGAATCGAGATAACGGGAGAGGAAGGCGCTGAGCCGGGCATGCCGATCACGGAAAAGCTCCATAGGCGGCGCGATCCGCTGCGGCTTGTCGCCCTCTCCTTTCCGGCAGGCAGCAACCGCCTGCAGACAATCGTCCAGCTGCTCCTCCGCCTCATAGCGAAAGCGCGCATTTGCCTGCCGGATCTCGTCACGCATCTGTTCCAGAATGATGGACGAAAGCGCCGGTGAATAGTAATCCATGGCCCGTCCCGGAAGGTTATGCGCCTCGTCGATCACCAGGTTCGGCCGGCCGGCCTGGTCAACCCCCAGATCCGTCATGCGCCCCAGCGCCGAACGGGGGGCAAAAACATAATTATAATCGCAGATGACAATGTCCACCTCGCGGGCGCTGTCCAGCTGCAGCTCGAACGGGCAGACCTGGTACTGCTCGCCCAGGTCGCGGAACGAGCGGGCCTTCAGCTTCCGCTTCCTGGCCAGCAGGTCGAGAATGCCCTGTTCCTGCACCTTGCCGTAATAGTCGCGGGCGTACTCGCAGTAATCCGGGTTGCAGAGCGGTTCGTTCTTGAAACAGATCTTAGCCTTGGCGGTAATCGAGAGGGATTTGAGTTTTGCCCCGCTCTCCTGGAAGCGGGTCACCGCGTCCTCGGCGACCGAGTGCTGGCTGTTCTTCGGCGTGACGTACACGACCCGCTGTCCGCGGGCCAGCGCCTCCTTCAGCACCGGATAGAGCACACCGACCGTTTTGCCGAGGCCGGTCGGTGCCTGAATGAGCATCGGGTGCTTCTCTGCCATGAACCCTTCGATGGTCTGCATGAGTTCGATCTGGCCGGAGCGGGGATTGTCAAAAGGAAAGAGAAAGGTGGAGGCCACCTTGCGGCGACGGGCGGCACGCTTTTCGGCTTTTATCGCCTCGACCACCAGTTCGTCAAGGCGGAGGTCGAGCCACTGTTCATAACGGGGAAGATCGAGGGCAATTGCCACATCATCAGAGTCGCCGCTGCGGGAAGAGACCAGATGAAAGGAGAGCGCCGGGAGAATGTGGTGCTCGCGCCAGTGGAAGTAGCCGTAGGTCAGCAGTTGCAGGCAGTACGGATGGTCCATCGGGCTGTCAGCCAGCCGCTGTGCCAGCTCCCGGATGTTGAAAGTGGTTTTGATCTCCTCGATCCGGGGCGGATCATGGCGAAAGATTCCGTCCATCCGCCCGTCGATCCGGAAGGAGTACCCTCCCCGCTCAAACACGCAGCTGACCGGCACCTCCGCCTGATACAGGTGATCGATCCTGGCCCGCTGCTTCTGCACCCGGACGTGTATCTCCTGCCCGTCAGCCGCCGAACGGCTGTAGCCCGAATGTGCCTCAATGCTGCCGGAGCGCGGCGCAGGCACGGCAAAGTCACGGAGCGGTATGGTTATAAGTTTGGTCATCGCGTCAGGCGCCGGTCATATCTTCTTAAGCGTCTCAAGCCACTCCCGGATGAAGAGATCGATATACTCTTGGCTGATGGCGCTGGAATGCGGCGTGATCAGCACATTCGGCTGCTCCCAGAGCGGCGATGCCTGATCCAGCGGCTCTCTCGCAAACACATCCAGGCCCGCCCCCGCAAGCGGGCCGTGGCTGAGGGCATGCAGCAGGTCATCCTCACGGTAGCAATTGCCGCGCCCCAGGTTATACAGGCAGGCTCCCGGTTTCATGGCGCTGAAATGCCGGGCCGTAAAGATAGCGTCGGTATCGCTCTCCCCCGGCAGAACGAAGACCACGTGATCGGCAGCAGGAAGTTCCTCTTCCAGCTTCTCGAAAGTAATGACCCGGTCAACATGCGGATCATCCTTACTTACCGCCACAGAACGCCTGACCCCGATCACACCGGCCCCGAACGCCTTCAGCAGCTCCGCCATGGAACGCCCCAGCGCACCATAGCCGACGATCACCACCCGCTGGTTAAAAAGTCCCACGCAGCTGCTGTAGTCAAGGCGTCCCCATCTGCGGCCGACCTGATCCGTCAGCGAGTTGCCGATTCGCCGGTTGAAGAAGAGCATCATCGAGAGGAGGCTTTCGCGCATGATGCGGCCATGGAAGCTGCCGTAACAGGTCTGCACGCGTCCGGACGGATCACCGGCAACCCAGTCATGCCCGGCGGCGGGGGTAAACAGCGCCTTCAGCTGCGGAGCTTGTGCGTACCATTCCGGCTTGAAGACCCACACTAGGGCGCAGTCGGCTTCCGGGAGCTGTGCCAGGAAGTCGCTGTTGCCCTCGGCAACGGTAATGCGGACATCCGGCAGGGCTTTACGAATCTGCTCGATGTGGCGTGGTTTGAGCGAGAAGGCATCGACGTTGTTGTGAAGATGGATGAGGAGATTGGTTATGTTCATGGTTCTTCCAATCGTGCGAAATAGTGCAATGCATTTTTAAAGTAAAGATTTAAATTTGTATTGTGCGGTGGTTAAATAGATTACGCTACGCACAAGAAATAAACATGTCAGACTCCTGAATCAGGGATGGCGGAATACATACGTATGTGGGGCACGAGAATCAATCATCAACAAATTGAAGACCGACTCCATGGGAATCTATCCTGACGATCTTGCAAAGATACTGGACAATGGATATCAGCAATACATGCAGCGTACCCACATCTCCGACATGTAACGTGATTTGATCTAAGCCATTCATTTCAATCGAGGCGCCTAACGTAGATATATTATCAACGATGCAGTCATATTTTGTACCGTTAATATCCAGACTGCATTTCGTTACGATGTTGACTCTCTCGTCATTTCGAGTTTCATCAAACATGGCATTTCCCCGGTCCATGCGTACGCTCAATCACTCTTTCGTTGTTGTCCTGCTTTCTAATTATACGCTCCCGGATAAAAAAATACCGTCTTTCGTAAGCATTATGCTCATAAGTGGTAATTCTCAGCTATCAGAACGAACCGCGCCCGCCCGGCTGCCAGCGCATAGCCGGGCAGGCGCTGAAGCGTTTCTGGTGTTCGGAGCAGAAGAGCTGGCCGTTGAAGCGAGGATTGGTGAGGCAGAAGTCGCGTTCTTCCTCGCTGATCTCCTGCCCGCAGAGGGCGCAGGTTGGCTGGTTCTGGTCAGTCATGGTGCTCACTCCATTCCGAAAACCAGCTTGAGCGCTTTTTGAGCCAGCGCAAGCTCCATGGTGGTGATTTCGCCTATCTTATGAACCAGGCGTGCCTCGGAAAGACACCGTACCTGGAAAAGATCGATGGCGGATGGCTTGGTCAAACCGTTGCTGCTGTCAGGCTCCAGGCAGAGCATCCAGGGGACATCGCGGTAGCGCGTTTTCAGGTCGGTCAGCGGAGCCATGACCTTGAGAGGCAGGCCGCCAATGGCGTCGTCATTCAGAATGACGCAAGGGCGGGTTTTACGAATCTCTGCGCCGATCGTCGGGTCAAGATTGACCAGCCAGATTTCCCCCTGTCTCATGCAAACTCCTCATTATCGAGAACGGTAAGCGCCGTAAGTTCCTTATCAGCGCGGTACTCCTCCGCCATCTCCGCTACGATCAGTTTCAGCCGTTCCCGCCGCTGCTCGGCAAGAAAACGCTCCAACGCCAGCTTGTACAGTTCGGAACGGGATACTTTCAACTCGGCGGAACAGGTGTCGGCCTCGCTGGCAAGCTCGTGGGGTACGGAAATTGTTACCCGCTCAACAGAGCGATTTACAGTAAGCATCTGCTTGCACCTCCATAATATGCATATAAATCATACTATAAATAAGCAACGTAATGCGCAAGAGATAATTTACTGCTGCGTATCTGGCGATGGAGCGGCTTGTAGAAATTGGGAGGGATGTGGTTTGGCGAATTGAAGGGACACTGTTGATTTAATTTCGAACTGGTGAATTAATCAACAACGCCCCCTTTTGATTTCGGGGCACTTCCCCTATGAGACAGGTACCGCCTTGTCCGGCTGGATAGTCATTTTCAATCCCATGCCATGCAGAATTGAAAACAGGTTTGACAGAGCCGGATTGCCACGGGGAGACAGCATACGGTAGAGGCTTTCTCTCTTCAGATGCGCCTTTTCGGCAACAGCAGCCATACCACCCTCTGCCTCGGCAATATTGCGAAGCGCTAAAAGCAAAGCGTCTTTATCTTCCTCTTCAATGACGGCATTAAGGTATCCGGCAGCGTTCTCCGGGTCTTTAAGCCACTCGATATGCTCTGCATGATAATCGCCGGTTTTTCTTGCCATGATTATTCCTCCTTCTGACGCTTCCAGTAAGCTTTTGCCGTTTCAATATCCTTCTGCTGGGTTGACTTGTCACCGCCTATGAGCAATAGCACAACAGTCTTTCCATGCG
>MGZJ01000005.1:66348-99515 GCA_001802645.1 Geobacteraceae bacterium GWC2_53_11 | reverse complement strand
CGTATCGAAACTGATCTGTTGGCTGGTCAGGATCGACCAGCGGATTCAACTTGAATTCGGTCAAAACCTCAAGGCCGACAGGCTCCTAGAGGCATATCAGAATGTGAAGGTTAAGGTGCTAGCCGCATTTAAACGACATGCTACGGGTAACGCTCTTCCGTATATTGACATTCATGCTGGAGTTCACACTGCCATTCGGCGCGACAAAAAACGACGACTGAAACCCAATGACTTTCACGATTTTGGACATGCGGCTGCTGCAGTCCCCTACTGTTCGGTTTTCCTAACTGATGGCCCGTTAAAGGCACTTCTTTGCAGTAGGCCGCTCAACTTTGACCAGCGGTATGGCTGCCACGTCGTGGCTTCCGTGCCCGAGACGTTTGGCCTCTTCGACGGCAGCCCAACGAGCGAATAGATCTGTTTCGCTTCGCTCTCAGGTCATCCGCAGGCTTATGGTGTTACCAATATTCAACTGGAATAAATATGACAAACAGAACCAACGACATCATTATCTACCAGAGCCCCGATGGCACCACCTCACTCGACGTTCGCCTTGACCATGAAACCGTCTGGCTGACTCAAAAGCAGATGGCGGAGCTGTTTGATAAGGACAGCGATACTATCGGCTTGCATATCCGTAATACTTACAAAGAGGGGGAGTTGCAACCAGATGGAACTGCCGAGGATTCCTCGGTAGTTCAAAACGAAGGTACTCGCAAGGTTCGCAGAAAGATCCGTTTCTATAATCTAGATGTCATTATCTCCGTTGGCTATCGGGTCAAATCCAGACAAGGAACCCAGTTCCGCCAGTGGGCCACGCGAGTTCTGCGAGACCACATCATCAAAGGCTACACACTTAATGAGCAGCGCTTCCGTGAGCAGGCCGAAAAGCTGGCGGATATGCGCCAGACCGTGGAATTATTGGCACGCACCCTTGCCAATCAGGAGCTGGTCAGCGGAACCGGGAAAGACGTTCTCAGGGTTATCACCGACTATGCCTATGCCCTGACGCTTCTGGATCGCTATGATCACGGCACCCTAACCATTGAGGAAACCACCCAGAAGACGCTGCATGTCATAACCTACAACGAGGCAATGGAAATAATCACCTCCATGAAGCAAGAGTTCGACGGTCTCTTCGGCATTGAGAAGGACCAAGGATTCAAGAGTGCCATTGGAACAATTTATCAGACCTTTGACGGCAAGGAGCTCTACCCCAGCATAGAAGAGAAGGGAGCAAACCTCCTGTACTTTGTTGTCAAAAACCACGCTTTCAGCGATGGCAACAAACGGATTGCCGCGGCCATCTTCATTTACTTCCTGGGCATGAATGGTGTCCTGTATCGCTCCGATGGCAGCAAACGATTGGCAGACAACGCTCTGGTCGCCCTGACTCTCTTAATTGCCGAGAGCAAACCCGATGAAAAGGACACAATCGTCAAAGTAATTGTGAATTTGATTAATCGGCTGAATGACTGATTACAAACGGAGAAAGGAAATAAATTATGATTACCAACACCAAAAGAGGAACAATGGAAATCACAAACATTGAAACTATCCCCGGCAAGACAATCACAACGCATTATGGACTGGTTTGCGGCAGTACGGTTCGCTCGAAGAATGCCTTTAAGGATATTGGCGCTTCTTTTAAGAATATGTTCGGAGGCGAGTTGAAAAACTACACCCGCCTGCTGGAAGAAACGCGACAGGAAGCCATAAGCCGAATGATTGAACAGGCGACCGCTATCGGCGCCAATGCGATCGTAAATGTGCGCTTCGCAACATCTGATGTCGCTGCCGGTGCGGCAGAGATCTACATCTATGGCACCGCTGTCAGGGTAGAATAGGAGAACAAACCATGGCAGATATGATTACCTGGGGAATCTGGATTTCACTCTTCGTTTTCTCCTATTTTATCGGGACATATAGAGAAAAAGCTCATTTAAAGAATATTGTTGAACGGGAAAAAGCACTTGTCTCACTTCCGGCGTTAACCCTGAAGTTTGCTGAAGATCGGCCTGTTGTCAAAACAGAACTGGTAATGGGTAGTGTCGTGATTGGCGGTGATTTTTTTAAGCAGACCGTAGCAGGTTTGGCCAGTCTTTTTGGTATGAGAATTTCTGTTGCGGAAGCCATGATGGACAGAGCCCGCCGCGAAGCGATCCTGCGTATGAAAGAGAAAGCGGTGGGCGCGGATGCAATTCTGAACGTCCGGTTCGAGGGCATGAAAATAGGCGAGCGAAAAAAAATAACCGGGATCGAGGCCTTGGCATGCGGTACTGCGGTCTATTATGCTAAATGAAATTTGAGCCGCGATACTGTGAGAACAATGTAAATGTCCCGTCGCACGACCATTTCCGGGAATTTATCCGCCTGAGTTTATGGCTGTTGGGGATTATATTCGCACTGTACTTCGTCCTGGGGTACGCAGCCGAGAAAATCGCAGAACGTCTGCCCCCCAAATTTGAAGCAGCTATTGCTGCCGGTATTACTTCCAATTTTGATCATAGCGATTTTCCCCGCACCAACAAATACTTGCAAAGAGTACTCGACTCTTTAGTGTCCTCGGCTGAGGGACTACCGCCATTCACGTACAAAGTTACCGTTTATGATCAGGCCGCCGTCAATGCAGTGGCTTTGCCGGCAGGGAATATTGCCGTTTTCAAAGGGCTGCTCTCTGAATTGAAAACCGAGAATGAAGTAGCAATCATTTTGGCCCATGAGTTGGGCCATTATGCCCATCGAGACCATTTACGAGGATTGGGCCGAGGGCTTGTCCTTGTGTCCATTATGACTGCGTTGGGTTTGTCCGGTGATCTGCCAGGTTTTATAGCACCTTCAGTGCAGACGTTTGATTTGAAACACTCCCGTGACCGGGAGTCGGCAGCGGACCGCTACGCCATGGATCTGTTTGTCCGTGCTTATGGTCATTCCGGAGGCACGATTGACGTGTTTAAGGTATTGGCTCGCCATGAACACGGAGGGCCGGACATAGTTTCGACACATCCGGACACCCTCTGGCGCATACAGTCACTTACCAATTACCTGCAACTGAAAAAATATCCGCAAGGTTCTATCCGACCGCTCCCAGAGCCTGGCGTGCTTCCTTTTCCTGATGATAAAAAAGGAAAACCATGAATGAAACCCAGAAGGGATATAGGCTGGGGTGAAAGTAAAAACGTAATTCCACATTGCAATCAAGCTGAAACCTTACCACCCCTAACCCCTCCTAAAATAGGAGGGGGACTTTAAGCTCCCCTCCTTACTAAAGGAGGGGTTGGGGGTGGTTGGGTTTAGGATACTCAGATCATCTTTATTGCAAAAGCGAATAATATTCCTAAGGGAGATAATTCATGTCATGGCAATGCCCTTCTTGCGGATTCACTCTTAACGATGATGGCAGTATCAGATGCCATTGCGGTCATGAAAAAGATCGTGTGGATCAATCTGTGGTAGCAACCGATTCTTCATCAAGTTCGCTTTTGATCGATCAAGTAAAAGCAGAGCTGGAAAATATTTCATCCCCTAAAAAATCCCTGCCGCAAAAGATCATTATCTTTCTCATAAGTATTTTTGTTTTTGCGAATCTTGGCACTTTTGGAAAATTCTATAACCGGTGTGCTTGTCCTTGTTGGTGTGATTCTTTTCCATGAAGCAGGTCACCTGGTGGGAATGAAGCTCTTGGGATATCGGGATTTACAGGTGTTTTTTATCCCGCTGTTCGGTGCCGCCGCTTCCGGCATAGAGACTAATCCGAGCAGTGCACGAAAGGCTGTTGTTGCTCTTTTAGGTCCGGTTCCAGGAATAATTGTTGGTATTATTGCCGCTGTTGTTTTCTTTAAAACAAAAGAGGACTTCTATGCTCTCTGTGCCAGCACATTGTTGTTTATAAACGGCTTCAATCTGCTCCCTTTTCACCCGCTGGATGGCGGCAGGTTTTTCGAATATCTGATCTTCTCCAAAAAGCCGCTCTACGAGGTCGGTTTCAAGCTCATAACCGGCCTGGCATTGCTTGGGATCGCATTTCTACTCAAGGCCCCCATATTGGGTATTGCTGCATTCATGGTATTACTGACTTTGAAAAGCACCTCTCATTCAGCTCATATTGCCCACGAACTCCGAACCACCGACATACAAGAAGACAGCGAATTACTTCCCCACCATATCCCTACCGGTTATCTCGTTAAAATTATGGATCAACTTCAGAACCGATCAGGGCTTTCTGATCCAACTGCAATTGCAAAGGCTTCACAGGCGATCTGGCAGCGAGTGTGCAACCGGCCAGCCACTGTTGGCGCCACCATTGGGCTGATAGCCGTATATGTTGTTTTTATGGCAGTAGGTATAGTTGCACCTTTGGTCGTTGAGTCAGGTAAGGCCGTGATGCTCACGAAAACGGAAATTGAAAATCGTGCCGGTACTGACGGAAGTATGGTCAGGTACGAAGTCAAGTCATATAAAGGGCGTAAAGTTTCTGAAATACCCGTTGACAAAAACGGTTTGTACAATGGTGAGGCAATTATCTGGTCTTTCTCGACCGGTAACAAAAGTAAGCAAGGTTTCTGGAAGGATGGCTACTGGCACGGCGAATGGAAATTTTGGGACAAAGGTGGCCAGCTTCAGAACGTCACGGTTTATGAAAAAGGACATCCCATCAGCTATGCTGTGATGAAAGCCGGCTCACTCACTTCTGTTGCCAAGGATAAATGGCCCCTGTCAGTGAAGAAACTTACCCAGAAAGAACCCGAAGGACCTGGATTGACAAAGCAGGGACAAAATGATCGTCAGCTCAGTGGGGTGAGCAACTGATTGCTGTCGGCCCCGCGGTTGGATGTTGAACTGGCTGATGTTAGTTACATCGGCATAAATGAAATGTCAGGTCAAAGGGTCGTGAGTCAGCCTCAAAACAAACGATTTCCAATTCTGAAGGAAAAAGTTCAAGGAGGCGCGACCGTTGGATTGAAGATCAGAACTCAAATCTTTCTTGCGCTTTTCTCTTGAAGTTCGTAGAGTATGCGCATACAAAATGCGTATAAGGAGTGCATAATGCAGCTTACTTTCTTCAACCCAAATGCGCAGAAAAAGCCAACCAATTTGAGTATTAACAGCGATCTGCTCCAGCAAGCCAAAGAACACCATGTTAACTTGTCACAGACATTAGAGCTTCGCCTCGCGGAAATATTACGAGACAAGAAGCAGCAAGAATGGCAGGAGGAAAATCAAGAGGCTATTGAAGAATATAATAGACGCATTGAGGCACGAGGAGTTTTCAGTGACGGCTTGAGGCAATTCTGATGGCCCAGTTCGATGTGTACGCAAATCCAAACCCTGTAACAAAACATGCAGTCCCCTATTTGCTGGATATCCAGGCCGACCTCTTGAGCAACCTGACCACTCGCGTGGTTATTCCTCTCTATACCGTCGCTGCCATGGGCAAAGCTGCCAAATATCTGAACCTCCAGTTTTCCGTCAAACGGACCACTGTCATAATGTCAACGGCTGAGCTGGCCGGAGTTGCGGTAACCAGTCTTGGCGAAAAAGTATGTTCCCTCAAAGACCATCGCAACGAAATCATCGCCGCCATTGATTTCCTTATCACCGGTTTTTGATACGTCCCGGTCGTTACATGGGATGGTCCCGTGGTTCGATATCGCACTGCGGAGGAGAGCCACATCCACGGTTCACCCTGATAAGACAAACGATCTATACCATTACCTGAATGTATACTCCCGTCATACGGTCATATTCCGCAATTCAGCTTGTCAACATCCCCCCGGTATGCTAGCTTTACAAAATTTTCAACGCCATAGACACGCACATTCATTCGGGGGTTTACTTTGAATCAGTTTTACAAAAATCTCTCACTCTGGCTTGTTATCAGCCTGATGATGATCCTGCTTTTCAACATGTTCAACAAACCGCGTCCGACTGCTGAAAAGCTTAATTTCAGCGATTTCATTACCCAGATTGATTCCGGAAAGATCACCGCGGTCACGATCCAGGGGAACGATATCACCGGCAAGTTCGAAGGTAAGGACGGCAAGGAGTTCCATACCTACAAACCGTATTCGGATGCCGATCTGACCAAGAAGCTGCTGGAGAAGAAGGTTACGATCATCGCCAAGCCGGAAGAGGAAAAATTCTCCTGGTTTTCCATCTTTATCTCCTGGTTTCCGCTGATCCTTCTTGTCGGCGTCTGGATTTTCTTCATGCGCCAGATGCAGGTGGGGGGCGGCAAGGCCATGTCGTTCGGCAAGAGCCGCGCCAAGCTACTGACCGAGTCGCAGGGTAAGATTACCTTTGAAGACGTGGCCGGTATCGAAGAGGCCAAGGAAGAGCTGGAAGAGATTATCGCGTTCCTCAAGGAGCCGAAAAAGTTTACCGCCCTGGGCGGGAAAATCCCCAAAGGGGTGCTGCTGGTGGGCCCTCCGGGTACCGGTAAAACCTTGCTGGCCCGTGCGGTCGCAGGCGAGGCGGGCGTGCCGTTCTTTTCCATCTCCGGTTCGGACTTCGTCGAGATGTTCGTCGGCGTCGGCGCCAGCCGGGTACGTGACCTGTTCCTGCAGGGGAAAAAGAGCGCTCCATGCATCATCTTCATTGACGAGATCGACGCGGTTGGCCGCCACCGTGGCGCCGGTATGGGGGGAGGGCACGACGAGCGTGAACAGACCCTCAACCAGCTGCTGGTAGAGATGGACGGTTTCGAGTCCAACGAAGGTGTCATCCTGATCGCCGCAACCAACCGCCCCGACGTTCTTGACCCGGCTCTGCTCCGTCCGGGCCGCTTTGACCGTCAGGTCGTCGTACCGCGCCCCGATGTCAAGGGGCGTGAAATGATTCTGAAAGTTCATTCGAAAAAAGTTCCGCTGGCGCCATCGGTCGATCTGGCCGTTATTGCCCGCGGTACCCCCGGTTTTTCCGGCGCCGATCTGGCCAACCTGGTTAACGAGGCTGCCCTGCTGGCGGCCCGTCTGAACAAGACCGTCGCCGATTCCAGCGACTTCGACAGCGCCAAGGACAAGGTTCTGATGGGTGCCGAACGTCGCAGCATGGTTATCTCCGACGAAGAGAAGAAGAGCACCGCCTATCACGAAGCGGGTCATACTCTGGTTGCCAAGATGGTCCCCGGTACTGATCCGATTCATAAAGTATCAATCATCCCGCGTGGCCGTGCGCTTGGCGTCACCATGCAGCTTCCTATTGAAGACAAGCACAGCTATTCCCGCGAATCACTGCTGGCACGCATTGCGGTGCTGATGGGTGGCCGCGCCGCCGAATCCCTCATCTTCGATACGTTTACGACCGGTGCCGGCAACGATATCGAACGCGCCACCGACATGGCCCGCAAGATGGTCTGCGAATGGGGCATGAGCGACAAGATGGGGCCGCTCTCCTTCGGCAAGAAGGACGAGTCGATCTTCCTTGGCCGTGAGATGGCGATGCACAAGAATTTCAGCGAGAAGACCGCCGAGCATATCGATGACGAAATCAAGCGGATTGTTGATGAGTCGTATGAACGGGCTATCGGCATCCTGCGTGAGCATACCCAGACACTGCACAATCTGTCCGAATGTCTGATCGAGAAGGAAAATCTGACCGGCGACCAGGTCGATGAAATCATTTCCTCGGGAACGGCACTTTGTTCCGATGTTCCTCAGACGCAACCTTCTGAACCTGCTGAACCGGTTAAAGAGGCTGAAGCGGCAACATCGCACACAGACGTTACGGCGTAGCGATGGGAGGTTCCGGCCCTCAATCTTCTGCTCTGCCGGCCGTATGGAAAACGTCCCGCCGTTCGTTATCGCTCCAGCGCCCGCTGATCATGGGCATCCTGAACGTGACCCCGGACTCGTTTTCCGATGGCGGACTTCATTTCGACCGTGATCGTGCGGTCGAAACAGCATTGCGGATGGAGGCTGATGGAGCCGATATCATCGACATCGGCGGCGAGAGTACCCGCCCCGGTTCGGTAGCGGTTTCGTGGGAAGATGAATGCGAGCGCATCATTCCGGTAATTGAACGGCTGGCAGGGAAATTGTCCTGCGCCATATCGGTTGATACCTGGAAAAGCGGCGTTGCGGAGCGTGCGGTCCTGGCCGGCGCGGAAATCATCAACGACATCAGCGGCTTCACCTTTGATTCGGAGATGGCCGGAGTTGCCGCAGCACACAACGCCGGAGTCGTGCTGATGCACACCAGGGGCACACCGGAGACGATGCAGCAGGATACCGGGTATGCTGACCTGATGGGAGAGGTAATGAGCGCTCTGCGCCATTCTCTCCTGCTTGCCCGTGATGCGGGCATCAGCGATGACCGTATCGCGCTTGATCCGGGGATCGGTTTCGGTAAGGATGTCGCGGGAAACCTGGAAGTCATCCGGCGTCTGTCTGAATTATCTGTGTTCGGTCTGCCTGTTCTGGTCGGGCCGTCGCGTAAGTCGTTCATTGGTTCGGTCCTGGGAAGAACGCAGACCGATGATCGTCTCTTCGGCACTGCGGCAACGGTTGCCCTCTGCGTGGCGCACGGCGCTGCCATTCTGCGCGTCCATGACGTCCGGGCAATGCGCGACGTTGCCGACATGGCCCATGCCGTCATCACCCAAACATAAAATCTGATGAACGCCCGTTTCAAAGGGGAACTATGGCCTCACTGTTCGACAGCGTCACCCTGCCCGGCCTCGTTGACAAACTTGTTGTTGTCGGCCTCGTGTATGGCTGTACGCTGATCCTCAGAAAAGAGGCTGCGCTTCGCATTCTTGCCGTTTTGACCGCCATGGCTGTTGCCGGATTTGTTTCGGCACAGCTTGGACTCACCGCCACTGCTTCCTTTTTCCATATTATACTTTCCTCTGCTCCGGTGATTCTGGCTATTATCTTTCAGAGCGATCTGAAACGTGCCCTGTTCTCCATCTGGAAACCTCATGCCGTGGCGAATGGAGATTCTGTTGAACTGACATCGACCGTCGATGAGCTGTCAAAGGGGCTTACCGAACTTGCCGAACGGAGAATCGGCGCACTGATCGTCATCATTCGCCAGATGTCGATTGATCACCTGGTCCAGATCGGTACCGAGATTGACGCCAAGGTGACCAGTGAGCTGCTCAACTCAATTTTTCTCCCGTATTCTCCGATTCATGACGGTGCCGTCATTATTCAAAGGGATAAAATCACCTCTGCCGGTTGCTTTCTGCCGCTCTCCCAGAATCCGGATATAGCTAAAAGTTTTGGTACCCGGCATCGTGCCGCGCTCGGTATTTCCGAGCAGACCGATGTTCTGGTGCTGGTGGTATCGGAAGAAACCGGTAAAATTTCCATCGTTCATGAAGGAAAAATTACCTATGACGCCGACCCCGCAGAGATACGCCGCCTGTCCCGCAAGGCGATTGAAGGACGCCGCGCCCCGAGGGCATCGGCACCTCAGGAACACTGATTATTTCCAGCAAGGAGCTCTACGGACTATGAAGAAATTATTCGGCACTGACGGCGTTCGCGGCGTTGCCAATGTTCACCCCATGACGACTGAGATGGCGATGCAGCTCGGACGGGCCGCGGCCTATATTTTCAAGGGGGGGCGCAAGCGCCGTCACCGGATCGTCATCGGCAAGGATACCCGCCTGTCCGGCTATATGCTGGAAAACGCTTTGGTGGCCGGCATCTGCTCCATGGGGGTCGATGTGCTGCAGGTAGGTCCGCTGCCGACTCCCGGTATCGCGAACATTACCTCATCCATGCGTGCTGACGCCGGTGTGGTCATCTCCGCTTCCCACAACGCCTTTCAGGATAACGGCATCAAGTTTTTTTCGGCTGATGGTTTCAAGCTACCGGACGAGTTGGAGCTGAAGATCGAAAAGCTGATTGAATCAAAACGGATCGATGCTCTGCGCCCCACCGCGACCGAAGTCGGCAAGGCGTATCGCCTTGATGATGCGGCGGGACGGTATATCGTGTTCCTCAAGAACACCTTTCCTCCGGAGATGGATCTTTCCGGCTTGAAGATCGTACTGGACTGCGCCAACGGGGCCGCCTACAAGGTCGCACCTGCGGTGTTTGAAGAACTGGGCGCCGAGGTTATCCCGTACGGTGTTTCGCCGAACGGTACCAACATCAATGCCGGGTGCGGTTCCACCTGTCCGACGGTGATCAGCGAAGCGGTCAAACTGCATCGCGCCGATCTGGGCATTGCCCTGGACGGTGATGCCGACCGCGTGATCGTCTGCGATGAATTCGGCAATGAAGTTGACGGGGACCACATCATGGCCATCTGCGCCAGCGACATGCTGAAGCGCAAGCTCCTCAAAAAGAAAACCCTGGTGGCAACGGTCATGAGCAACATGGGGCTGGATATTGCCCTGCGCAAATGCGGCGGCAAGATTATCAAGACCGACGTGGGCGACCGCTATGTCGTTGAGGCGATGCGGGCGGGGGGATATAACCTGGGTGGAGAGCAGTCGGGTCATATGATCTTTCTTGACTACAACACCACCGGCGATGGCATCCTATCGGCACTCCAGCTTCTCGCGGTCATGCGCCGCGAGGAAAAAACCCTGTCCGAGCTGGCGGAAATCATGATTCCGCTGCCGCAGGTGCTGGTCAATGCCCGGGTCAGTGAAAAACGCGATATTCGCACCATTCCTGAGGTTGCCGCGAAGATCCATGACGTGGAAACGAAACTTGGCAACGAAGGGCGGGTGCTGATCCGCTATTCCGGCACCGAGCCGTTGCTGCGGGTCATGATCGAGGGGCAGGACAAGTATGAAATCACATCGTGGGCCAATGAAATCTGCGATCTGGTTAAAAAAAGCATCGGAGAGAAGTAATGGCAAAACTGGGTCTTAATGTTGATCATATCGCCACCGTCCGCCAGGCGCGGGGTGGTGCGGAGCCTGATCCGGTAACTGCCGCCGCGCTTGGTGAGATGGCCGGGGCCGAAGGGATAACGATTCATCTGCGCGAAGATCGCCGACACATTCAGGATCGTGATTTGGAAATATTGCGCCGCACCGTGAAGACCAAGCTTAACCTTGAGATGGCGGCAACACAGGAAATGGTGCGGATTGCGCTGACCGTCAAGCCGGAGCAGGTAACCCTGGTGCCGGAAAAACGGCAGGAGTTGACGACCGAAGGCGGCCTTGATGTTATTGTCAACCTGAAGGCGATAACCGATACGGTCAAGCGGTTGAAAGACGGCGGCATAATTGTCAGCCTGTTCGTGGACCCCAATCAGGAACAGATCAAGGCGGCGAAAAAAACCGATGCCGATTATATCGAGATTCACACCGGCGCATACGCCGAAGCGGTCTCATGGGCCGAGCAGCAGCATGAGCTCGAACATATCGATACCGCCATCAAGCTGGCCCGCAAGGTCGGCTTGGGGGTAAATGCGGGACATGGCCTCAATTATACCAATATCAAGGCGATTACCGCTTTGGGCGGTATTGAAGAGTACAATATCGGCCACTCCATTATTGCCCGTGCTATGCTGGTCGGCCTGGACCGGGCGGTGCGCGACATGGTCGAGCTGCTCAAGTACGCATGATTTACGGCATCGGGGTCGATATCGCTGCTGTCGAGCGCTTTCAGCGCTTTCTGGATACCGGCAAAACCGCCCTCATCGAGCGGCTTTTTACTCCGGCGGAACGCTCCCGGTGTGAAATCAGGAAAGACGCGGCATCATGCCTGGCGGCGCGATTTGCGGCCAAGGAGGCGTTTCTGAAGGCGCTGGGGACTGGCCTGCGCGATGGTCTTTCCTGGCACGACATGGAAGTGACGAATGATGAACTGGGCAAACCGGAACTGCAGCTCTCCGGAAAAGCAGCCGTGATGTTTGAAGCTAATAATCTGGCACGTGTTCTGCTGTCGCTGTCTCATGATGGCGGCAATGCCGTTGCGATGGTTGTTCTGGAGTCAAAATGAGAGTTGTTACCGCACATACCATGCAGGAAATCGACAAACAGGCCATCAAGGAGTACGGTATTCCGGGACTCCAGTTGATGGAATGTGCCGGACGGAGCTGTGTTGAAGAGGTTATCGCCGAGTTCGGCCTCAAAGGGCGCTGTGTTGTCATGGCCGGCAAGGGGAACAACGGTGGGGATGGCTATGTGATTGCCCGTCAGCTCGGTCAGAAGGGGTGGAGTGTCAAAGTCATCATCCTGGCCGATCGGGACCAGGTCACTGGTGATGCGGCGGTAAACCTGGAAAAACTGCAGGATACGGTCATTAATTACTGTACCCACGAAGGGCAGTTGTCTGCCCTGCACATGGAGGAAATCTTTCAGGCGGACGTGATCGTGGATGCACTGCTGGGAACCGGGCTGCGCAGCAATGTCAGCGGAGTTTACCTTGAGGCAATCGATCTGATGAATGCCTCCGGGCGCCCCGTGGTTGCGGTGGATATTCCGTCGGGCATTCATGGCACGACCGGCCGGGTCCTCGGTGACGCCGTCCGGGCATATATAACCGTCACGTTTGCTTTTGCCAAGCTCGGCCATGTGCTCTATCCGGGCGCCGAGCATACCGGACGGCTGGTGGTGGCCGATGTCGGTATTCCGGCTGCCTTGATGGAAACCGCGTCGGGGTATGATTTTCTGAATACCGATACGATGCGCCCCATGCTGCGCCGGCGTGACCGTCAGGCACATAAGGGGCATTACGGGCATTGCCTGATCCTCGCCGGTTCCACCGGCATGACCGGCTCGGCCGCTCTTGCCGCCAACAGCGCCGTGAGGGCAGGTTCCGGATTGGTGACGCTGGGTGTGGCGGAAAGTATTCACCCCATACTTGAGATAAAAACAACAGAAGCGATGACCACTGCTCTGCCCGATTCCGGCAGTGGTCACCTGACTAACAGCGCTTTCCCGGCCATAGAAAAAATGCTGGCGGGTAAGGATGCTGTTGCCATCGGCCCCGGTTTTGGCCGTCGTCCCGGAACCTATGCCCTTGTCCAGAACCTGGTGGAAACCGTTTCACTGCCGCTGGTCATCGACGCCGACGGCTTGAATGCGCTGGCAGAGGATATTACCGTCCTGAAACGGAAAAAATCGAAACAGGTGATCCTGACGCCGCATCCGGGAGAAATGTCGAGATTGCTGGGCACGTCAATTCCCGATGTCGAGGCGATCCGGATTTCCGTAGCCCAGGAGTTTGCTCGCAGCAACGGCGTCTATCTCGTGCTCAAGGGGGCCCGCACCATCATAGCGTCTCCCACGGGAACCGCAGCCATCAACGGCAGCGGTAATCCCGGTATGGCAACCGGAGGCATGGGCGATGTGCTGACCGGCATCATCGTGTCACTGCTGGGTCAGGGGTATGGCGCGTGGGATGCCTGCCGCCTGGGCGTATTCCTGCACGGATTTGCCGCGGATATGGTGGCCGAAGAGATGGGGGAAATCGGCATAAACGCGTCCGATGTGCTGGAAAAGCTTCCCTATGCCTATAATAAATTGTTGAAAAACACGCTGCTGTCGAATCTGAGGATGTTTGGTGAACTTTAACGAACTGTGAAAATGAATTTAAAGGAGATTTCCTATGCTGACCGTTGCAGATATTATGACCCGAGATGTTGTCTCGATTAAAGGAACCACCACGGTGCGCGAAATGGCTGCTCTGTTCGACAAGATGGGCTTTGGCACGCTGCCGCTGGTCGATGATGCCGGAAACCTGACCGGTATTGTGACCGCTTCCGACTTGGTTGAACAGGATCGCCCGCTCCACATGCCGACGGTAATCTCCCTGTTTGACTGGATCATTCCAATTGAAGGGGAGGGGGCACTTCAGCGCGATCTGGATAAGATGACCGCGCAGACCGCTGAAGAACTGGCTTCAACACATATCGTCACCGTCACGCCAACCGATTCGGTCAGCAGCGCAGCCGAAATAATGAGCAGCAAAAAACTGCATGCGCTTCCGGTTGTGGAAGGGAAAAAACTGGTCGGCATGGTGTCCCGCATCGACATCATCCGTTCAATGAACCGCTAGTGTCCCGTGTGCAGATTACAACCGGTTCTTCCCAGGAAACTGAAGAACTGGGTGCCTGTCTCGGTTCGTTGCTCAAGCCGGGCGCTTTTCTGGCGCTCCAGGGTGACCTCGGTGGCGGCAAAACCTGCCTGACCCGCGGTGTGGTTGCCGCGCTGGCTCCTCAAAGCGCCGATCATGTCGCAAGCCCGACCTATGCCATCATGAACAGTTATCCCGGCAACACCCCGGTATACCACTTTGACTTTTACCGGTTAAGGGGTGATGACGATATTGCCGAGCTCGGCTTTGAAGAGTATTTCCACGGTGATGGGGTCTGTGTGGTGGAATGGTCCGAGCGCCTTGAAGAACTGCTTCCGGATGACGCTCTGACACTTCTGTTTGAGTATGGCGAGGACAATCAGCGCCGTATCACCATTACCAGTTCAGGGCAAAAATCGGACATGGTTCTTGAACAGTTGTCAGAGACGTTCAAAAAGCAAAAAAAACTTTGACCGGACAGCAGGTTATCTGCTATAGAGCACACCCTAGCTTCATCTCTGAACCATTTTCCAACAAGGAGAGCAGTATGGCGCTTGTAGTACAAAAGTACGGTGGCACCTCGGTCGGTTCACCCGATCGTATCAAGAATGTTGCCAAACGCATCATCAAAACCTATGACGCCGGAAACGATGTGATTGTCGTTGTTTCCGCCATGTCGGGCGAAACCAACAAGCTGGTCGCGCTTGCCAATGAAATGTGTGAACTGCCGGATGGTCGCGAATATGACGTTCTGGTTGCAACCGGTGAGCAGGTTACCATCGGTCTGCTCTCCATGTATCTCAAGTCCCAGGGGTACAAGGCAAAATCGTATCAGGGGTGGCAGGTTCCCATCGTAACCGACTCGGTTGCGGCGAAAGCCCGCATTGAGAGTATTGATGACAAAAATATCCGTGCCGATCTCAAGGAAGGCACCATCATCGTACTGGCCGGTTTCCAGGGCGTTGATGCCGAAGGCAATGTGACGACGTTGGGGCGCGGCGGTTCCGATACCTCGGCTGTTGCGATTGCTGCTGCGTTGAAAGCCGATGTCTGTGAGATTTATACCGATGTTGACGGCGTCTACACCACCGATCCCAACGTCTGCAAGGAAGCCCGCAAGATCGAAAAGATCTCCTATGACGAGATGCTTGAACTTGCCAGTCTCGGCGCCAAAGTGCTCCAGATCAGATCGGTCGAGTTCGCCAAAAAATATAACGTGGACGTACACGTCCGCTCAAGCCTTAATGAAAATACCGGTACGATGGTTACCAGGGAGGATAAGGAAATGGAAGGAATACTCGTTTCAGGAGTTGCGTACGACAAGAATGAGGCCAAGATTGCTGTCAAGGGAGTACCTGACAAGCCCGGCATTGCCGCAAAAATTCTCACCCCCCTGTCCGACGCCGCCATCTCGGTTGATATGATCGTGCAGAACGTCAGCGACAACGGCATGACCGACTTCACTTTTACCGTTACCAAGGCCGATCTGAAGCAGGCCCTGATGATCACGAACGAAGTTGCCAAGGTTGTTCAGGCGAAAGAAGTCCTTTCCGACGAGAATATCAGCAAGATCTCGATCGTCGGTCTCGGCATGCGCAGTCATGCCGGTGTGGCGACGCAGATGTTCAGTGCGCTGTCCCAGAACGGCATCAACATCCAGATGATTTCAACTTCGGAAATCAAGATTTCCGTTGTCATCGATGAAAAATATACCGAACTGGCTGTGCGCGTCATGCACGAAACATTCGGTCTGGCTGACTGATCTTTGTAAGCTGAAGGAACCTGATGTATCAAGGGGAGATCGACAACATGTCGTTCTCCCCTTTTTGTTGGTCAAAGCAGGAGATATGCCGGGCTGTCAGTCAGCGCGGCTGTTTTTTTTTTGCGCTGTCGCAATGCCGCAAAGAAACTGCTCAGGAGTGTGGAGCAGTCCTTTTCCAGAATACGGGGCACCAGTTCGACGCGGTGATTGAGACGGGGATCACACGACAGGTCATAGAGCGAGCCGGCAGCTCCCCCTTTCGGGTCATAACAGCCAAAGACGACAGTCGGGATGCGGGCCAGAACGATAGCTCCCATGCACATGGTGCAGGGTTCCAGCGTAACATACAGCACGGTATCAAGGAGCCGCCAGGAACCAAGTTTTCTGGCGGCTTTTCTGATGGCAATCAGTTCGGCGTGTCCGGCAGGGTCTTGTGATGTTTCCCGCAGGTTGTGGCCCCGGGCAATGATTTTATTGTCGAGTACGATAACGCAGCCGATCGGGACCTCATTCTTGGCTCCTGCCTTGTCGGCTTCGGCGATTGCTTTGCGCATCCAGAATTCGTGGCTGCCGGGAAGGGCGTTTTTTTTAGGGGGGGCTGGTCGCGAAATAAGATGATCCTTTTTATGATGTTTGTACGGTTGAGCAGCACTTGTCATCTGTCTGAATAACTGAAATAAGCCTCATTCCGTACCCGCTTGTCAAGAACGAATATCGCTTGGCAGTTGGGATGCAATTCCCTTTTCCCCTTTACTTTCCCGCCATCTTTATTTATTCTCCACAGTCCGATTTTTTTTTAACACGAAGGAATTCATGGAAATCAGCAGAATTCGCAATTTCTCCATCATTGCCCACATAGACCACGGCAAATCGACCCTGGCTGACCGCCTTCTGGAGTACACCGGCACGGTGTCCGACCGCGACAAACAGAACCAGTTTCTTGATAAAATGGATCTGGAGCGGGAGCGGGGCATTACCATCAAGGCCCAGACCGTGCGGCTCAAGTATCGTTCCGACGACGGCATTGACTATATCCTTAACCTGATAGATACCCCGGGTCATGTTGACTTCACCTATGAGGTGTCGCGCTCGCTGGCTGCCTGTGAGGGCGGACTGCTGGTGGTGGATGCTTCCCAGGGTGTCGAGGCACAGACGCTGGCCAATGTGTATCTTGCATTGGACATCAACCTTGAGGTCTTTCCGGTGCTGAACAAGATCGACCTTCCTGCCGCCGATCCCGAACGGGTCAAGCAGGAAATCGAGGACATCATCGGTATCGATGCCCACGATGCGGTTCTGGCCAGTGCCAAGGAGGGGATCGGGACTCACGAGATCCTCGAAGAAATCGTCAAGAAGATTCCGCCCCCGGTCGGTAACCCTGATGCACCGCTCAAAGCACTGCTGTTTGACTCCTGGTACGACCAGTATCAGGGAGTTATCATTCTGGTGCGCCTCTTTGACGGCACGCTGAAAAAGGGTGACAAGATCCAGTTGATGGCGACCAACACCACGTTCGAGGCGCTGAAAGTAGGTGTCTTTGCTCCAACCATGGTCGAGGTTCCGGAACTGGCGGCGGGCGAGGTTGGCTTTATCATTGCCGGCATCAAGGATGTGGCCGATGCCAAGGTCGGCGATACGGTAACCCTGATGCATCGCCCGTGCGAGAAGGCGCTGGAAGGTTTCAAGGAAGTCAAGCCGATGGTGTTCTCAGGCTTGTATCCGATTGATACCGTGCAGTACGAACAGTTGCGGGATGCGCTGGCTAAATTGAAGCTGAATGACTCGTCATTTTCCTTTGAGCCGGAAACCTCTCTGGCACTCGGTTTCGGTTTCCGCTGCGGCTTCCTCGGACTGCTTCATATGGAAATTATTCAGGAGCGGCTGGAGCGTGAGTTCAGCCTGGACCTGATTACCACCGCGCCGACGGTTGTGTACCGTGTTCATAAGCTTAATGGCGAAGTGTATTCCATTCAGAGCGCCAACCAGATGCCGGAACTGCAGAGCACCGAATTTCTGGAAGAGCCGTTTATTCTGGCCCATATCCATGTGCCCAACGAATTTGTCGGCGGCGTGCTGGCGCTCTGCGAAGACAAGCGTGGCGTGCAGCGCGAGATCAAGTACCTGACGCCGACCCGCGTCATGATCATTTATGAGTTGCCGCTCAACGAAATCGTGCTTGATTTCTACGACCGGCTTAAATCGATCACCAAGGGGTATGCGTCTCTTGATTATGAGCATCTTGAGTACCGGCAGAGCGATCTGGTGCGCATGAATGTCATGATTAACGGCGAAGTTGTCGATGCCCTGTCGCTGATCCTCCACCGGGACAAAGCCTATTTCCGTGGCCGTGATCTGGTTTCCAAGATGAAGGAGCTGATTTCACGGCAGATGTTTGAGGTGGCGATTCAGGCCGCCATCGGCAACCGGATCATTGCCCGCGAAACAGTCAAGGCGATGCGCAAGGATGTTCTGGCCAAATGTTACGGTGGCGATATCACCCGTAAGCGGAAGTTGCTGGAGAAACAGAAAGAGGGCAAGAAACGGATGAAGAATGTCGGCAACGTCGAGCTGCCGCAGGAAGCGTTTCTGGCTATTTTGAAGGTTGACTGACAGACTACGTTAAAAGGATACCGTATGGAAGAGCAGCAGGAATCATTACAGTCGGAAGTTACCCCGGTGCAGCCGGAGCAGATCAAACGAAAGGGTTTGATTCGTGAATATGCCGAATCTATTGCCATTGCGATTCTGCTTGCCCTGGTGATCCGTACCTATCTGGTCCAGGCATTTAAAATCCCGTCCGGTTCGATGGAAGATACATTGGCAATCGGCGATCATCTGTTGGTCAGCAAGTTTGTCTATGGCACAAAGATCCCTTTTGTAGACGCGCGTGTCCTGACGGTTCGCGATCCACGCCAGGGAGATGTTGTCGTGTTTGAATATCCTGAAGACCCGAGCAAGGATTTCATCAAACGGGTGATCGGAGTTCCCGGCGACGTGGTAGAAGGAAAAGAGAAGAGAGTCTACGTTAACGGCAAACTGTACGCGAATCCCCACGAGGTGCACAAGGAGAAGGATATTATCCCGAAAGAGATGAATCCTCGCGATACATTCGGCCCGATTACCGTGCCGGCCAATTCGTACTTTGTCATGGGGGACAACCGTGATCGTTCATACGACAGCCGTTTCTGGAAATTTGTCCGTCGTGATCAGATCAAGGGATTGGCATTTATCAAATACTGGTCATGGGATCACGACAAGTTCAGACCGCGATTCGGAAATATCGGCCGACTGATTAACTAATATAAGAACAACGATTGGGGGATACTATGGATTTTCTTGGAAACTGGAAACGGACACACTACTGCGGCGATTTAAAAGCTGCGGATATCGGCAGCGAGGTTATTCTGATGGGATGGGCTCTGCGTCGCCGGGACCATGGCGGCCTGATCTTTATCGACCTGCGCGACCGCGAGGGGATAGCACAGATCGTGTTCGACCCTGAGGTCAATCCGTCCGGACATGCGGTTGCCGAATCGGTACGCAGCGAATTCGTGCTGGCGGTCAAGGGAAAGGTTATTCCCCGCCCTGAAGGTACGGTTAACCCGAACATGAAAACCGGCGAAGTTGAAATCCAGGTGCTGGAGTGCAAGCTGCTCAACCGTTCCAAGGCGTTGCCGTTCATGCTCGATGAGCACAGCGACATCAATGAGAATATCCGCCTGAAGTATCGTTATCTTGACCTGCGTCGTCCCCAGCTTCAATACAACCTGATTCTTCGCTCGAAAGTCGCACAGTTGACCCGCTCGTACCTGACCGACAATGGCTTTATCGAGCTTGAGACCCCATTTCTTACCAAATCGACTCCGGAAGGGGCTCGTGACTTTCTGGTGCCGTCCCGTATCAATCAGGGACAGTTTTATGCGCTGCCCCAGTCTCCTCAGATTTTCAAGCAGATCCTGATGATCTCAGGGTTTGACAAGTACTTCCAGGTGGTGCGCTGTTTCCGTGATGAGGATCTGCGTGCCGACCGCCAGCCGGAGTTTACCCAGATCGACTGCGAAATGTCCTTCATTGACCAAGAAGATATCATCACGGTCATGGAAGGGTTGATCGCGAAGGTTTTCACCGAAGCCAAGGGGGTCGCGGTTCAACTGCCGGTTGAACGTCTTACCTATGCCGAGGCGATTCGCCGGTTTGGTCTCGACAACCCGGATCTCCGCTTTGGCATGGAGCTGTGCGATCTGACCGACATCGTCAAGGCTTCCGGCTTCAAGGTTTTTGCCGATGTAGCCTCCAAGGGTGGCATCATCAAGGGGATCAACGCCAAGGGATGTGCGAAGTTTTCCCGCAAGGAGATCGACGACCTGACCGAGTTTGTCAAGATTTACGGCGCCAAGGGTCTTGCTTACGTCAAGATTGAAAACGGCGAATGGCATTCACCGATTGCCAAGTTCTTTACTCCGGAAGAGATCGCCACCATGAACGCCACCTTTGGCGCCAAAGAGGGCGATCTGCTGTTCTTCGTGGCTGACAAGCCGAAGGTTGTCAACGATTCGCTGGGTAAACTGCGCAATCACCTGGCCAACCTGCTCAAGCTCACCAGCAAGGACGATTACCGCTTCGTCTGGATCACCGAATTTCCGCTTCTTGAGTGGGACGAGGATGAAAAACGCTGGTGCGCGGTCCACCACCCCTTCACCGCACCGATGGACGAGGATGTTGAGTTTCTTGAATCAGATCCGGGTCGTTGCCGTGCCAAGGCGTATGACCTGGTGTTGAACGGCAACGAGATCGGCGGCGGTTCCATCAGGATCCATCAGGAACAGGTTCAGTCGCTCATGTTCAAACTGCTCGGCATGTCGGTTGAAGATGCCCGCGGCAAATTCGGCTTCCTTCTGGACGCTCTGGACTTCGGTACGCCACCGCATGGCGGAATCGCCTTCGGCATGGATCGACTGATCATGCTGTTGACCGGCAGTGACTCCATTCGCGACGTTATTGCTTTCCCGAAAACACAGAAGGGCACCTGCATGATGTCCGAGGCACCATCACCGGTTGACACCAAACAGCTTCGTGAGCTTGGGATCCGTTTGGCAGAAAAACAGGCTTAATCACATGGTTATCAGATGTCGCCAGGCTGTATATATATTGTTGCTGTGTACAGTCCTGGCGGCGTGTTCTTCTCCGGTTTCAACGTGGAGGAGCAAGGCGGCGCCGCTGGTAGATGAACTGGGTAGACGGGATGCACAGGCCATGTTTCCCCAGGAATACCGTAGCCTTCTGGAAACATTTGAGCATGGGGAAGCTCTGTTTCATGTCCGTGAAGATGATAAAGCCGCAGATGTCTATTATCAACTGGCGTATCAAAAAGCCGAAATGCTTCAGTCTGAGGTCCAAAAAGCAAAAAAACGACTTGCCGTAGAGAAGCAGCAGCGTGTTGCCGAGCTTGCCGCAAAGGCGGAAGAAGAACAGTTAATGCGCGCGGCAGCTGATGCCGAGTTACGGCTCAGAACCCAGGAATCTGCCAGATCTGCCGAGTTGTCCCGTACTTCGCAGAAGAAAAGCAAAGAAACCCCGCCACCTCTCCCAACCTCCTACACCGTACGTCGTGGTGAAACTTTGCCGCAGATCTCTGCCCGCACCGAGATCTATAACGATTCGACGCTCTGGCCGCTCATATATCGGGCAAACCGGGATCAGATCCGTGACCCGAAACGACTTTGGCCTGGCCAGGTTTTTGTCATTCCGAGAAATTTCAGCCGGGATGAGGCGGTTGGAGCCAGGCGCTATTCTAATAAAAACAATTGATATTCAGGCGGGTTTGCGCGCGCCTCTTCCTGGTTTAGTATATTGATTTTCCTTGACAGCTATACGGCTTTTGTATACTGTATACAGGATTTTTATTAAGACTGTAACGCTTCAATATAACTTATAGTTTTATCAAAAATAACGTCGATATTGTGTGCGGCGTTCCATCCAAAATACCGGTAATTTCAACGAAGAATGTCCGCATCAGGCTGTTACTATCGCAGGGCGCAACTGCTTATAGGGCCATTTGGCTATCTGGTATAAAAACTAAGGAGAGAATATGACAACGCAAAAAATCATCTGGTCAAAAATTGATGAAGCACCCGCACTGGCAACGTACTCTTTACTTCCAATCGTCAATGCCTTCACAAAAGCAGCCGGAGTTGTCGTTGAAACGAGGGACATTTCCGTTGCCGGAAGAATAATAGCAAACTTTCCTGACTATCTGACGGAAGAGCAGAGAAAACCTGACTTTCTTGCCGAACTCGGTGATCTTACCCAGAAGCTGGAAGCCAACATCATAAAACTGCCTAACGTCAGCGCGTCAATTCCGCAGCTGAAGGCCGCCATCAAGGAATTGCAGGAACAGGGTTACAAGCTTCCCGACTACCCCGAAGAGCCGAAGACCGATGCGGAAAAAGAGCTTAACGCACGTTATGCCAAGTGTCTGGGCAGCGCCGTTAACCCTGTGCTGCGCGAAGGTAACTCCGATAGAAGATCTGCTCGCGCGGTAAAAGAATACGCCAAGAAGTATCCGCACAAGATGGGCGCATGGAGCCCGGAGTCAAAGACTCACGTATCTCATATGACTGCTGGTGATTTCTACCACAGTGAAAAATCCGTTACGATGGAAAAGGCCGGCAACGTAAAAATCGAGCTTGTCGATAAAGCCGGTAACGTCAAGGTTCTCAAAGAGAAGCTTGCCCTTCAGGCTGGCGAAGTACTCGACGGCGCTTTCATGAGCGCCAAGGCACTGCGTGCATTCATCGCAGAGCAGATCGAAGATGCCAAGGCAAAGGGCGTATTGTTTTCGGTACACCTCAAAGCCACCATGATGAAAATATCCGACCCGATCATGTTCGGTCATTTCGTATCCGTATTCTACAAGGATGTATTCGAGAAGCATGCTGCCACGTTCAACGAGTTGGGTGTCAACCCGGATCTCGGCATGGGCGACCTGTATGCAAAGCTCAAGAAGCTTCCGGAAGCAAAGCAGGCTGAAATCGAAGCAGATATCCAGGAAGTCTACAAGAAACAGCCGGCTCTGGCCATGGTTGATTCCGATAAGGGCATTACCAACCTGCACGCCAGTAATGACATCATCATTGATGCTTCCATGCCGGTTGTTATCCGTGATTCCGGCGGGATGTGGGGTCCTGACGGCAAGCTTCACGACGTGAAATGCGTTATTCCTGATACCTCCTACTCCGAGTGGTATCAGGAGTGTATCGAATTCTGCCAGAAAAACGGTCAGTTCGATCCTACAACTATGGGATCCGTAGCCAACGTCGGTCTCATGGCACAGAAAGCTGAAGAGTACGGCTCACACGACAAGACCTTCAAGATCCCGACAGATGGCACGGTACGTGTTGTTGATGAGGCGGGCAACGTACTGATCCAGCACGACGTGGAAGCAGGCGATATCTGGCGCGGCTGCCAGGCAAAAGACCTGCCGATTCAGGACTGGGTCAAGCTGGCAGTGCGTAGAGCGCGGGCTACCGGTGCACCTGCTGTGTTCTGGCTTGATAAAAACAGGGCTCACGACGCCCAGATGATCCTGAAAGTGGAAAAATACCTGAAGGATCTTGATACAACCGGTCTGGAAATTCATATCATGTCTCCAGTTGAAGCAATGAAATTCACTCTTCCCCGTGCAAAAGCAGGTCTTGATACGATTTCGGTATCCGGAAACGCTCTGAGGGATTACCTGACCGACCTGTTCCCTATTCTGGAACTGGGCACCAGCGCCAAGATGCTGTCGATCGTGCCCCTTCTGGCTGGCGGCGGACTGTTTGAAACCGGCGCGGGTGGTTCAGCTCCGAAGCATGTCCAGCAGTTCGTACAGGAAGGATATCTGCGTTGGGATTCACTTGGTGAATTCCTGGCACTTGGTGTCTCGCTGGAGCATTTGGCCGCTACCTTCAAGAATGAAAAAGCTCAGCTCCTGGCTGATACGCTTGATGTGGCCAACACCAAGTTCCTCGACAACAACAAGAACCCGGCCCGTAAGGTTGGGCAGATAGACAACAGAGGCAGCCACTTCTACCTGGCAATGTACTGGGCGGAAGCCCTTGCTGCCCAGACCAAGGATGCTGATCTGGCCGCACGTTTTGCCAAGGTTGCCAAGCAGCTTCAGGACAACGAAGCAAAGATCAATGAAGAACTGATCGGTGCTCAGGGCAAACCACAGGATATCGGCGGCTACTATCAGCCGGATCCGGCCAAGACGGAAAAAGCCATGCGTCCAAGTGCAACATTGAACGCTATTATCGATGCTATTGCGTAACAAGGTTTGCTGTTATAAAGCTCTTTTATAATTGTATTTAGTGTCCGGCAAAGTGAGCTAGATGGAGTATACATACGTTACAGTTCCCTCAGGGGAAAAGATCACCATGGGAAGCGACGGTACTTTGAATGTGCCTGATAACCCGATCATTCCCTATATAGAAGGTGACGGTACCGGTGTTGATATCTGGAAAGCTTCGGTTCGTGTTTTCGATGCCGCCGTGGAAAAAGTCTACGGCGGCTCGAAAAGAATCAGCTGGATGGAAGTGTTTGCCGGTGAAAAGCCCTTTAACAGGTTTCGCAACCAGATGGGGGATAAGGCCTGGTTGCCTGATGAAACCGTTCAGGCATTCAAGGAATTTCTGGTCGGAATCAAAGGGCCGCTGACTACTCCGATTGGCGGCGGTATCCGCTCACTGAATGTTGCTCTCAGGCAGATACTTGACCTGTACACCTGTCTTCGTCCGATTCGCTATTTTCAGGGGGTTCCTACACCGGTAAAAAGGCCGGAAGATGTTGACATGGTCATCTTCCGCGAAAATTGCGAAGATATCTACTCAGGCATTGAATGGATGACCGGAACTGCGGAATGTGACAAGGTCGTCCGATTTCTGATCAAAGAGATGGGCGTCAGCAAAATTCGATTTCCCGAATGTTCTTCTATCGGTATCAAACCGATATCCCGGTGCGGAACTGAGCGTCTGATACGTGCCGCTATTCAGTATGCGCTTGCTCATAAGCGCAAATCAGTGACTATTGTCCACAAGGGCAATATTATGAAGTTTACTGAGGGGGCGTTCAAGGATTGGGGGTACGCGCTGGCTACTTCCGAGTTTCGTTCACGTGTTGTAACTGAACGTGAATCGTGGGTTATCGGTAATCAGGATCGCAATTCGTTGCTGTCTGTTGAAGAAAATGCGCGAATGGTTGATCCCGGATATGATATGATGTCGCCCCAGCAGCAGGCCGATATACGCAACGAGGTTGAAGCGGCTCTTACCCTGATGCCGACTCACGGAAACGGTCAGTTGAAAAAGCTTCTGATGATCAAGGATACCATTGCAGATATTACCCTGCAGCAGGTTCTTACCAGGGCTAAAGAATTCGATGTCGTTGCTACCATGAATCTGGAAGGTGATTTCCTTTCCGATGCGCTTGCCGCTCAGGTCGGCGGAATTGGAATTGCTCCGGGTGCTAATATTAATTATGTAACCGGTCATGCCATTTTCGAGGCAACGCACGGGACGGCGCCTAAATACGCCAATCTTGACAAGGTTAATCCCGGCTCCGTAATTCTCTCGGGTGTTATGATGCTTGAATATATGGGATGGCAGGATGCTGCTGATCTGATTGTTAAATCGCTTGAGCGGACTATCGGTCAGAAACGCGTGACGTACGATTTTGAAAGAATGATGCAGGGGGCTACGCTGCTTTCCTGTTCAGGTTTTGCCGATGCTCTGATTGAAAATATGTGATTGTCAGCAGGGGCCGGGGATACTACCCTTGCCTTATTTTACAAAAACAAAAGAGGAGGTAAAAGTATGGCTCGTAAAAAGATTTCTCTTATCGGTGGCGGACAGATCGGCGGCGTTCTCGCTCAGCTTTGTGCATTGCGTGAACTTGGTGATGTTGTTCTTTTTGACATTGTTGAAGGTCTTCCCCAGGGTAAGATGCTTGACATTGCTGAAGTTGGACCGGTTGATCGCTATGACGTCAATCTGAAAGGTACCAACAGCTACGAAGACATCAAAGGTTCCGATGTTGTTATCGTAACTGCAGGTCTGCCGCGTAAACCGGGCATGAGCCGTGACGACCTGATCGAAGTTAACTCCAAGATCATGACTTCAGTTGCTGAAGGCATCAAAGCATACGCTCCTGAATCCATCGTTATCGTCATCTCCAACCCGCTTGACGCAATGGTTACCCTCTGCCAGAAGATCACCGGTTTTCCTTACAACCGCGTTATCGGCCAGGCCGGTGTACTCGACTCCGCACGTTTTGCCAGCTTCATCGCATGGGAACTTGGCGTATCCGTCAAGGACGTAACCGCTATGACCCTCGGCGGCCACGGCGACGATATGGTTCCTCTGGTACGTTATGCATCCGTTAACGGCATTCCGGTAACGGAGCTGCTTGAGCAGAAATACGGCGCAGAAAAAGGCAAGGAAGTTATGGAAGCCATGGTTAAGCGTACCCGTGGTGCAGGCGGCGAAGTTGTTGCTCTGCTGAAAACCGGTTCGGCATTCTACTCACCGGCTTCTTCTGCTATTGCAATGGCAGAATCCATTCTCAAAGACCAGAAACGTGTTCTTCCGACCTGCTGTTACCTGCAGGGCGAGTTCGGCGTCAACGGCTTCTACGTCGGCGTACCTGCTGTATTGGGCGAGAAAGGTGTTGAAAGCATCATTCAGTTCAAACTGGATGCCGCTGAGCAGGCCATGATGGACAAATCCGTTGCTGCTGTTAAGGAACTGGTTGGCAGTATGAAGTAGTTTTTGATTCCAGGTCTCTGGAAGTAGTTGAAAGAAGGGTGGAAAATTTCCGCCCTTCTTTTGCTACATTTTGAGCCTGTATTTACCACCTTTTATTACGGGAAAAAGGAGTATTTCTAAGATGGAAAAAACATTGCCAAAAATCGAGATTATTGAGAAGTACTGTAAGGGATGCCATATTTGTGTCGAGTTCTGTCCGAAGGATGTTCTCGAGATGAAAGGGTTCTATGCATCTGTTAAGAACCTTGAGGCATGTATCAAATGTATGCAGTGTGAATTGCGTTGTCCAGACTTCGCCATTAAAGTCATTACCGAATAAATCCACAGGAGGAAATGAACAGTGTCCAAAAAAGTAGCGTTTCTTCAGGGTAACGAAGCAGCTGCACACGGCGCATTATACGCCGGTTGCGACTTCTTTGCAGGTTATCCGATTACCCCCTCGACAGAAGTATCTGAAGTACTGTCAGCCGAACTGCCTAAAACCGGTGGTAAATTCCTTCAGATGGAAGATGAAATTGCCGCCATGGCTGCAATTCTTGGCGCATCGCTTGCCGGTGCAAAAGTGCTCACTTCTACATCCGGCCCCGGTCTTTCCCTGAAACAGGAATTGATCGGTTATGGCTGCATCGCCGAGATTCCCTGCGTAGTATACAACGTTATGCGTGGCGGCCCTTCAACCGGTATGCCTACCGGCCCGAGCCAGTCCGACGTTATGTGCGCCAAGTGGGGAACACATGGTGACCATCCTGCTATCTGTCTAGTTCCTGCTTCAGTTCAGGAAACATACGAAGAAGTTATTCGTGCCTTCAATCTGGCCGAAAAATATCGTACTCCTGTTATGGTTATGCCGGACGAAATCGTTGCTCACATGCGTGAGCGCATCGTATTCCCTGATGCAGGCGAAATCGAAGTAACTCCGCGTAAAACTCCCACAGTACCACCTGAACAATATAAACCATACGACACCAGCTTCGGTGATGTTCCTCCGCTGGCTGCCTTCGGTTCCGGCTACAAGTTCCATGTTACCGGTCTCAACAAAATGCAGGACGGCTTCCCGACTACAAAAGCTGATGTTGTTCAGGCTGAGGAAGAGCGCCAGATCCGTAAGGTGGATGCAAACATTGACGATATCGTCACGTTTGAAGAGTATCTGCTGGAAGATGCCGACGTTGTCGTTGTAGCATACGGTTCAACCTCACGTTCAGCACGTTATGCGGTCAACGTTGCCCGTGAACAGGGCATCAAAGCCGGCATGTTCCGTATCAAGACATTCTGGCCGTTCCCGGATAAGCAGATCAAGGCTTTGGCTGCCAAAGTAAAAGGCATCGTTATTCCAGAGATGAACCTGGGTATGTGTTCACTTGAGCTTGAGCGTTGCGCGCAGGGCAAGGTTCCGGTCCTGGGGATTTTCCGTGTAGACGGAGAACCGATCAATCCTGACCAGATCCTCGAAAAGATTAAGGAGGTTAAATAACATGGCATTTGATTATGATAAATGGATTCGTCCCGGCAAATTGCCCCACATCTGGTGCCCAGGCTGCGGCCACGGTATCGTCATGAAGGGGCTGATTCGCGCCATGGACTCGCTCAATCTGAAAAAAGAAGAGACTGCAGTTGTATCCGGTATCGGATGCGCATCACGTCTTCCCGGTTATATTGACTGCTGTACGCTGCACACAGCTCACGGCCGTGCCGCTGCATTTGCTACCGGTGTTAAAATGGCCAAGCCAGAAATGAATGTTATCCTGGTCGGCGGCGACGGAGACGGTACTGCAATCGGCGGTAACCACTTCATCCACGCCTGCCGTCGTAACATCAACATGACCTACATCATCATGAACAACTACATCTACGGAATGACCGGCGGACAGTTCTCACCTTGTACCCCTACCGGTCACAAGGCTTCCACCACTCCGTACGGCAACCCTGATCCGGGTTTTGATATTGCCAAACTGGCAATCGGCGCAGGCGCTACTTTTGTTGCCCGCGGTACTGCATTCCATGCAAACCAGATTGATAAACTGATTGCAGAAGCCATTCAGCACAAAGGCTTCTCGGTCGTTGAAATCCTTGATGACTGCCCGACTACCTACGGCCGTCGTAACAAGTACAAGTCGGTCATCGAAATGATGAACCGCTTGAAAGAAGTTGCCGTGCCTGTTAAAGCAGCCGAAAAAATGACTGCTGAACAGCTGCAGGGTAAGATTCTTACTGGTGTTCTCTACAAGGATGAAACCAAGCCTGAGTATACTGCCGAGTACGCTAAAGTTATCGAGCGTGCCCAGGCTGCCAAGTAACAATTACAGGAAAAGGAGCGATATATTCATGTCAAGATATGAACTCAGATTTTCCGGTTCAGGTGGACAGGGTCTGATCACCGCCGGGATTATTATGGCCAAAGCCGCTTCGATCTACGAAGGGAAACAGGCTGTCCAGTCGCAAAGCTATGGCCCTGAAGCACGTGGCGGCTCATCTAAGTCGGAAGTTATCATTTCTGATGGTCCGATCGATTATCCGAAAGCCACTACGGTAGACGCACTGCTGGCCATGACTCAGGAAGCGTGTGACAAGTATACTCACGACCTGAAAGAGGGCGGCATCCTGCTGGTGGATTCTGATCTCGTTACAAAACTTCCGACCAAAGGGAATTTCAAGATCGTTTCTTTCCCGATCATTAACACAGCTAAAAACGATGTTGGTCGTGAGATTGTTGCCAACATCGTAGCTCTTGGGGCAATGGTTGCGTTGACCGGTCAGGTTAGCCGTGATAATGCTGAAAAGGCGGTTCTTTCGAGTGTTCCGGAAGCATTTATCGAATTGAACAAGAAGGCCTTCAGTATCGGTTATGAAAAGGCTCTGGCGGCAAGCGCCTGAGATTAATACACAGAGTAATATCTGTAAAAAGGCCCGGTGCATTGCATCGGGCCTTTTTTATTTACAGAGAACTTTACGTTCAATTCTGATATATTCACACATCCTGTATCGTTACTGAACTGCCAACAGATACAAATCCTCAGTAGAAGCCAGAATATATAAACCCATACTATCCGGACACTTGAAATGGAGTTTACTCTTTGCGTATAAGGCAGCTTACTATACACATTGCTGCAGTAATGTTTGTTGGTGCTGTTATGCTCGCACATCCATCTCTAGGAACTGCCGATGAACTCTATCGGCAGTTCTCATTGAGCGGCGGGAACCTGACTACTGCTCCTGCTGACCGCAAGGCACCGGAACCGGGCGTGGTTACGGCGAAATACGGCTTTAAAATTGCCAAGGATTTCCTGCCCTACATGGGTACCGGCCTTGCGTACACGTACCATCCGGACGCGAGGACGGGAGACATCACCAGGCTTAGAACAGGTGTTGCTGCTCAATTAGGATTCAACTACCTGGTTGGTGAAAACCTGATCTTTAAAGTCGATTATAAATATCTTGCGGTAACTCCCGAGCTCCAGCGCGGCGACCCTAAAACGACACCGCAGTCTCTTGGAATCGGCCTGGATCTTAAATTCTAACGTCATAAGGTTATTCGATATGCCACGCTACATCGAACCTCTGTTTCGCCCTCCCAGTGAAGCCCGCAGTCTGATCTTTCAGGTTACCATCGGTTGTTCCCAGAACCAGTGCCGTTTCTGCGGCATGTACAAAGGGAAGAAGTTCCACATCCGGCCTTTGGGTGAAATTCTGGCGGAGATTGCCGAGATTCCGCTTCATTACCGCTCGCGTATCGACCGGGTCTTTCTGGCGGACGGCGATGCCCTGGTCTACCCGTTCGATGATCTTTGCACCATTCTCGATGCTCTGACGGCTACGTTCCCCGGCCTGACACGGGTGGCCTCCTATGCCTCACCCAACAGCCTGACGACCAAGAGTGCGGAACAGTTGGCCGTGCTGCGGGCAAAGCGGCTGAAGATCCTCTATTTCGGTCTGGAGTCGGGCGATGACGCAACGCTGCTGGCGGTCAACAAGGGGTTTGATTCGGGCCGTATGGCGGAGCTGGCAGTGTCGGCCCGTGAGGCGGGTATGAAGCTGTCGGTAACGGCCATCCTTGGTCTTGCGGGACGGGAACGGAGCCTGGAACATGCCCGGGCGACTGCCGGGTGGGTTAACCGGGTGACCCCGGAGTACTTCTCGCTGCTTACTATGTTTCACCGCCACAATGACGACTTTGTCCGCTCGCTCCAACAATGCACCCGCCGCGAGTTGATGCTGGAAGCGCGGGAAATGCTTCTGCATCTGCACCCCGGCAAAACCATGCTCCGCTCGAACCACGTCTCCAATTTCCTCAACCTGGCCGGTAGCTATCCCAAGGATCGCGAACGCTTGATTGCCGATGTTGACACCGCCTTGGCATACGCCGCCGGGCGCCCTGGCTTTCTCGATGAGGTGCCTGCTTATCAGGAGGAATATTATTGATTCAAACAAATTTGCCCGAACGTGGTAACCTGCACTCAGCAGTACAATTCCCGCAGTAAGATTAAAAAACACAAGGAGATAAATACGATGATTCCTGACAAAATGCGGGAAGTTTTGAAACAAGATGGCGTGGTTGCCATTGCTACATTGGGGCAGGAAGGGCCGCACATGGTCAACACCTGGAACAGTTATGTAGCAATCACAGATGATGAGCGGCTGTTGATTCCGGTTGGGTACATGCAGCATACCGAGGCCAATATTGCATTCAACAACAATGTGTTGATCACCTTCGGGAGCAGTAAGGTAGCGGGCAACATCGGCCCTGGCACTGGTTTTCTGATCAAGGGGACGGCGGAGATAATTACGTCAGGCCCGGATTTTGATGTGCTGAAGGCGAAATATTCATGGGCGCGGGCAACAATGGCGGTCAGTATCGCTTCTGCTACCCAGACGTTGTAAGCTGGGTTTTATATTCGATTGGTTGAAAAGCTCCGTAAATACTGTGAATACAGGATTAACGGAGCTTTTCGTGTTTAGCGGGAGAACATTACAACCAGGGTGATCACGGTGACAACACCAAGAACAACTACGGTTCCCGTTAGCCATTGGATTCTTATCCGGGTGTCATCCAGGCGTTTAACCAATTGGCTGTTTTGATCGGCAAGAGCTTCTATCAATTCTGTGGACTCCAGCATCTGGGTGTGCAGTTCGGTTATCCGTGCTTCTGCGGCTGCCAATTGTGATTGGAGCGAGGCAAGGGAGATAACTTCAGGTGAAAGTTCAGACGGTGTGGCTTCGGTTGGTGTTTCCGTCGCTGCCTGCTTTTTGGCAACTGCGTTCCAGAGCTTTTTGGCTCCATCGGCGATCTCCGGCGCTTTGCTGATGACCTCGCCCCATGGAACCATCTTCAGTACAGAAAATATGCTGATCGACATGTATAAATCTCCTGAGTGTATAAAGTCATTTAATTGATTTGCGTTTGACCTGAAGGGTTTGTTCAAGTCAGTTAAATTATACATCGCCTCGTAACTCGTCTAATTCTTGCCGAAAATGTGTGAGCTCGGTCATTTTTTCAGATTTCAGCAGTGTGTGTATAGCAAAAGAAGCTCTGAGGAGCAGCTCCGAGGCCGTTCCAAATAAAGTCTCCAGCTCTTGGTAATCAGCTTCTTTAAAATAATAAATTGTAAGCCCCTGCTCACATGGTTCCAAGTGGCGTTCCCGCAACGCTCTGTAATCATTATGAGATGCACAGCATAGCCAATTGTAAACAGTTTTATATTCGTTTTCCAAGCCAGCTTTAGAAAATCTTTCGAACTTGTTTAGGTCTTTGTAACCAAGGGTAAGTAATCGATTTTTTTCCACTTCCATTAATGATATTCGCTCTTCTAAATCCGGAGCTTCTGAAATTATGCCGAGATAATCATTTTTTCCATTCCTAGCCTCTTTTAAGAATTTTAGATTCTCTGTCAGATATTTAATTTCCAATGAGTAACCATATGTTGGTTCTTTGCAAAGGTTTTCTAAATCCACATATGCTTCAAGAATACTTCTTAGGACTACAGGAATTGTTGAAAAGTGCTCAGTCTCTAAAAGTGGGATTAGGCTGCCGCAGAGTTCAAGAATTGACCCATAGAGGGATACCGTACTGATGTGCAAAGGGTGGGTTCCATCGAAGATAAAGGTTTTAGCGTAATAGAGTAATGCATCAAGCGACCTTCGGTAATATGCTTCAGTTGCCTGTAGCTTATTTTCAAATGATTCAGTCATTTCTCACTCCACTTTAGTTATATACCTTCCGTCCTGTTTTTAGCGTTTGACTTTCGCCGCCGCCTTTTTCTCTTTGATTTCGGTGCCTCGTTGCTCCGGGCGCGTTCGACCGACATATGAACCGGCGCCTGTTGCTGTGCCTGATCCACCCACCAGTCGAGCTGTTTGGCGACGTCCTTTTTGTCACCACGGGTGATCCGGCAGTATTCGATGATGTCGCCAAAATCACGATGGGCGATGAACGCCTCCGGGCGGCGGCCGGGGATCTTTTTCAGGCGCATTTGGTCGCCGATGATGGTGCGGAGCGATATCGCGACGCGGTTCATGATCATGACGATTGGGCAGGTTTCGCCCATGAACTCCGCTGTCGCAGCATCAACGCTCTGCTGCCAGGGCGCCCCCTGACGGCGGAAGCGCTCCGTC
>MGZJ01000005.1:33338-66325 GCA_001802645.1 Geobacteraceae bacterium GWC2_53_11 | reverse complement strand
CCCTGCTGGATGCGTGAATCGACGTGGGCAAGCATAGCCCCGAAGCGGGTGTGGGGAAATCCCTCGCCTTCGGTTCCGAGCCAACCGGTGAATTTCGGGAACAGCGCGGCAAAGAGCCCGGTCTGGCGGAGAAGGTCATAGCACTTCGCCCCCTCACCTGAGAGGAACAGCTTAAGAATTTCTTCGTAGAGCCGCGCCGGCGCGGCCCTGATGATGGTGTCGGCAGCGGCGACCAGCGCTTTGCGGGTCGCCTCCTCGATGGTGAAGCCGAACTGTGCGGCAAACCGCACCGCCCGCAGCATCCGTACCGGGTCTTCCTGGAAGCGGATATCAGGATCGCCGATGGTGCGGATGATGCCGGAACCCAGGTCGGCAAGGCCGCTGGTGTAGTCGATGATCGAGAAGTCGGTGATGTTGTAGGCAAGCGCGTTGACGGTGAAGTCGCGCCGCAGGGCATCTTCTGCGGGGGTGCCGTAAACGTTATCCCGCAGAATCATGCCGTCTTCACTTTTCTGCATGTGCGGATGCCGCTGCCGATTTGGGTCCTGATGGCCCGCACCTGTCCGACCTCGCCTTGTTTCATGTGTCTCCGGCAGCTCGGGCTCCGGCTCCTCCGAAGCCTGGGAGCGAAAGGTTGCCACCTCGATGACCTCATCCTTGTAATGGAGGTGCGCAAGACGAAAGCGCCGCCCGACCAGGCGGCAATTGCGGAACAGCCGCTTGATCTCGTTAGGGGTGGCGTTGGTTACCACGTCGAAATCCTTCGGCTCACGCCCCAGCAGGAGGTCGCGCACACAGCCGCCGACGAGATAACCGACAAAGCCGTTGTCTTTCAGGCGGTAGAGGATGCGCAGGGCATTCTGGTTCATAAGCGTGCGGGAAATCCCATGTTCCTGCCGGGAGATGATCACCGGGCTGTTTGTTTCCTTTTTCATCCTGTTACCACCACGTATCCATATATTGTAGGTGTCTTGCATACAAGGTCACTTTAATATATGTCAAGGTATGAAATTAACAAGTTGTAAAAATGCAAAATAACTCAACTTAAACTCCCCATTTTCACGAGTTACGATGTCGTTACTGCCTGCCAGAAACCTCTTTTATCTTGCCGTAATCCCATCATAAATGCTACTTTGCCTCCGTTTTGAATCATCTGCGGAGGTTATTTGTGAGCAAATTTCGTTACCTGACGGCCGGTGAGTCGCACGGGCCACAGCTCAGTGCAATTGTTGAAGGACTTCCGGCCGGGATACATATTGCGGCTGAAACGGTGAATGCTGATCTGGCGAGGCGGCAGCAGGGGTATGGCCGGGGCGACCGGATGAAAATCGAGAAGGATACGGTACAGCTCCTATCCGGCGTGCGCTGGGGGGAAACCATCGGTTCACCGGTGACGCTGGTGGTGCAAAACCGCGACTGGGAAAACTGGTGCGAAAAGATGTCAACACTGCCGGAATTCCGCGACGACTCAATCGCGGTAACCCGTCCGCGTCCCGGACACGCCGATCTTACCGGCGTGATGAAGTACAACCTGACCGATGCCCGCAACGTGCTGGAACGTTCAAGTGCCCGCGAAACCGCGGTGCGTGTGGCTGTCGGCGGAATTGCCAAGGCGCTGCTGGCTGAGTTCGGCATCAAGGTAGGCGGTTTTGTGGCGGAATTGGGCGGAATCAGTGCTACGGCTCCGCAGGAGCCGCTGGAAACTTTGTGGCAGCGGGCGGCACAGTCGGAAACCTTCTGCTGCGATCCGGCGGCTGAGCTTGAAATGAAACGGGCCATTGATGCGGCCCAGTCTGGTGGCGATACGCTGGGCGGTGTTGTGGAAGTTCAAGTGATCGGCGCGCCTCCCGGCCTCGGCAGTTATGTGCAGTGGGATCGCAAACTGGATGCGCGGCTGGCAATGGCGCTCATGAGCGTGCAGGCCATCAAGGGGGTCGAAGTCGGCATCGGTTTTGATGCGGCCCGCAGACCCGGTTCCCGCGTGCATGATGAAATCTTCTACAACGGCGGCTATACTCGCAGCACAAACAATGCCGGCGGCATTGAAGGGGGCATGTCCAACGGCGAGCCGATTGTCGTACGCGCCGCCATGAAACCGATCCCGACGCTCTACTCGCCGCTCCGTTCGGTTGACATGCGGACACATGAACCGTTCGAGGCGACCGTCGAGCGTTCCGACACCTGCGCTGTTCCGGCGGCGCTGGTCGTGGCGGAAGCGGTCGTGGCCATCGAGATTGCCGATGCCCTGCTGGAGAAGTTCGGCGGCGATTCGATCCTGGAAATCCGGCGCAACATGGACGGCTACCGGGAGCAGATCCGCAATGCCTAAGATGGTGATTTTGACCGGCTTCATGGGGAGCGGCAAAAGTTCCGTCGGTACACTGGTTGCGGAGCGGCTCGGCTGTCGGTACATCGATTTGGATGCCGCCATTGTCGAGGCGGCGGGGTGTTCGATCAACGAAATCTTTGCCCGTGACGGTGAAGCGGCGTTTCGCGAACTGGAAAGCGCGCAACTGGAGCAGCTGCTGTTGGTAGGGGAGGGGGGCGTGCTGGCTACCGGCGGTGGAGCGGTTATCTCGCCACGGAACCGTGAAGTGATGCGGAAATGTGGCCTTGTCATCAACCTGAAAGTAACGCTGGATCAGGTGCTGGCCCGTCTGCACGGCTGCAGTGACCGGCCGTTGCTGGCCGGTGACGATGCCGCGCAACGGGCGGCGGCGTTGATGAAAGAACGTGAACAATTTTATGCCGACGCCGATATTAGAATTGACACGGATGGAAAATCCGTGGAAGATGTCGCGAATGAGATTCTGTGCCGCTTGAAGGGGTTTTCTGCGTGAGTGTACTGACCGTAAATCTTGCCGAGAACAGTTACGATATCGTGATCGAACGGGGCGCTCTAGCTTCGCTTGGCGAGCGGTGCCGTACCCTCGGGCTCAAGGGGATTGCGGCTATCATCACGAACCCGACGGTCGGTGAGCTGTACGGCGCTGCGGCGCAGGTCTCGCTGGAAACTGCCGGGTACACGGTTGCCCGCATCGAGATGCCGGACGGCGAAGAATTCAAGAACAGCGCCACGCTGAACCGTATTTATGATGACCTGCTTGCTGCCGGCGTTGACCGCTCCTCGTTCATCGTCGCACTTGGCGGCGGTGTTGTGGGGGATGTGGCCGGCTATGCGGCGGCAACCTGGATGCGGGGTGTCCCGTTCGTGCAGGTGCCGACCACACTATTGGCCCAGGTGGACAGTAGCGTCGGGGGCAAAACCGGCATCGATCACCCGAAGGGGAAGAACCTTATCGGCGCCTTTTATCAGCCCCGTCTCGTGCTGATTGATGTTGATACGCTGGCTACCCTCGATCAGCACCAGTTCCGTGCCGGACTTGCTGAAGTCGTCAAATACGGGGTCGCTGTAGACCGGCCGTTCTTTGAATTTATTGAAGCCAATATTGCGGCGATTCTGGCCATGGAACCGGATGTCCTGATCCAGATCATTCTTCGCTCCTGCCAATTGAAGGCGCAGGTGGTTGAACTTGACGAGAAGGAAGGCGGCCTGCGGGCCATTCTTAATTATGGCCACACGCTTGGGCACGCTTATGAAGCGCTGTCCGGTTATTGCGGCATGGTGCATGGAGAAGCGGTGGCCATCGGCATGGCGCTGGCTGCCAGGATTTCCGCAGCCGAAGGGTACTGCACACCGGAAGAAGTGGCCCGGATTACCGCTCTTATCATCCGCTGCGGGTTGTCCATCGACGTACCGCAGGTTGATCGTCAGCAGCTGCTGAACGCGATTGCCGCCGACAAGAAATCCAAAGGCGGCACCATTACCTTTATTTGCAACAAGGGCATCGGCAGGTATGCCATGTCGCACCATACCCCTGAAGAGCTGCTCGTTCTGAGCGGGCTGGAGGCGTGACCATGCAGAATTCAGATTCATTCTGGTCAGACATCAAGAATCTTGAGGGGCAGCTTGCTAAATCTCCCGATTCGCTCTGTTTTGCCCGGCTTGCTGAGGTTTATCTCAAGGTAGGACTGATTGACGATGCGCTTCATGTTGCCCGTGCGGGTGCACAAAAGCATCCCCGTTATCTGTCCGGGCAAAAGGCCCTTGCCATGGCGTGCCACGCCAAGGGGGAAAACGCCGAAGCATTGGCTGCCTTGGAACAGGTTACCGAAGCCCTGCCTGAGGATGTTGCTTCTCAAAAGCTTTTGGGGCGGCTTCTCGCTGAAGAGGGACGTCAGGATGATGCCCGTCAGGCATTCAAAACCGCGCTTGAATTTGCGCCGGATGATGCGGAGTGCCGGATTGAGTTGGCATCGCTCGAGCGGTCACTGGGGGTGACATCGGCTCCGGATGATGACGAAGAAATTATCGAGGATCTGGAAGTTCTCGATGAAATAGAAATCGTGGATGAAGAGGAGGGAGAATGTGACTTCCCCGCTTCGGAACCGGCTGAAGTACTTGCCCCCGCTGCCGGATTGGTTCATGACCCTCTTTCAACAGGCACGTTGGCTGAGTTGTACGTCACACAGGGGTTCATCCATAAGGCGCTTGAAATCTATCGAACCATTCTGGCCGACAACCCCGGTGATACGGTTACGGCGCAGCGGGTTGCCGAACTTGAGCTTCTGGAGCGTCCCGAGGAAGTTCCTCCAGCTTTTGAATACACGTTTGAAGAAGAAGCAGAAGTTGAAGCAGAACCGGCTGTTGCCATTGCACCTGTATTTGAAGCCGCACCGGCTTTTGAACCGGAACCTGTCATTGTAGCTGAACCGGCTGCCGAGGTTGCAGGCAGTGTTCCTGGTTTCAGTTCTGAATTTCAGATTGATTCAGCTCCTGAGCCTGCTCAGGTATCTTCTCAGGGAGTCGCCGATAACGCACTTTCTACGCTGGAAGGGTGGCTTGAAAATATCAGGAGGATTAAGTCATGTCACTAAGAGAAGCGTTGAACACCATTGTTCAAAGTGTTGATGGATCACTTGCCGCAATAATCATGGCGTACGACGGGATTCCGATCGATGAGGTTGCGGTCGAGCAGTCCGAGTTCGACATGCAGCTTCTGTCGGTTGAATATGCAACCGTATTGAAAGAGATCAAGCGCGCTATTGACGTTATCAAAATGGGTGATCTTGAAGAGGTGTCCATCACCACAGCCAGAACCTGTGTCGTTGTTCGGGTGCTTAACGATGATTTATTTTCCGCACTGATCCTGAATCGTGATGGAAATATCGGCAAGGGACGCTACCTGCTCAAACTCAAATCATATGAAATGCTTCGGGAGCTCTCCTAATTATGAAACTGCTGGTACTGCATGGCCCAAACCTGAACCTGCTCGGTACACGTGAACCCGGAATCTACGGAAGCCAGACTCTTGCCGACATCAACGTCTCGCTGGAGAAACTGGCAGTGGAACTGGGGTGCACCCTCACGTTCTTCCAGTCAAATTCCGAGGGAGAGCTGATTGATGCAATTCAGAATGCCGCTTCCGGATGCCGCGGCATCCTGATGAATCCGGCCGCTTATACTCATACCAGTATTGCCATCCGTGATGCCCTGTCAGCAGTGGGGCTCCCTTGTGTTGAAGTTCACCTCTCCAATATCCACCGCCGGGAAATGTTCCGTCATACGAGTATGATTGCTCCGGTTGCCGTCGGTCAAATCTGCGGATTCGGCAGCGACAGTTACATGTTAGGTTTGCGGGCATTATTTAATTACATTAAATTTCAGTAGCTATTCACGTGTCCCTCTTTCCCGTTTTTACCATGATATGTAAAAACAGTTTGTAGTCAGGGTTTCATTTATGCTAAAAAGCAGGCGCTTTCGTCTGAAGACGTTCTTTGAAGAATATTCTCTTGATGCGGTGTTGTTTACCGATCTCAGGAACATTCGCTATTTGTGTGGTTTCAGCGGCTCTGAAGGAGCATTGCTGGTTTCCCGCGATGTGGCATGGTTTCTGTGCGATTCAAGGTATACGGCCCAAGCTTCCGAAGAGGTTCATTCCGCCGAGGTCAGGGAATGTGGTCCTGTTCGCATCGATACAATCGCTGCGCTGGCCGAGGAGTCCGGTCTGAGCCGGATCGGTTTTGAAGCTTCCCACACGACCGTCAGCGCGTACCGGAAAATGGCTGAGAAGCTGTCCGGGGTGGAGCTGGTTGAGCTTGGTACCAACCTCGATGAAATCCGCATCTGCAAGGATGCCGCCGAGATTGAACTGCTTGGAGCTGTCGCGACGCTTTCGTCACTGTCTCTTGGTGCAGTGCTGAGGCATATCAAACCGGGTGTTCGTGAAGCTGACATCGCGTTGGAGTTGGAACTTGAAATGCGCCGCCGCGGAGCAGAGGACAAGGCGTTTGATTTTATTGTCGCTTCCGGAGTGCGTGGTGCCATGCCGCACGGCAGGGCAAGCGACAAAACCATCTGCTCCGGAGAGATGATCACCATTGATTTTGGCGCGGTAAAGAACGGTTATCACTCCGATGAAACGGTAACCGTGGCCTGTGGAAACCCGGGCAGCCGAGCCCGTGAGATACATGCAGTTGTCAAGGCAGCCCATGATCGCGCCATGGATGCGGTACGGCCCGGCATCAGCTGCAGGGATCTGGACGGTGTCGCCCGGTCGTATATCAGCGACAAGGGGTATGGTGAGTACTTCGGTCACGGGTTGGGACATGGCGTCGGGCTTGAGATTCATGAGGCGCCGACCCTGTCGCCAAGAGGCAGCATGGTGCTGGAAGAGGGGATGGTCGTTACCATTGAACCGGGCATCTATATTCCCGGATTCGGAGGAGTAAGAATTGAGGACACCGTTGTTGTGACCGGCGATGGTTGTCATGTTTTGACAAGTGCTGATAAAGAACTTATTGTTTTGTAGATTGCATGTATCGTTGAACGCATTTAAGATGTACCACTATCAGACAAAGGTAAAAGGAGACAGACTGAAATGGATATCAAGGATCTTAAGCTGCTGATAAAGCTGGTAACAGAAACAGACATCACCGAATTCGAAATGGATAATTCCGACGAGAAGATCATCATCAAACGTGGTCACAAGCCGGAATATATTACGGTTGCCGCGCCTGTACAGCAATATGCTGCTCCCGGCTATCAGCCAGCTCAGTCAGCTGCTTCTGCTGCTCCCGTAGCAGCGTCCGCTCCTGCTGCAGAAGCCGGTGATACGGTTAATTCCCCGATTGTCGGAACCTTTTACGCGGCCCCAGGTCCTGAGGAAGCTCCGTATGTAACTGTCGGCCAGGTCGTTGAAAAAGGTCAGGTACTCTGTATCGTGGAAGCTATGAAGCTGATGAACGAAATTGAGGCCGAGTGCAAATGCAAGATTCTCAAAATCTGCAAGGACAACGCTCAGGCTGTAGAATTCGGTGATCCACTGTTTGTAATCCAGAAACTTTAATTCCAATTATAAAGCGGGGTTCGCCTTCATGTTTCATAAAGTACTTATTGCTAATCGCGGCGAGATCGCCGTTAGAATCATCAGAGCGTGCAAGGAACTGGGGATCAAAACAGTCGCGGTTTATTCCCAGGCTGATGTTCACTCGCTGCATGTCAAGCTGGCTGATGAGAGCGTCTGCATCGGACCCGCTTCCAGCGCCCTGAGCTATCTCAATATCAACGCGATCATCAGTGCTGCCGAGTTGACCGATTCCGAAGCTATTCATCCCGGCTACGGTTTTCTGTCCGAAAATCCTAAATTCGCCGAAGTGTGCGAGAACTGCGGTATTACCTTCATCGGTCCGACTGCCGAAAGCATGCGTATCATGGGCGACAAAATCAGCGCCCGTCAGGCGGTTATCAAGCAGGGTGTGCCGATTCTGCCCGGCACGAAAGAAGGCGTTCATTCCGTTGAGGAAGCTGTCAAGGTAGCCAAGGAGATCGGGTTCCCGGTTATCATCAAGGCCACCGCCGGCGGTGGCGGACGCGGTATGAAAATTGTCCATTCCCAGGCTGCACTTCCGAATGCGTTTGCAACTGCTCGCGCGGAAGCCCAGTCAGGTTTCGGCAATCCCGAAGTCTACATCGAGCGCTACTGCGAAAAGCCGCGTCACGTAGAGATCCAGATCCTGGGCGACAAGCACGGCAATGTCATCCATCTGGGCGAACGTGATTGCTCAATCCAGCGCCGTCACCAGAAACTGATCGAAGAGGCTCCCTCCACGGTCGTTACTCCTGAAATCCGCAAAGCCATGGGTGAAGCTGCTGTCAGGGCTGCTGCTGCTGTTGGTTACAACAGTGCCGGTACGGTTGAATTTTTGGTAGATAAGCAGAATAACTTCTACTTTATGGAGATGAACACCCGTATCCAGGTTGAACATCCGGTAACCGAAATGGTCACCGGCGTTGATCTTGTTCGCGAGCAGATTCGTTCAGCCGCTGGGATTCCATTGCGTTTCAAGCAGGAGGATATTCAGATCAGGGGGCACGCAATCGAGTGCCGCATCAATGCCGAAGACCCGTTCAAATTCACCCCCTGTCCGGGTAAAATTACTGCATATCATCCGCCAGGAGGATTCGGCGTTCGCGTCGATTCCTTCGTGTATGACCAGTACACGGTTGTGCCCAATTACGATTCATTGATAGGCAAATTGATCGTCCACGCCGATACCCGTGACGAGGCTATCAAGCGGATGGCACGTGCGCTCGACGAATTCCGGATTGAGGGAATTAAAACGACAATATTCTTTCACAAGCGTATTATGGCACATAAGGATTTTATTGACGGCGACATTGACACCTCTTTCCTTGAACGAATTGTGTTGGAGTAAACGCCATGGATTTTCCTGATGAACTTAAGTATTCCAAAGAGCATGTCTGGGTCAGGGTTGAAAACGGTTCGGCAGTAATCGGCATCACTGATTATGCTCAGGAGGAGTTGGGCACGGTCAGTGGTGTGGAATTGCCTGATGAAGGTGATGAAATAGAGCAGGAAGATTCAATCGGCTCAATCGAGGCCCAAAAAACAGTAGCTTCTCTGTATGCTCCCTTTAGCGGCACCATCCGGAGCGTAAATCACGAAGTACTGGACAACCCGGAGCTGCTTAACGATGATCCGTATGATGGCGCCTGGTTGATTGAAGTTTCACTTGACGACCCGGAGGAGCTGAAGAATCTTCTCTCAGCCGATGATTATGCTGACTACATAGAAAACAGAGATTAATTTGTTTCACAAACTATGCTATAAGGGCGGGGTCATTTATTGATCTCGCCCTGTTTTATTTGAAAGGAATTAAACGTGCGTCTGTTGATAGTCTTGTTACCTCTGCTCCTGATGTTTCCGGTTACGGTGTTTGCGTCCGGCACTTCTCTGCCGCTGACCCTGAACGAAGCCGTTCGTATGGCGGTTGAAAAAAACCTCGATGTTCGTGCCGAACTTTTCAACCCCGCCCAGTTTGAAGCAGATATTAACAGGTCCCGCGCAATGTATGACCCACTTCTTGCTATTCAGACCAATTATACGGATTCCTCCACGGAATCATTCACTTCTGGAGGAAAAGCGGTATCTTCCCAGTCCCTTGCTCTTAACTCCTCACTTAACCAGCTCCTCTGGAGCGGCGGAACCGCGGCACTGTTTTTCAACAATGATTACACCAAAAGCAGTACGGTAACCGGATGGCAAACCGGACTCGGTGCCAGTTTCACCCAGCCGCTGTTGAAAAACTTCGGGCGGGACGCTACGGAGATAGCAATAAATATTTCCCGTTACTCAAAGTTTGCTTCCCTCGAACGTTTTAATTCCCGGCTGTTGTCCACGGTTGCACAGGTTCGCACGGAGTACTTCAAACTGTACAGTCTGCGGGAAGACCGGGAAGTAAAAAAGGTTTCTCTGGAGCTGGCCCGGAAAATCCTGTCCGAAACCCAGGCCCGTGTTAAGGCTGGAGTTCTGCCGGCCATGGAAGTGCTTAACGCCGAATACGGTGCTGTTACCCGTGAAAAAGAGCTTATTGATGCTGAACTGGCAGTAAGCAACCAGGTCGATGTGCTGCGAATCCTCCTGCAGATTGACCCCAAAGTCGAGGCGTTGCAGACGGTTGATCTTCCGCCGCGCGATCCTTACAGCACAAACGAAAAGGATGCCATTCAGAAGGCGTTGGATCGCCCTGATATACGGGAACAAAAGCGCACGCTGGAATTGAATGAACTTCAGAACCGCAATTTCAGCCAAAAGACCCGCCCCGACCTGAACTTCACTGCTTCGACACAGCTGACCGGGCTTGCCAGCGCTTACCAGAGGAATGTGGACAAGGTGCTCACTTTTGATTATCCGGTCTGGAGCGTTGGACTTAACCTCAGCTATCCGCTCGGGAATGGAGCTGCCGAAAATGATTATCGCAAAAGCAGATTGAAGACAGAACAGCTTTCTCTGCAGTTACGCAGCCTGGAAGAGACATCGATAAATGAGGTCCGCTCGGCTATCCGCGGTGTTGAGGCAGGTTTTAAACAGATCGAAGTGGCTGACAGGGGGAGGGCGTTTGCAGAAGAACGTCTGAAATCATTTATTCGCAAGAATGAAGTCGGGTTGGCAACAACCAAGGATGTCCTTGATGTTGAAAACGATCTGGCGGTTGCAAAAAGCAACCAGATCAAGTCCGTTGTCGGCTATGCGAATGCTCTGACACTGTATTGGCAGGTGACCGGTGAATTGCTGGATCGGGAAGGCATCCGAGTGGTTGAAGGTGATGCTGATAAACTGTACTCCGCGACCCGCTGATGCTTACCATCGGCCAGATAGAATATGCGAACTGCACCCCGCTGTTCCATGTGTTGCGCAAGCAGTTCTCCTGCTCCTCGTACTCCTTTGTCAAGGGCGTTCCGGCCAGGCTTAATTCAATGCTCCTGTCCGGTGATATTGATGTGTGCCCCTCCTCCTCAATTGAATACGCTTATCATCCGGATCGGTATAAAATCCTGCCAAATCTCTCTATTTCAAGTATCGGAGCCGTGGCAAGCGTACTTCTTTTCTCCAGGATTCCCATTGAACAACTGGATGGCCGGAAAATCCTGTTGAGCTCCGAGTCAGCTACTTCCGTGAACCTGCTTAAAATACTGCTGTGTCAAAGGTACTATTGCTCCTGTACCTATGAGGTTGCCAGGCCATCGGCAACTCCGGGAGATGATGATTCATCCGCTCTGTTGCTGATTGGTGATTCGGCGCTGCGCGCGTCTTTGGAAACATCGGATCTGCTGGTATATGATCTTGGCGAACTGTGGCACTCCTGGACCGGTTATCCGTTTGTCTTTGCGCTCTGGCTCTGCCGCAGAGAGGTCGCAGACGGCGAAGAACTGAAGAGTCTTGCCCGCCAGCTTGTTCAAGCAAAAGCGCTTGTGCCCGGTTGTCTGGAGGAGGTTGCAGTGTCAGAAAAAGAGTTGTCCTGGATTGGGCATGAACGGCTGCTTGGATATTGGCGCGATAATATCTCATACCATTTCAATGAACGTGCGCAAGCAGGATTGCTGCTCTATTACGCCAAATGTGCCGAAATCGGCCTGGTATCGGCTGTTCCGGCGTTGAACTTTGTTACTCCGTAAAATGGATGTACTGGTGATTATATGAAAATGAAGAACCAGAATAATAGCTCCTGGTTTGGCACTCTGTCAGGGATTATCCGGTCAGACAGTTTGTCGAGCCCGGAAGAACATCTTAATGACCGTTGTGTACGTGCCAATATAGTGGCCCGGATACGTTGGATCATGCTGGGAGCGGTTGCACTGTATGCGTTGATAGCTGCCGTCAGTTTTTCATGCAGTTTGATCGGCTTCAGATTTACCTCCCATCAGGTTACCTTCTTGTCGCTTACGGTTCTTGCAGTTGTTCTCTATAACTATTTATTTAGTTCAAACTGCTTCTACCTGTCCAGACTCTCCTATTTGACTCACCTGCAGATCGGGCTGGACCTGTTCTTTGTTACAGTGCTGATCCATTTTACCGGCGGCGTTTTCAGCTGGTTCTGGCCCGTATATCTCCTCGTTACGTTGGAATCCGCTTTTCTCTATGAAGATAGACGGGATGTCTGGCTGAGTGGAACGCTTGGTGCCTCGCTCTATGGAGCGCTTATTACCGCAGAAAGTGTGCATCTTATTCCGGTCGTGTCGATGCCTTTTGTCGATTCGTCACAGCAGCATAACGTTCTGTTTCAGATGCTTATGTGGTGCTGGGTGGCGGGGATGAATGCAACAGTCGCCTTTATCGCTGCTTTTCTCATGGGGACAATCCGTAAGGATGAGCTTCGCGTGCAGGAGAGTGAAGATGCGTTACTCGGTTTTATTACCTCTGCAAATGATTTGATATTCTGTGTTGATTCTGCAGGCGCACTTCTGTACGTAAACCGGATGTTTTCCGAGGCGCTGAAAGCTGACAAGTCAGGGCAAACCGTGTCCGGTAACCTGTTTGAGATGGTTCATCAGGATGATCGTAGCCGTCTTGCTGATTTGATGGCAAACGTACTGCAAAAATCCCAGCCGGCTCACATTGAAGTGGCATTTACTATCTCCGGAGAGCAGTCAGTTGATGTGGAAATGAGTCTGACTCCCGGGGGGCGCAACGGAGATTCTTCCGGAGTATGGGGGGTTTGCCGCGATATTTCCGAACGGAAACGTGCTCAGTCGGCCCTCTATTCCCTGGCCCACCATGATTCCCTGACAGGGCTTCCCAATCGGGTTCTTCTCGATGATCGCATAACACAGGCTAAGGCGCTCTCCCATCGCCAGGGAACCGGCTTTGCCCTGCTGTTCCTTGATCTTGACCGGTTCAAGATAATCAATGATACCCTGGGACATGCCGTCGGAGACGATCTGCTGCGCCTGGTTGCCTCCCGTCTTCAGGCCACGCTCAGGGAAACTGATACGGTTGCACGAATAGGAGGAGACGAGTTCATCATCCTTCTGGCGAATACCGCGCAGAGCGACGATATTTCGCTGCTGGCGGACAAGATCATGAAGTCGCTTGCCCGACCGTTCCAGCTCGGAGACCATGAGCTGTTTGTAACGGCAAGTCTTGGCGGGTGCGTATTTCCGGAAGATGGTCCCGACACCGAGTCAATGATGAAGAAGGCTGACATTGCCATGTATCATGCCAAGGCGCTGGGAAGGAATAATTTCCAGTTCTATAACGACCAGATGGACCAGAATGCCTCCCGGCGCTTTGTTATAGCAAACAGCCTCCGCAAGGGGTTGGAACAGCACCAGTTCCGCCTGTATTATCAACCAAAGATTGATACCACTAACGGTCGTATCGTTGCCATGGAAGCGCTGGTGCGCTGGGAGCATCCGGAGTTGGGGTTGTTATCGCCGCTCGAATTCATTCAGCTTGCGGAAGAAACCGGTTTGATTGTCCAACTGGGTGAATGGGTACTCAGGGAGGCATGCCGTCAGAATGTTCTGTGGCATAACGAAGGCATCACCCATCTACGGGTGGCGGTCAATCTGTCAGGTTATCAGCTGCAACATAAAAATATGCTGGCAACGATCAGAACCATACTCACAGAAACCGGCATGTCACCTGAAAACCTGGAGTTTGAAATTACTGAAAGCGTGATAATGCAGCATCCTGAATACGCGGAAAACATACTATCGGCAATAACGGATCTTGGCATTCATATTTCCATTGATGATTTCGGCACCGGCTATTCGTCACTGGCCCATCTGAAGCGTTTTTCAGTCAACACGCTGAAAATAGACAAATCATTTGTCAAGGATGTCAACATGAACAGCACGGATGCGGCTATTGCCACGGCAATTATTGCCATGGGGAACAGCCTGAATCTGAACGTCATTGCCGAAGGGGTTGAAACTCAGGAACAGTACGACTTCCTCAAGGAAAACAACTGCGGTCAGGTTCAGGGCTTTCTGTTCAGCCGTCCGCTGCCGTCGGAAGAATTTATTGCCGTCCTGAAGCGGAATATTGCTGATATGGGGTCTGCCGGGTGATGCTGTCAGACAGGTAGGGATTGGGGATTCCGGTCCTTTTTAGTTGCCGCATAATCTGAAAGAATGCGGGCGTGGTCAAAGCAGAGTTGTTCGGGTAATGAATCCAGGCTGAAAATGGCTACTTCCCGTGCGTCATCTGCTGCGCAGGGTACGCCGCAGGCTGATGCAATATATACGGTAGAAATGGTGTGCATGCGCGCGTCGCGCATCGGGTCAGAATAACAGCCCAGCAGGCGCAGGTCCGCAATATCCAGAGAAGTTTCTTCTCGTGCCTCCCGAAAAGCGGCTGATTCCAGTGATTCCCCGTAGTCGACAAAGCCTCCCGGTAGTGCCCATCCCAAAGGTTCGTTCTTGCGTTCAATTAAAACAATGCCGCTATCGAGTTCGATGATGATGTCTACAGTTGGAAAAGGATTGCGGTATTGTCTGACAGGGGAACCACATGAGGGGCAGGTGAGGGTGTTGAATGACATGAGGCTTCATCCTTTCGGCACAAAAAAAGGGGGAATAAATTCCCCCTTTGATCGGTATGATACATAAAGATTGTTATTTTTTCTTCTTGGCACCGGCAGCTTTTTTGGAAGCTTTGAGCGGGTTGGTTTTGGCATCATCAACCTTGATTTCGATCTTAACGTGGGAAGCGAAGTTGCAGATTCCACCGATCCATTTTTTCTCCGGTGCCGGATATGCGCTGCAGACCTGGCCAATGCTTCCGGTTACGATGCGTTCGCACCCTTCACAATTTTCGGCGATAGTCTGGCAGGAACCTCCAGTAAATATACAACCCTGTTTTCCCCAAAAGGTACACTCGGTACCTGCAAGTACGGTCTGACACTTCATGCTTCATCCTCCTGAATTTGTTCTCCAACGAATAGTCACTGTATCAATTCTTGTCGGGAAAAGTCAACGGAAAAAATAACGGTAACACGGACTGTTTGCGGAGGTGTCAGCCATTACTGATAGTCAGGAAGTTTCTGAGCAAATCCATGCCGTACTCGGTGAGAATCGACTCGGGGTGAAACTGGACACCCCAGATCGGCAGTTCCTTATGGCGCAATCCCATTATTTCACCGTTTTCCACCCAGGCCGTTACTTCCAGGCATTCAGGGAGGGTAGGGCGGTCAACGATCAAGGAATGATAACGGGTTGCCAGGAAAGGGTTGGGCAAACCTGAAAACAGCTCCTGGCCGTTATGCATGATAGGCGACGTTTTGCCGTGCATCAGTGAAACACTGCGTTGTACCGTGCCGCCAAAAGTGTATCCAATGGATTGGTGCCCGAGGCAGACGCCCAGAATGGGAATCTTTCCGGAAAAATGCTTGATGGCAGCAACGGAAATGCCTGCTTGCTCCGGCGAACAGGGGCCGGGGGAAATGACCAGACGCTCCGGTTGGAGCGCTTCGATTTCATCCAGGGAAATCCTGTCGTTGCGATGCACCTGGACAATCTCGCCAAGCTGTTCAAAATACTGGACAATATTGAAGGTGAATGAGTCGTAGTTATCAATCATCAGTAGCATGAATTTATAACCTCTTGCTGTTTAATAATAGCAATGTTTCCCGGCTGAACATGCTGCCTGCCTCGCCGGTACACATAGTAGTACTTCATTTTATACCTGCCATCCCGAATAAATACAAGCCCGTCAATTCCTGATGAATTGTTGCCTGTAGAGAAAATTGCACTCGGGCTAATCTGCGACCGGTATACCCTCATGCTGACTACCCACTGCTGGCTACCTGGTATACAACATAAAACACATTAAATAGCATTGACTATCAGTAGTTTATGATGATAGTTTAAAAAATTTCTATCCCTCTGGGTAGGTTGGCAGGTGGGGTATGCAATGTAAGGAGCTCGTTCGTGATTGACAGAATTAAGAGGTGTGTCTGGTGTGTCCTTGTTTTATGTATACATTTATTTTTGACACCGATTACAACGAATGCAGCCGCCGTATTTCAGCCAGGGGACGTTAGCCCCGCGTCTGCTCCCTCCGGCAATCAAGGCTCGGCTATTTTGAGGGTGGAGCTTGCCGTTGAACGTAAGGATGTAACTCCCGGTGAATTTATCAACTATGAGTTGACCGTGGCTAATTCGACCAGGTCTGAAGCCGCATCTGATACACGAATTCTCACGATGCTCCCTGGCGGATTCAGGTACAAGAGCGGTTCGGCTCAATTGAACGGCATCGGTTGTCCTGACCCATCTGTTTCAGCCGATGGGCAATCCATGGTGTTTCTGGTTGGAAATCTAGCGCCGGAACATTCTGCAACAGTCAGTTTTCTGTCAGAAGTAACAGCCGTCAGCAAGTCCTCTCGTGCGGTCAGCTATGCTTCCGCCATCAGTCGGGGAGGTGGGAATTCAAATATTGCCATCGCTACGGTGCAGGTCAGGCACAACACTCTTCGTACAAAAGCGGATCTGTCAGAGTCCCCCCAAATCGCGGCCATAGCAGCTACAGCATCAGTCGTCCCTCAAGAAACGCCTCGGTCTTCTGCAGTGCAAACGCCCGAAATTACCGCACCGGCATCCGTTGATACTTCTGTGTCAGCTCAGGCAGCGTCGGCTGCAGAAAACGTCCCGGCTCAGGAAGCATCCCCGTCTTCAGCGCCTGTGACAGCACCGGACAGCGCAAAATCACCGGCTAATGGCGTTGACACCGGTGTTGCCGCGTCCCCAACAGAGAACCTGGCGGGATTGGCCGGCATGTCTGATATCTCCGTGTTATCAGATGCTGACGGGTTGTTTGTGCAAAATATGGCTAAAAACCAGATCGTAGAAAATGAATCTGCGGGATTGGTGACTGAGACGAATCTTCTGGCGTCGATTTATGCCGGGCGGAATTTCAGTCGTGACAGCCATGCGGCTTCAGCACGCACAGAACAGGCCAAAGCTCAGACCGGGCAGGCTCTTGCTCTTTTGCTCCCTTCCGTGGCAGTACGTGCCAACTACGGGTTGGAAATTTCTGACCCTTCCGTGGCAATTGACAAAGATACCGGTCGCCCGATTTCCTCTGATATGCACTCACGCACTGATGCATCACTTACCGTACGCCAGTCCCTGTTTGACCTGCCCAGCTTCAGGGACTGGCAGCGTCGCAAGGTTATCGAACAGGCACGCGGAGAGAATTATCGTGTGAGCGACGGAGATACCTACATCTCTACCGCCAATGCCTATCTTTCCCTGGTATCAAGTCGCCTGCAGGTTGATATGACGCGTGACTTTGAAACTCAGCTTGCGGACCTGCTTAGCTATATTGAAAAACGGGCCAGTGCCGGTGCGGCAAGTGTATCCGACATGGCCCGTGTGCGTGCACGCAGACAGGCTACGCTCTCCTCCCGCCTTGAGCAGGAGTCTGCGCATGCGGCGGCCGGGATTGAATTCGTACGTTTGACAAACATCGTGCCGAAGAGAATTCGTATCCCGGTGCCTGACGATATTGGAGCTTCGCAGCTGCCGAAAACCCTCGATGTGGCCGTTACGACGGCTATGAAATCAAATCCGGAAATTGCTTCTCTTAACGCTGAAATAGAAGCTGCAACAATCGACAAAACAGCTGCAAAAGCCCGTTACCTGCCTCGCGTCGATGCGGAATACAGCAATAATTACTCTCTTCACGCCGGGGGGAGTACCAGTTCAGCCGGACAGAAAGACCAGCGCCTCATGATGGTGCTGAACTGGAGCCTTTACAGCGGCGGAGCTGACTACCAGAACCATGTCGAACGTACGGCGCGACATAAAGAGCTGCAGTACCGCCTGGACGACCAGCGCCGCCGTGTTGTTCAGACGCTCTCCGCAAATTATGCAACCCTTGCAACAACCCGCGAGCGCATAACTTCGGGGTATCAGGAATTGAAGTCGATTTCAACAGCTGCTGAGGCCATGTCCAAACGCATGCTTTCCGGTAACCAGTCCCTCCTTGACCTGCTCGATGTCTATGACCGTTTTTACCAGGTTCGCTCCCGTCTGGTTACGTTACATATTCTTGAAATGAATACGGTTGCCCAGTTGGTCCGATTAACGCTTGGTACTCCGGACCCGGCTTCGGAAGCGAAACCGCAACAGTCCGTTATCAGATGAGTGAAAGATCCGGCTGATATCCGGGGCCGATTGAAGCAGTGTCTCTTGAACCAGGTAAAACAAATACACATTAATTGCCGAAAGGTGGACAACAATGCGCCATAGTGATGAAGACGGTTCAGATATTTTCTGGCCGGGCTATGTGGATGCCGTAACCAATCTGGTGCTTAATCTCCTCTTCCTTCTGACGATCATGACGGTGGCCGTTTTCATGTTTGCGCTCGAATTGGGACGTGCCAGTAAGGGTGGGGCGACCCAAAAAACGGAAGCGTCAAATGTCAAGGTTACTTCCCCGCCGTCTGCTGATCCTGTTAAGGAAAATGCTGAGCTGAAGCGTGAAATTCAGCGTTTGAATATGCAGCTTGCACAGCGGGTTCCCCAGAAGGTTCAGCCCGGTGTTGTGGAAAAGACGGTTGACATAGCATCTGCTCTGCCACAACCGCAGAAACGGCTTGATAAAACGCTGGGAGCAAGCGATACCGACGTAGTGGTGCGTTTCGCGGATGAAGCCGTAACGTTTACGCCGGCAGAACAGGGGCGGTTGCGTGAAACGCTGAAGCCTATTGTGGCGCACGGGAAAACAAGCATTGTTGTCGAGGTTCCCGCAGGTTTTTCCGAGGCAAAGCGCATGGGGTACTATCGGGCTATGGAGGTGCGTAATCTGCTGATTGATATGAAGATGCCCAAGGAGAATATCAACGTACTGGTGCGAGAAGGAAAAAGCAATGCCAACGCTGCACTTGTCAGGGTAAAGGCGCGTTGATGGGAAAGCCGCGTTCCCTGTTCACTACGCTGAACGGTCTGTGTGCGGGGGTGTCGCCGCAACGTGCTTTTGTCTTACTGCTGCTGGCCAGCAGCATAAGCGTGCTGTTGTGGGCCGGTCTGACCAGTGTTGACGTTATCGTCCGGACTGAAGGGCAGATCATCCCTGCCGGAAAATCGCAGATTGTGCAGCATCTTGAAGGGGGGATCGTCCGTAAAATCCTCGTTCAGGAAGGGCAGGTCGTTGCTGCCGGTCAGCCGCTGATGGAACTGTCGGACATACAGACACGCTCGAACTTGGGGCAGGAACAGTCAAAGCTCGACGCCCTGCGCGGTCGCGAGGCCCGGCTTCTTGCGGAATTAAACGGCTATAGCACGATTGTTTTTCCCAAGACCATAAGCGATCTCACGGTGATCCGGGTCGAAACTGCCGCATGGCAGGCCCGCCGCTCCCAGCTTGCTGAAGAGGTCCGGATTTTGCAGTCTCAAGGCACGCAGAAGAAGAGCGAACTGACGGAAATACAGTCAAAGAAGCAGCATTTAATTGAAGAACTGGAACTGGCAAAAAAACAGCATCAGGTTATTGACGGCCTGAGGAGAAACAATGCCGCCTCCGAAATGGAGGTGCTGGATACCCAGTCACGCATACAGCGTCTCAAATCACAGATTGCCGAGGCAACGACAGCAGCTCCGCGCCTGCAGGCTGCTCAATCCGAATCTGAATCACGGGTGAACGAGGCTGTCGCGCGTTTCCGTGCGGAAGCTTCTTCAGCGCTGACGCAAGTGCGTGAGGAGCTGCAGCGGTCCAGCCACGAAATCGGCACCAATGTTGACCGGCTCAATCGTAATGTCGTGCGTACACCGGTCGCGGGTCTCATCAACAAGTTGAACATCACCACCATCGGTGCCGTTGTGCGTCCCAGCGAGGTACTGATGGAAATTACGCCGAGTGATCAGCGCATTGTCATCCAGACCCGGTCAAATCCCAATGACCGTGCCAACCTGAGGAAAGGGCTGCCGGCACGGGTGCGTGTCGGTGCGTATGATTATTCAACCTACGGAACATTTGAGGGGCATGTGACCGAGGTCAGCTCGGATACCTTAAACGATGAGAAGGGCAACCGTTATTACCGCGTGAATATTGAAGTCGATATCTCGACACTCCTGTCACGTGTTCACCAGCCCGGAGTGCTGGTGCCCGGCATGGCGGCTAGCGCCGACATAACGGTCGGCAAGCGGACAATCCTCTCGTACATTCTTTCTCCGCTGCTCAAGTTCCGTGACGGCGCCTTCCGTGCCGATTCAACAGCGCAATTTAAAACCGTATGCCGGTATATCCCGCCTTGTCTCCATAACTACATTTCAAAGAGAGAATTACATGTTCAAGTATCTTAGAAATTATTACGTTGTTATCTCCTTGCCCTTTGTTTTACTTCTTCTCGGTTCTACGTACTTTTATGAAGCCATCAGATCAACAATAATCCGTAACCCCCATCCGCAAATCAACTATACCATTTTCTGTATTATCTTATTCGGCGGAGCGCTCATCCTGCTCAGTGCCTACCGGTTGATGCACGAAGCAAAAACGGTCAGGGAATATTCCGAAGCCGTACACGACAACACTGATCCGGCCACACTTCAGCATATTGCCAACAGCTTTTCCGGAGATGTTTCCTATGTGCTGCAAATGGTTGCCACATCGTGTGGCCGCGCCATTTCCCATCAGGAACAGGTTGCCATTGAGCATGAACTGACCACCGCGCGGGCCCGCCTGCTGCGTCGCAATGCCCTGCCGCAATATCTGTCCGGGCTGCTGGTCGGTATGGGGCTGCTGGGGACATTTGTCGGTTTGCTTGCAACTCTCAGCGATATTTCAGTCCTGATCAGCAGTTTTGCCGAGCTTGACATGAGTACGGCAAGCCCTCTCGTTGTGTTCCGTACCATGATTGAGCGGATGAGAGCACCTATGCAGTCCATGAGCATTGCGTTTTCAGCCTCGATGTTCGGCCTGCTGGGATCCATCATTCTTGGTTTGATGATGCTGGGAGTCCGGCGTCTGCAGGGAGACATCATCTCGCTGCTTTCTTCGGAGGTTGCCCGGCATATTGAAATCGCCCTTTCCAATGAAAGCGCTCCCGGAAACGGGGCACGCGTTGTTTCCGGAGGCGGAGCGGCATACAGCGGAGATGAATACAAGGTTCTGATCCGCATCGAAGAGAGGCTGGCTGAGGCGCTGCGCCAGCAGCAGCGGGCCCTGTCATCTGAAATAGAGGACTTCCAGAACCAGCGTGCTGATATGCTGCGTTCTCTGACCGAACAGACCGAGGCGAACAACAGATTCCGCAGCGAGCTCCAGTTGCTGGGCAGCCAGTTCGGCACGGTGCTCAATGTCCTGGAAAAGAGCAACAGTACGATATGCAGCCAGATTTCCGAACTAACCGTGCAACTGGCTGCTGACGCAAAGGAGTCGCATAAACTGATTGCCCTGCAGGTTGATGAACAGAAGAAATTACGCGACGCACTTGATTCGTACAAAATAGAAGAGCGATTGACCGAGTCGGTCCGCCTGCAGCAGCGGACACTGTCATCCGAACTGGATGACTTTCAGAAACAGCGCGCTGATATGTTGCGTACACTTGCCGAACAGACCGAGGCGAGCAATGGCTTCCGCAGCGAGCTGCAGCAGTTTGGCAGGCAGCTCGGCAGCATTTTTAATGGGTTGGAAAACGGTAATGATGAAATCTGCAACCGGATTTCAGAACTGTCCATTCATGTGACTGCCGATGCAAAAGAGTCGCAAAAACTGCTCGTCATGCAGGTGAACGAACAGAAAAAATTGAGAGAGACACTCGATTATCGCTCGGGCAGTAACAGCTGACCGGACAAATCGTTTTGTGGATGCAAGAAGCCGGGGCCGGAGGGGCTGCGTCGTTTTTGTGAGTTAAACTGAAATGGCGGGATGAGGGGTTATACATGGCAAACGAGACGGATGGCGGCAAAGGAAAAGCGGAGCTCAAGGGGCTTGAACAGGGGCAGCAGATCGAGCGTGCCCTTGTCGCGCCTGATGGAACCATCACCATCTCCAAGAGTGACGCAAATCTTTCGTCGGTGGATGTTGCTGACGTCGATCTGTTATTGACGTTTTCCGATGGAACGTTTGTCGTTATTCCCAATGGAGCACTTGATGCCGTAAGCGAAAACCCTCCCACCGTGTTATTTGACGGCAACAAGGACAGCCTGGGCACTCTTTTCAAAAAGGTCGGCACCAGCACACAGGCTAAAGCAGGAAGTTTGAGAGTGGTGAGCGGGAATGTGGATGCCCCGAAAACGCAGATAGAAGAGGATGTGCCAAAACCGCCGGAAAAGGAGTTGACTGCCTCCAGTGATATAGAACTCATCGATACTGTTGCTGCGCCTGCACCGATGGTCAAGGTGGGGAGGGGGCATGTACCTGACACGAACGGAGCCAGTGGACAGTTTGTCGAAATGTCGAATCCGGTGGTGCCGTTAGTTACGGCACGCCCCTCGACATATACAAGCAATCCGCCAACAGAAACACCGCCACCGCCGTCAATCTCGCTCACTCGTGATATCACCGCCGATGACATCATCAATATCTCGGAATCTCACGGCATCGTAGCAATTACCGGCACAGTCGGCGGCAGCGCCAAAGCCGGCAGTACTGTTACCTTGACCGTGAACGGTGTTGATTTCACCGGACTGGTGGCAACCGACCTGACCTTCAGCATCGACGTTGACGGCAGTAAACTCGTTACCGGCAGTGATCACGTTACGAGCAGTGACCTCACAGCCGTACCTGACCACACTGTTACTGCCAGCATTACTACTCCACTCGGCACGGCTACAGATACGGAAGGGTATTATGTCGATATTCTTCCACCGGTAGCCCCTGTTATTGCTCTGGTTACCGATAGCGGCAGCAGCGGCACTGACAAAACGAGCAACGTCGGTACTCTGAGCATTACCGGTGTTGAAAACGGGGCAATCGTAGAATACAGTACTGACGGAGGAACGACCTGGACTCCGGGTTTCACGGCTGTTGAAGGTTCAAATACCGTCAGTGTCCGCCAGACGGATAGTGCCGGCAACATAGGCACTGCCGGTAACCTCTCTTTCATTCTTGACACCACTCCTCCCGTTACCCCGACAGTAGCCCTGAGTATCGACAGCAGCGACGGTGTTGCCGGACACAACAGCGATCTGAGAACCAGCAGCGCGGCACTTGCCATCAGCGCTCCCGTTGAAGCGGTGACCCGTGAGTACAGCGTTGACGGCGGTTCATGGAGTACCACCTATAACCAGCCCGGGGTAGACGGCAGTCACACTGTCAATGTACGCGATACCGACCTTGCCGGCAATACGGCAACCGGCACTCTTGCCTTCGTTCTGGACACGACTGCACCGGTTACTCCGACGGTGGCGCTGAATATCGACAGCACCGATGGCATCAGCGGCCACAACAGCGATCATATTACCAATAATAACACCCTTGTCATCAGCGCCGCGCTTGAACCGGTAATCCGCGAATACAGTATCGACGGCGGTTCATGGAATACGACGTATACAGCGCCAGGTGGGGATGGCAGTCACAGCGTTAGTGTGCGTGATACCGATGTCGCCGGAAATGTCAGCAACGTCAGCAGCCTCACCTTCATTATCGACACCACTGCTCCCTTGGCCCCGGTTGTAGCCCTGAACGTTGACAGCAGCGACGGTTTGCCCGGGCACGCTACTGATCTCAGAACCAGCAACGCCGCCCTTACCATCACTGCCCCTGCTGAACCGGTTATCCGCGAATACAGTGTTGATGGCGGTACCTGGAGCACGACGTACGCTGCACCGGGAGTGGACGGCAGTCACACCGTTACGGTGCGTGATACCGACATCGCCGGCAATACGGCAACCGGGAGCCTCTCCTTTATTCTGGATACTGAAGTGACGGTCCCGTCAATAGCCCTTTCTAACGACAGCACCGACGGAGGCAGTGGCCATAACAGTGATCGGGTAACCAGCAACGCTGCCATTACCATCAGCGCTCCGGATGAGCTGGTAACCCGCGAATACAGTATTGACGGCGGTACCTGGAGTTCTGCCTACTCCGCTCCTGTGGCAGACGGCAATCATACGGTCAGCGTACGCGACACCGATGCCGCCGGCAATTCGGCAACCGGCGGGCTTGGCTTTACGCTTGATACGACTGTCGTAGCACCGGTAGCAGCTTTGACCAGTGACAATGGCAGAAGCAATTCCGATAAGGTTACCAACATCGGTACGCTCAACGTTTCAGGGGTTGAAACCGGCGCCTTGGTTGAATACAGCACCGATGGCGGGACGAGCTGGAATTCCGGCTTCACCGCCGTTGAAGGTTCAAATACTGTCAGTGTCAGACAGACTGACATTGCCGGTAATACCAGTGCTGCCGGCAACAGCCTGACTTTTTTTCTCGATACGTCTGCTCCTTTGGTCCCGTCAGTTGCATTATCAACAGACAGCAGTGACGGTGTTGCCGGGCACGGCAGCGATCTCAAAACCAACAGCGCTGCCCTTGCCGTCAGCGCCGCTGTTGAGTCGGTCACTCGTGAATACAGTATTGACGGCGGTTCCTGGAACACGAGCTATTCTGCGCCAAGTGCAGACGGACTGCATACGGTTAACGTGCGTGATACCGACGTAGCCGGCAACTCGGCAACCGGCACTCTTACCTTTACTCTCGACAGTACCGCGCCGGTCAGGCCAATGGTCACCGCCATCAGCAGCGACACTTTGACGATCGGCGACCATAAAACCAGCGATACTACATTGATGTTCAGCGGCACTGCTGAAGCAAACAGCATCGTCGAGGTTTATGTTGACGGTATTATAGCGGGTCCGCCGATTACTGCCGATGGTGCCGGCGTCTGGAACTTTGATTATACCGGTACAACGCTGCAGGTCGGTTCAACCTATACCGTTACCGCACAGGCTACTGACGCGGTCGGCAACACCAGTGTTCTTTCATCGCCCTATGCCGTTACTATCGATATGGTGCCTCCGGTACCAACCATCTTCCTCGACGGCAACATAGCCGGCGACGGCATTGTCAATAGTGCCGAAGCAGCCGGAATGGTTGCGATAACCGGAACGGCCGGCGGTGATGCCAAGGCAGGTGACAGGATCACACTTACCGTCAACGGCGTTGATTTTACCGGACTTGTGCAGGCTGGCGGTGTCTTCAGCATAAACATTTCCGGTTCCGATCTGGCGCTCGACAGTGACAAAGCAATTGACGCAAGCATCACCACGGTTGGACCGGGGGTTCCAGGAACGGCTGCCGATGCGAAGGGTTACCTTGTTGACACGACGGCACCGGTGCCGACAATCACGCTTTCTTCCAACATCACCAGCGACGACATCATCAATAGCGCCGAAGCGGGGGGGGATATCACGATTACCGGCACGGTCGGCAGTGCAGCCCAAGCCGGAGATGTTGTTACTTTGACAGTGAACGGTGTTGATTCTATCGGACTTGTGCGTGCCGACAAAACATTCAGCATCAATGTTCTCGGGAGCAACCTTGTTGCCGATAGCGACCTGAAAATAGATGCAAGTATCACCACCCATGATGCGGCCGGCAATCCAGGTGTGGCTACCGACGCGGAGGGATACACGTTTGACGTCCTGCATCCGACAGCAACCATTGCTGTTGCCGACAATGCTCTTACCGTTGGCGAGACGTCTCAGGTTACGATCACCTTCAGCGAAGCGGTCACCGGTTTTACCAATGCCGACCTGACCATTGCCAATGGTACTCTGAGTGCCGTATCGACAGCCGACGGCGGCATCACCTGGACCGGCACCTTTACCCCCGCAGCCAGCCTGGAAGACACAACCAATGTCATCACCCTTGCCAACAGCGGCGTAACGGACGTTGCCGGCAACTTCGGTATCGGCACCACCGACTCCGGCAACTTCGCCATCGACACCCTGCGGCCGACAGCGACCATAAACGTTGCTGACAATGCCCTTGCCGTAGGTGAAGCATCCCAGGTCACGGTTGCGTTCAACGAAGCGGTTACCGGCTTTACCAATGCCGACCTGACCATTACCAACGGTACGCTGAGTGCGGTCAGTTCCTCTGACGGCGGTGTTACCTGGACTGCTACTCTTACCCCTACGGCCAGCCTGGAAGATGCGAACAACGTCATCACCCTGGCCAACAGCGCTGTTACCGACGCCGCCGGCAACAGCGGCATCGGCAGCACCGACTCCAATACCTATGCCATCGACACCCTGCGGCCGACGGCGAATATCGCTGTTGCTGACAATGCCCTTGTCGCCGGTGAAACCTCCCAGGTCACGATCACCTTCAGCGAAGCGGTCAGCGGCTTTACCAACGCCGACCTAACCATTGCCAACGGTACGCTGAGCGCGGTCAACTCTTCTGACGGCGGCATTACCTGGACCGGCATCTTCACGCCTGCGGCCGGCCTGGAAGATACGAGCAACGTCATAACCCTGGCCAACAGCGGCGTGACTGATCTTGCCGGCAACAGCGGCACCGGCAGCACCGACTCCAACAGCTATGCCATCGACACGCTGCGGCCGACGGCCACCATAGATGTTGCTGACAATGCCCTCGCGGTTGGCGAAACATCTCAGGTCACGATCACTTTCAGCGAAGCGGTCACCGGCTTTTCCAACGCCGACCTGTCCATTGCCAACGGTGCACTGAGTGCCGTATCGACAGCTGACGGCGGCATCACCTGGGCCGCTACGTTCACACCGACAGCCGCTCTGGAAAGCACTGCCAACGTTATCACCCTGGACAACACGGGTGTAATCGATGCAGCCGGCAACACCGGCCTTGGCGTGACGACTTCCAATACCTATGCCATCGACACCCTGCGGCCTACGGCGACCATAGCTGTTACTGATAATGCCCTTGCCGTTGGCGAAGCGTCTCAGGTCACGATCACCTTCAGCGAAGCGGTCACCGGCCTCACCAACGCAGATCTGACTATTGCCAATGGCACTCTGACGGCGGTCAGTTCTTCTGATGGTGGCATTGTCTGGACCGGTATCTTCACTCCTGCGGTCAACTTCGAAGACACTTCCAACGTCATCACCCTGGACAACACGGGTGTAATCGACGCAGCCGGCAACACCGGTCTTGGCGTGACGACTTCCAACAACTATGCCATTGACACCCTGCGGCCGACGGCGACCATAGCTGTTGCTGATAATGCCCTTGCCGTTGGTGAAACCTCCCAGGTCATGATTACTTTCAGCGAAGCGGTCAGCGGCTTTACCAACGCGGACCTTGTCATTGCCAACGGTACATTGAGCGCGGTCAGTTCTTCTGACGGCGGTGTTACCTGGAGTGCAATTCTTACCCCTACGGACAGCCTGGAGGATACGGGTAACGTCATAACCCTGGCCAACAGCGGCGTGACTGATCTTGCCGGAAACAGCAGCACCGGCACCACCGACTCCAACAACTACGCTATCGACACCCTGCGGCCGACGGCGACCATAGCTGTTGCTGATAATGCCCTTGCCGTTGGTGAAACCTCTCAGGTCGTAATTACCTTCAGTGAAGCGGTCAGCGGCTTTACCAATGCCGACCTGTCCATTGCCAATGGTGCTTTGAGTGCCGTATCGACAGCCGACGGTGGCGTCACCTGGACCGCTGTTTTTACACCGACAGACGCCCTGGAAGACACTGCCAACGTCATCACCCTGGCCAACACGGGTGTAATCGATTCCGCCGGCAACAGCGGTGCCGGCAGCACCGACTCCAACAGCTACGCCATCGACACCCTGCGGCCGACGGCGACCATAATTGTTGCCGACAGTGCCCTTGCCGTTGGCGAAACCTCTCAGGTCGTAATTACCTTCAGCGAAGCGGTCACCGGTTTCACCAATGCCGACCTGACCATTACCAACGGTACGTTGACGGCAGTCAGTTCTTCCGATGGCGGCATTGTCTGGACCGGTACCTTTACCCCTGCGGTCAGCTTCGAAGAGACTGCCAACGTTATCACCCTGGCCAATAGCGGTGTTATCGATGCCGCCGGCAACAGCGGTACCGGCACCACCGACTCCAACAACTACGCCATTGATACCCTGCGGCCGACGGCGATCATCGCTGTTGCCGACAATGCCCTTGCTGCCGGCGAAAGCTCTCAGGTCACGATCACCTTCAGCGAAGCGGTCAGCGGCTTTACCAACGCTGACCTGGCCATTGCCAACGGTACACTGAGCGCGGTCAGCTCTTCTGACGGCGGCATTACCTGGAGTGCGACTCTCACCCCTACGGACAGCCTGGAAAATACGAGCAACGTCATAACCCTGGCGAACAGCGGCGTGACTGATCTTGCCGGCAACAGCGGCACCGGCACCACCGACTCCAATAGCTATGCCATCGACACCCTGCGGCCGACGGCCACCATACATGTTGCTGACAATGCCCTTGCTGTTGGCGAAACCTCTCAGGTCACGATCACTTTCAGCGAAGCGGTTACCGGCTTCACCAATGCCGACCTGACTATCAGCAACGGTACGCTGAGTGCCGTTTCGACAGCCGACGGCGGCATCACCTGGAGTGCAACTCTCACCCCGACTGTATCGATTCAGGATGCGACCAACGTTATCACCCTGGCCAACAGCGGATTTGTTGACGCCGCCGGCAACAGCGGAACCGGCACTACCGACTCCAACAACTACGCCATCGATACCCTGCGGCCGACGGCGACCATCGCTGTTGCCGACAATGCCCTTACCGTTGGCGAAACGTCCCAGGTCACGATAACCTTCAGCGAAGCGGTTACCGGCTTCACCAATGCCGACCTGGCCATTGCCAACGGCACTCTGACGGAAGTCAGTTCTTCCGACGGTGGTGTTACCTGGACCGGTACCTTTACACCAACGGCCGGCCTGGAAGACACGAGCAACGTCATCACCCTGGATAATAGCGGTGTTACCGACGTCGCCGGCAACAGCGGGAGCGGCAGCACCGATTCCAATACCTACGCCATCGACACCCTGCGGCCGACGGCCACCATAGCTGTTGCTGACAATGCCCTTGCCGTTGGCGAAAGCTCTCAGGTCACGATCACCTTCAACGAAGCGGTCACCGGCTTTTCGAACGCCGATCTGACGATTGCCAATGGTGCGCTGAGTGCCGTATCGACTGCTGACGGCGGCATCACCTGGACTGCAGCTTTTATCCCGACGGCCGGCATCGAAGATACCTCCAATGTCATTACCCTCGCCAACAGCGGCGTTGTTGACGCAGCCGGCAACAGCGGCACCGGCACCACCGACTCCAACAACTACGCCATCGACACCTTGCGGCCGACGGCTACCATAGCTGTAGCCGATGCGGCCCTTGCCGTAGGTGAGGAATCCCAGGTCACGATCACCTTCAGCGAAGCGGTCACCGGCTTCACCAACGCCGACCTGACCATTGCCAACGGTACGCTTACGGCGGTCAGCTCTTCTGACGGCGGCGTTACCTGGACCTCGACGTTCACCCCGACTGCACCGATTGAGGATGCCACCAACGTCATTTCTCTGGCCAATAGCGGCGTTATCGACGCCGCCGGCAACGCCGGCATCGGCAGCACGGATTCCAACAACTATGCCATCGATACCCTGCGGCCGACGGCGACCATAGCTGTGGCTGACAATGCCCTTGCCGCCGGCGAAACAACCCAGGTCACGATCACCTTCAGCGAAGCGGTCAGCGGATTTGATAACACGGACTTGACTGTTGTTAATGGTGCACTGAGTGCGGTCAGTTCTTCTGACGGCGGTGTCACCTGGACCGGCGTCTTTACGCCAACGGACGGCCTGGAAGACACGAGCAATGTTATAACCCTGACCAACAGCGGCGTAATTGATAGTGCCGGCAACAGCGGCACCGGCACTACCGACTCCAACAACTACGCCATCGATACCCTGCGGCCGACGGCGAGCATCACGGTAGCCGATGCGGCCCTTGCTGTTGGGGAAACGTCCCAGGTCACGATTACCTTCAACGAAGCGGTCACCGGCTTTACCAACGCCGACCTGGTCATTGCCAACGGTACGCTCACAGCGGTCAGTTCTTTAGACGGCGGTGTTACCTGGACCGCAACCCTCACCCCGACTGCACCGATTGAGAATGCCACCAACATTATCACTCTGGCCAATAGCGGCGTTATCGATGCCGCCGGCAACAGCGGTATCGGCAGCACCGACTCCAACACCTATGCCATCGATACCGTGCGGCCGACGGCGACTATCGCTGTGGCTGACAATGCCCTTGCCGCCGGCGAAACATCTCAGGTCACGATCACCTTCAGCGAAGCGGTCACTGGTTTCACCAACGCCGATCTGACCATTGCCAACGGTACGCTCACGGCGGTCAGTTCTTCTGACGGCGGTGTTACCTGGACCGGCATCTTTACGCCAACGTCCGGCCTGGAAAATACGAGCAACGTCATCACCCTGGCCAACAGCGATGTGACTGATGTTGCCGGCAATAGCGGCATCGGCACCACCGACTCGAATACCTACGCCATCGACACCCTGCGGCCGACGGCAACCATAGCTGTTGCTGACAATATCCTTGCTATCGGTGAAACGTCCCAGGTCACGATCACCTTCAGCGAAGCGGTCACCGGTTTTACCAACGCCGACCTGGCTATTGCCAACGGCACGCTCACAGCGGTCAGTTCTTCTGACGGCGGTGTTACCTGGAGTGCCACTCTCACCCCGACTGCACCGATACAGGATGCCACCAACGTTATTACCATGGCCAACAGCGGCGTTATCGACGTTGCCGGCAACAGCGGCACCGGCACCACCGACTCAAACAACTACGCCATCGATACCCAGCAGCCGACGGCGACCATCGCTGTTGCTGATAATGTTCTTGCCGTTGGCGAAACGTCCCAGGTCACGATCACCTTCAACGAAGCGGTCACCGGTTTCACCAACGCCGACCTGGCCATTGCTAATGGTACTCTCTCGGCGGTCAGTTCTTCTGACGGCGGCATCACCTGGAGTGCAGTTTTCACCCCGACCGCATTGATACAGGATGTCACCAATATCATAACCCTGGCCAACAGCGGCGTAACTGATAGTGCCGGCAACAGCGGCACCGGCACCACCGATTCCAACAACTACGCCATCGACACCGTGCGTCCGACGGCAACTATAGCGGTAGCCGATGCGGCCCTTGCTGCAGGCGAAAGCTCTTCGGTCACGATTACCTTTAGCGAAGCGGTCACAGGTTTCACCAACGCCGATCTGGCCATTGCCAACGGCACGCTCACAGCGGTCAGTTCTTCTGACGGCGGTGTTACCTGGAGTGCCACTCTCACCCCGACTGCATCGATACAGGATGCCACCAATATCATAACCCTGGACAACAGCAGTGTTACTGACGTCGCGGGCAACAGCGGCACCGGCACCACCGATTCCAATAACTACGCCATCGACACCCTGCGGCCGACGGCGACCATAGTTGTTGCTGACAATGCCCTTGCCGTTGGTGAAAGTTCTTCGGTCACGATCACCTTCAGCGAGGCGGTCACCGGCTTTACCAACGCCGACCTGGCCATTGCCAACGGCAATCTGACGGCGATCAGTTCCTCTGACGGCGGCATCACCTGGAGCGCAACTTTTACCCCGCTTGCACCGATACAGGATGCCACCAACGTCATTACCCTGCTCAACACCGGTGTAACCGACGCCGCCGGCAACACCGGCACCGGCACCACCATTTCCAACAACTATGCCATTGATACCATGCGGCCGACGGCAACCATAGCAGTCACGGACACGGCTCTTGTCGTTGGGGAAAGCACTCAGGTGACGATCACCTTCAGCGAAGCGGTCACCGGCTTTACCAATACCGACATGAACATTGCCAACGGCACGCTCACTCCGGTCGGTTCTTTAGACGGCGGCGTTACCTGGACCGCAACCCTCACCCCGACTGCATCGATACAGGATGCCACCAACGTTATTACCCTGGCGGCTAATAGCGTCACGAACGCAATAGGCAACACCAATACGGGTGCCGATTCAAACAACTACGCCATTGACACCCTGCGTCCGACGGCGACCATTGCAGTTGCGGATAATGCCCTTGCTGCCGGTGAAACTTCACTGGTTACGATCACCTTCAATGAAGCGGTTACCGGTTTCACCAACGCCGACCTGACCATAGCCAACGGTACGCTCACCCCGGTCAGTTCTTCTAACGGCGGCATCACCTGGACCGGTATCTTCACGCCAACAGCCGGTCTCGTAGCTACCTCCAATGTCATCACCATGACAAACACCGGCATATCCGATCTTGCCGGCAACAGCGGCACCGGCACCACCGATTCAAATAACTACGCCATTGATACCCAGCGGCCGACGGCAACCATTGTTGTTGCAGACAATGCCCTTGCCGTTGGCGAGAACTCTCTGGTCACGATCACCTTCAGCGAAGCGGTCACCGGCTTCACCAATGCCGATCTTGCCATTGCCAACGGCACGTTGACGGCAGTCAGTTCTTCCGACGGCGGCATCACCTGGACTGCTACTTACACTCCGACGGCCGGCTTCGAGGATGCCTCCAATGTCATCACCATGGCCAATATCGGTATTATCGACGCCGCCGGCAATACCGGTCTTGGCTTGACGACTTCCAACAACTATGCCATCGACACTTTAAGGCCGTCTGCTCTTGCCCTGTCACTGGATACCGATGGTGGCAACAACATTACCATCGGCACTTACCTTGTGTCAGGTGCCGAAGCTGGCGCTGCTGTCGAGTACAGTAGCGACGACGCTATATGGATTGCTTCAGCTCCGATTGTCAGTGCTGCCGGACCATACAGCATATACGTCCGTCAGGTTGATGCAGCCAGCAACACCAGCGTCAGCTCACTGCTCCAATTCGAAAACGGTTCGGCCTCCGGCGAAATCCTGACCGGGGATGGTGGCTCCAACATCCTGATTGGCCGTGGCGGCAACGACATCCTTAAAGGATTGGGCGGCAACGACACGCTGTATGGCGATACCGGTAACGACACCCTTGAAGGGGGCGCCGGCACTAACACTCTCTACGGCGGTGACAACGATGACACGTTCACTGGAGGTGCCGGTACCGATACAATGTTTGGCGGTTCCGGTGCCGACACTGCCAGCTATGCCGGTTCTGCCACAG
>MGZJ01000005.1:0-33326 GCA_001802645.1 Geobacteraceae bacterium GWC2_53_11 | reverse complement strand
TTCTACTACGGTATTGAAAACATGATCGGTGGCGCAGGCAATGACGTGCTGTCAGGTGATGGCGGCGCCAACTCCCTCATGGGGGGTGCCGGCGATGATATCCTCATCGGTGGTGCCGGTATCGATATATTGACCGGCGGTGACGGCATCACTGACACCGGCAGTGACACGGTCAGCTATGCCGGTTCTTCGGTAGCCGTTAATGCTTCGCTTGCCACCGGTATGGGGACAGGTGGCGATGCTGCAGGCGATACCTATAACGGTATTGAAAACCTGATTGGCGGCGATGGTAGCGATACCCTGACCGGTGACGGCAATGCCAATATTCTCACCGGCGGCTCAGGGGCAGATACCCTTTATGGCGGAGGCGGCGTTGACACCGCCAGCTACGCCAACGCTACGGGCGGTGTCACCGCTACACTTGATCCGGATTATTGGTTTATCAATTCAGATGGAGACAAATTCAACAGCGTAGAAAATCTGGCCGGTTCGGACCACAACGACATCCTGTATGGCAACAGTGGCGTAAATACACTTTCTGGCGGCCTTGGTGACGACACCATATATGCCAGGGGCAACGATACGGCACTTGGCGGAGACGGCAACGATACCTTCTATGTATCTTCTTTGCCCGCCAACATGCCAGCCAGGATTGATGGAGAAACGCGTGACTCTGGCACCGGAAACACCATTGTAGTGCAGGATCTTGTTGATGGAGGGAGTTACAATATTGCCGGTCTGGCCTCTGTCAGTGACAATATTGATACCCTGAATTTCAAAGACGGCGTTGCAACGACGATTACCCTGTCCGGCCTTGATATACAGAATATGGTTGATAAAGGTACAACATCGGAGCTTTTCATTAAGGCTGACAGCGGCGACATCCTCACTATTTCCCTGGCTTCAGGTGATTCGATTACCCCGAGTATTCCCGATCCTTTCACACCCGGTGTTGACGGTATCTACACGATTTCCAACGGGGGAGTGGATGTGGCAAAAATTCACTGGACTGTTGTTGCGTAACTGCTCCTTCGTTTCCCGGTTGTGCATGAGTAAGTGTGCTGCTTTGACAATCCTTTTTTACTGAAGAGACCCACGTGATGACTGACACCTCTTATACACCCCTCCCGAATGAATCCGCACACATGCTGGAAAAACAGGCCGTTCTGACAGCCGTTGCAGCGCTGTGCGGTTCAGATCGTGCTGCGGCCGCGCAACTGCGGAGCTCTGTCAAAAGCCTTGCCGCTTCTGCCGACTGGGCACGGGAAGTCAAGCGCTTGGAGCGGCGCGGACTTTCGGTACGATATGTTACCGGACAGCTTGAGGATGTTCTTGATAATCCGGGCGATCTTGTCCTGCTGCGGAGCAGGGAAAACCGTTTCACGCTGCTGCATCGAATGGAGCAGCGCTGGCAGTTTGTTGACAAAGATGGTGCTCCGCTTCCGGGACCAGCGGTAACGGCAGGGGGAGACAGTGTCGAAGCCGTCGTGATGGGTATACCGAAGGAGAGCCATGTATCAGGCAGTTTCGCCTCTTTGGCAGCATTGTGGCCTAAATTGCGCGCTGCCTGGGCGGAAGTGGGAATTTCCAGTCTTGTCATAAACGCCGGTCAACTGTTGCTGCCGCTTTTTGCCATGCTGGTCTACGACAAGATTGCCCAAAACGGCTTGTTTGAGACACTCTGGGCACTGACGTTCGGCATGGGGCTTTATGTCGCCACCGATGCCGGAATGCGCCTGGTGCGAAGCTGGGCTACGGAACGTATCGGTGTCGATCTGACATTGCGGGGCGATGAAACGCTCTGGTCAAAGCTGGTTGCGCAGGTTGACCTTCCGGCAGGCGGATTTTCCCGCTTCCTGTCCAATTATCGCGACCTGACGCTGGCGCGTGATTTTGTCTCCTCCAGCTATCTGCTGGCGATTGCAGACATTCCGTTTCTCCTCCTTTACCTGGCTGTTGTAGGCATCATCGCCTGGCAACTTATGGTTGTCTCCCTGTTTCTCGTGCTTCTCTATTCAGGGATAGGGCTTTTGCTGCAGGCGCGTCAAAACAATCTGTCCAAGGAAGCCGAGCGTAATAATACGCGTAAACTGTCGTTCATGGGTGAAACGCTGGGATGTCTTGATGTCGTTCGCACCACACCCGGTGCAAGAGCTTTTCTGCGCCGCTGGCGGGATCTGGCGGAACAGACAACGAGCTCTGATACGAAAAGACGTTTGGCGGTAACTCATGTCGGCCTGTTTTCCTCGATCATGCAGACTTTCACGACGGTGGTTATATTAACCGCCGGTGTCTACCTGATCCAGGCGCAGCTGATAAGTATCGGCAAGCTCATCGCTTGTAACCTGCTGGCGAGCCGCGCCATGGCGCTGGTGGCTTCATTGTTTGCGGTAACCGGAAAATGGCAGGATTTCAAGCGTGCGGCAGCGAGGATGGAAAACAGTCTGGAAGCTGTTGCAGAGAGGAAATGTACCCCCCGCCCGGATATTGCAGGAAATATTTCAGTCATCGGGCTGGGCAAACATTATGAAGGGCGTCCTGCGGCGCTGGAGGCGGTTTCATTCGCCCTTGCTCCCGGCGAGCGGGTTGCCTTGCTGGGGCGCCCCGGCGCCGGTAAATCAACATTGCTGCAATGTCTTGGCGGGCTCTGCCGCCCGGATACCGGACAGATCCTTATTGACGGCCTTGCGCTGGATGATATCGCCCGGTTTGATCGCGTGCGCTGGCTGGCATATAAAGCGCAGGATCCGGCTGTGTTTACCGGAACACTTGAGGATAATCTTCGTGTTTCAGGGTGTACGGATACCAGCCGTTTTAACAAGGCTGTCTGGGCTTCCGGCCTTGAACAGGAGTTCAAAAGCGGGCGGATGTCGCTGGGGATGCATCTGGCCGAACGGGGCAGCAATCTCTCCGGCGGCCAGCGTCAGAAGGTGGCGCTGGCACGCGTCTTTGCCCAGCCCAGCCGGATACTGCTTCTGGACGAGCCGACCCTGGGGCTTGACCCCGAAAGTGAGCGTTTGCTGGCCGAACGTTTGCCGACGCTCCTTGATGATGATTCAGTGCTTATTATGACCACACACAGCGCCATCATGCTTAATACGGTCGAACGTGTTATTGCGTTGGACGGAGGGCGTGTGGTCGCCGATGGACCGCGCGAAAAGCTGGTAACCCTTTCATGATGCACGGTTGAACATGTGTCCGCCATACCGTGTTATGGCACAAAAAACCCCGCCGGGCGGGGTTTTGAATACTACCGCTGATGATCTCGCATAATTCAGATCAGCCCTTTCTCGGCGATCTCGATTGCTCTTCGTGCTGCCATGGCCTTGTTGACCGTTTCCTGCCACTCTGCCGCAGGGTCTGAATCGGCTACCACACCGCCACCTGCCTGCAGATGTACCATGCCGTCCTTGATGACCAGCGTCCTGATGGTGATGGCCAGATCCATGTTGCCCGAGAAGGAAAAGTAACCGACTGCTCCGCCGTAGATCTCGCGCCGGACCGGTTCCAGTTCATCAATGATCTGCATGGCCCTTACTTTGGGGGCACCAGAGAGAGTGCCGGCCGGGAACGCGGCACGGACCAGGTCAAAAGCGTCCCGATCCTTTTCGAGTTCACCCTGAACATTGGAAACGATGTGCATGACGTGCGAATACCGTTCAATAACCATCAACTCCGTCACGTTGACTGACCCGGCGGTGCAGACCCTGCCCAGGTCGTTTCTCCCCAGATCCACCAGCATGACATGCTCGGCACGCTCCTTGGGATCGGCAAGCAGTTCTTCAGCCAGGCGCACGTCATCAGCTGTAGTAGCGCCGCGGGGGCGGGTACCGGCGATCGGTCGCAGTTCAACCCGCGTTCCTTCCTTGCGCACCATTACTTCCGGGGATGCTCCGGCAATGATGGTGTCGTCAAGGCGCAGGAAAAACATGTACGGAGATGGATTGAGCGTGCGCATCACACGGTAGATGTCAAAAGGGTCCGCGGAAAGCCTGCCGCTGAATCGTTGGGACGGAACAACCTGGATGATGTCACCGGCCCGTACGTATTCCTTGGCTTTTTCCACCGATGCTTCGTACTGCTCGCGGGTTACGTTGGAGGTCAGTTCAATGGGACTGCCGGCCGGTTTTCTGCTCTCGGGCAAAAGCGGGGTCCGCAGCCTCTGGACGATGGCTTCAATCTTTTTCGTTGCTTCCGCATACGCCTCTTCCGGAGATAATCCTCCCTGCAGATGGGCGTTGGAGACGACCTTGATCTTTTGAGTCATATTGTCGAAAATGACAATGGTATCGGTGATTAAAAAATATGAATCATAGGCATCAATCAGTGCAGGCTTTTCTGTCGGCAGGTGCTCGAAATAACGCACCATGTCGTAACCAAGGTAACCGACAGCTCCGCCAAAAAAACGGGGCAATCCTTCCACTTCCACAGGAGTAAAGCGGGCCAGCAGATCGCGGATGCTTGCAAGAGGATCAACAACCGTTTGGGACGTTGTGACGCCATTCTCGATGGTTTCCACCACATTTCCCTTGGACCGGATGATCAGCGACGGACTGGAACCCAGGAAGCTGTAGCGTCCCCACTTTTCTCCCCCCTCGATACTTTCCAGCAGATACGAAAAACGTCCGTCATCAAGCTTTCTGAACGCGGACACCGGAGTATCCATGTCAGCCATGATTTCACGATAGACCGGAATCAGGTTGCCTTTTTCAGTGAGAGTTTGAAAATTAGTAAGGGTTGGGAAATGCATTAAATATACCTCTTGTAAAAAGTTGTTGAAACGCTAGCACAGGCACCGGGTAGAGTCAAGTCCGGCCGAAGGTGAGAAAGCATTGGAAATGACTATATATATTTTGACACGCTGCTGTTAATTGTATAAAAGCGTGTTACAATACTCTGCATTGCGATTCGAAAGGCGGCTACAATGGCTATGGAACAGAAGATTCTTCTTGAAAGCGATACCAATGAACTTGAAATTGTCGAGTTCAGGATTGACGAGGTTGACTGGAACGGCAATGTGGTTCCCTGTTATTACGGTGTCAATGTCGCCAAGGTCCGTGAGATTATCCGCCTGCCGCAGATGTCCCGCATAGTCAATGCCAAGGCTGGGGTTGAAGGGATGATCAGGCTTCGTGACAAGGTTATCACCATCATAAATCTGGCCACGGTACTTAATAAATCAACCGGCGATCTGGTTGCCGACCGGGTTGTCGTTCTCGAATTTAACAACCTGATGGTCGGTGTGCTGGTCCACTCTGTGTCGCGCATTTACCGCATTTCCTGGAAAAATGTCGAGCCCCCTTCGGCTGCCGTTCACAGTGACGAAGTGACCGGACTTGTCAAGATGGAAGACAGGATTATTCTGGTACTGGATTTTGAAAAGATCGTTGCTGAACTCTGCTCCGAAAGCGCCCTCAAGCCGCTTGATGATGTGACGATGGGGCGTTCGCTGATAAGTTCCGAGCGGGCTCAGAAAACGATTCTGGTTGCCGATGACTCACTGTTTATACGCAAGACACTCTGCAGCAGCCTTCGTTCTGCCGGATATTCAGTCGTTGAAGCTGAGAACGGTGCAGAGGCATGGAAGATGATTCAGCAGGTTCTTCAACAGGTTGCTCAGGAAGGGGGAGCATTCTCGGATCGTATCTGTATGATGATAACGGATGTTGAAATGCCCCAGATGGATGGCCTGCATCTTACGTCGCTGGTTCGTAAGGAAGAAACCCTGAAAGATTTTCCTGTGGCAATCTTTTCGTCGCTGGCTTCTGAAGACAACAAGCGTAAATGGATCGGGCTGGGTGCCAACTGCATCCTGACCAAGCCTGACCTGCCGAAGCTGGTCGTGGTAGTTGATGAACTGACGGCGTGATTTGCGCTTGACAACAAATATACCTCTGTGATTTAGTACAACACATGACAACTAACCGCTTCTACATCGCTTTCAGCTTTTACTTTTGGTTCGGCTTTTATTTCAGGCCGTCTGCCCGGGTAATCGTGTAAGCAAAGAAGCTATTACACAAAACCACAAACCGGGGCAGACGAAAGTCTCCCCGGTTTGTTGCTGTCTGAACACCAGATCAGCCTGAGCCGGGGGGAAACCTTCGGCTCTTGTTGTTTGTGGGAAAGGATCAGGGGATGATAATCGTAATGAAGGCAGGGGCAGCAAAAAAGGACAGGGATGAGGTGCTGAGACGCATCAAGGAGTTGGGGTACACATCGCACGTCATTCACGGCACCACGCGTGACGTGATCGGGGCTATCGGTGACGAGCGCGGCAAGTCGGCGTTGCAGGCGCTGGAAACACTTCATGGCGTGGAAAACGTCGTGCCGATCCTGCAGCCATATAAACTGGCTTCGCTGGAGGTCAAGAAGGAGTCGAGCGTGGTTCGGATCAGCGACAATGTATCAATCGGCGGCAATCAGATCGTCATGATGGCAGGGCCCTGTTCGGTGGAGAGCGAAGAGCAGATCATTGAGACCGCGATTGCCGTCAAAAAATCAGGCGCCCACATCCTGCGCGGCGGCGCTTTCAAGCCGCGCACATCGCCCTATTCGTTCCAGGGACTCGAAGAGGAAGGGCTGAAACTGCTGGCCAAGGCGCGCGACATTACCGGGCTGCCGTTCGTCACGGAGGTCATCAATCCGGAAACAGCCGATCTGGTGGCATCATATGCCGACATCCTCCAGATCGGCGCCCGCAACTCGCAGAATTTTGCGTTACTGAAAAAGGTCGGCCAGTTGGGTAAGCCGGTACTATTGAAGCGGGGCATGGCCATGACGATTCAGGAACTGCTCATGAGCGCCGAGTACATCATGAGCGAGGGGAATCAGTCGGTAATCCTGTGCGAACGGGGCATCCGCACCTTTGAGACGGCCACCCGCAACACTCTCGATCTGTCGGCAATTCCGGTACTAAAAGGGAAAACCCACCTGCCGGTCGTCATCGACCCGTCGCACGGCACCGGCAACCACCATTACGTGGCGCCCATGAGTTACGCGGCCGTGGCAGCCGGTGCCGACGGCCTGATCGTAGAGGTGCATCCCGACCCGGAGCATGCCTCATCCGACGGCGCCCAGTCGCTGAAGCCGGCCAAGTTCGATGAAATGATGAAAAAGCTGAAGTTGTTCGCCGAGGCGGATGGCAGGACGTTGTAGGAAGGATGATGTTTAAAGCAAAATAAACATGTGCCACAGAGACGCAGAGGCACGGAGATATCAAAAACTCTGTGCCTCTGTGTCTCTGTGGCAAAAATGCCGTTAATGGTTATTCCGAATGGTCGGGATACAGTTTCTCGATCTGCCGGAACGTGTCGATGTTCTCCAGAAACACCTCCACCATCTCCGGGTCGAACTGCTTGCCCGCCTCTGCACGGATATTGTCCACCACCTCGTTTTCGTCCCACGCCTCCTTGTAGCAGCGGCGGCAGGACAGTGCGTCATAGACATCGGCCAGCGCGACAATCCTGCCGAAGAAGGGGATCTCTACGCCTTTCTTGCCCATGGCCAGGCCATCTTCCTTTTCAAAGCCGGGCAACGGTTTCTGGGTTACGGGATCGATGTGGCCGGGATAGCCGTTGCCGTCCCAGCGCTCGTGGTGGCTGATCGCGACAATGCCTGCCGATTCGTCGAAATCCGAGTAGATATCCGAGAACAGGTTGGCGCCGAACAGGGTATGCAGCTTCATGACCTGGAATTCCTCCGGGGTGAACCGCCCCGGTTTTTTGAGTATATTGTCGGAAATGGCGACCTTGCCCACGTCGTGCAGCATGGCGGACATGCGCAGCACGTCGCGGTTGCGGTCGATTTCCGGCTGCGGCACCTTGTTTTTGAACGCCCACGCCTCGTACAGCGCCACCGAATAGGCGGCAACCCGGTTGACGTGCGGTCCGGTTTCCTTCGGGTCGCGCAGCTCCGCCATCTTGTTCATGCGCAGGATGATTTCGCGGGTCATCTTGGCCCGCTCGATGGCATTGGCGGCGTTGTTGGCAAAGTACAGGATGACCTCTTCGTCCTCATGGGCAAAGGGGGTTACGTCTCCCTGGCCGTCCATGGCGTTGATCAGCTGGAGGATGCCGATCACCTCGTTGCGGTAGTTCTGCAGCGGGATGGTCAGCATGGAACCGGTCCGGTAGCCGGTGCGGTCGTCATAGGAGCGGTTGAAGGAGAACGGATAGAAGGAGCCGACTTCATACACGTCGGCAATATTGAGGATCTTGCCGTTTCCGGCAACATATCCGGCGATTGATTCATTGCTGATCGGTACCGTGAAGGTAGAGTAGGGGAGTTTTCTGCCGGGAGGAAGCTGGCGCTGCATCGTGTCGTTCTGGGCGTAGCGGAAACTCAGCTCGTCTCCTTCGCGCACATAGATTGACCCGGCATCGCAGTTGGTGAAATTGCGTGCTTCGAGAAGGATTTTTTCGAGCAGCAGGTCGATGTCCTTGATCTGGGAAATCTCATAGCCAAGTTCGATGACCTTGCGAAGTTTATCTTCCTTACTTGCCATATATCCTCCCTTTAACCGCCTCTGAGGTGACATACTACCTTATTTGCAGTTGATTATCAAACAGCAGAATAGCGAACACTCATTTATTGTTTTTGAAGTTGCGCGCATCCGGCATTTACTTTACGATACGCTCATTTTTTAGTATGTAAGAAGTTGTTTTCTGCCCATGTATGGCAGAAAACAACTTCGTTTACGCACTTATCCCGTTTATCGGGGCAGGGAGGTTACTGATGGTCAACTTGTTGATTGGTGCATGTCTCACCATTATGGTGCTGCTGGGAGGCGTCGGAACGGCTGCCGCCGAAGCTGAAAATCCGCTTGAAAAATCCATGTCCGATACGCTTGATACCTGGCGTGACGGCCGCTACGAACAGCTTTTCGAACAGCTGGCGCATCGCGGCAAAACATCCAAGGAAGCCTTTGTGAAAAAAATGCAGCAATCGTCCATTCGTCCCGCCTGCTGCTGGCAGAAGATGGAAAACTTCAAGGTTCTGAACGAGAAGCGGACCGAAGCCACGGTCTATGTCAAGATCGGCCTGGAGGGCACTCCCGGTGTTGCTGATTCTGCAACCCGTGAATTCAAAATGACCCACCAGGAAGGGGTCTGGAAGATGCAGCTGGCCGATGTCCTCTCCATTGCCGGAGTAACGGGGAAGAAGAACCATGTGAAACGACATGCCAAAAAAAATACCTATCAGGCACTGTAGCCGGTCTCAGTTGTAGCGCAAACAGGGAACACCTATGAATGATTCAACAGAACGAACTGATCTTGCCGGCTATGCCTGCACCAGCGCCACGTCCCGGGGGCGCAAACATCCGGAGGAGCACCGTGACAACCGCCCCGCCTTTGAGCGGGACCGGGACCGGATTATCCATTGTGCGGCGTTCCGGCGCCTTGAGTACAAAACCCAGGTGTTTGTCAACCACGAGGGGGACTACTATCGCACCCGCCTGACCCATTCGCTCGAAGTGGCGCAGATCGGCAGGGCCATTGCCCGCAAACTGCACCTGAACGAGGAGTTGACCGAGGCACTGGCGCTGTCCCATGACCTGGGGCATACACCGTTCGGCCATACCGGCGAAGAGGTGCTGAACCACCTGATGGATGGTTTCGGCGGGTTTGAACACAACATGCAGTCGTTCCGCGTTGTGGATGAACTGGAAGAGCGGTATCCCGGTTTCAACGGCCTGAACCTGACCTGGGAGGTGCGTGAAGGGATCATCAAGCATTCGACCCCCTACGATGCCGCCAGTGACATCATGGCTGAATTCCTGCCCGGGATTGTCTCCACCATTGAAGGGCAGATCATTAATTATGCCGATGAGATTGCCTACAATAACCATGACATCGATGACGGCCTGAAATCCGGTTACATAACACTGGAGATGCTGGATCAGGTCAATCTGTGGCGCGAAGTCTGCTCCGGCGTGCGCCAAAAGTATCCGGCCATCGACGACAAGCGTCTCGTGTACCAGACGATCAGCGCGTTGATCGGCCTGCTGATCAGCGATATATGTACAACCACCTCAGGCAATATTGACCGGTTCGGTATTACCTCTATTGACGCCCTGCGGCGGGTCAACCGGGTTGTGGTGCACTTCAACGATGACATCACCGAGCGGAACCTGGCCCTCAAAAAGTTCCTGTTCCAGAACCTGTACCGCCACCACAAGGTGGACAAGATGCGGGTAAAGGCGGAAATATTTATCACCCGCCTGTTCGAAACGTACCTGCGCTACCCGAACCTGCTCCCCCCTAAATACCGGTCCCGCCTGGAGCGGTTTGGACTGCAGCGGGTGGTGTGCGATTATATTGCCGGCATGACCGACCGGTTTGCCCTTGACGAATATAAGCGGCTTTTTGAGCCGTACGAGAGAGTGTAATTAATGCAAAAATCTGCACCAGCTGAACAGTACGACTTTTTTGCCTTCCTTTCCCGCATGCGTTACATCAGCCGCTGGGGGTTGATGCGCAACACGGTGCCGGAAAACATCCAGGAGCACAGTCTCGATGTTGCCGTCATTGCCCATGCGCTGGTCATGATCCGCAACACCTATTATGGCGGCACTCTCGACCCGTCACGGGCGGCGATGTACGGGATTTTCCACGATGCCAGCGAAATTTTCACCGGAGACATGCCGACGCCGGTCAAGCATTTCAACCCCAATTTCAAACGCTCATTCCATCAGCTTGAGGACCGTGCGCGCCGGAAACTGCTGGCGATGCTCCCGCCCGAGCTGGCCAAGGAGTACGAGCCGCTGTTCTTTTTCGACGACGAGGAGGAATACGTCCGGATCGTCAAGGCCGCCGACAAGATCGCGGCGCTGACGAAATGCATTGAAGAGGGGAAGAGCGGCAACCACGAGTTCCGGCGTGCCGAAGCAGAGCATTTTGAGCAGCTTTCCGTCAGCAAACTCCCCGAGGTGATCTATTTTCTGGAAAAGCTTCTGCCCGGTTACCGGCTGTCGCTGGATGAACTGAAACTGGGGTGACTTTGAATCCGGGAATCAGGGTTTCTGATTCTCTTGAAAGGCATTTCTGATCGCTTCGTCGTACGGCGTCAGCCGGAACGGCATCAACTCGCGAATGCTGTTTTCCCTGCAGATAACCTCATTGGCCAGCCCTTCGATCAGCGGCATCGAAACCGAGGGAGGGACCGGGCTGAACAGTGCCACCCAGTATGACGAAAGCTTCGGTGTCAGTACCGGCACCGGGATGATCCAGAGACGCTTGCCCTGAATGGCTGCAAAGCGGAGCATCATATCGCGGTAGGAGATGATGTCCGGCCCGCCGATATCGAAGGTTCTGCCGGCGGTGCGCTCGTCATCGAGACAGCCGGTGAGATAGGAAATGACGTCGTTGACCGCAATGGGTTGTGATCTGGTGGAGACCCAGCGGGGTGTGATCATGACCGGCAGGCGGTTGACCAGGCCCCGCACCAGTTCGAATGAAGCTCCTCCCGCACCGATGATGACGGCCGCCCTCAGGAACGTGGTGGCAAATGAACCGGAACGTATAATCTCGGCAACTTCCAGACGGCTTTTCAGATGTTCCGAGAGGCCGCCGCCTGTTTCTCCCAACCCTCCCAGATAGATGACTCGCCTTACTCCCGCCTTTTCTGCAGCTGTTACAAAGTTACGGGCGGCCTCCCGGTCACGACGCTCAAACCCCGCTCTTCCGCCTGCCATGGAATGCACAAGGTAGTAGGCGGTGTCGATCCCTTTCAGAGCAGGCTGGAGGGACAGAGGCATCAGCAGATCAGCGGCGACAACCTCGGCACTCTCGGGGAATCGACTGGATTCCGGATGTCGTGCCATGCAGCGGACAGGCAGCCCTTTTGCACAGAGTTCCCTGGCAAGCCTGCTTCCGATAAATCCGTTTGCACCGGTTATCAAAATCATATGTTCAATCCTAAATGTTTTGGGAGGTTAGCCAAGATGCGGCTCTGTTGTTGAATCTAGTGAAATGCGGTGCTGTTAACAACATAAATCGACAGAAGCTGGTAACAGCTCAGGGGAAGAAGTGCGGGAATCGTAAAGCGCCCTCCGGATACCTTGCTTCCGGAGGGCGCTTTTATGATGCCAGGGGTATGCCGAAGCGGAGTGTCACGCCACCAGATACTGCTCCACCCCGTCAGGACCGAGGTCGTTGATTACGGAAAAAACCTCTGTTGTGTCATTGCTGCGCAGCTCCATGCGGCATTCCGCACCCGGTTCAGCTTTTGTATAGCGGAGCAGGATCCGGGCGCTCAGGTTGACAAGATCATGGCTTTGCTCTCCGATGATAATGGCAACAGGGGTGTTGCCGTCCATCCAGGTGAGGGCGGCTTCTCCCGGTCCCCGGGCATGTTCAAGGTGGTTGTTGTCTGCTTCATTGCGCCCCATGACCGCCTTGCTGTCAGGGCCGATGCGGAAATGACGCCCGGTTTTGAGCAGTTTGAAGTCCCGCAACTTGAGTTCTTCCGAATGATCAAAGACGTCGCGGATCTTGGGGACAAAGGAGAGCTCCGTCAGTAGACACCCCCCGGCCGGGCAGGGGTAGTTCTTGACATCAAGATCCTCAGCCATCTGCATCTGGACGGAACGCGATCTCCCTTCGATGGCCAGCAGCTTGTCCCGGTCAACCCACCCCTCTTTTTCAGGGATCGTCGGCTCGAAGTGCCGGGCCGAGAGCGGCCGCAGCAGCAGCCCTTCCAGGCCGCTTTCCCGTTCGATGACGCGCAACGTGTCGCGCCGCTGGCTCATGGGGCGCTGACCAAGGACCTCGCCGGTAAAAACAAAGTCGGCGCCGCTTTCCAGCATGTACTCTTTGGCTCTTCTGAGCAGATAAATACGGCAGTCAATACAGGGATTAACGCCCTTGCCGTAGCCGTGCACCGGGTTGCGGACTATTTCGAGATAATCGAGTCCTTTGTGTACTACCTTGATCGGAATATTGTATTCCTGGGCGACGCGGACCGCTTCGGATTTGCAGCCGGAGTTTTTGCCGGTACAGGTGCAAAAGGGGGATGTGAAGTTGAGGGCTTCGACTTCGATGCCGAGATCGAGCATCATTTTGACCGCAAGGGTCGAGTCGAGACCTCCCGAGAGGAGGGCAATTGCTTTACGTTTCATATGAAAGAGCTCCTGGGGCTCCATGACGAGAACAATCTGAAAAGGTGGTGACCGTCACAGGACCAAATTTTTTGTCAAGCTAGCACGACGCATGGCTGAATGTAAAGCATGTCGAAATAATGACACTTGAACTTTGCCAAACTTCTGTTATCATCAAAAACATTTTTAATTATTCGCCGGTAGTTCACTTTTACGTGGTAAGGTTTGTTATGGCCTCATCCTCCGAAAAATTCTTTTTAGGACGTCAACCGATACTTGATCGCAATCAGGAGATCGTCGGTTACGAGCTGCTGTTTCGCTCGGCGGATATGGATCATGCCGTCTTTGAAAGTTATTCCCACGCCAGCTCGAATGTGATCACGCATGCGCTCTCATCTTTCGGCATGCATGAAGTTCTGGGGGGGAAATTCGGCTTTATAAACGTGCACTTGGGGCTGCTGTTGTCTGAAATGCTGGAGCTTTTACCGATCGGCCAGACCGTACTTGAGCTGCTTGAGATGATCCGGCTCGACGATCAGGTGATTGACCGTTGTCGCGAGCTGAAGGAGATGGGTTTTCTGCTTGCCCTGGATGACCATGAGTTTGATTCGCACAATGACGAAATTTACAATGTTGTCGATATTATAAAAATAGATATCCTTTTGACCGGAATGGAAGCGTTGCCGGATGTTGTAAATGCGTTGCGGAAGTATCCTGTCAAACTTTTGGCAGAAAAAGTTGAGACCGTCGAGCAGTTTCAAGTCTGTTTTGAATTGGGTTTTGATCTGTTTCAGGGGTATTTCTTTGCCCGTCCGGTTGTGCTTAATCGCAGGAAGATCGACGTATCGGGGCTGGCGCTGTTAAAGCTGCTGCAGCAGTTGACCATGGGGGCCACGGTTGAAACCATTGAAATGACCTTCAAGGAAAATCCGGGCCTTTCCTACAACCTGCTGAGGCTGGTAAATTCGGTTGCCATCGGCATGCGCGAGAAAATAAAGACACTCCGCCATGCCATACTCATGCTCGGTATGAACCATCTGCGGCGCTGGACCCAGTTGTCCCTGTTTGCCGGTCATGATTCACGCGCAATGAATCATCCGCTGCTTGAGATGGCTGCTGTGCGCGGGCGGCTGATGGAGATTATGCTGAAACAGGTGTCCGGACGTGCGGCAAGCGATGAGCAGGCAGAAGCGGCGTTTATGGTCGGGATACTGTCGCTGCTGGATGTGCTGTTTGAAACACCGATGGATGAAATTATCGCCAACCTGAACCTCAATGATGATGTCAGTTCGGCTCTGTTGCGGCGGGACGGGCAGCTTGGCAAGATGTTAATGCTGACGGAAAAGCTGGAAGTGACTGATTTTGATGCGGTGACGGTTTTGCTGGGTGAATGCGGAGTTTCTCTGGACCAACTGTTGACAGCTCAGCTTGAAGCGTTTAACTGGAGAAGTTCCCTGGTTCATCAGGAAGATTAGAGCGGATCCCTGAGAAGCATAAATCCTTCAGTCCGGCACTATACTAGACGGCATGCGACAATAGTGAACACCCTTCCCGTGCAAATCTCAACTCGTTGCCCCGGTCCACAACCCAATACATATGATCTTCACCGAGCATGATTGCCACCGGAGTGTTCAGGGTTAACGCATACATCTGGGCTACCGAGTAAAATGGAAATTTTGCATACATGACGAACTCCTGACGAACTTTAATTGCGTATACTTTTTGTGATGAGATCTGCTGCTTACACATACAGCATATTCAATGCCAAATTAAATGGTATAATAAATACAGTCAGTTATTAGTTGGTGTCGTGTTTTTGACTTGTTGGGGCGACAGCTGGCGGCAGTTTTTTCAAAAATATGACGGAGAATGACCTATGTGGACAACAGACCTTTTATCCCGCTATTTCGAAAGCGGCCCGCTCGGGATTGTCCGTGAGCACAGCCGGTATGTTGCCGGCCTTGCCCTGGAGATAGCACATCGCTTGTCGCTGCCGGAGCGTGAATGCCGCTTTATTGATGAAGCGGCGATGCTGCATGATATCGGGGTCAGCCAGGTGCGTGCTCCCGAACTTGGTATCCACGGCCCGCACACCTATATCATGCACGGTGTCCTCGGACGCGAGATTCTGGACCGGGAAGGTTATCCGCTGCACGCCCTGGTCTGTGAACGCCATACCGGGGTAGGCCTGACGCTTGACGACATCGTCCGCCAGAACCTGCCGCTTCCCCACCGGGACATGTGTCCGCAGTCACAGTCTGAGCAGATCATCTGTTTTGCCGATCTGTTCTATTCAAAGAATCCGGATCATCTGGGCAGGCGAAAGAGTGTTGGCAAGGTGCGCAGCAAGCTGCTCCCGTTTGGTGAAGAAAAAGTTGCCGTTTTTGACGCATGGCTTGACACGTTCGGGTATCACGACCCGCAGAGTTGACGGGCAGGAGCTCTGTAAATCCGGTTTAAAAGCGGTTGCATTTTATCATACCTTGTTTTACATTAACCCTCCTTTTGTACTTCACATTACTACCCACCAGGCGGTTCCCCTTGCAGAAAAATGCACTGACCATTCAGGATCTTCGTACGCGGATCGATACTATTGATGATGCCATTCTTGACCTGCTCAACGAGCGGTCGCAGGTCGTGCTTGAAGTCGGGAGGCTGAAATCGGGCAACAACCTTGATTTTCATGTGCCGGGACGTGAGCGTCAGATTTATGAACGGCTGCTCGGCAACAATCCCGGACCGTTCCCCAACGACGCCCTGAAAAGCATTTATCGCGAAATCATTTCCGCCTGCCTTGCCCTGGAATCGCCCATGAAAGTTGCTTTCCTCGGGCCAAAGGCGACCTTCAGCCACCTGGCGACCATGCAGCAGTTCGGGCTCTCCGCCGAGCTGGTTCCCATGAAATCCATTCCGGCGGTGTTCGAAGAGGTTGAAAAGGGGAGGGCGCTCTACGGCGTCGTGCCGGTGGAAAACTCCACCGAGGGGGTCGTTTCCCACACCCTGGACATGTTCGTTGAAAGCGGCCTCCAGATCACCGGTGAGATTCTGCTTGAAGTCCACCACGATCTCCTCTCCCGCACCGGGCGGATCGAGGATGTCAAAAAAGTGTATTCCCATTCCCAGCCCATCGCCCAGTGCCGCCAGTGGCTGGATGAGAACCTGTCCGGTATTCCGACGGTCGATGTTGCGTCCACCGCTGTTGCCGCCCAGATTGCCAGCGACGACTATACGTCGGCGGCGATCGCCAGTGAACTGGCCGCATCGCTGTATGACCTCAAGGTCGTGCGGAGCCGTATCGAGGACCAGGTCAACAACTTCACCCGCTTCCTGACGATCTCCCGCAAGGGGATAGACCGTTCCGGCAACGACAAGACGTCGGTGCTCTTTTCGGTCAAGGACGAGCCGGGCATTCTCTGCCGGATGCTGGAGCCGTTTGCCTCACGCGGTATCAACCTGTCTAAAATTGAATCACGGCCATTCAAAAAGAAGGCGTGGGAATATATATTCTTTCTGGATCTGTTCGGCCACGTTTCGGACCCGGACGTTCATGCCGCCCTTGAAGAGCTCAAGCAGTGCTGCCAATTCCTGAAGGTTCTCGGATCGTATCCGAGAACAATGTAGGGGAGGCCGCATGTCTAAAATCATAAATCGGTTGGCAATAATAGGAGTCGGGCTGATCGGAGGCTCCCTGGCCCGTGCACTGCGTGAAGCGGGTGCCGTGGGGAGCGTGGCCGGCATCGGCCGCTCCCGCGCCAATCTTGAAGAAGCGCTCTCCCTGGGGATTTGCGATGAAATTACCCAGGACGCGCTTGAAGGGGTGCGGGGGGCGGATATGGTGTTCATCTCCGTGCCGGTCTGTGCCATTCCCTCCGTGGTTGCCGAGATTGCTCCGTCTCTGAAGCCGGGCTGCATCGTCACCGATGGTGGCAGTGTCAAGACCGCCATCGTGCGGGAGTGCGAGGCGCTTATGCCGGCCGGATGCCACTTTGTGGGAGGACATCCCATCGCCGGCACCGAACATTCCGGTGCTTCTGCCTCGTTTGCCACGCTCTACCGGGGCAAACGCTGTATCCTGACCCCCACCTCACACACTGATAAGGCCGCCCTGGCAACCGTTGACCGCATCTGGCGAGTTACCGGCGCCGAAGTCTGTGCCATGGAGCCGGGGCATCACGACCGGATCTTCGCCGAAATATCGCACCTTCCCCACGCCGTGGCCTATGCCCTGGTGCATGCGGTGGGCACGGCCGACGTGGAAGGGGAAAATGTGCTTTCCTATACAGCCGGCGGCTTCCGTGATTTTACCCGCATCGCCTCGTCCGATCCGGTCATGTGGCGCGATATCTCCCTGATGAACCGTGATGCGCTTTTGAAGAGTATCGACGGCTTTTCCGCCAGTCTTGCCGAACTGCGCAGGAGGATCGATACGAGCGATCAGGCGGGGTTAACCGAGTTTTTTACCATCGCAAAACAGTTTCGCGACGGCATAGTCTAATACACAAAAACTTTTTCTGGAGTTTCCGTGAATTCAATAACCATTCAACCAGCAGCTTCTGTCAGGGGCGAGATAGCCGTTCCGGGTGACAAATCCATATCCCACCGTTCCATCATGCTCGGAGCCATCGCCAACGGCGTAACCACCGTGCGCGGCTTCCTGCGCGGCGAAGACAACATGTCCACCATGCATGCCTTCCGCGCCATGGGGGTTGATATCAACGACGACGGCGAAACGATCCGGATCACCGGCCGCGGCCTGCATGGCCTGCAGGAGCCGGGCGATGTCCTTGACTGCGGCAACTCCGGCACCACCATCAGGCTGATCACCGGGCTGCTGTCCGGACAGTCGTTCTTTTCGGTCGTCACCGGCGACCAGTACCTGCGCAAACGCCCCATGAAACGGGTCGTGGAGCCGCTCTCACGCATGGGCGCCCGCATTGCCGGCCGCAACGGCGGCACGCTGGCGCCTCTGGCGATCACCGGCGGCGGCCTCAAGGGGATCGACTACCACTCTCCCGTATCGAGCGCCCAGATCAAATCTTCGCTCATGCTGGCCGGATTGTACGCCGAAGGGGAAACAACGGTTACTGAGCCGAGCCTGTCGCGCGACCATTCGGAGCGGATGTTCCGCTACTTCGGCGCATCGCTGAAGGTCAACCCCAATGGCGTCACGGTCCGCGGTGGCGTTGAGCTGACCGCCCAGGACGTGACCGTGCCGGGCGATATCTCGTCTGCGGCGTTTTTCCTGGTAGCGGCGCTGATTACCCCTAACTCCGAACTGCTGATCAAAAACGTGGGCGTCAATCCCTCCCGTACCGGAGTTATCGATATCCTCAAGGCCATGGGTGGCGACATTCAGTTGATTGACGAGCGCGACGTGTCCGGCGAGCCGGTTGCCGATCTTCTGGTACGTTCCTCCCGGCTCAAGGGGATCGCCATTTCCGGCAGCGTCGTGCCGAGGGCTATCGATGAATTTCCGGCCATCTGTATTGCCGCGGCTCGTGCGGAAGGTGTTACTACCGTCAGGGATGCCAAGGAACTGCGGGTCAAGGAAACCGACCGGATCACTGCCATGGCCGTCAATCTGGGCAAGGTAGGTATCACGGTTACCGAATGCGAAGACGGCATGGACATCACCGGTTCTGACCGGCTGCTCGGCGGCACGGTGGACAGTTCCGGAGACCATCGCATCGCCATGTCCATGTCGGTTGCCGCCCTTGTGGCGACCGGTCCGATCACCGTTACCGATATCGGCTGTGTGGCAACATCCTTCCCGACCTTTTTCCCGCTGCTGGAAAAAGTGGCCGCGAAATAAGCATGGCGACCAGACCAGACGGCATTGTTGTGGCGATTGACGGCCCCTCCGGAGCAGGCAAGAGCACGATTGCCCGGCTGCTGGCGGATCATCTCGGCTATATCCAGATCGATACCGGCGCCATGTACCGGGCCGCTGCCCTGCTTCTGTCCCGTGCGGGGATCGATCTTGAGGATTTGGCCGCGGTCGAGCGGTTCTGCAGCACGATCGATATCCGGCTGGAGCTTGTCCAAGGTAAACAGCTTGTGCGGGCCAACGGCGCAGATGTGACGGATCTTATCCGTACTCCCGAAATGTCTCTGCTGACCTCGCGCACCTCAACGCTCAAGCCGGTGCGGGAAGCTTTGCTGAAAGCGCAGCAGCAGATGGGGAAGCGGGGCGGCGTTGTCCTTGAAGGGCGGGATATCGGCACGGTCGTGTTTCCTGATGCCGAAGTGAAATTTTACCTGAGTGCTTCCGTGGAAGAGCGGGCCAGGCGGCGCTGTGAAGAGCTTACCCTCAGGGGGGAACGGGTTACGCTGGAAGAGACGATAGCCGATGTTGCCAGCCGCGACCGCCAGGATTCTGAGCGTGATATCGCCCCGCTCAGGCAGGCTGATGATGCGATCATGATTGACTCGTCCCGGCTCTCGGTCGATGATGTTCTTGCCGCTATGATTGCGGTCTGCCGCGATAAAAGCAGCACCGGGGGAGCTTCAAAATGAAAGTAATCCTGGCGAAACAGGCCGGTTTCTGCTTTGGCGTGAAGCGGGCTACCCAGATGGCCTTTGAAGCGGCCGGCAAGGACCAGAAAACCTTCACGCTCGGGCCGATTATCCATTCGCCGCAGGTGGTCGGCAAGCTGGAAGAACTGGGCATCCACGCCCTTAATTCACTCGACGGTCTTGATTGCGGCACGATCATAATCCGTTCCCATGGCGTCGAATGCAAAGACATTGATGAGGCGCAGCGGAAAGAACTGACAATTGTCGATGCAACCTGCCCGTTTGTCAAAAAGGCACAGGAACATGTAAAAAGCCTGTCCGAATCAGGATATAGCGTCATCGTAGTCGGTGATGCCGATCATCCCGAGGTCCAGGGGATCGTCTCCTACGCCGGCGAAAAGGTATTTGTCGTAGCGTCTGGTGAAGAAGCGAAAAAACTCCCCAAGATGAGCCGGATCGGCATCGTTGCCCAGACAACCCAGTCGTTTGAAACCCTGAAGAGCGTTGTTACGGAGTGCCTGCTGCGCGGCGGTGAGATCCGGGTGTACAACACCATCTGTGATGCCACCGCGGTTCGCCAGGAAGAGGCAAAGGCTCTGGCCGGGCAGGTGGACTGCATGCTGGTGATCGGTGGCTTTAACAGCGCCAATACCCGCCGTCTGCTGGAAGTCTGCACTGAAATCCAGCCCCATACCTACCATATCGAAACGGCGGCCGAAATAAACCCCGATTGGTTCGCCGGGGTGGAAAAGGTAGGGGTGACGGCAGGCGCCTCGACCCCGAAGTGGATAATTGATGAAGTAATGAACAAAATTGAGGAAATGAATAAAAGCGATTGAAATATTTGGCTTAAATTGTTACATTGCCAAGCTCAAAAAAAATATATGTACGAAAAACGTCCAGGGGGTATGGTGTAATGGTTAATTTCAAAAGGCTTGATGCTGTCGGAGAAGAAATGGAGGAACTCGACGGCGATCAGCAGAGCAGTGAATTTGCAGCGCTTTTCACTGAAAGTTTAAAAGAGCGTCCCGAACGGGATAAAATCATAGAAGGAACTGTTGTGCGCGTGGATCAGGATACGGTCCTTGTTGATATCGGTTTGAAGTCTGAAGGGCATGTTCCAACCGCAGAATTCCGCAATCCGGACGGTAGCGTATCGGTTCAGATCGGCGACAAGATTCGTGTTCTCATGACTCGCGAAGATGGTAAAAAAGGGTATGTCCTTTCCAAACGTAAGGCCGACTACCTGTCTGCATGGGACAAAATCGGCGATGCCTGCCAGGAAGGCGGCATCATCGAAGGCACCATCACCGGCAAGGTTAACGGCGGCTTCACCGTCGATATCGGCGTGCAGGCATTCCTGCCGTCATCACAGGTTGATATCCGTCCTTCATCCGACTCCGACAGCTACATCGGCGTTCAGTCGCGCTTCAAGGTCATCAAGATCAACCAGCGCCGTGACAACATCGTGCTGTCCCGCCGTGCCGTGCTCGAAGAAGAGCGCAACGCCATCCGCGACATTACCCTTGAGAAACTTGAAGAAGGGCAGATTATTGAAGGCACCATCAAAAACGTAACCGATTACGGCGCATTCGTCGATCTGGGTGGCGTTGACGGCCTGCTGCACGTATCCGACCTCTCCTGGGGACGCGTCGGCAAGCCTTCCGACGTACTGAAACCTGGTCAGCAGATTACCGCCAAGATCCTGAAATTCGACCGCACCAAGGGGAAGATTTCCCTCGGCGTCAAGCAGACCATTACTGATCCATGGCTCGACGTACCGGCCAAATTCCCGATCGGTCAGCGGGTAAAAGGGCGCGTTGTCAGCCTCATGGAATACGGTGCATTTGTCGAGCTGGAGCCGGGCATCGAAGGCCTGATTCACGTATCCGAAATGTCCTGGACCAAGCGCGTCCGCCGCGCTGCCGACATGCTGAACATCGGCGACGAAGTTGAAACCGTCATCCTCGGCATCGACATGGGCAACCGCAAGATTTCCCTCGGCCTCAAGCAGATTTCCGATAACCCCTGGACAACCATTGCCGACAAGTATCCTGCCGGCACCAGAATCGAAGGCCAGATCAAGAACATGACCGACTTCGGTATGTTCATCGGCATCGAAGACGGTATCGACGGCCTCGTCCACGTATCCGACATGTCCTGGACCAAGCGCATCAAGCATCCTGGTGATGTGTACGAAAAAGGAAGCCTTGTACAGGCTGTCGTGCTGAAGGTTGATGTTGAGAACGAGCGTCTGTCTCTCGGCATCAAGCAGCTTGAGCCCGATCCATGGAGCCTCGCACCGGGTAAATACCGTGCCGGCGTAATGGTTACCGGTAAAGTAACATCCCTGACCGATTTCGGCGTTTTCATGGAGCTGGAAGAGGGGATCGAAGGCCTGATTCACGTATCCGAACTGTCCCGTGAAAAAGTTGCTTCCGCCAAGGAATTTGCAGCGGTCGGCGACACACTTGAAGCTACCGTACTCAGCTGTGACCCCAAGGAACGCCGCATTTCGCTTTCCATCAAGTCGATGCACGTGGCTGCTGAAAAGGCTGAATTCGAGCAATACATGGGATCGCAGGGAGAATCGACCTCAACATTCGGCGATCTTCTCAAGCAGAGCCTGAACAACAAAAACAACTAATTTTATTTTTTACGCGTAAGAGGGATGTATGACCAAGAGCGAACTCATTGAAAAAGTAGTGCAGTCACACGGAATGCTGAACATCAAGGTTTCTGAAATCGTTGTCAACACGGTATTCGACTCGATTGAGGAAGCACTGAAAACCGGTGACAAAGTTGAAATACGCGGCTTCGGAAGTTTCACCATCCGTGAACGTCTTGGACGTGAAGCTCGCAATCCGAAAAGCGGCGAAGTTGTACGTATCCCGTCCAAGAAGACCCCGTTTTTCAAAACCGGCAAAGAGCTGAAGGAGCGGGTAAACTGCTGCTAAGTTCTCCTCTGCTGATTTCGCCCGAATGGTGGAACTGGTAGACACAAGGGACTTAAAATCCCTCGGCAGAAATGCTGTGCCGGTTCGATTCCGGCTTCGGGCACCACCAAAAATCAAGGGCCTGGTCATTATTGACCAGGCCCTTGGTTCGTTTGTATGTGGAAATGGGAGCAATCTGGTAGCAGCGGTTTGCACCGGGGAACTTTGACAGGCAACCAAATGGAAAAAAATATTCCAAGCCTGATAAACCCATTATGCGGGTTGGTTGGGACGGGTGGGAGTGAGGGGGGGGGTCGTCAGGCTATAGAGCCGGTTTACAAGCATTTTCGGATTTAATATAATGAACTGAAGAAGTAAAAAATATATCGAGGAGTTCAACCATGAAAAGGATCTCTGCTGTAATCCCAGCTTTGATGGTTTCTGTGTTGTTCTCAGCAATAGTACCCTTAAGAGCGGAAAACTATTTGGCACCATTTGGATCATATGGAAAAAGCGTGCAATCCAACCAGAAAAATGAATGTCTGCTGGTTGCCAAAAACTGTGCAACAGAATCCAGTACAGTGCGGGAAAGGGTAAAGGATCTGAGAAAAGAGATTTCTAAAGGTTATAAAGTATACTCTCCAACTGAGCTGAAGATACTGAAAGAACAGCTTAAATGGATTGAATCCGACAGCAAAAGAGGTGATGTTAGCTGAATTAATTTTGAGGGCTGCATTGAGGCGGAAAAGGGACCGTGCGGATTATTCCGATATTCCGCACGTGGATGCCAACTTCTTTAAAGAGGTTCATATCCGTTGGCCGGAGAGGAAAAAACAGGTCACGCTTCGCATTGATCCCGATGTAATCGAGTTTTTCAAGAAACAGGGGAAGGGGTATCAGTCCATGATTAATGCCGTGTTGCGCAAGTATGTGGAGGCGCATGGGCAGTGAAAATTTTAATCTGTTATGTTTGACGCAAGGGATTTTAAGTCCCTCGGCTGAAAAGCTGCGCCGGTTCGATTCCGGATGTGGCACCACCAATAATCAAGGCCTGGTCATTATTGACCAAGCCCTTTTTTGTCTGTATGGTTGCTGGAATCTTTTGCCAAAATTTCCGCCAGAGACATGCATCGAAAGGAGCGGGCGATTTATGAGCAATAAACGTAAAAAGATACCGAAATTTGCCAACGAAACCGAAGAACGTGAGTTTTGGATGACACACGACTCGACCGATTATGTCGATTGGTCGAAAGCCGAACGAGTTACTTTTCCGAATCTCAAGCTGACGACTCAATCCATCTCACTGCGACTGCCGCTCTGGATGCTGGACTCCATTAAAACCACTGCCAACAAACAGGACGTGCCGTATCAGTCGCTCATTAAGGTCTGGTTGAACGAAAAGCTGGAAGAAGCCCTTCATCATGCGAAATGAGATAGAACATGGCACGGATAGCTTTTGAAAAGATCATGGCAGGGTTGGAAGATGCGCTGGCGTTTGCTGATGGCGACATTTCGCGCGGCACCGCACATCAGGTAAAGGTTGCGGATGTTGACATTACCCATCTGCGGGAAAAACTCGGTTTGTCACAGGATCGTTTTGCCGCCCTCTTCGGGCTGAGCTCCAGAACAGTCCGTAACTGGGAACAGGGTGTCCGCCATCCGGAAGGGCCGGCACGGATTCTCTTGCAGGTGATTGATCGTGAACCGGAAGCGGCGATGCGGGCGTTGCGGGGGTGATAGGTTTTTTGACTAGAGTTGACAAGCCGCCCTCTGCTGATTTCGCCCAAATGGTTGCACTGTTTGACGCAAGGGATTTTAAATCCCTCGGCTGAAAAGCTGTGCCGGTTCGATTTCGGCTTCGGGCACCACCAAAAATCAAGGGCCTGGTCATTATTGACCAGGCCCTTTTTTGTCTGTGTGGTTGCTGGAATCCTTTGTCAAAAGCACCACCAAAATATTGTGTATCGTTTTATTCATTTGCTTGACAACATGACACGAAAGCACGATATTATTGTAAGAAAAAGGAGGTCTCCACTATGCAAACAATGACCGTTGGCCATTTTAAATCCCATTTTTCGCAAGTGCTTGATTTTGTGCAACATGGCGAGGATGTTGTAATCAGTTTTGGTAAGAAGAAGGAAAAAATTGCCGTGCTGGTTCCTTATGACCGTTACGCAGGTAAGCCTCAGCGCATTCTTGGTCTTCTGGCCGAAAAGGCATCTTTTTCCGTCCCGGCTGACTTCAAGGTCAGTGATGAGGAATTTTTGTCATTATGAACTGTCTGCTCGATACGCATGCTCTCCTTTGGTCGCTGTTTGACCCGTCCCGGCTGGGTAAGAAGGCTTCGGATATCATCGTAAATCCGGAAGTAACCGTCTCTGTCAGCGTGGTCTCTTTTTGGGAAATATCCCTCAAATACGCCACTGGAAAACTGGAGCTGTCCGGCGTAGCTCCGGATGATTTTCCCGCTATAGTCCGTCAATCAGGTTTTGACATTCTGCCGATTGCCGCAGAAGATGCCGCCACCTTCCACCACTTGCCTCGTATGGAACATAAAGATCCGTTTGACCGTCTGATCATTTGGCAGGCCATCTCCCACAAGCTGACGCTCATTTCTCAGGATAGAGCATTTGCTGATTATCGAAAACTTGGATTGAAAGTGCTCTGGTAATGCGGATGTTTTGTTCAGAAAAGGTGATCGACATGAAAGAGAAGCATACTACAAAGCCTTCGCGAACTGATTGGGAACGGGTTACCAAGATGAAGGACGAGGAGATTGATTATTCCGAAATTCCGCCACTTGATGTCAACTTCTTTAAAGATGCTCATGTCCGTTGGTCGGAGAAGAAGAAACAGGTGACGCTTCGCATTGATCCCGATGTAATCGAGTTTTTAAAGAACCAAGGGGAAGGGTGATAAATGCCGTGTTACGCAAGTATGTGGAGGCGCATGGGCAGTAAATGTTTTAATCTGTTATGTTTGACGCAAGGGATTTTAAGTCCCTCGGCTGAAAAACTGTGATGGTTCGATTCCGAATTTGGCACCACAAAAAGTATTAAGGACTTAGTCGTTTTGATTAAGTCCTTTTTGTTTGTATCTTTCAATTCTGGATGGTATCAACAGTTGTGTGAATTAAGTAAGCATTCCTACGTAAAACTGTTGCTTTGGGGGAGAATCATATGTCACAAGGTAAGCGATGGACACATGATGAATTAATGTTGGCAATGAACCTTTATTGCAAGCTCCCATTTGGTCAATTGCGCCACGGTAATCCCCTGATCATCGAAGTCGCGCAGAAGCTGGGTAGGACGCCGAGCAGCCTTTCCATGAAGCTTTGCAACCTTGCTTCCCTCGACCCGTACCATCAGGCGCGAGGCATCAAAGGGTTGAGTGGTGCGAGCCGTGCAGACCGGGAAGCTTGGGATGAGTTCACTGCCAATTGGGAACAGTACGGCGTGTCAAGTGAGGAACAGTTGCAGTTGCTGCTTGGGCGCGTCGAAGAAGAAAAACCGGCAATTGCTGCAACCAGACCACAACGCCAATCAGCAGTCAAGTTACCTGTCTCTGAGCCTACGGGACCGACTGAAAAGGTCGTTACAGCCAAGGCACGCCTCGGCCAGCACTTTTTCCGCCAGAGCGTACTTGCTTCCTACAATAGTTGCTGCTGCATAACCGGCAATCCTGTTCCGGAGTTGCTGGTGGCAAGTCACATCCTCCCGTGGGGCAAGTACCCGGAGCAGAGGCTCAACCCGAGCAACGGCCTCTGTTTAGCGCAGACCCAGGATGCTGCATTTGACAAGGGGCTTATAACCTTGGACGAAGATTATCGGCTCGTTATTAGTCCCTATTTGCGGGAGTTTCTGCCGAATGACTCATTGACGCGGAACTTTCTGGATTATGAAGGGAGGCAGATCGTTATGCCGGAAAAGTTTCCGCCGGATGTAGGGTTTATGCAGATGCACCGGGAAGAGGTGTTTCTTTGTTGAGATGACTCAATTGGGGATGATGAGTTCGAACAGACCAAGGGCGCTCTTTTTCAGCATTCATAATTCATCCTTCATAATTGCTGTGTTCATTGCCGGTGGAGATGTTTGAGGATAATCGGCGGGGTGGGTAAATATTTTGCGAATCAGTTACGCGTTAGCGTTATGAGAACTACTACCGTATTTAGAATTTAAAACCAATGGGAGTTATATTAAATGTCAGCATTAATGACGCATATTCATGGTTCAGAGCCAACTATTATTATCCTCACTGTAAACGAACATGAATCGACTGCAGTTCTTAATGCGTTTATCGGCAAAGGCAAAGCGCCTGAGCAAGAGACTGCTGGCAGCATAACTTACAATCATCTAGGCATACATGGAGGAATGCGACTCATCCATACAATATGTGAGATGGGATCTGGAGGAGTGGGAGCAGCCCAACAGAGGACAGGAGAAGCTATAGCACACTGGAATCCTGCCGCTGTTATTGCTGTTGGCATCGCTTTTGGCATTGACGAAGATAAACAAAAAATTGGTGATGTTCTGGTTGCAACACAGGTTCAGGATTATGATCTGGGACGTGTAAACGAAGACGGCAGCATTACTCCTCGCGGCGACAAACCTAGTACCTCTGACCCTCTGTGTAACCGGATAAAACAAACTGATTTGGTGCAGAAACAAATTAATAAGCCTAAGTGGCCTAAAATTAGATATGGGCTTGTGCTAAGTGGGCAAAAATTGGTTGATAATTACGATTACCGTGAAAGCTTGAAGCAGATTGCTGGTACAGAGATTATCGGCGGTGAAATGGAAGGGGTAGGTGTATATGTTGCTGCTTGTAAGCATAAAGTAGATTGGATTGTGATCAAGGCAATTTGCGATTGGGGGCATCACAAGAATCGGGGCGAAAAGGATAAATGGCAAAAACTTGCTGCTAAGAATGCTGTTCTGGTTCTAAAGACTGCCATTGACGTCGGCACTCTATTTCCTGGAGGAGTTGGTGCGGATAGCTTCAAAAAGGATATATCTGCACTAAAAGATCTTACACGACGTAACCTCACCAGTCTGCGGAAGCACAACTTCATTCACTTTGGACTTCAGCCTACTGACGAAATCCATATCCGGAGAGATGTCGAGCTTAATACACTTATCGCGGCTATACGAAAAGGACATTTACTTTTAACTGGTGAGCCAGGATGCGGTAAAAGTAGCCTCATCTATGAATTGGTCCAAAAATTACAAGCAGAGAATGTTCCAATAGTTTTAATCCTTGCAGACGACTTTTTCGGCCCATCGGGTGCATTGAATAGATTTTCTAAGCTTTCTGAGCCCGTCGAGGAAGTATTGAAAAATTGGTCAAATAGTGGAGGAGTTTTCATCACTGATGCTCTTGATGCTGTTAGGGACGTTGAGGCCCAAAAATATTTGAGACGCCTTCTTTGCGATATTAAGGCCTATGAAACTGGGTGGACTGTCATAGCTAGCGTAAGAGAGTTTGACCTAAAGCATGGGCGAATTTTACGTGAAGAATTCCCTGGGAATGGCGTGGAGGGTTATGGATCGGCTGAATTTAATGGAGTTTCCCATTTCTACCTTAATAAGTTGACTGAGAACCAGGTCGATGAACTTTGCAGTAAATATCATGCAATCGTTCCTTTTGTTCAAAAAGCAAGAACCAACCCTAAGTCCGCTGGTGTCTACCGTTCTCCATTTTATCTTAGTCTTGCCGCTGACCTGTTGAAAGCGGGTGTTTCCCCTGCAAGACTGTCTGATTGGAATAGTCCTGCCGTTTTACTTAGAAAGTTCTGGGATGCACGGGTCGATGAACAGCAAATTGCTGGTGCCAGAGAATCATTACTCACCCTCGTGTGCAGCCAGATGGTTGCGTCTCGAAACATGTCCATTTCTACCAAAGAACTATCGCTTAAAGATAGCAATTGGGCTGCTCTTCAGGAACTTCGGAGTCGCGGAATATTGCTTGGGCCAAAGATACGCCACGGTACTTCAATTGGCAGTGACGATATTAGATTCACACACCACCTGCTCCATGATTATGCTGTGGCCCGCGCATTAATCCCGTCTCACGGCGAACAGTTCATCCGTTTCGTCGAGCGAGATCCACTGCTTCCAATTTTTTACCGCCAGAGTTTTCTGTTTGCCTTAGAGGAACTGTGGGATGCCGATGAGTCCCATACTGAATTTTGGGGCACGGCCATAAAGCTAGAAGGGATACCTACGCTTCACGCGCTAACCCGCATTCTTGCGCCGATTCTTGCAGCACGTCGCATTGAGTCATTTTCGGACCTTCAACCATTATTAGATGGCGTTAGTTTAAAGAGTAAAGCGGAATCGCCACCTCTAAAGACTCTCCGGCACCTCGCATCAGGACTTCAGGATGTAGGTGAGGAAGCAATTTCCATTGGAGTCGTAGCTTGGAGTTCTTTCGCCGAAAGATTGGCTACATTGCTCCCCAAAAATGACGGCATTGAAGGGCCTCTGGTACATATTCTCGCCGTACTCAAAACTGCTAGAGTAGGAAACGATCATTCGGCAACTCCACACTTGAATAGTGCCGCCCGCGGTTTGCTCCATCATCATGCGAAGAAGCCTGTTTCAAAGGGCTGGCGATATGCAGCACATGTTGCTATTGAAATTATTTGTCAAACTTTCGATTCAGCTTCCATTCAGAATGAAGAAGTTCTTCTTTCACTTCTTTCTCCTGCTCGTTTAGCCCAATTTCCCCATGATGATCTTCATGACCTCTCTAACAATTTAAAGTATCTCCCGCAAACGGGTGACAATGTCATTGTAAAGGTGTTTGAGTCAGCATTCATTGCTGAACCAGAAAAAAATGAATGGAGCCAAATGGGCTCATCTATCCTGTCGTTGAAGTTTCAGACAAGTGATCAATGGAATCTTTGCCGATATGTGTTGGCAGAATTCTATAAAGCTAGCACCGAACGAAGCGTCGCTCTAATGACCGAAATAGCATGCATCGCTTGGAATTCCGTACCACGAAGACGCAATGTTAACAAAGATACCGAAAATACGGTCATTACGACCATAAAATTTCGTGGTTTTCAATGCCCGATTGTTGAGGACTGGGGCCATATTTGGGGGCGCGGATATGATCATGATGAACAGGAGATATTGTCTCACTTCGAGAGCCTTTTACGTGTGTGGGCAGTTGGAAATAATGGAGAACAACTAAAAATCGCCTTAGACGTGTTTGCAAGATGCAACAGGACTTCTCAGATGTGGACGGTATTAATGGAGGTAGGGGCTGAAAATCCAAGGGGACTTGGCGCGCTCATTCAGGATGTCCTCAAGGAGCCAACCTTCCTCAGTCACCCGGATTATATTTATGGCGGCACAAAGCTGCTTGGTGCCTTGCACGCAACTAGTGACTCCGCTCTACGCATTCATTTAGAGCAGCTTATACTTGATTTGCCACAAAAGGTCCGCCTAAGAAAGGGACAACGGCGGAAGCCAGTTTCTTCTTGGGTAATCCATGCACAGGGCCGGCTTCTTGGTGTACTTGAACCGGCGAACATTGTACGAGAGGAGACTAGGGAATTGCTGCGAGTCCGTTGCAGCGCTGAGACTCTTCCTTTTAACCAGAAGCCTGAAGGAACGAGAGTCACTTCACGCGCACTTTCTGAGGCTGATATTCTCGCTATGCGAGGGATTGATCTGAATGAAAATTCAAACAAAGAACTTTTTAAGCTTCGTGATGCATTAAAGATACTTCTTCCTCACAATGGAAACGAGATCAGCAACGAAAAAGTGGAGGGGAATTGGCACATTATCCAAAAATGCCAGATTGTTTTACGGAAACGCTCTGCACAGCAATCGGATATGTATCAGGATCTTTGGGGGCATCTTGTTGGCGCCTGTGAGAATATTGCAAAATATGTCACTTGGCCAAGTTCAGATAAGCGCTGGCAGATTGTAAAGAGAATCCTTCTTAAAGCGGCTACTGATCCCTTCCCAAAAATAAAAAGTGAAGACGACATAGATGACGGTTATCGAGGTTGGGGATGGCCGGCTCCACGGATTGATGCTGCGGGTGGGCTGCCTTTCGTAGTATCTCGTATCGGGCATTTGGACAGATTAGTTGGTTCTGCTCTGCGTAGGTTGTGCACCGACTTGTCTCAGCCTCTGAGAATTAATCTTGCAGACCGTCTCAGTTTTTTGTATCAACCAGCACCTGAGTTTATGTGGAAATTGGTAGATATTTTCATCAAAAAAGAGACAAAGTTCTCCGTGCTCAATGCTTTATTACTGACTCTTGATCAGTTCTGGACACGAGAGCCTGTAATTGTGATGACTCGTCTTCAGCAGATTGCCTGCCACGTAAAGAAACGTGCACCTATTGAAAGTGAAATACACGAAACACTTGCACAAATGTACCTGTTTCGCTTTTTGCGCCATGACAACACTGAATGTCAAAAGTACATTGATGAGCTAATTGACAATTGTGATTTTGAACCCTTCAGTAAAGCCCTGCAAGCTCAATTGCATACCTGCCGTGAAGGTGGATGGATGACTGTTGATGAAGGAGTAGTGCATGATGCAAACTATGATAGAATTCGGCGCAGAACGTGGACCTTTATCTTAAAATTGGCTTCTGTTGCACAGGAAAGGATACATCAACATCGCAGCCATTTGCGTCACTTGCATGAACAGGAAGTAGCGACTGCATCTGACATTGAGCAGGTGCAGAGGAAATTGGATGCTGCTGCTCACCTAGTGGACAAAATTGCATTGCAATTATATTTTGCCTGCGGTGCTTTTGATGGAAAGCGAAAAATTGTTGGCAAGGAAGGACTAAACTCTTCACAGTTACAACTTTTTTGGCAGGAGTCATTTCCTGTATTCTCAATACTTTCTGAAGAGCTACACCCTCACACGGTTTACAACATAATTCAGTCACTCAGGCATTTACTACCTTATGGTGGAGCTGATGCTTTTCTACTGGCCACAAAATCGATTCTGTCGAGTGCAAAAACAGACTTCATTCATGATTCATTGGCGGTTGCAGAGGTGGTAAAGCTAATACAACAGGCGCTTGCAGACCATCGAGAAATCTTTCACAACCAGGATGGTAAAGATTCTGCACCTTTTGTTGCACTTCTCGATGTGCTTGATCTTTTTGTTGATGCTGGTTGGCAGGAGGCAAGACAGCTTACTCACCGACTTGAAGAGATATACCGGTAACTCCATAGTGGGCGTGTTTCAACTCCTTACAGTTTCATGCTAATTAGGAAAACCATGGCTGACCTTACCACCTCAAGGAGTTAATAATGATTTTAAAAAATGCTGATAGTAGAGAACGCGACATAGAAGAGCTTGAACGCTTGGTAAAGATTGCGCCAGTTGATCGAAAATCCAAAGTTGAACAAGAACTGCGTTTCTTACGTGCAGGGATAAAGGGTGAAAACGAGTCTGCGTACCTGATTGACTTTGATTTTAAAGATGCCGAAAAAACCGTAGTGATCCATGACCTTCGGCTTGAAATCAATGGCAGGGTCGCCCAGATTGATCATCTTTTGATTCACCGCACACTGAACTGCTTCGTACTTGAAACCAAACATTTCCATGCTGGAATTCAGATAACCGAAGAAGGCGAGTTTAAACAGTGGAACAGTTTTAAGAAAAACTTTGATGGTATGGCCTCACCTCTTGCACAAAACGAGCGGCATATTGCCGTACTGAAAGAAGTATTCGAACATATTGAATTACCAACGCGTGCCGGTATGAAACTATCACCAACCCTTCATTCATACGTCCTGGTGGCGCCCAAAGCCCGTATTGATCGCCCAAAGAAATTTGATACCAGCCACATAATAAAATCGGACGTCCTTCTGAAAACAATACAAAACCAATTTGAAAATAAAGGCGTACTGGATGTTTTTACCAGCCTTGCACGAATTGTTTCACTCGATACCATCATCGATATTGGGCAAAAGCTTATAGCGTTACATAAGCCGGCAACTTTTGATTATGCCGCAAAGTTCGGTCTTAAGGGCGCCGAAATCAGCCAGGTTGCGCCACCTGCTCCACTAGTAGCTGCCCCACCGGCACCTATATATTCCCCCGTTGTTCATGAAAGCAAAGATGCTTTGGTGTGTCGAAAATGTAATAGCCCAAAAATGGAAATTATGTATGGGAAGTTCGGCTATTACTTCAAGTGCGGGGAGTGTGATGGCAACACGCCAATAAAAATCGCCTGTGGCACCATTGGCCATAATGAACGGATTCGGAAGCAAGGTAAGAAGTTCTTTCGTGAATGCGCGGATTGCGGGAGCAGTTCTCTATTCTTTGTTAATCCATAGAAGCCCATGGCTGTTTCTGGTATTCCGGGGGGCAGTATACTTAAACTCAGTCAACCGTTTCCTTCGCAATAAATGATTACCCCAACCCTCTTGACTCTCTGTAGCATATAATCTACAATCTGCCATGGTTGAAACTCCTTATCGACTTGAATATTACCTTGACGATAACGGCAAAGCTCCTTTTTCGGAGTGGCTGTATTTGCTCCGTGACAAGATGGCCGTATACCGGATACGCGCACGTCTTGACCGTGTGGAGCTGGGCAATTTCGGAACGGCAAAATCGTTAGGGGATGGCGTAAGTGAGCTGAAGATCGACCATGGTCCGGGTTATCGTGTCTACTATGCCATGAATGGAAATGCGTATTCCGGTGAAAGCGTCCAGTCAAACTGACGTGATGGCGTCCACCGTTCCGCTGTGAATCCGTCCAGCGTTCCGTTGATTTCGGCCAGTGAC
>MGZJ01000004.1 GCA_001802645.1 Geobacteraceae bacterium GWC2_53_11 | reverse complement strand
TCCGCTCTGCTCTGCGGAGTCAGCATGGGTGATGTAGTCAGGATCGCCGGCAAGACCATCTTCGACATGCGTTTTCCAGCCTTGACCGTCGCCTCGGTACTCGGCCTGGCCTATGTCATGAATACTTCCGGCATGACCAACTGCCTCGGCCTGGTTTTCACCAAAACCGGCCACTGGTTCCCGTTCATCGCCCCATTCCTCGGCTGGCTGGGAGTGTTCCTGACCGGCTCTGATACTTCCAGCAACGTCCTCTTCGGCGGCCTGCAGAAAGCTACTGCCGAACAACTCGGCCTCAACCCGATCCTGACCGGCGCGGCCAACACCAGCGGCGGCGTCATGGGCAAGATGATCTCTCCCCAATCGCTGGCCGTGGCAACCGCAGCCTGCGGCATGGTGGGTGAAGAAGGAACGCTGTTCCGCTTTACCCTGAAACACTCGATTTTTCTGACAATCATTGTTGGTATCATTGTGTATCTGCAGGCATACTACTTACAGTGGATGATACCGTAAAGAACCGTACCACCCCTAGCCCCTCCTACCAGAAGTAGGCGCTTCTAAGCGAATTAGGAGGGGAACAAAAGCTGCCTTCCTCCCCCTCCTAGATTAGGAGGGGGGCGGGGGGTGGTAGAATGGAGTCCCTTCATGCAACCAGCATTCATAAAAGAGTTACAGGCAATTGTAGGCGAGCAGTACACCCTCTCCGACCGGGAATCTCTGGCGGTATACGGCTACGATTCGACACCCGAGCTGGAGAGTAGCCCCGGAGTCGTGCTGCTGCCCGGCACCGGTGAAGAGATCTCCCGCATCATGCGCCTCTGCCACGGTGCCGGCATCAGTGTGACGCCGCGCGGTTCCGGCACCAATCTGTCCGGAGGGTCGCTCTCCGCCGGAGGAGTGGTCGTCCAGACCAGCCGTCTGAACCGGATCATCGAGGTGGATGAGGAAAACCTGACCGCCATGGTGGAGCCGGGTGTCATCACCAGCGCCCTGCACCGGGAAGTGGAGGCGCGCGGCCTGTTCTATCCGCCCGACCCGGGGAGCATGAACATCTCCACCATGGGTGGCAATGTGGCCGAAAATTCCGGCGGTCTGCGCGGACTCAAGTACGGGGTTACCGCTGACTACGTTATGGGGCTGGAGACGGTTCTGGCGGACGGCGACCTGTTGCGCACCGGCGGCAAGGTAGTCAAGGATGTGGCCGGCTACAGCCTCAATCCGCTGCTGGTGTCGTCCGAAGGGACGCTCGGCTTTTTTACCGGCATCACGGTGAAGCTGATCCCCAAACCCAAGGGGAAGATCACCATGCTCGCCCACTTCCCGGTGCTGCAGGATGCGGCGCTGGCGGTCTCGGCCATCATCGCCGCCAAGGTGATTCCGGCCACGCTGGAGTTCCTCGACAAAGTAACCATCAAATGCGTCGAAGATTACGCCCATGTGGGGCTGCCGCTGGACGTCGATGCCGTGCTGCTCATCGAGGTGGACGGCCATCCGGTCGTGATTGCCGAAGAGGCGGCGGCGGTGGCGGAGATCTGCAAAAAGCACCGCTGCTCGTTTTTCCAGACGGCGAAGGACGCCGATGAAGCGCTGAAACTCGCCACGGCTCGTCGCACCGCCCTTTCAGCCTTGGCGCGGCTCAAACCGACCACCATCCTGGAGGACGCCACAGTCCCGCGCAGCTGCATCGCGGCCATGCTGCAGGTCATCCAGGCCTCGGCCAAAAAACACAACGTTACCATCGGCACCTTCGGCCACGCCGGCGACGGCAATCTGCACCCCACCTGCCTGACCGACGAGCGGGACCAGGACGAAATCAGGCGCGCCCATGCCGCGTTCGCCGAGATTTTCGACGCCGCCATCGCCATGGGAGGCACTATCACCGGTGAACATGGCGTCGGCCTGGCCAAGAAGAAGTACCTGCCGAAACTGGTCGGCGAATCCGGCATCCGGGTCATGCGCGGCATCAAGCAGGCGTTCGATCCGAAGGGGATATTGAATCCGGGGAAAATCTTTTAAAATTGTTTGCCACAGAGACACAGAGGCGCAGAGAAAGACACAGACAAATTCAAGGGTAACCATCTAATTCTAAATTTATTCTATTGGGTTTACCCCTTAAATGTTTTTTGGTTTTCTCCGAGTCTCCGTGTCTCTGTGGCAAATATGAGGTTATTATGGACTACGTCAAACTAATCAACTGCATGCGCTGCGGCATGTGCCTTCCCCACTGTCCAACCTACAAGGAAACCTTCCTTGAAACCGCCTCCCCTCGCGGCCGGGTGGCGTTGATCCGCAAGCTGCAGGAAGGCGAACTGGATCAATCGGAACGGCTGTTGGAGTACCTGTCGCTCTGCCTGGACTGCCAGGCCTGCGCCTCGGCCTGTCCTTGCGGCGTCAACGCGGGCGAACTGGTGGCGGAATTCACCTGCGAGCGGAAGAGCGACACCGGCCTCGGCTTCATGGAAGATCTTATCCTGCGCAAATTGGTTCCCCACCCCGACCGTCTGGAAACATCACTGGCGCCCCTGCGGCTCTACCAGAACAGCGGCCTGCAAAAACTGGTTCGGACGCTCGGGGTCCTCAAAATGTTCCCCAAACCGCTGGATCGCATGGAAGGGCTGCTCCCTCCCCTCCCCGCCCGGTCGTTGCGCCAGGAAATCCGGGAAGTGACTCCGGCCGTAGGTGTTGAACGGGGCAAGGTCGGCTTCTTCCTCGGCTGCGTCATGAGCCTGATTTTCAGCGACGCCAGCCGGGCCACCATCAGGCTGCTGTCGGCACTCGGCTATACCGTTATCACGCCGAAGAACCAGGTCTGCTGCGGCGCTCCCAACATGCTCGGCGGCGACCTGGCCGGGCTGAAAGATGCCGCCCGCACCAATATCGATATATTCGGCGGCTACGATGTCGATTTCATCGTTACGGACTGCGGCGGCTGCGGGGCGGAATTGAAAAAATACGGCCATCACCTGGACGGATATGCACAGGCAGAGGAGTTCAGCGCCAAAGTCCGGGATATCTCACAGGTACTTGCACTTCATGCGAAAGAGCTGTGCACCCTGCTGAAGCCGCTAGACAAAACCGTAACCTACCATGACCCGTGTCACATCGCCCATTGCCAGGGAATTCGCAAGGAACCGCGAGATCTGCTCAAACTGATTCCCGGCCTCATATACCAGGAGCTGGAAACTGCCGATGCCTGCTGCGGCAGCGCCGGAACGTACAACATCGCCAAACCGGAAATGTCCGACAGGATTCTGCAGCGCAAGCTGGATACAGTGCGTGCCAGCGGCGCGGAGATACTCGTCACCAGCAACCCGGGCTGCCTGCTGCAGTTAAAAAAGGGTCTGGCGGATCAACTGCCCGGTATCAGACTCATGCATCTGACAGAAGTACTGTCTGAGAGCATGAATTCACACGCAGAGTAAGGGAAGCTCCTTGAGCAGCACAATCTTCTTGATGATTCGCGTCAACGAATTCAAACAGACCATGCCGTTATCCTTCAAGTATCATTCCATGCAAAAGGGGATCTCATCTCAAATATAGTGCCGATGCGGTTGCAGAACAGCCAAAAATACGTTAAAAGGGGAGTGCCGTTATGTCACCCCCCTTTTTAATTGGACACATCAATGAATTTTCAGCCAATAAAGCCGAAAAAAGTTTCCGCCCAGATAGCAGATCAAATCCGTTCCTCGATCCTGGCAGGCGAATTTGCACCGGGCGACAAACTGCCACCGGAGCGGGAACTGGCAGAGATGTTCGGTGTATCGCGACCGTCAGTGCGGGAAGCGCTCAACGTTCTGTCGTCATCCGGTCTGGTCATGTCGTACCAGGGGGGCGGCACCGTTGTAAAATCACTGGTAGAGACGTCGGCATCCAACCCTTTGAGTGAATTGATTCGCGTCCAGCAGGACCGAGCCCTCGACGTCATCGAAGTACGTAAATGCATGGAATCATGGACTGCCTGGTACGCTGCGGAGCGGGCGCTTCCCGACGACATTCGCCGGATGGATGAGATTATTGCCGGCATGAAGCAGAATCTTGAACTGAAGCAGCCTTCCGAAGACCTTGATGCCAACCTGCATATAGTTATTGCCCGTGCCACCCATAACGTGGTCTGGCTACACCTTATGCAGAATCTGTTTGATGCCATGAAAGAGTTTCAGCAGTCGGTCTGGCGGGCAGTCTATCTGACCCATGAAGACCATCAGTTGCTGTTCGAACATCACAGCGCTGTCGTACAGGCGATCAAAGCCAAGGATCCCCAGGCCGCCCGCGATGCCATGGTTCACCACCTGACCTTTGCCGAAGGGCGCAGCAGCGCCTATGTGTCACAGCGGCAGCAATAACAAGTTACCTACTTTTTGGAGACGCCTTGATGCAGATTGTAACCACAACCATTCCCGATATCCTGATTGTCGAGCCGAAAGTATTCGGCGATGAGCGCGGTTTCTTTTATGAAAGCTTCAACGAACGCCGCTGGCGCGAACTGACCGGCGTTACCCTCTCTTTTGTGCAGCATAATCACTCCCGATCTTCCCGCGGCGTTTTGAGAGGATTGCATTACCAGATTCAGCAGCCACAGGGAAAACTGGTGCGGGTGGTTGTCGGGGAAGTGTTTGATGTCGCGGTTGACATTCGCAAGAGCTCGCCAACCTTCGGCCAATGGTTCGGAACGTTGCTCTCCGCCGAAAACAAGCGCCAGATGTGGGTGCCGCCCGGCTTTGCCCACGGCTTCTGCGTCACATCCGAAGCAGCCGAATTTCTCTACCTGACGACGGAGTATTACGCGCCGGAGCATGAACGCTGCATCGTCTGGAACGACCCGGATTTGGCTATCGGCTGGCCGATGGCAACCGAACCGAATGTATCGCCCAAAGACCGTGAAGGCCGGCTATTTAAGGATGCCGACCTGTTTCCATAAAGAGGAATGATGGCTGTTACTCATTGGTAACAGCCATTTTTGTATAACGGCAGGCACCAGTCAGACTGACAAGACAATCAACCGGCGGCACAAGGAACTTTTGTTATGACAAGTTATGGCAACCTGAAAATCCGAAACAAACTGATCATCGGCTTTGCCACAGTTGTATGTATGGCTCTGGCCATCGGAATTTTTGGTTATTTCCAGATACACACACTTGAACGGGCAGATCATGTCCTCTTTAACAAGGGAGTAAAACCGGTTGAGCATATCGGTGACATCGCCGCTGATTTTCAACGTCTGCGGGTCAATATCAGAGAGTACATCCTGGCCAGTGACAAGAAAATACATGACCACTACCGGGTACGCGTCATCAAGTTCCGTGAAGAGATCGATGCAAGCGTTGTGAAGCTGGAGGAGAAACTTCCCGATGCCGAGTCAAAAAAACTCTATGCCCGCTTAATACAAACCCGCAGTAACTACACCCCTCACGTCAACCGTATTCTGGAACTTGCCAAACCCAACAGATTTGAAGAAGCTGTAAAATATATGCGCTCGGATGCTGTGTACCTTGCAGAACATGATGAAATTGAAGCGATAGAAAATCTGCAATCGTACCTGGTATCAAATGCTGAAATAATTTCCGAAAAGAACATAGAGACGGCAATGAATTCCAGTGTGGTCATGCTCTGTCTGGCCTTTGGAGCATCACTGTTGGCAACTATCATGACCATCCTGATTACCCGCAGCATTGCCAACCCGCTACGTACGGTACTTGGCGCAATCCGCTCCCAGCAGGAAGGCAGCAGGGAAAAAGCGTTGATTGTGGAGGCTATTGCCGGTGGCAATCTTAACCAGGAGGTAATGGTTACCGAACCGCTTCAGATGGACATGGATGAGGTTAACAACGATGAAGCGGGCATGCTGCTGAAAGCAATCGTTGAAATGAGCGAGGTACAGAATGCCTTTGACCTGACATTTGCCAAAATGAGCTTTAGCCTGCGGCGAAACCGTGACCAGGAGTCCCAGCGAACCTGGTTCCGGTTTGGTCAAAACGAGCTGAACTTTATCCTGCGTGGCGACAAATCAACTGCCGAAATGACCCATCAGGTCCTTACCTTCCTAACTGAATATCTTGGTGCAGGTGTTGGGGTGTTTTATGTTTTCGACGAGAAGGAGTCGATGCTTGAAATTGCCGCAAGTTATGCCCTATCGCAGGAAAAGCGGCTGAACAACAGGCTTGCACTCGGTGAGGGACTGGCTGGACAGGCTGCTCTCGAAAAGAAAATCATCACCATGAATGACGCACCAGCCAACTATCTCCAGATTAATTCAGGTCTGGGCGAATCAGAGCCGTCACATATCGTTGCCATCCCCCTTCTACATAACAACACGTTGATCGGACTCATCGAATTGGGTTCTTTCAGCGAATTCGGGGAGGATCATCTGGAATTTCTGAAACAGATCATGGAAGCCCTTGCCATCGGACTCAGTGTCAACAAGTCGCGGCAACAGGTCAATGAGCTTCTTGAACAGACTCAATCTCAAACAGAAGAGTTGCGTGTCCAGCAGGAAGAGCTGCAGCAGACCAACGAGGAACTTGAAGAGCGTGCCCAGATGCTGGAACAGCAGCGGGAGCAGATCCGGGCAAAAAACCGGGAGGTGGAGGAAGCAAGCCGTGAATTACAGCGAAAAGCTGACGAGCTTGAACGGGTCAGTGCCTATAAATCCGAATTTCTGGCCAATATGTCTCACGAATTGCGAACTCCACTCAACAGCTTGATGATTCTCTCCAGCCTGCTGCGGGACAATCGTGACGGGAACCTGTCTGAGAAGCAGGTGGAGTTTGCCGCCACCATTAACGGCGCGGGCCGTGATCTGCTCCATCTGATTAATGATATTCTGGATCTTTCCAAAATTGAATCCGGACACCTGGAATTCCATTATGAAGATCTGGCCTTGTCTGAACTGCATGATCAGATGGAATCCGTATTTCAACCAATTGCGCAGGATAAGGATATCCGTTTCACCATACAGCTTGATCAAGCAACCCCCGCTGTCATGACCACCGACCGGCAGCGAACACAGCAGATCCTGAAAAACCTGCTTTCAAATGCCTGCAAATTCACTCATAGCGGAACAGTCTCACTGCATATCTATTCGCCCGTCTCTTCGGAGAACCCGCTTGGCACGTCATCTGTGGCGTTTGCAGTAACCGACACCGGTATCGGCATTGCGGAGGACAAGCAGTCCCTTATTTTCAACGCCTTTCAGCAGGCAGACGGCAGTACCAGCCGCACCTATGGCGGCACCGGACTGGGCCTTTCCATCTCACGCCAGCTGGCCAGATCCATGGGTGGTGAAATCACCCTGCGGAGCGAAACAGGTTCCGGCAGCACCTTCACACTGTACCTCCCTGTCCATGGAGATTGCAGTCTTTCTTCACATGTCGAACGGCCTGCCCTGCCGGCCATAGCTGCACCGAATGCTTCGATGCAGCGGCTGGCCGAACCGGCACCGGTATCGTTCAAGTCGCCGGACCCGCTGCCGGCTCCGATTCCGGATGATCGCGAATTGCTTCAGAGTGGCGACAAATGCATCCTTGTCATCGAAGACGACCTGACCTTTGCCGGAATATTGTCCGACATGGTGCGTGGACGCGCTTTTTCCGTGTTGGTTGCAGCTGACGGAGAAAGCGGCATTGCCCTTGCCGAACGGTATCAGCCGAGTGCAATCATTCTGGACGTCATGCTACCGCACATCGACGGCTGGGGGGTCATGCGCAGCCTGAAAGACAACTCTCATACGCGGCATATCCCGGTACATTTCATCACCTGTCTTGAGGAACGCCAGAAGGCAATGAGCATGGGCGCCATCGGCTTTGTCACCAAACCGGTCAGCAGTGAGCAACTGGATGCCGTTTTCGGCACACTGGAATCGGCCATCGAAAAGACCATGAAAATGCTCCTGATCGTTGAAGACGATCAAAAACAGGCCGCCGCAATGGTAGCTTTGCTGGAAGAGAGAAATGTGACAATCAAGGTTGCCGAGAGCGGCGACAAAGCCATAGAACTTCTCTCCACCGAACATTTCGACTGTATTGTCCTTGACCTGGGACTTGCGGACATGGGTGCGTTCGAACTGCTGGAAGAGCTCAAGAAGCTTGATCCGGAGCGGCGTATTCCCGTTATTATTCACACCGGTCGCGAGTTGACCCATGAAGATGAGCGAAAGCTGCATCACTATGCAGAGAGTATCATCATTAAAGGGGCCAAGAGTCCGGAACGGCTTCTGAATGAAGTAACGCTGTTCCTCCATCTGATCGAAACTTCGCTGGATCCCGGCAAACAGCGGATGATCCGTTCCGCGCTCGACAAGGAAGCAATGCTCGACGGGAAGAAAGTTTTGATTGTGGACGACGACATGCGCAACATTTTTTCGCTGTCCAGCGCACTGTCGGAAAAGAATATCACCATCTATGAAGCGGAAAACGGTCGCGAGGCCCTAAAACAGCTTGATAATTTCCCTGATATCGATCTCGTGCTCATGGATATCATGATGCCTGAAATGGATGGCTACGAAGCAATGCGCTGCATCAGAAAAGACCTTCGTTTCGAAACCCTCCCCATCATTGCCCTGACGGCAAAGGCAATGAAGGGAGACCGTGAAGAGTGCCTGAAAGCCGGAGCCAGTGACTACATTCCAAAACCGGTTGATATGGACAAACTGTTCTCGCTACTGCGGGTCTGGTTGTATTCTACAACGGCGGATCGCGCTGAGATAGGATAGGAATTATGCGCAGCGCACTACAACAAATACAGGGGAGATTCATGATGAATTACCGGTTCTTTATAATCTGCCTACTGGTGGTAATGCTTTTTTGCGTTTCCGGAGCCTCGGCTGCCGAAGTCAAAATAGCAACGGGACATACTTTCATCAAAAGGGTCTTCGATCCGATCAGAAGCGCCTTCAGAGATAAAACCGGCATAGATATCGTTATTTTGTTCAATGATCCGGTCCCCGCACTTAATGAACTTGAAAAAGGTCATGCCGATGCCGCCGGAGCATCCCTGACACTCGAAAACTGGCTTGAACTGGCTAAAAAAGCGGCGGTGCCGGTTGAAAAGACCGCCGCGTACACATCGTTTATTCCGGTCTTCGAGAAATCAATGATTACGGTGAATAAAAGCAACAAGGTAGGCATGCTATCCAAGGAACAACTCAAGGGAATCTTTACCGGCAGAATTCAAAACTGGAAGGATGTCGGCGGAGATGATGCCCCGATTCTGGTTGTCTGGCCGACCGTCTCCTCCGGAGCGCTCATAATTTTTAAAGCCAGGATCATGGATAATGAACCTGTAACGAATGCCATCTATGACGTTGAATCCATGGCCGATGTACCCGAAGCGATATCCGCATCTCCCGAGGCGATAGGTATTGTTACCGGAACTGCGCTAGAGGCGGGACTGAAGGAAGTGGCGCCTGCCATCGAACGTCCGTTAACCCTTGTCTATAAGGGGAAACCATCTCCAAACCTGCAAAGGTTGCTTGATTTTATAAAAGATGAAGGAAAATCCTACATAAAATGACCATCAAGGCCAAACTCATAGCCAATGTTCTGGTCATAGCAGCCATTATTGCCGGGATTTCCCAGGCAAGTTATATCTCGACGAGCTTTTTGCAGAAAAAGCTTTCATATCTTACCGAGCGTAGTACCCCATATCAAATGAAAACGATGGAGTTTCAGTCGGTTCTCCAACAATGCGTTACTGACCTGATAAGCGTAAACGCGGCCCATAACGTGACTGAATTCTCAGCCTTCCGGGCAAAAGCCGTGCAATCTCTCGGTGAAGTGCACAATACTCAGGATGCATTGCAGAAGATGAACGTCACTACCAGCCGGTTTGCGGTTTTTGAGGAATTGAACGAGGTAGCAGATGAACTCATTTCTGCCACGGACGCGCGACTAAATAGCGACGTGGCAGCAAATGAGGTGAATGCAAAGATGTCACAACAGATGAAGGATTCATCAGCTCGACTCAAGGAACTGGAAGCCGCTATTCGTACCCTGCAGATCGCCCATACGGAATCATTTGCCCAGGCTTTGAAAAGCACCGAACAGTATTCTTCAAATTTACGCAATCTTGAAGAGCTTCGAAATACACTGAAAGAACTCCACACGGTTTCGGCTTCCGCTCTTAACACTCACAACACCACTGCTTTTCTTATCATAAAAGGTAAAGCCAAGACCCTTTTGGCGCGTATCGCCAGGAATAAAAGCACCACATTCATCCCGGCGGATTTCAAGACACTTGCAGATGACGTGAATGAATTTCTGCACCTAAGCGCCACGGGAATTTCACACAAGGATGATGAATCAAAAAAATGGGCAGGTGAGTCTTACAAAGAACTGACAGAATTCCTGAATCGCCTCAATCTGGCACTTAATCAGGAAATAGAACTGGCATCCTCAAGACTTGCGATTGAAACGACTCGACAGGGAAGCATTTTTGCCCGGTCTCAAGAAGCCAACAGTATACTACTGATAAACTCGGAATTAGTGGCGCTGAGCACAACGATTACGAGTGAAACAAACCGTCTGTTTACGCTCGATTCGCCGGAAGAGCTGGAGCGCGTCAATACGGTTATCCTTGCCACATTCACAACTATTCATGACCGTATCCAGCGTATGGAACGCTCACTTGCCAAACTTGAAGCAGATGATGTTCTAAAGGTACTGAACACGGCACATACGTCACTTGAGGCAATCCGTTCGGACCTTAATTCAAACCGTGGCATTGTCAACACGCTTAAAGTTAAGCTTGATGCCATCAAGCATGCAAACAATTCCGCACACAAACTTCAGATCATGGTCCTCAAGCAATCGACAAAGGGTAAAGAAAATATTTCGGTTGCCCAAGGGGATCAGGGTGAAGCGATCGCAGCGATAAACAGGATGATCCACCGCAGCATGTCACAAATTGTCAGTATCGGCATCGTAGCCATATTAATCGGCATTTTGTTCGGCCTCTGGATTTACCGGTCGGTATTGCTTCCTCTGCGTATTGTGCTTGACGCTGTCAGCTCTCAGCATCGTCAGGGAGAAGAAAAAGTCAAGTTGGTTGAAGCTGTTGCCGGAGGGGATCTGGACCGAAAGGTTTCCATCGGCACAGCACTCGCACTTGAGAAGTCACAGATACAAAACGATGAGATAGGGACGGTTCTGAAAGCTGTTGTGGGTATGAGTGAAACCCAGGTATCTCTGGATCGTGCGTTTGCTGACATGACGGTATCGCTTCGAAACAACAGGACTGACGAAGATCGCCGTAATCGTCTAAAAAACGGGCTATTCGAACTCAACAAGATCCTGAGGGACGAGCAGATCACGACCGTACTTGCTGACAGGACATTAGCATTCATAGCCGGATTTCTCAGCGCACGAGCCGGGATCATGTTCCAATTCGATGCGGCCCATGAATTATTGCATCCAATTGCGACCTTTGCGCTTGCCGGGAACAGCAAACTGAAAGAAGCGATCCGGCTTGGTGAAGGGTTGGTCGGCCTGGCAGCTCTCGAACGAAAAAACATTACCCTGGATTCCGTGCCGCCGGGGTACCTCACGATCAATTCAGCCTTGGGCGAAGCCGAGCCGCTCCATGTCTCAATTTTGCCCATCGTGCATAATGATACATTGATAGGTATCGTGGAACTGGGCAGCTTCAAGCCGTTCAGCGCTGATGACATGGATTTCCTGCAGCAATCTCTGGAAGGCATTGCAATTGCGTTGAACATCAACCACTCACGCCAATTGGTCAACATCCTGCTGGAACAGACGCAGCAACAGGCTGAAGAGTTACAGCAAACCAATGAGGAGCTGGAAGAACGTACCCATGTACAAGCGGAACTGCAACGCAAACAGCGCGCATCGGAGACACCGGCATGACGCCTGAGGAACTCTTCGATATAGAAATACAGCTGCTCATGGAGGGAGTCTACCAGGTCTACGGGTATGATTTCCGGGAGTATGCCGAGTCTTCCTTGCGGCGCCGCCTGTCGCAATGGCTGGCCGGTTCCGGTTGTGCGACGCTTTCCCTTGCCCAGTCCCAGATACTGCGTGATCGTCAGTTTTTTGATACCCTGCTGCGCGGCATAACGGTCAATGTTTCAGAAATGTTTCGCGATCCCGCGTTTTTCAAGGCAATCAGAGAACAGGTTGTACCGTACCTGAAGACCTACCCCTTTGTAAAAATATGGCTTGCCGGATGTGCTACCGGAGAAGAAGCGTATTCAATGGCGATACTTCTTCTGGAAGAAGGCTTGAAGGGACGGTTCAGGATTTATGCCACCGACATCAATGAAGAAGTCATCAGAAAAGCACAGGATGGAATCTATCCGCTCCAGGAGTTGCAGCACTTTACCAGGAACTATCAGCATGCCGGGGGAACCGGGTCATTCTCCGATTATTATACAGCCCGTTACAACCATGCCATCCTGGCGCCGTCGCTGCGGGAGAACATTGTCTTCGCGGCTCATAACCTGGCCGTTGATACCGATTTTGGTGAGATGAACATGATTTTGTGCCGTAATGTCATGATCTATTTCAAGCAGTCACTCAAAGAGCGGGTGCTGGGGCTTTTTGATAGCAGCCTGTTGCCCGGCGGCTTTCTCTGTCTCGGTACGAAAGAAAGCCTGGAGCACCGCCGGATATCCGACAGGTATGATACCGTAGCGGCCCGAATGCCGATATATCGGAAACGGTATGAAAAAAAATAGCGTCTGCCCATTCAAAGCCGTAGTGATCGGGGTTTCAACCGGCGGAGTCTCTGCTCTCAAATTTCTGCTCGGTTCGCTCCCGAAAAATTTTCCGGCGCCGGTTCTGGTTGTTACCCATATCACGCCGGATTCAGACGACGGCCTTGCCGTGCTACTGGACACCATGTGCACAATTCGTGTAAAAGAAGCTGACGAACAGGAATTTGTTGTTCCCGGCACTGCTTACCTTGCACCCGCCAATTATCATCTTCTCGTTGAGAGGGGTGGCAGTCTGACGTTTTCAGTAGACCCGCCCGTCAACTTTGCCCGCCCTTCGGTGGATGTACTTTTTGAGACGGCTGCGGATGTTTTCGGATCGGCGCTGATTGGCGTTGTCTTGACGGGAGCCGGTTCCGACGGCAGCAGGGGACTGCTGAGAATCAAGCAGAGCGGCGGCATGACAATTGTGCAGGAACCTGCCGATGCCGAACTCAGCTCCATGCCCGAGAGTGCCTTGCAGATGGTAAAGGCCGATCACATAGTATGCCTGAATGAGATTCCCCGCCTCTTGACAAAACTTTTGGCAGGTTAGACGTTAACGCATGTACCCCGCTTTTCAGCGGACACAGGTGAAACCATGAACCACACATCACAACCTATTGCAATTCCAGTTCTGATTGTAGACGACCGCCCGGAAAACCTGCTGTCGCTTGAAGAACTTCTCAGCGGCCAGGGGTATGAGCTCGTCAGGGCATCATCGGGCAATGAAGCACTGCGTCTGTCGCTCAAACAGGAATTTGCCCTGGTTTTGCTTGATGTACAGATGCCGGATATGGATGGCTTTGAAACGGCGGAGCTGATGCGGGCAAATCCGAAGACCAGACATATTCCGATTATTTTTGTTACCGCGGGTATGAAAGATCTCAAGTTTCTGTTTAAAGGATATGACGCCGGTGCGGTCGATTATCTGTCAAAACCGATTGAGCCGGTTTTTTTGCAGAGTAAAGTCAGGATTTTTGCCGAGCTGTACCGCCAACGGCGTGAGATAGAACTGCACAGGAACCACCTGGAGGAACTGGTTGAACAGAGGACGGAACAGTTACAGAAATCAACCGCCGAATTACAGTCAAGCAATGAACTGCTGCAGAAAAGTAATCGCGAGCTGATGGCAACGGAAGAACTTTTACGCGGTCAGGTTATCGAGTTTGTCGAAACCCATGATCAACTCCTGGCCACCGAAGAAATGCTGCGGGTACAGATTGAAGAATATCAGGAAGCCCAGAAACTCTTGAATGAATCCAACGTCAGTCTCCAGACCCTTTTTGATGTTTCCCCTCTGGCCATTGTCGTGTCCTCCTATCCGGACGGCATAATACGCGAAATTAACCATACCTTCAGTGACGTTTTCGGTTACCCGGATGAAAACGCCATCGGCAAAACAGGTATTGATCTTGGCCTCTGGGGAGATACCAGCGAACGCGATCGTTTTTTAAAAATCATGTTCGACCAGCAAGGGGTATCCGGATTCGGGACGGAAATCAAGACGTACCGTGGCGACGTACGCAATGTGCTTTTGTACAGTAACGTCATGGATTACAAAAACGAGAAGTGCCTCCTGATCGTATTTCTGGATGTCTCCGAACAGAAGCGTATGGAGGATCAGATCCGCCAGACCCAGAAAATGGACGTTATTGGTCAGCTTGCAGGTGGTGTCGCCCACGACTTCAACAATATGCTGACCGCCATACTGGGCTCTTCCGAGCTGCTGGAGCGGCATGTAAGGGATAATGCGGCCGCAATGCAACTGCTCGGCAATATTCAACGCGCCGCCAGCCGTTCTGCGGACCTTACCGGTCAGTTGCTGGCATTTTCCCGAAAAGGGCAGAAAAACGCCGTACATATCAGGATAGATGCGACGATCAACGAGGTTATTTCGCTTCTGGAGCGGACCATTGACAAAAAGATCACCTTGAAAACAAGGCTGATTGCTCAAAATTCCTGCGTAACCGGTGATCCGACGTTACTGCAGAATGCCCTGCTCAATCTCGGCGTAAATGCGCGTGATGCCATGCCCGATGGCGGAGAAATCACCTTTGCCACCACCAACGTCGAGCTTGATCCCGAATTCTGCGCAGCCAGCCCTTTCAACATCACCCCCGGTCCGTACATCGAGATATCCGTATCCGATACCGGTGCCGGAATGTCAAAAGAAGTCATTTCGCGTGTTTTTGAACCGTTCTTCACTACCAAGGAGGTCGGCAAAGGTACGGGATTGGGTCTGGCTGCTGTCTACGGCACCATTACCGACCATCGTGGCTGTATAAGCATTTTCAGCGAACCGGGTGTCGGAACAGTCTTTAAATTATACATCCCCCTCTCCTGGGAAAAGAAAATTGATGAGGCCGCTCATGAAGAAATGATTCACGGTTCCGGAGGCGTGCTGCTGGTCGATGACGAAGAGATCCTCCGCAACGTCGGCCGGGCAATTCTGGAGGATTTGGGATATCGGGTTTTTCTGGCAGAAGACGGCGTCAAGGCGCTGGAAGTATATGCAGAAGAAATGAACGATATTTCCCTGGTAATTCTGGATATGCTGATGCCCCGGATGGGAGGAAAGGAAACCCTTATTCGTCTCAAGGAGCGTTATCCGGATGTCCGGGTTCTTATCTCGTCCGGTTTCCACCAGGAGGGAACAGCTGAAGAGCTCGAGAAACTCGGCGCAATAGGTTTTCTTCAAAAACCGTATCTGCGCCAGAGTCTCTGTAAAAGCGTTGCTGAAGCAATTGGAGACATGAGCATCTAATTATGAAGCCGTACCTATAATCACCGCGTGCAACCGGTTGCATTCCTCACAAAAGGCGATACACTTTCACTGTTGCAGTTTCTACTGCTTGTGGAGGAGAAATCATGCCCGCTGCACCAGCCTCCGCCATACCTGGTACCTACCGGTTCCCGCTTTTTATCATCCTTATTGCAGCTGGCCTTGCAGGCAATTATTTCAACTACCCGCTCTTCCTCAATATTGATTTTCTCTTCGGCAGTATTTTTGCCCTGCTGGCACTGCAGTTCTTCGGACCGGGCCGGGCTGTGCTGGCAGCAGCCATTATCTCCGGCTATACCTACTTCCTCTGGAACCACCCCTACGCCATTATAATCATGACCACTGAGGTTGCGGCGGTCGCTTGGATTATGGGACGCCGTAAAATAGGATTGATTCAGGCAGACGCCATTTACTGGCTTCTGGTTGGCATGCCGCTGATTTACTTCTTTTATCATATAATCATGCACGTTCCCCCCAGCAACACATACATAACCATGACCAAGCAGGCGGTCAACGGGTTTGCCAATGCCCTGGCCGCCCGCCTTCTGTTTACCGGATATCTCCTGTGGTCGCGCAGTTCACTCATCTCATTTCGTGAAATTGTGTACAACATGCTGGCTTTTTTTGTCGTATGTCCGGCGCTGATAACTCTGGCAGTGGAAAGCCGGATTGATTTCACCTCGATTGATCGCCGCATCAGTGAAGCACTGATTCATGACAGCCAGCAAACCGATCAGCGTCTGAATACATGGATCGAAAACAGAAAATCCGCCATTCTGACCCTTGCCGGGATGGCTGCAACCAGATCACCGCAACAGATGCAGCCCTACCTGGAACTGGCCAAGAAATCGGATGTCAATTTCGAACGGATCGGCCTGCTGGACCGGGACGCCGTTACTACCGCCTACTATCCGCTGGTGGACGAACAGGGGAGCAGCAACATCGGTAAAAACTTTGCTGATCGCCCCTACGTACCAACGCTCAAGCAAACACTCAAACCGATGCTTTCGGAAGTTGTCATCAGCAAAATAGGCAGGCCGCGGCAAATTGTCATGATGCTCGCACCGGTAGTGAGCCATGGAACCTTCAACGGGTACATTGTTGGCGTGCTGGGACTGGAACAGATACGGGAATACCTCAACGCAAGTACACGTGAGAAAACGTCTATCTTCACACTGGTTGACACAAACGGAAATATCATAATGACCAACCGCTCCGATCAGAAAGTGATGACGCGGTTTGTACGCGGTTCGGGTGTTCTTCATCATCTCCCCAACGGTTTACGAATGTGGGTCCCTGTGTTGTCTCCCGGAACCCCGTCTTCTGAAAAATGGAAGGAGTCATTTTATGTTTCTGAATCAGCATTCGGCACCCTGTCGGAATGGAGGCTGATTCTTGAACAGCCGGTAGCGCCATTTCAAAAAGCCCTGTATGACCAGTACACCGGAAAACTGGCCCTCCTGTTTCTGGTGTTGATTTTGCTGCTGGCACTGGCCGAATTCCTGAGTCGCAAAATAGTTGTAACACTTGCTCAGCTCCGCACTCTGACACATGAACTGCCGCACAAACTGGCCGCTAACACTGCCGACATTGCCTGGCCAGAAAGTATTATCAAAGAGGCAAATCATCTGATCAACAACTTCAGGCAGATGGCAAACACTCTGACAGCTCAGTTCATTGAAACCAGAAAGGTCAACGAGTCTCTTGAGCAGCGGGTGGAAGAGCGGACCGCCGAATTACGGGAAAGCGAGGCGCTGTATCGCTCGATCCTCAATGCATCACCCGACGATATCGTCATAACAGATATGAACAGACAGATACGCATGCTGTCCCCCATTGGAATAACCATGTTCGGTTACGAGCGGGAAGAAGAGATTATTGGACATACCATTTTTGAGTTTATCGCTCCCGAGGATCGTGAGCGGGCAGCCGGGGATATGAGCCTTCTCTCCGCAGGTACTCATCCCGGCACATGTGAGTACTGCGGGTTGCGAGCCGACGGCAGTGAATTTGCAATTGAAGTAAATAGCGACGTCATACGGGACAAGAATGGCCTGCTCAACTGTATTGTCTTGATTGTACGGGACATTACCGACCGCAAACACGCCGAAGAAGAATTACGTCAAGCCAAAGAAGATGCGGATGCAGCCAACCTGGCTAAAAGCCGTTTCCTTGCCAACATGAGTCACGAAATCCGCACCCCCATGAACGGCGTAGTCGGTCTGACGGAATTGCTGTTGGGTACCAATTTGTCGGCAAAACAACGTGAATATGCCGAACTGGTCAAACGCTCCGGCAAAATTCTGATGCAACTGATAAGTGATATTCTCGACCTCTCCAAAATAGAAGTTCATAAAATAGTTCTTGAAACCCGGGATTTTGATCTCGGCTCCGAGACGTTGGCCACTATCAACCTCCTGTCTCTCCACGCTCAGGAAAAGGGGCTTGGATTAACTTCATGCATTGATCCGGATGTTCCACGGCTTTTAAGAGGCGACCCCGGCAGGCTACGTCAGATCATCACCAACCTGATCGGCAATGCAATTAAATTTGCCACAAAAGGCTCTATTCTGCTGCTTATCCGTAAAGAAGACGAGAGTGAACATACGGTAACACTCCGTATTTCTGTGCGCGATAGCGGAATAGGCATTGCGGCGGACAAACTCAATACCATTTTCGACCCTTTCACCCAGGCAGACAGCTCAACCACCAGAAATTACGGGGGCACCGGACTGGGACTGACCATTTCCAAGCAACTGACGGAATTGATGGGTGGAACCATCGGCGTGGAAAGTGTTGAAGGAGAAGGCTCCACGTTCTGGTTCACCGTTGTGGTAGCCAAGCAGCTTGATATGCCGCTCATCGACGACCGCCACCAGACAGAGATACGCCGGACGTTTGAGCCGCACGGGAAGGAACCTGAGAGTCAGGCCATTTCCGCCCTGCCCCGTATTCTACTGGCCGAAGACGATCCGACTAATCAACTGGTAACACTCTCCATCCTTGACAGGTTCGGGTACCAGGCGGACCTGGCAAACAATGGCAGCGAAGCTCTCGCATTACTTGAACAAAACGACTATGGCCTGGTATTGATGGACTGTATGATGCCGCTGATGAACGGTTATGAAGCTACATCCATCATACGGGATCCGGCCTCCTCGGTCAGAAACCATGAAATCCCTGTCATTGCGCTTACCGCCAATGCCATGCAGGAAGACAGCGACAACTGTTATTCTTCAGGCATGAACGATTATTTGACAAAACCGTTTGATGTTTCAGAATTGCTCGCTATACTTGATAAGTGGCTGGTAATTAAATCTGCTTACTTTACTCCGGCAGTTGCTCCGGCGGACACGAATCCGGAAGTAAGTTGCCCCGGTTTGAATGACTTCAACCGGGATGAGTTTATCCGCCGCAATCTCGGTGATGTTGAACTGTGTCATGATGTAGCGGGAATATTCTTTGATCATGGGCCGGAATACCTTCAGGCAATTCGCACCGCAGTAGAACTGAAGGATTGTGAAGCAGTGCGGCAGAGTTCACATAAACTAAAAGGTGCTGCTGCAAACCTCGCTCTGCCAAAAGTGCATGAAACAGCCGCTTTGATTGAAACAGCCGCAAAGGATAACAAGCTGGATAACGCCGCCCAACTGCTGATTGAACTGGAAGTGCTTTTCGTTCAGGCCGAGCAAGCAGTACATGAACTTCTTCTTGATGCCCGGACCGTACCTGAAGCACCTTACAACTCACCGGAAGAAAGACAGCACCATGAACATCCTGATAGCTGAAGACGACGCACCATCCCGCCTCATTCTTCAGTCACTGCTGACGAAGTGGGGCTACACCGTCACAGCGGTAGCTGATGGTGACGAAGCATGGCGGATCCTGTGCGAACCGGATCATCCGCTGCTTGTCATACTTGACTGGATGATGCCGGGAATTGAAGGTCCGGAAATTGTCAGGAGGCTGAGAGTTAAAGAGGGAAGCACCCCTCACTATGTGATAATTATGACGTCCGGAACATGCGAGAACACCCCGGTTCTCGCTCTTGATTCCGGAGCAGACGACTTTATTGCCAAGCCGTTCAATCATGCAGAATTGAGGGCACGGGTAAATGTTGGCTGCCGAATAACACACCTGCATGAAGCACTCGCGGAGAAGCTGCATAAACTGGAATCCGCCTCCGAAACCATCTCTCGCCTTGCCCGGACTGATGAATTAACCGGTCTGCATAATCGCCGTTCATTTAATGAAAGTTTTACGCTGGCATTGAGTTCTGCCCGGCGTCATAATCATCCGCTGTCGTTGATCAGTATTGACCTTGATAATTTCAAGAGAATCAATGACACGTTCGGTCACAGTACCGGAGATCTGGTACTGAAGGAATTTTCAGACCTGCTGAAAGAGATGGTGCGCATCGAAGATATTGCCAGCCGCTGGGGAGGTGAGGAATTCATCATCCTTCTGCCGAACACGTCCCGTGATGCTGCTGTCACACTGGCAGAGAGAATACGCTCCATATTCGAAAACCAGGCGAGCAGCGCAAAACCACTGTCTGTAACCGCAAGTTTTGGCGTAGCCCAACTGCAAAACGGTGAAAACGAGGATGATTTGATCAGAAGGGTTGATAATGCCCTCTATGAAGCCAAGCGTGAAGGGCGCAACAGGGTGGTAGCGTATTGAATCGCGGCGAAACGATACTTCAGACGTCCAACCGGACATCAGCTTTTAATGCATCTCTGTTTTCTCATCACCATGTCAATATCATGTCATAATATCCGTTAAAGTCCGCTTTAGTTACCAATTGCGTTACCTCTGATTTAAGGTATACTGCCTGAGTAATAGCCCTTCTACATTCAAACAACTACACGGCTATACTTGGAATTGTAACCATGCCCGAGCATTCAAAACATAGTGATTGTAAACAAGTCAGCCGGATCATTAATTATGCCTGGTATGTGACCGCAGCTTGGACGCTGCTGTTATCTGCTTCAGCTATTTTCACCATCAGGGAACACAAGAACACTCTTGCAAAACTCGCGCTGACTGAAGCACGGGCAGCCATTGGCCGCGATATTTTGTACCGCCGCTGGGGTTCATCCCATGGCGGCGTTTATACCCCCATTACGGAAAAAAGTGCTCCAAACCCTTATCTGTCACACATTCCCGAACGCGACATCACTACCCCTTCAGGTCGAAAACTGACGCTTATAAACCCTGCGTACATGACCCGTCAGGTCTACGAGATCGCCAAGGAATCCGAAGCGTATCTCGGCAGCGGACATCTCACAAGCCTGAAACCGATTCGCCCGGAAAACGCACCTGATCCCTGGGAGAAAAAAGCGCTCGACTCATTTGAGAAGGGAAGCAGGGAAGTAAGCGAATTGGTTCAGATTGATAATCAGCCTCACATGCGGTTGATGCGTGCTTTTATCACCGAACGTTCCTGCCTGAAATGCCACGCCGTCCAGGGTTACAAAGAAGGCGACGTTCGCGGCGGGTTAAGCGTTACCTTACCGGCACAGCCGCTCTTTGAAGCCACCCGGAGCCAGCTGAACGGCAGGTTGGCTGCACATGGCATTATCTGGTTACTCGGACTCGGCATGACCGGTTTGGGATCGCGTCAGCTTATACGTACCGCGCGCGCTCAGAAGCAGATTGAGGCGGAATTGCAGGAACAGGCGCTTAAACTGGAAGAAGAAATTTCTGAACGTCAGGCGACGCAGGAATCGTTGCAGGAGAGTGAGAGTAAACTGCTGGAACAGAACTACGAGCTTCAGGCAACCGAAGAGATGCTTCGCGTACAGCTAGGCGAGTACGAACGCAGTCAAACACAGCTGAAGCAATCGAATTCAAACCTGCAGGCAATTTTCGACGTTTCTCCGTTACCAATACTCATTTCAACGTATGCAGACGGCATTGTCCGCGAGACAAGTCAGACTTTTTGCACTTCGTTCGGTTTCCCGCGCGATGAAGTCATCGGCAAGACAACTCTGGAGCTGGGGCTCTGGAGTGACATATCCGAGCGGCATATTTTTATTCGTACCATCGATGAGCAGCAAACGGTATCGGGTTACCCTGGAGAAATCAGAAACCGGAACGGCGAAGTTCGTTACATCAGAATGTATGGCACCAAAATAGATTTCCGCAATGAAACATGCCTGCTGATTGTTATTATGGACGTTACCGAGCAGAAACGGACCGAAGCTGAACTCCGGCAGGCTCAAAAAATGGATGTCGTCGGTCAGCTGGCCGGCGGTGTAGCCCACGATTTCAACAATATGTTGACCGCTATTATCGGTTCGGCCGAAATGATGGAGCGACACGTCAAAAACGATCCGGCACTGGTCAAGCTGTTGACCACGATTCAGGAGGCAGCCGGGCGTTCAGCGGATCTGACCGGTCAACTGCTGGCATTTTCCCGTAAAGGGAGTACGAGAACCGTACAGGTCAGGATAAATAATTCCATTCAATCGGTTATTAGCCTGCTTGAACGTACTATTGACAAAAATATTCGTCTTACAACACGACTCATCGCTGACCGTGATCTGGTAATCGGCGACCCGACGCAGTTGCAGAATGCGTTGCTGAATCTGGGAATTAACGCCCGCGACGCCATGCAGAATGGCGGTACGATTACCTATGCGACTGCCACCGTGTATCTGGATGAAACCTACTGCGGGTCGCACAGCTTTCACATACAGCCCGGAACCTACGTGGAGATTTCCGTGTCAGACACCGGCATGGGAATTAAAAAAGATGTTATTGATCATATTTTTGAACCGTTTTTCACCACTAAAGGTATCGGCAAAGGGACCGGACTCGGGCTGGCAGCTGTCTATGGGACAATAAAAGAACATCATGGCAGCATCAACGTGTACAGTGAGATAGGAATCGGCACCGTGTTCAAACTGTATCTGCCCCTGGCCGATGAACAGAAAGATTCTGACATTCCGCTGGAAAAAACCCGCCCCGGTTCTGGCGGAATCCTGCTGGTTGATGACGAGATGCTGATTCGCGAAATGGGGCAAGCACTCCTTGAAGATCACGGTTATCAGGTGTTTCTGGCTGAAGATGGCAAACAGGCTCTGGAGATATATGAACGGGAGCAGGCACATATTCAGCTGGTTATTCTGGATGTTGTCATGCCGGTCATGGGCGGCAAGGAAGCGCTTCAACGGCTGCTGGAGGTCCATCCCAATGTCAAGGTATTGATGTCATCAGGATTCCATCAGGATGAAACCAACGATTCATTTATCAAGCTGGGAGCACGCGGCTTTATCCAGAAACCATACCGCACTGAGGATTTTTTCAAGGCGATAGATGAAACCATATCGCTCACTGAGCAGTAATCACATTAATTTACATCATCTGGAGGCAGGTTATGTCAAAAGTTCTTATGCCGCTGGCAACAGGTTTTGAGGAGATTGAAGCTCTCGCCATAGTTGACATACTCCGCCGGGCAAACGTGGAAGTCGTGGTGGCCGGACTTCAATCCGGGCCGGTTGCCGGCGCCCATAACATCAGCATAGTTCCCGACGCGATCCTGGATGACGTCGATGCCGATACCTTTGATATGATCGTTCTTCCGGGCGGGCAACCGGGAACCAACAATCTAAACGCAGACCAGCGGATTCACGCTCTCATTAAGGAGTTTGCGGCCAAGAACAAGCTGATCGGTGCGATTTGTGCTGCTCCTATTGTACTTGCAGCAAGCGGAATACTGGATGGTAAAAAAGTAACCTGTTATCCGTCATATATCGATCAGTTGAACGGCGGGATCTATGAAGATGCACCGGTTGTCTGCGATGGCACCATCATGACCAGCCAGGGTCCCGGCACGGCTATCCCCTTCGGACTGGCACTTACCGCCCGCCTGAACGGCAGCCTTGACGCCGGCGGAGTCTCCAAGGCCATGCTGGTTCAAGACACAATGGCGGACATCTGGCAACCCTGCCTATTCAACAGCATTATCCAGGCTCTGCTGGGCGCACTTGAACTGAGAGACAGCTACACCCAGGGGCAGGCACGCAGGGTAGCGGAATACTGCCTGAGTATCGGAGCAAAATTGAACCTGTCAGTTATCGAGTTGCGCGACCTGTATCTGGGGGCGATGCTGCACGACATAGGAAAGTATAACACTGCGGAAGACGTACTCAACAAACCGGACAGCCTCAATCTTCGCGAGGAGACGCTCACGCGTGAACATACGCTGAAGGGAACACTCTTTGTCGTGGGGATTAACGAATTGAGTCACCTCGGCCCGACCATCCTTCATCATCACGAGCACTGGGACGGCACCGGCTATCCGGGACGACTAAAAGGTGAGCAGATACCGCTTCATGCCCGCATCGTTGCCGTGGCGGATGCATTCGATGCCATGATTTCAAACCGTTCCTATCGTGAAGGCCTGGACAAGGAGACCGCTCTGCGCGAACTGGTAAAGAAAAAAGATTCACAGTTTGACCCGTTTATTGTTGATGTCTTCATTGAGTGCCTGAACGATTCACCATTTGAAATGAAGGATTTCAGCTACTATTTTTAATATCCAGCCGGGAGACGTTATTTGGATGTAGATGACGTCTGTTCCTTTGCGCCGACAACACCTTCAATCCATAAGGACAGTGCCTTACCGGTTTTAAGGGTTTCATCAGGGATAACAAGGTTGTTTCTACGCGCCAGATCACCTGCGTATTTAAGCTGTCCTTCGCTCGGACCGCCACCTGCCGCGCGTGCAGGTGGTATTGAAAAGCCCATCTTGTTATGCACACCCTTACAAAACCGCTGCCAGGTTTCCTTGTTTTCCACCACCAGGTCCAGAAAACTCTCCATCTTTTTGGTCAGTTCATAATCAATCACCCAGCCATGTTTGTCCCTGAGATAATCAATCAGCTTTTCTCCCGGCGGCAACGGCACCACCCTTCCCTTCTCTTCCTTGACATAGCCGCGGTCGGTAATGTTCTTGGTGATGGCGGCATAGGTGGAAGGACGGCCAATCTCAAGCCGTTCCAGCTCTTTTACCAGTGAGCCGAGCGTAAACCGCCCCGGCGGCTTGCTTTTTTTCTCGTCAAGCACTTCCTGCAGTTTCGGCACCAGCTCGCCAACCTCTACCGGAGGGAGCAGTTGCAGCTTGTTGTCCTCATCGCCCTTCTTATCCTTTTCCTCATCAATCTCTGCATAGACCTTGAGAAAACCGTCAAACACCAGTACCCGGCCGGCGGCTTTAAACCGTTCACCGGCAACGGTAAAAATCATCACGGTGGAGTCGTAGCGGGCCGCTGCCATCTGGCTGGCGACGGCACGTTTGAAGATCATCTCGTAGAGCTTGGCATGATCGGGAGTAAGCCCTTCCTTTTTGATGATGGCGGATACATCGGCGACCGAGTGCATGTGGGTCGGACGAATCCCTTCGTGCGCCTCGGCCTGGGAGTTTTTCGATTTGTGAAGGTTCGGCTTCTCCGGGAGATAACTGCCGCCGAGACTCTTGGTAAGAAATTCACGAATTTCGGCGACGAAGGCCTCGTCCATCCGGACGGAATCGGTACGGTGGTAGGTGATGACGCCATGATCGAACAGCCCCTGGGCAAGCTTCATCGACTGTTCCGGAGTGAACTTCAGACGGGCGGCTGCGGCGGCCTGCAGGTCAACCGTCGTGAACGGCGGCTTGGCGGACTGCTTGACCTCTTTCTTGTCAACTTTTTCCGCCAGGGCATGGGTTTCGGCTTTGATGACGTCGATGATCGCCTGTGCATCCGCCTGCTGCAAAAACTTGCCATGGAGATGGCGGGCCAGAAAGGTCGTGCCGTCCTTGTCCAGCTGGATATCCAGCATCCAGTAAGGAGCTGACGTAAAAACGCGAATCTCCCGTTCGCGGTCAACCACAAGGCGGACTGCCGGAGACTGCACCCGGCCGACGCTGAAGCTGCTGCGCAGGGTTTTGCTGGCAATCGGCGAGAGGATGTAGCCGACCAACCGGTCGCCGATACGGCGGCCAAGGAAGGCGTTATAGAGGCCCGTGTTGGTCTGCTCAAACGGCACCGCCTTGGCAAGCGATTCCTTCAGTCCCTTCTCGGTAACCTCATAAATCTCCATGCGGAGACATTCCTTGGCTACTTCCTTCACCTCTTCGTAGATATGACAACTGATGGCATACCCTTCCCTGTCAGGGTCGCCGGCTAACATGACGGTCTCGCCGCGTGCTGCCGCACGAAGTTCTTTTGGCAGACCGGCTTTCTTCTCGTGGAAGACAAAAGTAGGCTCATAGGTGGCAAGATCGACGCCGATAGAAGCATCGGGGAGGTCTTTAAAATGCCCCACGGTGGACATGGCTTTGACTTTGAGGATGGATTGTATTTTTTTCGCCTTGGTAGGCGATTCGACGATGATGAGCATGGAGAGTGAAGCCTTATGGCGTTTGGGTAGGGGCAAATTATTATTTGCCCCTACAGATTATTTGCCCCTACGTTGGATATTTAATCCGGCGGATAACACAGGCTGCGGCGAAGAACAGCAGATTCACCATGACGATGGAAGCGCTGGCAGGGAGGTTGGACATAATGGAAATAATGATACCGATGATCACCGAACTGCACCCCTGAAGCGCTGCCAAGACGATGCAGACCTTGAAGCCGCGCGCCAGTTGCAGGGCTGCTGCCGCCGGTACGATCAGCAGTGACGAAATCAGCATGATACCGACCAGTTTCATGGCCAGAACCACCGACAGCGCCGTCAGAAGTACCAGTACGGAATTGATGAACGACGTGTGGATACCGGAAACCTTGGCCAGTTCGTCACTGAAGGAAATGGCGAACAGTTCGTGATAATACAGCGTCAACATCAGCATGACCCCGAGGCAGAGGAGTGCCGCAATCACCACCTCTTCACTCCGTATTGACAGGATATTGCCGAACAGGAAGCTGAGCAGGTCAACATTATAGCCGCCACCCACACTGGCCAGAATAATACCGGCTGAGATTCCAAGGGCTGAGACCAGGCCGATGGCGGCATCGCCGCTCAACCGCCCCTTTTCGGTCAACTTGAGGATACCGAGCGATGCCAGCAGCACAATCGGCATGGTCACCAGCAGCGACATGACAGAATAGAACTTGAGCGCCAGGGCGATGGCTGTGCTGCCGAAGGTTACGTGCGCCAAGCCATCGCCGATCAAAGAAAGGCGCCTCAGCACCAGAAAGACCCCCAGCACCGAGCAGAGCAGGGCAATCAGGGTTCCGGCCAGCAGGGCCCGTTGAATAAAGCCGTATGAGAGTATTTCGAGGAGATTCATATCAGTGTCGGTGGCACATCAGGTGCTGTGAATGTTCGCCGAACAACGACGACATTTCCGGTGAATGGCAGAATTCGTCGAACCCGCCGTAGAAAAGGATCTTTTTATCAAGGTAGAGCATTTTTGAGGCATGCTCACCGATTGCTCCGCTGTCATGGGTCACCAGAAGAACGGTAACGCCCCGGGAGCGGTTGATATCGGCAATCATGGCGTAAAAGCGCCCCCTGGTTTCCGGATCGAGAGCGGCGGTCGGTTCATCCAGCACCAGCAATTCCGGATCATTGACGATAGCACGGGCAAGCAGGACACGCTGCAACTGGCCACCGGAAAGTTCACCTATCAGTTTATGCTCAAGATCTGAAATAGCTAATTCTTCAAGGATTATATTTATCTTTTCCTTGTCGGCACGGTTCAGCCGTTTGGGGAAACGCTTGAGTGACAGCAAGCCCAGACCAACTGTTTCATGCACGGTCGCAGGAAACACCGGGTTGACCAGATGCAGACTTTGCGGCAGATAGCCGACCTTGTGCCAGTCGCGAAAGCCTGACAGGGGAGTACCGAACAGCGATGCAGATCCTTTGTTGATCGTCACCAGTCCGAGCAGCGCCTTGATCAGCGTACTCTTTCCGGAGCCGTTCGGCCCGACGATGCCGACATAATCGCCACGCGCCACCTGAAAAGAGACATCCTCCAGCACCCTCCCCTCGCGGTAACTGCACGACAGCAGCTCTGTTGATACTATTTCTCCCGGCATTGAAGACCCTTCTGCAACTGTTCCAGGTTGCGTTCCATCAGATCGAAAAAAGTCACCTGGCGGGCCAGGTCATCCCGCGACAGGTTATGCGCGCCGTGGAGCATTACGACCCCCACGCCCGCTTCCTGAGCAAGCGTTTCGGTTAAGCGGGGCGACAGCAGCTCTTCGGCAAACAGGAATTTTGTGCCCGACGATCTGATACCCCGCACAAGCGAGGCCATACGTTCTGCCGAAGGTTCCGAATCGGACGATATGCCGCTCAGCGCATGGTACTCCAGATTGTAGCGCCGCGCCAGGTACCCGAATGTATAATGTCCGCCATGCAGCAGTTTTCGAGTGATACAGGTGGAGAGGCTGCTACGGTAGCGTTCATCAAGCGCAGCCAGATGTGATTTCAAAGCCAGGGCATTCTGACGGTACGTTCCACCATTGCCCGGATCGGCGGCGATGAAGCCGTCAAGAATAGTATCCACCATCTGCGCCGCATTGGTAAAATCAAGCCAGATATGCGGGTCCATTCCCGAGCGGCCATGTCCTTCTTCCCCGCTGTGGCCATGTTCATCTTCATGTAGTGCCGTGTGATAGGTAGCCCGTTCACCGGCGTTAACAACCCGAAGTTTCCTGTTATCGATACCGGAGATGATTTTTTCCGCCCACGGCTCCATGTACTTGTTGGTGTAAATAAACAGACCGGCACGGCTGATCCTGATCATATCTTCCGGCTTCGGTTCGAACGTATGCGGTTCAACGCCGGGTGGGAGCAGCATGGTTACCTGAGCCTTGTCACCGGCAATGGTACGGGCAAAATCATACAACGGGAACAGGGTAGTAACCACCTGTAAACCAACAGCAGGTTTCACGTCAGCTTTTTTACAGCCGGCTGTGAATACAAGAAAGCAATAAACCAGGCATAAGATGACACCTCTACATTTCATGTTCACAGTACATCCCGTGTCTGGTCGCTCCGCAGGCTGATGCCGTCGGGAAGAATGGTTATGGAACCATCTTTGTACAGTCCGCCAATCGCCTTTTTGAAGCTCTTTTTACTCAGGCGAAGCATATTGGCAATCGCTTCCGGGGTACTTTTGTCGTTCAGCGGGAGAAAACCGTTGTGGGCTGACAGAGCGGCCAGAATGATGTCGCGATCTTTTGCCGCCTCATCTGCTCCACCCTTGCGTAGCGTGATATCAACCTTGCCGTCTTCCCGTATTTTTTTCACATAACCGCGCAACCGCTCACCGCATTTGGGTTTAACGACAAATTCGGTATTAAATATCAGACCACCGAAACGGTTATTGATCAGTACCTTGGCTCCCAGATCCGTACAGGCGTAAACCAACAGATCGACCTCAGCTCCTTCCAACAGGCTGTCGTCCACCGGTCTGATGTATTTCTCCAGCTTGGCAGACGCGGCAATCCGCCCGCTGGAGTGCAGGTAGACATATACCAGCACCTGGTCACCACGCCTGACCGGGTCAATCTGCTCGCCAAAGGGCAACAACAGATCCTTTTCCAATCCCCAGTCAAGGAACGAGCCGACAGTCGTCGCCTCCTTGACTTTCAGGAGCGCAAACTCACCGACAACTGCACGTGGCCGCTTTGTAGTAGCGGTCAGACGCTCTTCGGAATCAACGTAGACAAACAGATCCAGAACGGTACCCGCCTCAGCTCCCGTCGGAACAAGGCGCAACGGGAGCAGCACATCCCCTTCGCCGGTCTTGAAAACTGCACCGGCAGCCGTGATGCGGGTAATGGTCAATGTATTAAAGCTTCCAACGTGAAGCATGGTTACTCCCCCTCTTGATAACGCCACTTGAAGCTGACTGTTTTACATCCCGGCATGACTCTCCGGAAGTTATTGAAGCCCTGTTCCGTCACTGCCGTACCACTGCAGGTAAGCCACTTCAGGCCGGGTAGAATGGCAAGATTCAAAATACCTTTATCACCGATTGCGGTGTGGTAAATCGACATGCGTTCAAGTGACCTCAGGGGACGTAACTGAACAAGTGTCTGATCGCTGATGCTGGTACCGGAGAGATACAACTCCTGTAGTCCGGTGAGATGGGTAATTCTGGGAATAATCGTATCATCACAATTATACAGAAACAGCGACTGTAGATCATCCGGTTGCAGATCACTCAAAAAAGCCGCATCCAAACCGGCGTCAACTTTAACATCCAGACGAAGCGAAGTATCGACAAAAATTTCTTTGGCGCCCCGCGCTATGCCGATACGCTGCCAATCGCGAAAATCAGCTGACGTTGCCTTGCGGATATAAATAATCCCGCAATTCTGATCCGCCGAAAAGCGGACAATACGCGTTTCAAACGATGCCGCATCTCCGCAAGCGGCGTTGTCCGACTCTCCACGAGCGGTTGCCAGGCGGCGCCTGAGACGGGCTATATCCAGATCTGCGGCCGCGGCCATTTCCGCAAGGAGGTCAATACCGTCAGCCAGCGCATCATCCACTCTCAATTTAAAATGATAAATATCGCTCTGTTTCAGCTCCTCATGCTGGCGAATAACCGCATGAATATTTTGCTGCACCGCTGCTACCTGGCGAATGACGCGGACAAGTTCAAGAGCAATATCTATCTCAGATGTTCCATGCAAAGTCGGCGCCTGTTCCCACTCGCTCAGAAGGTCGATCAGAATCTGGCGGTTTCCGGTCTGGTAGGCGTCATTGGCCAGCGCCATCAACTCCTCCCGGCGCAGACGATCACTTTCTCCGGAAGCAAGATCAGGGTGGACCGCCTTGGCTACCCCTCGATACAAGGATTTGAGGCTGAGATTGGCAACATTCTGCACGATCTCTTCATCATCAAGAAGGTCGGTTGTGTGATGAAAATGGCTGTAGGCCGGTGACGGTTTCTCCTGTGCAGACGAACGTTCAGCGACCGCCTCGCCAAGCAAACCTTTCAACTGCCACTCCAGATCATCAAGAGTCTGAATCCGGCACCCCAAAATATCCTCGTACACCTGCTCAAACGTCCTGATTTCCGACTTGAGACGGTTGTACTCACGTTCATGACTCAGAAGTTCTGCCTTAACTTTGGACAACTGCTCGTATTTAAGATCGAGTTCAATTTCTTCCGGCGTCTTCAAGCGGTTATTGAAAGGGGTCATAGCACCCTCCCTGACAAACCGTATTCCCGTGCTTCGCGGGCAAGCGGCAGCGTGATGCGTCTTTTTTCAGCCATTGAATAACGGTACACCTGATGAAAAGAGGCGATCAAGGCGCCAACTTCACGGCTGGTAGTAGCAAGAATGTAATCAACCACATCATCAGGAACCCGGATTTGATGATCATCGGCGACCTTCTTGATAATCATTCTCCGGGAATTGTCATCCGATGTATCAAGACGCGCGACAAGCCCCCACAATAACCGTGAGGTCAGGTGATCATCCAGATTGGTCAGGTCGCGGGGCGGAAGTGCACCAGCCATGGCAATAGTGCGCCCTGATGTATGAAAATCGTTAAAGAGCTGCCAGAGAGCTCTCCGCATATCGCCATCATCGGGCATCGCCTGCAAATCATCCACTATCAAGCCGCCCGCGGCAGTAAACATGGTCACAAGCCGGTCGGGAGTCACCGGTTCGCGAAGCGAAAGATACGGATACCTGGTACCGGCAATTGATTTCAGCAGGTGGGTTTTTCCCGAACCGGAGGGGCCGTACAGATAGAGCAGACATTCGGAATCGGCAGGGTCGGCAATTCGAAGGGCAAAGCGCAGAGCGGCAGAGTTTCCTTCACAGGAAACAAAGCTGTCAAAGCTGAAGCTCGGAATAACGGGGAAATCGAAGAATTGCTGCATGGCTAGAACAGAGGTGCCTGAGGGGATTCCGGCGCAATGCGGCCAAAATGCAGATAGGCCGCCCGTGTAGCCACTCTGCCGCGGGGAGTACGATTGATATAGCCATTCTGGATAAGGAACGGCTCATAGACGTCCTCTATGGTATCACTCTCTTCGCTGATAGCGGCAGCAATCGTATCGAGCCCCACCGGGCCGCCACCGAACTTGTCGATGATTGTCAGCAGGATCATGCGATCCATCTGATCAAAACCCATCTCGTCGATTTCCAGCAGCTTCAATGTTTGCTGCACCACATCGAGCGTAATGACGCCATCGGCACGCACCTGGGCATAGTCGCGCACCCGGCGCAGCAGGCGGTTGGCAATCCGTGGGGTGCCACGGCTGCGGCGGGCAAGCTCCGAGGCTCCGACAGGGTCGATCTCCATGCCGAGAATTCCCGATGAACGGCAGATTATGGTCGCCAGCTCGTCAATAGTGTAAAATTCGAGGCGGGAAATAACCCCGAAGCGGTCACGCAGCGGCGAAGAAAGAAGTCCGGCACGGGTAGTGGCACCAACCAGGGGAAAACGGGGCAGATCCAGCTTGATCGATCGGGCACTCGGTCCCTGACCGATAATGATATCGAGCTGATAGTCCTCCATGGCCGGATAAAGGATTTCTTCGACAATGTGGGAGATGCGGTGAATTTCATCAATAAAAAGAACGTCATGCGGCTCAAGGTTGGTAAGAATGGCGGCCAGATCCCCCGGACGCTCAATAACCGGCCCGGACGTCGACTTGATATTTACCCCCATTTCGCAGGCAACTATGTTCGCCAGTGTAGTTTTGCCAAGACCCGGCGGGCCATAGAGCAAAACATGATCAAGCGCCTCTCCCCTACCCTTGGCAGCATCAATAAACAGCCGCAGATTGCCTTTGATCTTTTCCTGTCCTATGTAATCATCGAGAGAACGAGGGCGCAGAGTAGAGTCATACTGGGAGTCATCATCGCGTTTTTCAGGTGTGATTGTGCGGGGTTCCATCACGGTGCAGACGTCCTGACCAGAGACTGTATCGCCGCTGCCGTCAGAGCGGTTTCTGTCTGAATTCCGTCAGCCATTCGTTTGAACGCGGCACGTCCTGCAGCCACCTCGTTTTCGCCGATGACAACGCTGTAGCGCGCTTTAAGCTTGTCGGCACGGCGCATCTGGCTCTTCAGACTCTTCCCTTCGTAGTCCATCTCGACGCGAACACCCGCCTTCAGCAAATCAGCCATCAGACGGAATGCCACATCCCGCTCCCCGCTTCCCATGGTTGCAATAAACAGATCGGGAACAGTGGTAAACTCCTGGCTGCCGAGCAGCAGTGCAACCCGTTCAACCCCCATTGCGAAACCGATGCCGGGAATGGACGGCCCCCCCAACTGCGAAATGAGCCCGTCGTAGCGTCCGCCGGCAGCAACCGCGGATTGCGAGCCGAGCAGGCCGGTGACCATTTCAAAGGTCGTGCGGGTGTAGTAATCCAGGCCGCGCACCATGCGTGAATTGATGCTGTACGGCGTGCCGGACAGATCAAGGTAACGTCGCACGCTGCCGAAGTGGTCGTCACAGCCGCTGCAGAGATGCTCAAGAACCGACGGGGCTCCGGCCGTCGCCTCGATACAGCCCGGAACCTTGCAGTCGAGCGTACGGAGAGGATTGGTAGCAAAGCGGCGTTTGCAGTCTTCACACAGGTGCTCCATCCGTTCTTCCAGAAAGCTGCGCAAAGCGGCTCGATAGGCGGGACGGCATTCGGGACAGCCGAGCGAATTTATCTGCATAGTCGGCTCCGTCAAACCGATTTCCCTGAAAAACGCGGTCAGCATGTTCAACACCTGCGCGTCAACCAACGGGTCGTGGACGCCGGTAACTTCGGCGCCTATCTGGTGAAACTGCCGGTAGCGCCCCTTTTGCGGCCTCTC
>MGZJ01000003.1:29253-62640 GCA_001802645.1 Geobacteraceae bacterium GWC2_53_11 | reverse complement strand
TAACGTATCCCGCAACGATTCTTGGCGTGGAGCGCGGCAATCTCGATCTGGACGTCAGCCCCCAACAGGCAGTTGCCATTGCCACCGACCATTATACCCTGATCCGCAGCGATGTTTTCCCCTTTCCCGTTGTGGCCCATGTCCAGTATATCAACGTCAAGAAGCATGCAGCATCACTTAATAAGCTCTGTTATGTCGAAGTTCTGGCCGAACAACGCACCGCAGTGCGGCTGAATCTGGAGCCTCCGATTCGCGCCACGATCCAGTTTGAGGACATGAATGTTATTGGTGACCTGGTAGATATCTCGACCCTTGGTCTGGCAATGTTGGTCGATGAGTATGTCGATCTTGCTTCGGGAACGGAAATGACGGTGAAATTTATGCTGCCTGATCCGGTTCTGCAAAAGCATACGCTGGTCAAGGTGCCGGCAACGCTTGTCGGCATTGCGGAAAACGCTTCCCCGTACCGCTATAAGTTCAGAATAGCGCCGGAGAAGCATCATGAACAGCTGATCTCCCGTTTCAGTTTTCAGCGCCAGGTGGAAATCATCCGGGGTTTGAAGGATTCAACGGATTGATCCTGTCTGCTCTGTCCAGATGAAAAGGCCTCTCGAATAATCGGGAGGCCTTTTTTGTTGCTCATATTTCAGAGGGTGTGCCTGTTCTCCGCTTCCAGTGGCTGGAGTTTTTGCGGTATTCATTCGATGATCAGACCATCGTATCCGCACAGAAGAGGTTGAGCCTGGATTCCCGGTGCATGCACGGCGGCGGCTGAACGGGCCCGGTCGGCAACAAGCTTCATGAATGCCCTGTCAAAGCCGGTTGCAACGGCGATTTCCCGAGCGGTATTGGCGTTCGAGATAAGTGCCAGATAGGCAGCGGGGAAGCCCGCGGCCTCTGCCCACCCTCGCAGTATGCCCAGATCAAGTTCGGACGCAGCGGCATGAGTGTTTTCGTAACCGCAGGCGATTTTGAGCAGTTTGGCAAACTGGCAGGCGACAACCGGTCTCATAAAGCCGCGCCGGGAGCATGCTTGCAGTGCATACGCCACATGATCACCCATCATGATGCAGGCTTCTTCAGGGAAGTGGGGGAAATGGTGTTGTGCTGCCACCTCACTGCTGCGGCCGGTAGAAAGGATGACCGTTTCGCAGCCGCACGCCTTGGCTACATCCAGAGCGGCATCAATGGTGTCCGTCCAGGCTTTCACCGATATGGGACGGACGATTCCGGTCGTGCCGAGGATCGAGAGCCCTCCAATTATTCCGAGACGGGCATTGAGAGTCTTTTTCGCCCGCTCCTCACCGTCGGGAATTGAGATGGCAATGTGAAGGGTTGAGGGATGAGGGATGAGGGATGAGAAAACAGAGCGAACCGACTGTTCGATCATCCGGCGCGGCACCGGGTTGATGGCCCATTCGCCCGGCGGGACCGCCAAGCCCGGTTTGGTGACTTTGCCGATGCCGATACCACCGGTGATGGTTATCGTCTCCCCCTCTTTGCGGGGGAGGAATGATGCCGTGGCGTGCACTTCAGCTCCGTTGGTGATATCAGGATCATCTCCCGCATCTTTTACGACGAAACAGCGTGCTTCATCGGTTGAAAACGTCTGGCCATGCAGCGCAAACGTGGCCGTAGTCCCACCGGGTAGATCTATACTGACTTCGGACTGGGTGGTTTGGGCCGCCAGCATCCGAACTGCCCCCTTGGCGGCGGCAGCGGCGCAGGCGCCGGTTGTGTAGCCGGACCTGAGTGGCGTCGAAGGGGCAGCGCGCAGCTCTTTTGTCATGACCGTGCGGTTGCCAGGATTGCCAGGGCATTTACGACTGCGGCAGCCACATTGGAGCCGCCTTTACGCCCGATATTGGTGATGAAGGGGATGTCATGTCGAGCGGAAGCCAGGGCATTTTTACTCTCTTCCGCGCCTACAAAACCGACCGGAAGGCCGATGATAAGCGCCGGTTTGGCCGCGCCGGTTTCGATAAGACGGAGCAGTTCAAACAATGCTGTAGGAGCGTTGCCGATGACAAAAATGCGGTTGTCCGGGTTGTCAACACCCTTGCGCAGGGCGATAATAGAGCGGGTGACTCCTTCTTGGCGTGCCTGTTCGGCAACGTCGTGATCGGCAACATGACATGAGAGCGAACAGCCGAAAGTGGCGAGACGAGGCTTGCTTATGCCGGAAAGAGCCATGTTGGTGTCGGTAACGATGCCTGCTCCGCTTGCAAGCGCGGTGACCGCTCTTGCAACCGCATCCTCGGAAAAGATCATTGTCCGGGCGTATTCGAAGTCGGCACTGGTATGGATCGCACGGCGGACAATCTGCCACTCCGCTTCAGACCAGTCATGGTCTCCGATCTCGGAATCGATAATGCGGAAGGATTCGGTCTCAATCTGCTCCGGCTTCATCTGCAGTGAGTCCATCAGTGCCACCCCAGTCTTTCAAGCGCTTCGCCGATCCGTTCTGCCTCGATTTCCGCCAGTTTGCGATGTGCTCCCAGGTGCCCCCCCATCTCCATGATCAGGTCGGGGTACCGCTTTTTGGCCTCTGTGATCTCTTCCGGAAGGTCATGCTGGACATGGGCACCCATGAACAGGAAGTAGGGCATCAGCAGTATACGGTCCGCGCCCCTGGCGACACAGGCGTCAATGCCGCTCTGGATGTTTGGTTCATGCAGCTCACGGAAGGAAACCTCAATAATCTCGAATCCCGTCAGTTCCTGTACCATTTCCGCCACCTGGCGGGCGGCGTCATTTGCCTCGGCAATGCGGCTGCCGTGGGCCATTAGTAAAATTGCTGTTTTCATGTCAAAGCTCCATGGTCGTGTGGTTGATGAAACGGGCTAGTTGTCAGAAACGCGGGTGTCCTGTGCTTTTCAGCCTGTTCAGCTGCGAGACAATGGCAAACCTTTTATCGTTGAGAACAAACTCTTCGTCCCTGATAAAAGTCTCGACGTATTTTTCGCTCCGGAACTGACCGAAGGCAAAATGGCCCAGAATGTTGGTTGTGTCCTGCTGCAGGCACTGTCCTTCGTGTTCCAGTTCAATCCAGGCATGGTCGAAGCCGCCGGTGGGCAGGTCAGCTTCGCCGATCACGACCCGTACATCCGAGGCCGGCTTGCCGAGGGCCCGGTAGAGGCTGCAGAGCACAATGGCCTTGCCGAAGCAGCTGGCCCGTCCTGCATCGATAACGTCGCCTGCTGGCAGAGCCGCGAGGGATGGATCGTTGTCGATGCGGTCGCGAACGTAGAGATAGGCCTCGTCATGGCTCTTGAACGAATCCGCCAGGGCTCGAACGCGTTTGTCGTAGGGAGTGACGAGGTTGCACAGGTCACGGGGATTGTTGATCAGCATGTCATGGAACGTAACATTGACGTGCCAGCCTCCCCTGCCGGTGACATACCCGCCGCCGAATGCAATCGCCACTGCTATCGCTGCACCTGTCAGCCAGCGCAGATTCAGCCGCCGTGTGAGAACCGGTATTTTAATCATGTGATTCCATTCTGTAGGAGGCTGGTCGAAGCATGCTACTCGATTTTGTCCGGAACGTTTCTGCCGTCTATCCAATCGGCAATTACCCGGACGACTCTTTCTTCTGCCCCGAAGAAGCCATGGGCGCTCAGGTTGTCGCAGGGTGCTGAACGGGGATAGGCGCCGCCGGTTACTTCGACGAAATCAACTGCGGTAGCGGCACTCAGGTTGGCTCTGGTTATCCTGGCTTCTTCAATTGAGCTGACCCGGCAGGCGTCATCACGATGATGAATCATCAGCACGGGAAGATGAATCTGATTCAGCGGCAGCCAGCGAAGGAAGTTCTCGTACTCGAGCGACGACGTGAGGATGATCCCCTTCAGGTGATTGTCCTTGAGCCGCGTGCCGAGGGAGGCTGCAGAGAGAGTACCCCGGCTGTTGCCAACCAGAAAAATACGTTCGTACCCTTGTTGAATAAGGAAATTAATCAGGGAGACAATGTCATCGGCATGTTCAGGGGACTCGCGAAAGCCGGTGCTCATACCGGTGGAGTGATCTGAAGGAGGAGCTACGGTGAAAACCGAGAAGCCGCTCTCAATAAAGGTATCTGCGCTGCGCACCAGAAAGCTCCAGCCGCTGACGGTTCCGCTTTCGGTTATTTTAAACGGTCCGGCTCCATTTCCTCCGGGAAAAAGAATCAATGCCTCCTGGCGGCCGGCTTTTTCGGGCGTCATCATAAGGACATTCATGGTGATCCCCGGACGGGTCGGAATCGAACGGATTTCCGTGAGGGCAAATGAGGTGCTTGCCAGAGCCAGCAGGAGAATGATGGGGCGAAGTACAAGAATCATCAGGAAATATGAGTTCCTTTGTCAGGGGTGCGCTTCATTACAGGTCTCTTTTCGGAGGCCGGTAAGGGCTTCGCACCATACCACTTCAGAGCGGTACAGACAAGTGGCTGTTTGCTTGGGGGATTAATAGTAATGGTTCCAGCGCAGGGCGATTTCGGATATCTGCCTGCTGCTGACGGCTTCATGAGACGCTTCAAGGGAGAGACTGTTATGTTGCGAGATCTGACGGTTCAAGCCGAGATAGGCTTTTATGGCAGTGCGGTCATCGCCCAGGCCATACCAGTAACCGGAAATATTCAGGAGACATTTGGTGTGCTTCGAAAGCTGTTCCGCCGCGCCGATGCTTATCCCCGGCCCGGCGGTTATGCCAGCCCGGAATTCAGGCCCTGCATTGATGTCGAGTTCGCCCAGCGCATACCAGATGCCCCCGAGTGGAGATGTATACGCAAAGCCGCCGCCGGTGTTCAGGCGATAGATGAGATGCTCACGGGCGTCACTGAGCGTTTCACGGTCAAAACCGGTGTTCACTTTCCACGACAGAGGTTTGAAAAAAGTATCTCGCGGAGAAATTGAAACGATGTTGATGACATGCAGCGAGTTTATATACACAGATTCGGTCCCGCCGCCATAGCGTAGAGCTGTGTCAAGGAACTTTATCTGTGCACCCGGTAGATATCCCTGGTCCGGGTCCAGAAGAGCGTGAAATTCGGGGCGAATATTCAGCTCGCCAAACAGCTCCCCGTGGCGCACTCCAGATGCAACAGCGATTTTCGTGCTTCCATGCCCCGTGTCCGGTCTGGCCGGTTCTGCTACGCGGTACAGCTCTTCAGGGGCAGCTCCCAAGGTGCTTCTCTCTCTCAGTATTTTGAGGTACAGCCTGGAATAGGCGTCTTTTTCAAGTTCTTTGCGGCCGTATCTGAATTGTACGAATCCCGTGGCCAGATCAAGTATCTTGATCTTCTCAACGGTTGTGGCGGGAAGCTGTTTCACCAGGGCCGGGTCGTATGTTTCAAAGGAAATATCATGTGCGATATTCTGTCCGTTCTGATCGAGCAGGCCTAGGATCTTCCGGATTTTGGTTCCTTGTGAAGGGCGGTAGGTAACCTCTTCAACAATGCCGTTATCCATGACCAGCCTGACCGTGTCCGATGGCAGAACGAACATGCCGGTTTTATCGGTCAGATGCAGTTCCGGCCGGGCGGCTTCAATGAGGAACATCAGGTTGTAGGAACAGTTCTCATCCAGAAAATAGTATGACGATTCGATGTGCTGGAGCTCCCAGATGTGATCAAGCATCCGTCTCGCTTCGGGGGCGGTAAGCTTCAGCCGGTATTCCCACATGTCCCGGTGCTCAAGGTTGTTGTACTCCCTCACCTTGTCATAATAGGGCATCAGTGAGTAGAAACCCTTGTACATCCCGGTCAGCCCTTTCCAGGCGTAGGCAATCCCGTTTGAGTCGGTGTTTTCAGCGGAATAGTTGACGGCATACGAGATAAGGCTGCTTTTGCTGCTGCCGTCGATACGAATCAGGGTGTGGCCGAACATGGAGGCCGGGCTGTTGATGTGTCCCACGGGAAATACAAGTACGGCGGATTTAGGGTCAATCGCTTCATATACCCGGTCCCGTTCGCTACATACAGGGGTGGGCAACTGGCTGACATCAATCTGCAGCTGTTCGACAAGCCAGGCATAGCGGGCCGGAAAACGGCAGGCGCTGCTCAAGTTGTCCCTTGTTTCGGCAGCAAAAAAGCTTTTCAAAGTTGACTCAAGTTCTGCTTCGGGGTTGATTCTGCCATCCGGTGAGGTGAAAAACTTTACATCGTCGATTTTGCTTTTTTCGGTTCCGGAGAAGTTCTTTCCGTAATGAAGAAGGGCTTTCCAGCCACGCTCCTCATGGAGTTTGCGTTTTTTTGCTTCATGAACCAGCTTCTCAACGTAGCCCGGTTCCTGACTCAAGGCAGGGGCCGGAATGAATATGAGGGCAAAAAGAAGCACACCGTACCAGAGTGCAGACGGTGGAACTGCTTTTGTAATAGGTAATAATCTCACGAGCAAAATCCTGGCTGAAAACGTAAAACAGGCACACAAAGAGACTTTGTGTACCTGTTTTTAAACGACGGAAAGCGAAGCCTAGTTGTTGGCAACGGTTACCGCATTGTCGATTACTTCTGCGAGAACAACATTTTCAGAAGTGAAAATCTTGCCGAAATTTGACTGAAGCTTTGCATTGAAAGCGGCATTCTGTCCAGGGGCAACACCGAGCATTTCAGCAAACGTATCGAGGCTCTCGCCTTTGCCCATGGCAATGTCCTGAGCCAGGTTGTCCATGTTGGCCTGAACGAAATTAATCAGCTTCTCGTTCTGGGCAATCCTGGATGGCTTCTGGCAGTTGGAGGTTCCTGACGTGATGCCGAAGGTCTGGTTGGCCGAGGTGCCGTTTGTTGTTGCCTGTAATACCTGAAATACAATCGAATTATCAGCCTTGCCTTCCCACAGCATCGTTCCCAGGCCGCAGCCGACGTTGTTCTGAGCTTGCCCGGCAAACGCCGATCCAGTTACCACTACACTTAATGCCAATCCCAACAGAACTTTTTTCATACATGCCTCCTATGGAGTAAGTTCCCCCACAAAGATGGGGGGGTGAAAAACATTGGGAGATGCCGGTGTGTTACCATGCGTTGCAGCGCAAATCTAAGAGCATACTTAGGTTGTGACAGTATGCCATGCCGGTGACGATTGTCAAGGTTCATTACTTCTCATTGTCATGTCTTCAGGGTAACAGCCGGGAAAATACCTGGTTTGAAAGCAGCATTCCCCGCTTTGTAAGGGTGATCGTGCTTTCGCTCTGGATGAGCAGTCCGAGACCGGCAAGTTCGGGGATCACGGAGCCGTAAACAGACTGCAAGGAGACTCCGAACTCTTGTTCAAAATGGTTCAGGTCTATGCCTTTCGCCAGGCGCAGACCTAAAAACATATACTCGGCTATGGCATCATGGCGCGTAAGTTGCTGCTCGCCAATCCGGGGCAACTTACCGGACAATACACCACGCAGGTATTCCTCCAGAGTGTCCGGATTGCTGAACCGTATGCCGTACCCCTCACGTAGAAATGAATGAGCTGCAACACCCAGTCCCAGATAGCCATCCCGTCTCCAGTAGCCGTTGTTATGTTGAGACTGGTATCCACTGCGGGCGTAATTGGCGATCTCGTAGTGCTCAAAACCGGATCCGGTGAGAAGCGTGTCTGCCAGGTCAAACATGTCCGCAGAGAGGTCTTCATCGGCCAGTGCCGGGCTGTTGTCGGGATAGCTATGTGCGAACGGGGTGCCCTCCTCTATGGTGAGCCCATAGATGGAAATATGCTCAGGGTCAAGGTTAAGGGCATGGTTCAGTTCGGTTTGCCACTGGCCCAGCGTCTGGTTAGGAAGCGAATGAATCAAGTCAATGCTGACATTGGTAAAGCCGGCGGCACGGATGTCCTGGAAAGCCCTGTGGGACTGCTCAGCTGTATGGATTCGCCCCAGGCATTTCAGGTGATTTTCATCAAACGATTGAATCCCTAAGGAAAGCCGGTTGATGCCGGCAGCGCGGAATCCTTTCAGGGAACTTTGATCGACGGTGCCGGGGTTTACTTCCAGGGTTATTTCCGCATCGGGGGAAATCCCGGAATGTTTGTTTATTTCCTCAAGCAGTCTGGCAAGTTGCGGTGGCTGCAAAAGCGAGGGGGTGCCGCCTCCAAAGTAGATTGAAGCCAATGCTTCGCCGCCGGAGGGATGGCCTCTTAGTTCGCGTATCAGTAAATCAGGGTATTCACCCAGTTCCCCATTCTGTGGCGGGGAGGAGATGAAAGCGCAATAGTGGCATTTTTCAACGCAAAACGGCACGTGAATGTAGAGGCGTTTAACCATGGAGTCTCCTGTTTTTTTGAGTGCCGAGTACGCTGAAATATGATAGTATCGCACGCATGGTTGGTAAATATAAAAAAGGGGCATTCATGAAAAAGAACCTTATAGTCTCACTTTCCTGCGTAGTTGCACTTTTATCCGTAACAACCGTACTTGCCATGCCTGACAAAGCCGTGGCGCCTGCTGCCAGCAGCTCTCAGGCCGGGGGCGACCGCCTTTCCGGCAAGATTTTGCAGAGTATGGATAGCGGCGGGTATACCTATGTGTATCTCCAGAAGAAGGATGGAGAAAAAGTGTGGGTTGCTGCTCCGGCGACTGCCGTGACGGTCGGCTCCCAGATAGTATTCCAGGGCGGCATGGAGATGGTAAACTTTGAGAGCAAGAGCCTCAAACGCAAATTCGACAAGATTCTCTTTGCCGACGCGGTCATTTCCGACGCGCCTGCCAAAGACCCTCAAAAAGAGAAAGAAAAAGGGGTCTCCGGAGGGAGCAAGGCTGCTGCTTCAGTCAAGGATGGGAAAATTTCCGTTGCCAAGGCAACCGGAGCAAATGCTTACACGGTCCAGGATGTTTTTGCCAACAGTGCCAAGCTGAACAAAAAGAAAGTCGTTGTCAGAGGCAAGGTGGTCAAGGTATCAACCGGAATCATGGGCAAAAACTGGATTCATATTCAGGACGGAACCGGTTCACAGACCAAAAAAACTCATAACCTGGTCTGTACCTCCAAGGCAACGGCTGATGTGGACGATATTGTAACGGTGAGCGGAATCCTGGCAAAAGACAAGGATTTTGGCGGCGGCTACAAATACAGCGCTATTGTTGAAGAGGCCACGATCAAAAAGTAAGTGCCCTTCATACGTCATCAACGGGAGCCCTTCGCCTACACTCAGCGAAGGGCTCTTTTTCTTGCGGTTGAAAGCAGGACGGCATCCTGCTACAGTACGTCATGGTCAATCCGGTTCAAGCACACTATCAGAATTACCCTTATCCGCACTACCCGCTTTTCGCCTCGGTACGTCGCTGTGATACCTACGCACTCAATCTGCATGCCCTCTGGGGGCGCTTTAATCACGCGTTGCCGCCAGCGGAAGCGAAAAATATTCTTATCGCCGGTTGCGGTACGTTTGCTCCCTATCCCTGGTCAGTTGCCAATCCCGAGGTGCCGATAACCGCGCTGGACCTGTCCGGGCGCAGCCTGAGAAGGGCTCGCATGCACTGCCTTCTTCACGGGCGGCGAAATATCGTCTATCGCTGTGGCGATTTGTCGGATCAGGCGGCCGTCGATGGTGCATTCGGGCTGATTGATGCTTACGGTGTCCTGCATCACCTGCCTGATCCTCTGGAAGGTTTGCAGGCACTGGCCTGTCGCCTCGTGCCGGGCGGTATTCTGAGGATAATGGTCTACAGCCGCTATGCCCGCAGGGAAGAGGAGTCTATCCGCCGTGCGTTCAGGCTTCTCAACATAGATTCACCCGGCCTCGCCCTCAAGATGCTGCGCCGGGCTGCTCCAGAATCGCGTCTGGCAAGCTACCGGGATGCTTCCGATGAGGCGACGACACGTTCAGGGCTTGCCGATGCACTTCTTCACCCCAGCGTCCGGTCCTATCGGATTGATGAGTTGCTGGAGATGGTTGCTCAAGCAGGTCTTGAGCTGCGGATGTTTGCCCATCATGGTGCTTGTGAAAACCCCGTGGAGGAAGTTGAGCGTCTGAGGGGGATGGAGCTGGAACGCCGGTCACCCGGCAATTTTGTTGCATATCTTGGCAAAAGAGTTCCGGCACCTGCACCCGAACATGGGGATAGCATGATCATGCTCAACCCCTGTTTGGAATCTGCTGTCAGCCGGTTTACCTTGGGAACGCTTACCATACCTGCACGAATAGGAATTGAAAATCCGGGCCTGACGTACCGAGACCGGAGTTTTCTCCGGCGGTTTGCCACGCCGGTGAACAGCCGTGACCTGTCGCCTGATGATGCAATACGTGTAGCTGTTTACAAACGCTGTCTCTTTCTGGTAGATTACCAGACATGAAAGGTGTTTTTTATCTAAAACGCCAAAAAGGAGTCTCGTAATGAAAAATATAGTGTTGCCAATTGCCCTCATCTTAAGTATTGCCGCCTATTCACCCGTTTTAGCGGGGGCAGGACCTGAAGTAATCAAGCTTAAAACGGGGGTGGAACCTTTGCCGTTTGCGCACTGGAAACACCAGCTTACTAACGGCAGCGAATGTTTCCATTGTCACAAAGGGGCCGAAGGAGGGAAAATCGAAGGGTGGGGAAAAGAAGCCGCTCATGGCCTCTGTATTCCGTGCCATGATTTGAATGAAAAAGGACCTGTCGAGTGCAAACAGTGTCACAAAAAATGATGGTCTCGTCTACCTATTCTCCGATTATTTACTTCCCATCCCTGCCAGATTGAAACTAACGGTGTATGACTGGTTGCCAGGGCGTTGATGAACTGCCAGGTTAATGCTCCAGCATTTTTGCCGGTATTCAACGCCATACACCGACTCAAGAAAGTCACTGCGATCAAACGAGTAGCGTGCTGTATAGGAAAGCTGGAACGGTCTGATCAGTTTCGTAGCTATTCGTCCTTCAAAATATTCAACTTCATTGCGGGCCATCTGATACCCGGCACCGATCACATTACCCTGCCGGTCATCAAATTCGGCCCCTGCCACTGCCGTTGACAGATGCTTCTCGTAGAGGTTGTAGCGAGTGTCGAAGGTTACCCTTAGCTGTTTACTCAGCCATGTCTCCGATTCCAGTATCAGGTCACTCCAACTGCTTTCCGATGCCAGTGTCGTGTCACTCCAACTGCGCTGACTCTTTGCAGGTATCAAAAGATCGCGCTGTTCCCCGGCAAGAGAATACCGCGCTTCGAGCTTGATTCGCGACAATTCCCGATATTCCGTCGTATCGCCGGCTACAAACTTGCCGTTCAACAAACTGGTCGCAGAAAGAGAGATCATGTTCAGGTGGATCATGCGATCCGTATAATCATAGAGCGGAAGTCGCTGCTGATCGCGTCCGGGTATGAGGTTGTACCGGAATTCCGGAATAAGCTCATGTCTGACCTTTTTGAGCCGTTGAAAATCCGTATCGTAGATGCGCGTCAGAGAAGAAGATATGCGGACACCTGCCTCCGGTAGCAGGTCGCCGTCTACGGCATGTACGTCGCTGATGTTTTCCCGCCGGTCGGTTGTATAGCCTCTGAAGTGGGCCCCTGCAAACAAGGTCGTTTGAAGGTAGCTGCTCTGAAACGGGAGCAGGGTCATGCGGGGAAAAAGGTACAGCCGCTGTCCGCTGGGTCGTGTATCGCGATAAAGATTGTCTACGGAACCGTCAATATCAAAATAGAGCGGCTGGGTAGATATGTGCTGGCGAACACCGGCCACCCCAAGTGACGGCACCGTCTGCAGGGTTGTTTTGTTATCAGCGGCATAGAGGTTCTCGTTATAGCGCAGGTATGACGTTACAGCATAGTTCTGCCACGTGTTCAGCGTATTGATGGTCGTGTCGTTCGATTGACGGTTATAGTCACCGCTCTTTTCGCCGAATGTGCTGAGAAAAGTCCGGTCACTGGCGGTGTTGACCGACATACGCAGATTTGCGTCGCGGGAAAAAATTTCTTTATGGTCCTGGGACAATTGCCAGCGCCACCGGTTTTCCAGCTGATCGTAGATCTGATAAACGCTGAGGTGCCCTTCACTCCCGCGTTTTCGTATATAGCGGTAGTCAAGGCCGGTGCCAATTCCGCGGCGTGACATGATGTCCAGATCGAATTGAAGATCCTGGCTGGGAGAAATCACCCAGTAGGCTGGGATGTCGAGCTGCGCCCCTCTCGTGGTCGAGTTGCCGGGACGCGGGAATAGAAGTCCGGATCGTTTCTCCAGTACCACCGGAAATGCGATCCAGGGAATGTACAGCACCGGAATGTCTTTGATGTAAAATATGACGTTTCGGCCGGTTGCATAGCCGAGGAGGTTAACCTTAAGGGTGTGGGCGCCGAATTTCCAGCTCGGATCAGGCAGTTCGCATGTCGTCAGCTCGGAGGATGTTGCAATGAATTCGTTCTCGTTTATGCGGGTAAGTTTGCCGGAAGAAACGGTCATGCCGGTGTCGGGGACCGTGAGGAGCGTTGTGTCCATCTCGGCCAGACCGGTCTCCATATTCATGTCCAGATTATCCCCCTTGAGTTCCGAAGATCCCTTTTTGAGGACAACCGAGCCGGTTGCGTTCAGATGATGCGTCGCAGCAGCGTAGCGAACCTTGTCAGCGGTAAGATTCATCCCCTGCCACAGTACGACGACATTTCCTTCCGCGGTATATACCCCGTCCGCCGTGCTCTGATTCATGCGATCAGCTTTGATATGTATGTTTTCATCGGATACGGGCGCGGAAACGGCGTTGGCGGCTTTGGGTACCTCGGAAGCCCGGACGGCTGGAACTCCGCAACAGAGTAAAGAGAGCAATAGGATGAATCGAATGAGCATCATGTGTACCGTCAGCCTCTGATTCCAGAGTAGTTTTTGCGCGCAAGCCATGCCTTTACTTCACCAACTATAAAAAGAGAGCCGCACACCAGGATCAGATCCGTTTCGGAAGCATCGCTCCGTGCTGAATCTATGCCGGCAATAACAGATCCGCACGGAAGGGCTTTAACTCCCTGCCGGTGGAAAAAACTTGTGAGTGCTTTATCACTCATGGCCCGGTCAACAGCGGGTGTAACAGTATAAATGCTGTTAACGAGCGGCAGGAGAGGCGCATATATCTGTTCAATATCCTTGTCGTCACAGACCCCGGTTACGAGCAGCAGCCGGGAATAGGAGTAGTCGGACAACGCCTCAGCAAGGGCCGTGGCGCCTGCCGGGTTGTGAGCGCCATCCAGCAGCATCCGTGGGGTGCCGGGCACAAGCTCCATTCGTCCCGGCCAGGAAGCCGTGCTGATTCCTTGCGTAAACGCTGAAGGAGGGATGGCTGTCCCTCCTCGCTCGATAATTTCTGCGGCAGCAAGCGCTACGGCGGCGTTCCCCGCCTGGAAGCGCCCGGCCAGGCCGGGGGAAAGATGAGTCAGCGTCCTGTTCATGCCATGGTAGTCGAGGGTGTTGTCGGAGTTCCATGTTACAGAAAATTCGCTGCCCAGCATTTTCAGCATCCCCTTGTCCGGGGAGCAGCTCTCTTCAATAATCCGGCGAACACTTTCAGGTTGTGCGGCGCTGATAACGGGCGTGCCCGGTTCTATGATCCCGGCTTTTTCCCGGGCAATGTCCTCAATGGTCGAACCGAGATAACCGGTATGGTCGAGAGAAATCGGGGTCAGGATGGTCATTTCGCCGCGAATGGCGGCTGTTGCATCAGACCGGCCCCCCATACCGGCTTCCATGACCGCCAGATCAACGTGCTCCTCACTGAAAATATACGCGGCAAGAGCCGTGGTGATCTCAAAAAATGTTGCATCATCAGGTGCGGATTTCAATACGGCGTCCAGCCTGTCCGCCAGTTTTGCCTCGGAATATTCCGTGCCGTTTATTCTGAGGCGCTCGGTGAAACGAACCAGATGGGGAGAGCTGAACTGGGCAACCTGATGCCCGGCCTGAATAAGGATAGAGGAGAGAAAGGCTGACGTAGAGCCTTTGCCGTTGGTACCGACAACGTGAATAGTACGAAATTGTTTTTCGGGATTTCCCAGACGCCCAAGCAGCTTGCCAACCCTGTCGACGCCTGGCCGTATACCAAAGCGCCGACGGGCGTAAAGCCTTTCCAGGACATCTGTCAGAGGCATATCAAACGGCAGGACGATACAGCATTTTCAATATGGAAGCCAGTTTTGAACGCATTTCAGTGCGGGGTATGATGGCGTCGATCATACCATGATCAAGCAGATATTCGGCCCTCTGGAATCCTTCGGGAAGCTTTTGACGGATGGTCTGCTCGATGACACGGGGGCCGGCAAAGCCGATCAGCGCCTTCGGTTCGGCAATATTGACATCCCCGAGCATGGCAAAGCTGGCGGTAACGCCACCGGTCGTAGGGTCGGTAAGCAGCGATACAAAGGGTAATCCGGCCTTCTTGAGTTTTGCCAGAGCTGCCGAAGTTTTGGCCATCTGCATCAGGGAGAGGATGCTTTCCTGCATACGGGCTCCACCGGAAGCGGAGATGATGATCACCGGTTGACGCTTCTGCAGGCCGCGCTCAATGGAGCGGGTGATCTTTTCCCCGACAACGCTCCCCATGCTTCCGCCCATAAAGGAAAAATCAAAACAGGATACCTGCACCGGAAGTTCTTCGATCATCCCCTCGACACAGATCACGGCATCCTTTGAACCGCCTTTGGCCAGAGCGGCATCAATTCGTTCCTGATAACTTTTGGCGTCCTTGAATTCAAGGAAATCGACCGAGGTCACTCCGGCATCAAATTCCTGCCAGGTGCCGCCGTCAAACAGGGCTTCAAGGCGCTTGCGTGCGGAAATACGATAATGGTGGCCGCACTTCGGGCAGACCTGGAGATTGGCTTCAATGTCCTTGTTGAGAAGCGTTTCGGAACAGCCGGGGCACTTTACCCACATACCATCAGGAAAGGTGACCTTTTTGCCGCCCGATTTTTCTATGCCAACCCGTTCTTTGGTAAACCAGCTCATGTGTAACCTCGTGTCTTTCGTAACCCTAAAATAGTTAAGTAGCAATAAAACTGCTAGGTAGCAGAATCAGGAGGCGCTGTCAAGCTTGGTCAGAGAGCCTGTTTCAATTCAGCGACATAGCGATGAAGGCGTTGTTTCAGTTCTTCGCCGCTGAACTGCTCGAATAACCTGACTATTGCACTGCCGACGACAACTCCGTCCGCCATTTGTCCTACCTCCGAGGCTTGCTCGGGAGTTGAAATCCCGAAGCCGGCCATGACCGGAAGAAAGACGGTTTGTTTCACCTTGGCAAGCTCCTGTGCCAGTGTTCCGGAAACGGAGGATCTTGCACCTGTTACTCCGGTCACGGTGACATAATACACGAAACCGCTGCCGAGCCGGTTTACGGTTGCTATGCGAGCCGCGTCAGAGGTTGGAGTGAGAAGGAAAATCACATCCAGGCCGTACTTCTTTGCTGGAACTGTCAATTCGCGGGATTCTTCCGGCGGCATATCCACGAGAAGAACGCCGTCAACGCCCGCTTCAGCTGCATCACGGCAAAAATTTTCGTAACCATAGGCGTGGACAGGGTTGAGGTAACCCATCAGGATAAGAGGGATCTGCGAACGGGTACGAACTTTCTTTACTAGCTCAAGAATGCCATGCAGTGTCGTTCCTGCAGCCAAAGCTCTTTCCGAGGAGAGCTGGATGGTCGGTCCGTCAGCCATCGGATCTGAAAACGGAACACCAAGCTCGATGACGTCGGAGCCGGCGTCTTCAAGCAGATAGATGATCTCCTCGGTTGCAGACAGATCAGGGTCTCCTGCGGTCACAAATGTGACCAAAGCCTTGGAACGCCGGGATTTAAGGGATGTAAAGCGTGCAGTGAGTCTGCTCATGTATGTTTCACAAAGCCGGTCATATCTTGAAGCCGGTCATCTCTTTCTCGAGCAGTTCAATCTGAAGCGTCAGATCGGCAACAGCAGCATTCATGACCTTGGTCGTATGGCTGTTGGCAAGCGTTGCCCGTTCTATATTGTTCACTGATTTTGATATCAAGGCGCTGCTGTCTACCTGCGAACGGCACGCATCTCGGATCTGGTCAACCATTGAGGTGACATCTTCCGTAGACCGGGCAATCAGGCTGCTGGCCTTGCTCTGCTCGCGGGTTGAAGTCCGGACGTGGATGGTGAGGTCTTTCATCCGTTCGACCGCGGATGAAATCATATCGGTACCACGGGAGTGTTCTCGAGAAGAATTGGCAATACTTTCAACCATGTCTTCAACGCTTTCCATCGCTTCGCGAATGCTTTGGCTGCCACGCGCCTGCTCGACCGTTGCCTTGGCAATCTCGCTTACCTGGATTCCTGCTCGTTCGACACCTGTGACAATCTTTTCAAGTGCTGTGCCGGACCGCTGCGACAACTTCTCACCCGCAGCAATACTTTCTTCTGCCTGACTGATTGCATCCACGGCACGACGCGTTTCTTCCTGAACCCCTTTAATAACGGTGGCGATTTCCCGGGTGGAACTGCTGGTCCGCTCGGCCAGTTCCCGGATTTCGTCGGCAACGACAGCAAACCCCTTGCCGTGCTCGCCCGCCTGTGCGGCTATGATGGCGGCGTTGAGCGCGAGCAGATTGGTCTGTTCGGCAACTTCATCAATAACGGAAAGAATGGCACCAATATCGTTTACCCGCAGAGAAAGCGTCTCAACGACTTCCGAGGTTATTTGAGAAGATGCCCTGATGGCTTGCATGCCGGCAATTGCTTCGAGAACCGCCTTTTTGCCGATCTCGGCATCGCTTCTGACGGTCTCTGAAATCGCTGCGGAATCCATGGCATTCTTTTCAACCTGTTTGATCGTTGCGTCCATCTCGGCGATTGAAGATGCGGTCGTCGTTGAAGCGTCCAAAAGGTTGACGATGCTTGTGCCGATCTCTTTTATTGAAGAAGCCATCTCAGTGATGGAGGAGCTTACTTCTTCAACAGCCTCCTCAAGTTTTTCGGCGCTCATGGCTATTTCTTCGATTGTTGCAGCCATTTCAAGCGATGATGCGGAGGTTTCTGTCGCTGATTCCGAGAGCCGGTCGATCCCGCCATATACTTCATGGACGGAGCTGTTTATCTGGGCAACCGCCCGCGACGTTTCATGTACCGACTCTTCCTGCATTTGCGCTGAGTTTACGACCTGATGGGCCGCGTTTTCCAAATTGTTGTCGATGGAAGTAAGTACTTCGGAAGCGGAGCCGATGCGCGAAACCATGCTGTGAAGGCTCTCGGCCATGGTATTCATTGCGCTCGCCAATTCGGCCGCTTCGCCCCCGCCGCGAACTTCGAGACGGGCATCCAGTCTTCCGGCTGCCAGGGCTTTCGCAAATTGAACACAGCTTTTGAGCGGAGTGGTGACCGAGGTCGTGATCAGGTATGAAAAGAGTGCGATCAATCCGATGGTAAGGAGGGTAATTGCTGCAGAAATTACAATCTTTATTCTGACTTTTGAGGCAACCTCTTGTTCTGTAGAAGCAACATCCTGCCGGATCAGGTCAACCATCTTGGCAACAGCATTGCTGAAGGTGGCGAACCGTTGCGCCTGAATTCCGGTCATGAGGTAGCTTGCCTTGAGCACATCACCTTTGGAAGCGGCCGGTAGTACCTCTTCCAGCAGTGTTTTCTGGTATTCTTTCCAGATGTTGTTCGACTTGTTTATTGCCGCCAGTCTTCCCGGCGATACAACCGACTCAAGGACGATGCCGAAGTTAAGCTCAATGTCATTCGAAAGGTTTTTTATGGTGGTAATGTTTTTTTCTGCTGTTACGGGATCTGCTTCAAGCATGAAATTCTGCATTTCACTGTTTATCTGAAACAGATCTGCTTTTAGGAGCGCAATACTTTCGAGGGCATCCTTGTCTTTTTGGATGAATTTGTAGGAAGGTCCGCCAACACGGACCTCATTCATCATGAAAAAGCTGATCGAAGCAACCAGCAGGATGCCCAAAAAAGATGCTGCCGAGAGAAGCACCATTTTTGTACGAAGCGTAAGGCCGGTCGAACTATCGGAAGGCGTTGCTCTTTCCACAAATAACTCCTCTCCGGACCCTGATTAACAGGATAAGGGTGCAGTTGAATCGTATCTTGCCGAAATCGCACGGTAAAAATCGCAATGCCAGCAAGCGTGCCATCAATGAAAAAGGCGCCCGACTATAGCAGAGCGGCTGCTTTTATATCAAGAAAAAACGCCCCGGCTGACGGGTTAGAGCATCTCTTTGAGTGGTTGCAGCAGACGCTTTAAATAGGTTCCCGGACGATATGCCGCCGGGACCGAAACAGTGTCGCTTTTTTTAAGCGGAACAATAAGCTCGCCGACGGGGGTGTCCAGATTCAGGCGGGCATCAACGCTGTAGGGGACATGGTCCAGGTCCGGGCGCCGTTTGAAAATGCCGAGCAGGTCGCTATGATGAACTCTGAAGGGGAGTCTGACGTCAACCGTCTGTCCTGCCGGGAATACAACCCCTTTCTGCAATCCCCCGCTCGAAAAGGGGACAGACATAACCTGGAGGTCATAGGTGTAGCTGAGCAGCGATACATCAAACATGTTCCTGTTTTCGACCCCGACAAGAAGTTCTATGTCGAATCCGGAGGTGTCAATGCTGACGATATTTGAGGAGCGAACGGATACCTGTGGCGTTTTTACGAGCGAAGCACACCCGGAAAAGGCCACGAGGGAGACTATAATCATGCAAAGCTGGAGCCGTTTTATCACCGGAACCTCGAACCTGAGTCTACCAATGCCAGTTTGTCGTTTTGCACATTGAGTTCTGTCATCATTTCCTGACGAATCAGGCGAATCTTCTTCATGTAGGCATTTGCCTGGGGACCCTGGCCGCAGTAATACTTTTTGGCCCGCTCAAGATTCCCCTGAGCCATGTCAAGTTTGGTGTACAGTTCACAAACGGCGGCTTCGGCACATTTGCCATCGTCCTGCATGTCTTTGGTTGAGAAACCGTGACTTTTTGCCCGTTGTGGCATCAATTGCCAGACTCCACGTGCGCCTCGTACCGAAACGGCACGTGCGGAGAGGTTGTGACCACCCGTTTCGGCAAGGGCTATTTCTGCCAGATCAAACGGCATGAAGACGGTGCCGATTGTTTTGTCAAAGCAGATTGCCGCAAGCCGGTGGGCTCTGTCAGGCGAAGTTCTGCGTGAGAATGCAGACTCAATAACTGCCTGTTGTTTCTTTCGCTGGATGAGGGAAATGCTTCTGCTGTCGAGGATGGACGGTTCGGTGGCCAGCGAAGAGGTTGATTGGATTTCGGACAGTTTGAACGGCGCGTTTTCACATGCAGTCAATACGAACAGGCACATCAGATAGATAAGTTTTTTTCGCATAATAAAAGAGTAGGAAGTTGTGTCGGCTTTGCCGGAGCGGCGTCGTTACCCACGAACTGCGAGGGCGTATCTCCGGCGGGATGCTCCTTTCTGATAAATTTTATCCATAAAACGCCAAAATCCCGATAAACGGGACTTTGGAAGTTCTATTGGAATAATGACGCCACCATAAACGGTCAGGCGTGCTGTGTCAATTTATTTATAATTAAACGTATAAAAAACAATATGTTGCGGACGACTATTCCTCGGAAACCAGCTCTTTGAGGGTGACTGCTTCCAGTGCGCCGCGAACTTCGTCCTGTACCCTTTTCCACACCGGATGAACATTGCAGGAGTTTGAACGTTCGCAGTCAGGTATTTTAGCGACGCACCGGTTCGGAACAATCGGTCCTTCAACCGCCTCAACAACTTCCAGCAGGGTAATTTTTTCGGGGGGACGCCCCAGCATAAATCCGCCGCCAGTGCCCCGGAATGACTTCACCAATCCAATTTTACTGAACTGCTGAAATATCTTGGCCAAAAACGTGGGAGGGACATCAACGGCGGCAGCAATGTCACTCAGCAAGCAGACCTTGTCGAGCGGTCTCCCCGCCAGGTACACGATGCCCCGGATTGCATATTCACCTTTACGAGTAAGTTCCATCATATGAAAACCCCTAAAAAGACAGTTTATATCCTTTTTTATGGGTTTTACAGGAACTTGTCAACAGATATTTCGGTATGCTGTTTTACGTTGCCTGGCCAGGCAGCTCGTCTTCGATGGTAATCTTCTTCTTGCCGAAGATCAACGCTACCCAGATGCTGATTTCGTACATGAGATAGAGGGGGATCATGATGACAAACATGGTTATCAAATCCGCATGAAAAGCAGCTATGATAGAGCTGGCCAGCAGGGCGTACTTCCGTTTAGGCGCCAGGAAAGAATAGCTTACGATACCGAAGCGGGCCAGCACGAGCGTCAGAACCGGCAGTTCGAAAATCAGGCCGAACATCAGAATCAGCCGGAGGCAAAAATTGACGTAGGCACTGATGTTAAACCAGCTTTGCAGCCCTTCTGCTTCATACGAGAGCGAAAAATTGATGATCACCGGCCAGATTATGACCAGAAAAAACATGGCGCCAATGCAAAAAGTTACCGTAGCGGCAACAACGAAGGGGACCACCATTCTTCGCTCCCGCCGGGTCAGGCCGGGTGCGATGAAAAGCCAGACCTGATAGAACACGATCGGCAGCACCATGACGAAGCCGGCCAGCATCGAGACCTTGCACTGGATGAAGAACGGTTCCAGGGGGGCACTGTAGTTAAGGGGGCGCTGTTTCTGGGGTGCATTGATCTCCTGGTCAAGTTTGTAACGGGTGTACATCGAGGGAGCAAGCTCTTTGACTTTGAGATAAATATCCTTCTTTATCCCGGTCAGATACGTCTTGCCGGTCAACGGCTTTTCGATGAATTTGAGAAGGTCGCCGGAGAAGTTCCAGGCCACCCCCATACCAATTACCACCGCAACAACGATAACGACCAGCCGTTTGCGCAGTTCAACCAGATGTTCAATTACGGGAAGTACTTTTTCTTTTTCCTCGGTCATGCAACCTTCCTATCACAGTGGCATACCGGCTTGCAACCCGGATTTACCATTTATATTGTATTCAGCGCCGTTTGCGGGGAGCGCCCTTTCCTTTGCCGGGTCTGCTCTCCTTGCCGCCTTTGCCGTTTTGCTCCCGCCCATCGCCACGCGTCTGGAGTCCGGATAGTCGCTTGCCGCGCAGCGGAATGCGGGGGTACTGTTCCGATCCGGCCGGGATTGCGCCTGTCTTGACGGCGGGAGAAGCGGTGTGTGCTGCAAGGATAAATTCAATCCGCCGCGTGGCGGGTGAGACCGATGCCACCGATACTCGTGCCGCATCGCCAATCCGGAAAACCGTGCCGGTGCGCCGCCCGATCAAAGAGTGCTGTTTTTCGGCAAAACTGTACAGATCGTCACTCAGCGTTGAGATATGCACCAGACCTTCCACAAAGAGTTCCTCCAGTTCCACGAAGAAGCCGAAGGCGGTCACTCCGGAGATGTAACCGTTAAACTCCTCTCCCACATGCTTCTGCATGAACTGCAGTTTTTTCATCTCCACCACGTCGCGTTCGGCTTCCATGGCAACCCGTTCGCGTTTGCTGGTGTGTTCGGCAACTTCGCCCAGTCGCTCGGGGGCGATGGGGAGCTGTTTCCCCCTCCCTTGACGGGAGGGGGCCAGGGGGTGGGTGAGACCGGCATTAGCCGTGCTGTCCGCTATGGCGCCTTCACCCCCACCCCGACCCTCCCCCGTCAAGGGGGAGGGAGGCAGAGCCAGAACAGCCTTCAGAATCCGGTGCACCACCAGATCCGGATAGCGCCGGATGGGAGAGGTGAAGTGGCAGTAGCAGTCCGATGCCAGGCCGAAGTGGCCGACGTTTTCGGCGGCGTAGCGCGCCTGCTTCATGCAGCGGAGCAGGGCGTAGTTGATCATCCGCTCTTCAATGCGGCCGTCGGCTTGTGCCAGCAGGCGCTGCAGTTCGGACGGCTTGACCTTGTCATCGACCAGTTTGAATTCATAGCCGAAGCCAAACACAAATTCCTGGAACGTGTGCAGTTTCGCCGGGTCGGGGTTCTCGTGAACCCGATAGAGGAACGGGATGTCTCGCGAGGTGATGAAGCGTGCCACCGCCTCGTTGGCGGCCAGCATGAACTCCTCAATCAGTTGATGCGCCAGGTTGCGCTCGGCGCGGATGATCCCCTCGGTCTGGCCGGTCAGGCCGATGATGATCTCCGGCTCCGGCAGATCGAAATCGATGCTTCCCCGCTGCTTGCGCATCGCCATCAGGGTCAGGGCCACCTCCTTCATCTCCAGCAGCATCGGCGCTACCGGCCGGAACTTGTCGGCCAGGTCGCGGTCATCGTCAACGATAATCTGCTTCACGATTGTGTAGGTCAGCCGTGCGGCGCTTCTGATGACGCTGGGGTAGAAGGACGATTCCACCATGTCGCCGCTCCGGTCAAAGAGCATTTCGGCGGTCATGGTCAGGCGGTCTACCTGCGGGTTGAGCGAGCAGATGCCGTTCGAGAGCCGTTCCGGCAGCATCGGAATGCAGCGGTCCGGGAAGTACACCGAGGTGCCGCGCAGATAGGCTTCCCGATCGAGCGGACTGTCTTTCTTGACGTAGTTGGAGACGTCGGCGATGGAGACCCAGAGCCGGAACCTGTCTCCCTCGCGGCGGAGGGAAACCGCATCGTCAAAATCGCGCGCGGTCTCGCCGTCGATGGTGACGGTCGGCATGGTGCGGAGATCAACGCGCCCCTTGAGGTCTTCGAGGGAGACTGTTTCACTGATCCCCTCAGCCTCGGCCAGAACGTCCGGGCCAAAGATATGTGGCAGGTCGAAGCGACGAATAACGGATTGAACTTCAACCTCAGGATCGTCGGGCCAGCCAAGAACCTCCACAACCTTTCCTTCGGCGGGGCGACCGCCGATCGGGTACGAAGTGATTTCGGCCACCACCTGATGGCCATCCTCCGCCTTGCCGCGTCCCTTGGCCGGAATCGTCACCACCAGATTCAGGCGTTGGTCCTCGGGAATGACAATCGCGCCGCGCCGGGTCTCCTCATAGCGCCCAACGATGCGGGACGTTGCCCGCTCGATAACCGCCAGAACCCGCCCGTCCAGCTTGTTGCCCCCCATGCGGCTCGGCGCGGAACTGGCTTCCACCAGATCTCCGTGGAGTGCGCCTTTGAGCAGCTTGGACGGGATAAAAATGTCCTCGCCGCCTTCCTCGGGGGTCACAAAGCCGTAGCCGTCGCGGTGGACGGAAACCCTGCCCCTGGTCGTTTTCATCTTTCCCGGCAGGCTGTAGCTGTTACCTTTGAGGCGAACCACTTCGCCATCATCGGACATGTCCTCCAGCATGTTTTTCAGTTCGCGTTTGACGTGGCGACCGCCGAACTCGCGCAGCAGGACGTCCAAATGGACGGCACCCTCCCGCTGTCTGAAAAAATCCAGTATATGTTTTTTTGTGAGATTCATAAGCCGGCTCCTTGTCTCGCACAACCTTCATACATTCAGAAACTGTTTAGGGGCAACGCCCGGCAAAGTCAACCCTGATTATGGCAGGTATGGTTGCGCAGTTCGCATATTTGCGATATGGTACCATATGAAAAAATTAACAAGGAGGGGAAATATGAAAATTACAGCCGTTCTGGCATATGTTGCGGGAATTCTGCTTCTGGGGTGCGGGGCTGTCTCTGCCGCCCCGATGTCCGGTCATGATGGCCATTCAGGCCATGAACAGAAAGCCGGGGTCTCTGCCGGATCAAGCCATGCCGACGTTGCACAGCATAAAGCCTGCCCGCATTGCGGCATGGATCGGGGGAAGTTCGCCCATTCCCGTATGTTGATCTCGTATGCTGACGGATCAGTCGTTGGCGTCTGCTCCCTTCATTGTGCCGTAACTGAAATAAAGGCAAGCAAGGCCAAGGCTCTCAAAACGGTACAGGTTGGCGATGTGCAGACCCAAAAACTTCTTGATGCCGAACAGGCGACCTGGACCATCGGCGGGACCAAGCGCGGGGTTATGACGCGGGTGGCAAAGTGGGCGTTTGCCAAAAAAGATGACGCTGCCGCATTTATCAAGAAAAACGGCGGTCAGTTAGCGACCTACAAAGAAGCGTTGGCTATCGCCGAGAAAGAGTAGTCCGGACAGGAGTTCCCATGAAACGCATTATTACGGCTGTCGTTCTTGTCACTGTGCTGACTGCGGCGGTCGTCCTGGCCGCCGCCAAGGGAACTGCCGCCCCTGCCGGAGCCAAATGCCCGGTCTGCGGGATGTTTGTTGCCAAATACCCGGATTGGACCGCAACCGCCCGTTTCAAGGACGGTACCACCTATTATTATGACGGGCCAAAAGACATGTTCAGCCATTATTTCGACACTGCCCGCTATACTCCCGGCAGGAGTCAGGCCGATATCGCGGCGCTCTCCGTGAAAGAGTATTACTCGCTGAAGATGATCGATGCCCGCGCTGCCTGGTTTGTGATCGGCAGTGACGTCTACGGGCCGATGGGGTTTGAGCTGATACCGTTTGATAACGAAAAGGATGCGGCGGCATTTAAAACCGATCATAAAGGCAGGCGTATTTTGCGTTTCAAGGATATTACCCGGCAGACGGTCTCATCACTCAACTAGGATCGGTATTCTCCTATGCGGCGTTCCCTGAAATTCCTCCTGTTTACCGCAGCAAGCCTGACACTGTTCCTGGCGCTACCGCTGCATGCCCGCCATGCCCAGCAGAGTGGTGAGGTGAAGTTGCAGAATGCCCAGCTGCGCCGCCTGCAGGTGACTGATCTCTGTCTTGCGACAGAGGCGCGCTACACCCGCCATCCGGCCATGGCCGACCGTCATGCGCCGTTTCAGGAACATCCCCTGGCGCTGGAACATTTCCCTACCGGTTCGTTGATCCTGCCGCCCCGTACCGGTCACGGTGCCCCATGAAACGTGCTCTTGAACGTCATCTGAATATCCTGGACTTCACGCTGGCCTCGCTGCTGCGCCGCCGCGCCAAGAACCTCTCCCTGCTGGCCATGTACCTGCTGGTGATCTTCATGCTGGCCTCGCTGCAGTTTTTTGTCACCGCCCTAAAACGGGAGGCGGCCATCATTCTGAGCGATGCGCCCGACATGGTCGTACAACGCCTGACCGCCGGGCGGCAGGATCTGGTGCCGGCCTCTTATGCCGACGAAATTGCCAAAATTAGGGGGGTGACGGCGGTGCATCCCCGCTTGTGGGGCTATTATTACGATGCGCTGAACGGTGCCAATTATACGATCATGGCCAGTGACGAGACCGCAGCCGGAGCGGAGAAGGCCGCCATCGGCGCAGCGATTGCGAAGAAACGCAACCTGGCGGTCGGCGATCTGCTGCCGCTCATCAGCTATGACAAAACGCCGCTCATGCTGGAGATTGGCACGATTTTCCCGAGCGAATCAGACCTGATTTCGGCTGACATGATTATCATCACGGCGGCTGACTTTCATCGCCTGTTCAGTTTTCCGGCCGGTCAGGCGACCGACCTGGCGGTGACCGTGCGCAATCCGAAGGAACTGGCGACCGTGGCGGCCAAGATTGCCGCTCAATTCCCCGATTCCCGGCCGATCCTGAAGAGCGAAATCCAGCGCACCTACCAGTCGATTTTCGATTGGCGCGGCGGCATGACATTGATGGTGCTGGCGTCGGCGCTGTTTTCTTTCATTATTTTCGCCTGGGACAAGGCCACCGGCCTGTCCGCCGAGGAGCGCAAGGAAATCGGCATCTTGAAATCCATCGGCTGGGAAACGTCCGACGTGCTGCTGCTCAAATTCTGGGAGGGAACGGTTATTTCGCTCACGGCGTTCCTGCTGGGAGTCGTGCTGGCCTACGGGCATGTCTTCTTTCTGTCAGCCCCCCTGTTTGCCCAGGCGCTCAAGGGGTGGTCGGTCATCTATCCCCGATTCCAGCTGGTGCCGGTGGTTAATGCCTACCAGTTGACGGTGCTCTTCTTTCTGACGGTTGTGCCCTACACGACCGCGACGATTATCCCCTGCTGGCGGGCGGCTACGACCGATCCCGATGCCGCCATGAGGAACTGACGTGATAGAACTGTCCGGCATCACCAAAACATTCAACAGCGGCCTGTCGAACCAATTCACCGCCGTGGCCGACGTCACCCTCACCGTCAACCCCCGGCAGATCACGGTGTTCAAGGGGCCGAGCGGCTCAGGTAAAACCTCGCTGCTGACCATGATCGGCTGCATGGCCCGGCCGACTTCGGGGCGGATTTTCCTGCATGACATAGCGGCGGCGGTTCCGTTCCAGCAGGAGGGGGCCGATTCTCTCGAAATCACCAGCCTGCCGGAGCGGTTCCTTAATGAAATTCGCCGTTCCACCTTCGGTTTTGTCTTCCAGCAGTTCAACCTGATCAAAGGGATTTCCGTGCTGGAGAATGTCATGCTCCCCGCCTATCCGACCGGCGAGGGGCGCACTGACTTTCGCGGCCGGGCAGAAGGGCTGCTGGAACAGTTCAACATCGCCCGCCATGCCGGACAAAGGGTGGAGCTGCTGTCGGGGGGAGAGCTGCAGCGTGTTGCCATTGCCCGCGCCCTGATCAACAACCCTGCCATCATCATTGCCGACGAGCCGACGGCGCATCTTGATTCGAAGCTGTCGCAGGAGTTCATGGAGATTGTCGGCCGGTTGAAAGGGGAGGGGAAGAGCGTGCTGATCGCCAGCCACGACCCGATTGTCTATGATTCGCCGCTGATCGATACGCTGGTGGAGATGCGCGACGGCGCGGTGATTGCCAGCCGGAGCTGCCGGTGATTCTCCAGCCTGCCGCCCTGGCCCTGGTGCTGATTGCACTGCTGGTCTCCGGTCTGGGGATCTATGCCGGTTATTACGGGGTGCGCATTCTCAAACGCTGGGATCCGGCCAGCGGCAGTGAAGGGCAGCTGGAACTGGAGCGGAGGACCTACCTGATCTCCACCATCATGAACTACGTCCTTGGTTTCGAGCTCATGTCGCTGTTCCTCTTCATCTACACCGCCGACGATCTGCACACCCTCTTTACCGGTGCCATGTGCGCCGCCGGAACCCTGGCGGTCAACTCTTTCGGCTATCCCGCGCTGCTGCTCAAGATCGTCAACTTCCTGCTGGCCGGAGTCTGGCTGATCGTCAACCATGTGGATAACCGCGGCTACGATTATCCGCTGATCAAGGTCAAATACGAGCTGCTCAACGTGGTGGCGCCGCTGCTCCTGCTGGAGGCGGTTCTGCTCGTGGCCTACTTTGCCGGGATAAAGCCGGACATAATCACCTCCTGCTGCGGCAGTCTGTTCAGCCACGAAGGGGGCGGCTTCAGCGGCGATCTCGCGGCCCTGCCGCATCGGCCGATGCAGATCGCCTTCTTCTCCGGCATGGCGCTCACCGCTGTCAGCGGAGTATGGTTTTATCTCAAGGGGCGTGGCGGCTATTTCTTCTCGTCATTCGCCTTCGCAACCTTCCTGATTGCCATCGCGTCGGTGCTCTCGTTCATCTGCCTCTATTTCTACGAACTTCCCACCCATCACTGCCCGTTCTGTCTGCTGCAAGCGGGGTACGGATATGTCGGCTACGTGCTGTACGCCACCCTGTCCGGCGGCGCGGTGGCGGGCTTAGGCGTCGGCGTACTGATGCCGTTCCGTCAGGTTGGTAGTCTGGTTCGCATAATTCCGGTTACGCAGCGCCGCTTGGCTTCCGTGACGCTGGTCTGTTATCTGCTGTTTACGGTGATTGTGGTCTGGAAGATGATTTTTTCGGCGTTGAGGTTGGGGTAAATAACGGGGCTGAGGCACCAGCGGCTTGACCGCTGTTGCCGATGGTTGGTCTTCGCCTTACTGATAGCGCATTATCACTCTGCTAATCCCAAACAAAATAGCGGCCAAAAGAATGATGGTAGGCAAAAATCCTTTTCTTATTATTGTTCTTTGCTCGGAAGACATACTCGTCAAATTTAACTTATCTCCAGTAATTCTTCTGATAGCAGGTGTAAATTTGGTGTTGTAAAATTCAACGAAATATAACTGCATTATCAAATCCATAAATATATAAACGCAAATAAGACCAAATCCTGCAGCAGCAGGCACCCACAAGGCCATTATGCCGAACTTAAGGTACAAGAGAAATATGACCACATTGACTATGACTATTGTTGAGGTTTTATTTTCCATGAGAGTTTCAATATCCTTTTTTAGACCAACTCAGTATTGACCGGTTCACGCGCGTGCGCGTGAACCGGTGATCCTCCCAAATAGAACATTTATCCCTTGGACACAGCAATCTTCCGCTTCTTCGCTTCAGGTATCTCCTTGAAATTCTCCCGCGTTGATACCCGCTTTCCTGACTTCTGCTCCAGATCTTTTCTCGCATTGCCGGCCACAGTACCGCCTGCCACGGCAGCATCCAGATTCTCCTCGAATTCCTGGGCATCGCGATTCCGGGCGATCTCGGTGGTGGAGGCTTCTCCCAGCATGGTGAAGATCAACTCCAGATCGGTCATGTGATCCCGCAGGTTGTCCTTTTGCTTCTCCAATCCCTTGAACTCCTTGTACTCGGTCGGTGTCATGCCAAAGGTAGCCCGGCTAATCTCGGCGGTCAGGATTGAATACTCCACCTGCTCCTTTACCCCGCGTTTCTTCCATTCGTTGGTCAGTTCGTCCCGGATGGCAATGCCGCGCACCCGCTTTTCGATCCACTCGTCGCTGTACCCCTTGGCACGGTACAACTCCCGCATCCGTTTGGCCGCCAATTCCGGGTTCTCTATCTCTTCCAGTCGCTCGTAGCCAACCTGCGCCAGCCAGCGTTTGAACGGTTCGGCCTTGGGAGAGGGAATGGACTGGATGATGCGGAGGAGCCCTTCAGCATTGGCACATTGTGTCTTACGCTTCTTGCCATCAGGGGCAACAAGTTCAAGGGGGGGACAAAATGTCCCCCAGTTGGAGTTGAGCTCAGAATCCCGTTTCCGCATTTTCTTGATATAGTCTTTTACATTGACGGAGTCGGTCAGTGCCTCAACTACGTCGGCAACGGAGAAATACCATTTTTGGTCTTTGTCGTTCCACACGGAACGAATCGTTTTTGATTCGAACAATTTTATCGCAGTTTCACGGGTCATTGTCGCAGCTCCTATGTTTTCGAACAGCTTATCCCGATTGAAGTGCTGTACGTATTTATCACACCATTTTCGAAATAACCACCGCAAACCCTCCTCATTAAAGCATCCGGGGCATAATTTCATGCACGTCAGCACTGCTCGTTCTCACGGCTATTTTTTCTCTCCCCACCCGCAAAAAATATGCTAATATCCCGTTTCCTTTTTTCCAAACCATGGAGGTCGTCATGCCGCAATTTTATGAAGGTAAGCTTGAAGCAAAGGGGCAGAAGATCGGTATTGTTGTCAGCCGTTTCAACAGTTTCATCTGCGAACGTCTGTTGGAAGGGGCTGTCGATGCGCTTATCCGCCACGGTGCCGATGACAAGAATATCCACGTCGCCCGTGTGCCGGGTGCGTTTGAAATTCCACTCTTTGCCAAGAAAATGGCCGAATCGGGCAAGTACGATGCCCTGATCTGCCTCGGTGCCGTTATTCGCGGTTCGACGCCGCATTTCGATTATGTTGCTTCCGAGGTTTCCAAAGGGGTCGCTGGCGTCTCTCTGGAAAGCGGTATCCCCATCGCGTTCGGTGTCCTCACGACCGATACTATTGAGCAGGCGGTTGAGCGTGCCGGAACCAAGGCGGGCAACAAGGGCTTTGATGCGGCAATGACCGTTATCGAAGCTGTCAACCTGCTGAAGGTGCTTAAATAATGGGACTACGGCGTGAAGCGCGGGAACTGGCGCTGCAGATGTTATATGCCCTTGATTCGAACAGCTCGGTCGGACTCCGGGAAACCCTGCAGACCTTTCGCGAAGAACATGTGGAAGTAACGGGAAGAGTGCGGGAGTTTGCCGAAGGGCTGGTGCAGGGGGTGCAGTCCCAGCGCGAGACCATTGATGAGGCAATCAAGGCCCGCTCCAAAAACTGGTCGCTCTCCCGTATGCCGAGGGTCGATCTGAACGTCATGCGGCTGGCGGCGTACGAGCTGATGTTCCGCTCCGACATCCCCAAAAAAGTCAGCATCAACGAGGCGATTGAGATCGTCCGGCGCTACGGCGACAAGGAATCTCCGGCGTTTGTCAACGGCATCCTTGACGAGATCGAGGCGTGCGAAAAAACTGAGCTGTCAAGCGAGGAACAATGAAAGATATACAGGTTGGTCTGATAGGATTCGGCAATATCGGCGCGGGAGTCGTCAAGCTGCTGCGCGAGAACGCCGATGTTATTCGCAGCAAGGTCGGCACCGGCATCGTCCTGAAACGAATTGCCGACCTGGATATTACCACTGATCGCGGCGTGACCGTTGATCCCGGCGTTCTGACAACCAGCGTTGACGATATCTTCAACGATCCGGACATCTCGGTCGTTATCGAACTGATCGGCGGCTATGAACCGGCCAAGACTTTCGTTCTGAAGGCGATTGAAAAGGGCAAGCACATCGTTACCGCCAATAAGGCGCTGCTGGCGCTGCACGGCTCGGACATCTATGCAGCTGCGGTGCGCAAGGGCGTGGAAGTGCAGTTCGAAGCGTCTGTCGGCGGCGGCATTCCGGTGCTGACGGCCATCAAGAGCAATCTGGCTGCCAACAATTTCAGCAGTGTCTTCGGCATCATGAACGGCACCTGCAACTACATCCTGACCCGTATGACCCAGGAAGGGGCCGACTTTGCCGATGTGCTGCAGGCTGCCCAGGAACTTGGCTATGCCGAGCCCGATCCGACCTTTGACGTCGAGGGTGTCGATACCGCCCACAAACTGGCGGTACTGATCTCGCTCTGCTTCGGCACCAAAATCGACTTCAAGAATATTCACACCGAGGGAATTTCCGGCATCAGCGGCCTGGACGTCAAGTATGCCGCCCAGTTCGGCTACCGCATCAAGCTGCTGGCAATCGGCAAGCATGTTGACGGCGAGATCGAGGCACGCGTGCATCCGACCATGATCCCGCTCGACAGTCCTCTGGCCGATATCAACGGTGTGTTCAACGCCATCCGACTGACCGGCGATTTTGTCGGCCCGGTCATGTTTTCCGGTCGAGGCGCCGGGCAGAACCCGACCGCCAGCGCTATCGTTGGCGACCTGATCGGCCTGTCGCGCAGCATGAAGGCTGGTGCAGGACGGCGCATGTCGCCGCTCGGTTTTCTCGATGACGCCATCGTCACCCTGCCGGTCAAGCCGATGGCCGATATCGTCAGCAAATACATGCTCCGTTTCAGCGCCCTTGACAAACCGGGGGTTCTCGGCGGCATCGCCGGGGCGCTCGGCAAGCACGGCATCAGCATCGAATCGATGGTGCAGACCGCCCACGAATCCGACGATACGGCACCGGTGCCGATCGTCATCATGACCCACCATGCGCGTGAAGGTTCTATTCAGACTGCGCTGGCCGAGATCGATTACCTCGACATCATCTGCGAGAAAACCAGTTTCATCCGCATAGAAGACAATCTGGAATAAAATAACCACCCCCACCCCCTCCTTAATCAAGGAGGGGAGTTATTTTAGGAGGAACCATGATCACCAAAATCCTGCTGCCTGAAGACCAGATCCCCCGTCAGTGGTACAACATCATTCCCGATATGCCCGGCCCGTTGGCTCCCGTTATCAGCCCCCGTACCATGCAGCCGGTCACACCGGAAGAGATGCTGGCAATTTTCCCCATGTCCCTGATCGAGCAGGAAATGTCGTCGCAGCGCTGGATCGATATTCCTGATGAAGTGCGTGATATTTACCAGCTCTGGCGGCCATCGCCGCTGTTCCGTGCCCACCGGCTGGAAAAGGCGCTCGGTACTCCGGCAAAGATCTATTACAAATATGAGGGGGTTTCCCCCGCCGGTTCGCACAAGCCGAACTCGGCTATTCCCCAGGCGTACTACAACAAACAGGCCGGTATCCGCCGCCTGGCAACCGAAACCGGCGCCGGTCAGTGGGGCAGTTCTCTGGCACTTGCCTGTTCCATGTTCGGTCTGGAATGCACGATCTACATGGTCAAGGTATCCTGCACCCAGAAGCCATACCGCAAGAGCATGATGCAGTTGTGGGGCGCCCAGGTTCATCCGTCACCTTCCGAATTCACCAACGCCGGCCGCACTATCCTGGCTCATGATCCGGATTGTCTCGGTTCGCTCGGTATCGCCATCTCGGAAGCGGTGGAGGATGCGGCTACCCATGCCGACACCAACTACGCGCTAGGAAGCGTGCTGAACCACGTCTGTCTGCATCAGACTATTATCGGCCAGGAAGCCCAGGCCCAGCTCAAAATTGCCGGGGATTATCCTGATGTGGTCATCGCCTGTTGCGGTGGCGGCTCCAATTTTGCCGGTCTGGCGTTCCCGTTTATCGCTGATCGCGCCAATGGTAAAAATGTCCGATGCGTGGCGGTCGAGCCGGCCTCCTGTCCGACCCTGACGAAAGGGGTTTATGCCTTCGACTACGGCGATACCGCCAAGATGGCGCCGATTTCCAAGATGTACACCCTTGGTCACGACTTCATGCCCCCCGGCATCCACGCCGGTGGTTTGCGTTATCATGGCGAGTCTCCGCTGGTTTCGCAGCTCTATGAAGCCGGTCAGATCGAAGCCAAATCGTATAAGCAGAACTCCTGTTTCGAAGGTGCGCTCCTGTTTGCCCGCAGTGAGGGAATTATTCCGGCTCCGGAATCATCTCATGCCGTGCGCGCCGCCATTGATGAAGCGGTGCTGGCCAAAGAGGAAGGGAAGGAAAGAACCATCCTGTTCGGCCTGTCCGGTCACGGTCAGCTCGATATGGGTGCCTACGATTCCTACCTCTCCGGCAATCTGGAAGATTACGAGTATCCGGATGCCATGGTGAAGGCGGCGCTGGAGCGTCTGCCCAAGATAAGCCTGTAACAGATGGTACGGGTTAAAATTTGCGGCATAACCAATCTGGAAGATGCCCTGATGACGGTCGAAGCCGGAGCTGATGCTCTCGGCTTCGTCTTCTTTCAGGGCTCTCCGCGCCACATCTCTCCCGATGCCGCTGCGGCAATCATCCGTCGTCTGCCGCCGTTCGTGCAGACGGTCGGGCTGTTTGTCAACGAGGAGCCGGAAACGGTCAACACGATTGCCGACCAGTGCGGCCTGGATCTGGTGCAGCTGCATGGTGACGAGTCACCGGAATACTGCTCTGGTATCAAGCGTAGGATCATCAAGGCGTTCCGGGTTAAGGACGCGTCCAGCGTCGATGCCATGGCGGATTATCATGTTGCCGCCTGCCTGCTGGATGCCTGGTCACCGGCGGCGCGCGGCGGCACCGGAACCACCTTTAACTGGGACATTGCCGCCGGGGTTGCTTCGGCCCGGCAGATCATCCTGGCTGGTGGCTTGACTCCGGATAATGTGGCTGCCGCGATTGCTTCGGTGAAGCCGTACGCGGTGGATGTCTCCAGCGGCGTTGAAAGCGCGCCGGGAAAAAAAGATGCCGGGCTGGTTGCCCGTTTTATAAGGAG
>MGZJ01000003.1:14993-29222 GCA_001802645.1 Geobacteraceae bacterium GWC2_53_11 | reverse complement strand
TTATGCCTGCGCTGCTGGAGCTGGAAAAGGCCTATGACCATTACCGTCATGACAAGGAATTTAAACAGGAATTCGCCTATTATCTGCGCCAGTACGTTGGCCGCCCCAATCCGCTCTATTTCGCCGAGAAGCTGACCAACAAGCTGGGGGGCGCACGAATCTACCTCAAACGCGAGGACTTGAACCATACCGGGGCACACAAAATCAACAACACCATCGGCCAGGGTCTGCTGGCGCGGCGGATGGGGAAAAAGCGGGTCATTGCCGAGACCGGCGCCGGGATGCACGGTGTGGCAACCGCCACTATTGCCGCCCTGTTCGGTATGGAGTGCGAAGTGTTCATGGGGGAGGAGGATACCCACCGCCAGGCCCAGAATGTCTTCCGCATGAAGCTGCTCGGGGCCAAGGTTACTCCGGTAACCGCCGGCACCGCGACCCTGAAGGACGCCATGAACGAGGCGATGCGAAATTGGGTGACCACCATTCACGAAACATTTTACGTAATCGGTACCGTGGCCGGTCCGCACCCGTATCCCATGATGGTGCGCGACTTCCAGTCCATCATCGGTACGGAAGTCAAGAAACAGCACAAAAAGGTCGAAGGACGGCTGCCCGATTATCTGGTGGCTGCGGTTGGCGGCGGCAGCAACGCCATGGGGCTGTTCTACCCGTTTCTCAAGGACAAGGGGGTACGGTTGGTCGGTGTTGAAGCTTCGGGGTACGGCATTGAAACCGGCAAGCACGCTGCGCCGCTCTGCGCCGGTTCCCCCGGAATCCTGCACGGCAACAAGACCTACCTGCTTCAGGATCAACATGGCCAGATAACCCACGCCCACTCAATTTCAGCCGGACTCGATTATCCCGGCGTCGGCCCGGAGCATTCCTGGCTGAAGGACAGCGGCCGTGCCGAATATGTCTCCATCACCGATGACGAGGCGTTGGAAGGATTCAGTACGTTGACCCGCGAAGAGGGGATTATTCCGGCTTTGGAATCGTCCCACGCCATTGCTCATACCCTCAAGCTGGCGCCCACACTGGGGAAAGATAAAACAATCGTTATCTGCCTGTCGGGACGTGGCGACAAGGATATGCATACCGTGGCGGAAGCCATGGGCGTTTCGTTCTGACACAAAGCGTTTTACTCCCGATACACTGGATAAAATCCCGCTGCTGCATTCATGTAGAAGCGGGATTTTTTTTCTGTCCGTTGTTATCTATTTTCCTCCCTTTTCCGTTCGAAACCGATCCCATTTCAGGAAACCAGACAGTCAATCAGCGATGTATCCCTGTTATTAATTAAACTTGAATTAAACGTCTTCATCTGATAAAAGACAAACACGGTTTCATTTGTATTGTATTGGTGTGGTGTACCCTTGCTATCCGTCTAACTCATCGGGATCGGGATGTTATATGCTTGTCAACGAAGATACCTATCCGCACACGAAAAGCCTCTCCCTGGGGCGTTACCGGTTTGCGCTGATGTCTTTTGTAACGATTGTTACCGCCTGCTATCTCTGGATAGAATTCGGTTTACACGACTTTAAAACCTCCCTGGGTGATTTTGAATCAATTCACTGGATCTTTGCCGGAATTATATGGCTGTCGGGGCTGGTAAGTATTCAATATGGCTACGGCAGGGTCCGCAAGGCATCGGATGCCATCATGTCCGAGCGCAACAACCTGCTGGCAATTTTTGATGCCGCCCATGTGGGGATGCTGCTGATCAATGGGCGGATGGATGTTGTGCGGGTCAATCAGACCATGGCCGAGCAGTTCGATAAGGGGACGGAGCAGCGGAAAGGCAACAGTCACGGTATCATCCTCCGTTGCCCCAACGCACGGGTTAACCCGCTCGGATGCGGACATTCTCCCGACTGCAATTCGTGCGAACTTATGCTTTCGTTGCGGGAAACTCTGAAAAACGGTCTCTCTACCGTGGGCAAAGAGTCATTGCTGCAATGTGAAAAAGGCGACGAAATCATTCAGATGTGGATACTCTACTCGGTCAGACCGATTGAGTTGGATGGGGAGCGTTTTGCGCTCCTTTCCCTTATGGACGTTTCTGAACGACGTAATGCCGAAATGCTCCTACGCAGTCAGAAAGAAACCTATCGGGCTTTGGTTGAAAACGTCCCTGATATTATTGTCCGTTATGACCAAAGCGGCCGGAAACTCTACGCAAATCCGGCTTATGAGCGGCTGGTCGGTGTGCAGGCTGGAAAGATGCTCGGCATGACCAGTCGGGAAACGCCGGTGTTCGGGCAGGTGGTCAGCAACCAGATCCATCAGGCCATTCACCATGTACTGGGTAACGGCCAGGCAAAAGAAATTGAAATTAACTGGGAAACGGCACCGGAGGGAGCTCAAAAGTTCCATCTGGCGAGCTTTGTCCCGGAATTCGCCGCAGACGGCGAAGTGACCAGCGTACTCTGCATCTCCCGCGACATTACCGAGCTGAGGACCTTTCAACACCAGCTTCAGCACATGGCCTTTTTTGATCCCCTTACCAAACTTCCGAACCGTTCGCTGTTTAATGATCGCCTTGACCAGCTGGTTTCTGACCTGTCGCGCAGCGAGCAGGCAACCGCGGGGATCATGTTTCTGGATCTGGACGGCTTTAAAGCGGTCAATGATACCCTGGGGCACGATGCCGGAGACCATCTGCTGCAGGTGTCGGGCAACAGGATTCGCGGTTGTCTGCGCGATTATGACACCGTTGCACGCCTGGGAGGAGACGAGTTCGCCATAATCCTCCCCGAGCTGCGTCAAGAGCTTGATCTGGCGTTGGTTGCCCGAAAGATTCTGACCGCTATCGAAGCCCCGTTTACCATCTCGGGCAAGGAATTGTTCATCACGACCAGTATCGGGATTGCCTGCTATCCGGCGGACAGTTCGGAAACGTCGGAACTGATTCGTTTCGCCGATGCAGCCATGTATCACGCCAAGGCCATGGGGCGTAACAACTTTCAGTTCTATTCAGCCTCCCTGACTCAGCACGCTGCCGAGCGGATGGAGCTGGAGTCTGATCTGCGCAAGGCGCTCCAGAATGGCGAGCTGGAACTGTATTACCAGCCGAAGGTGGACACGGTCCTGGGCGTGCTGGTCGGTGCCGAGGCGCTGCTGCGCTGGAATCACCCGGTAAAAGGGGTGGTGCTGCCCGATAAATTCATCGGCATAGCTGAAGATAACGGTTTAATTACCGGCATAGGCGCCTGGGTTCTGCAGACGGCCTGCCAAGCTGCTGTGGAGTGGAACCAGGGTGCCCTCTATCCGGTCAAGATCGCGGTGAACCTGTCGGTGCGCCAGTTCCTGAACAATGACTTCCTGGATACGGTGCGGACCGTCCTTTTGGAAACCGGTTGCCGTCCGGAATGGCTGGAGCTTGAGATCACGGAGAGCCTTCTCATGGTGCACAAGCCGGAGATCATTGCGACGCTGGAAGTACTCAACCACAAGGGCATCAGCATAGCCATCGACGATTTTGGCACCGGCTATTCCGCCCTGTCATATCTGACCGATTTCCCCGTCAGCACCATCAAGATCGACAAATCGTTCATCCGGGACATCCCTTCGCATAAACGGAATCTTGAACTGGTGCGGGCCATTGTCTCTCTCGGACATGCCCTGGGGATTGAACTGGTGGCGGAAGGGGTGGAAACCGGCGAGCAGGCGGCTTGTCTGGACAGGCTCGGCTGTCACATCATTCAGGGATATTTTTATGGCAGGCCAATGTCGATAACAGCCTACAACGCGTGGCGAACCGCTTTTGCCTCCAGCAGGCAGACGGATGATGAAATGTCCCGGCTGGTACATTCTTCATGGCGCGATTACCTGACCACCGGGCATGACATGATCGATGGGCAGCACCGCGAGCTGTTCAGGCGGATTACCAAGCTTACCCTGGCCTGCCGCTCCGGCAAGGGGCATCATGAGGTCGCGCAGATGCTGGACTATCTGGGCGGATACATCAAGACCCATTTCTTCGTGGAGCAGGAACTGCTCCTCTCGGTCAACTCACCCCACTACGAAGAACACAAGGCTGCCCATGACAGCTTCAGTTCAGTCATTGACATGCTCCGATCCCGCTACCGCCAGGATGGCGAAAATGCTGCTTTAACCGTCGAAACAAATTACGTGGCTGTTGACTGGTTGACGAAACACATCTGCACCATGGACCGGGATCTGGCCGACCGGCTGCGTCAGGCGGCGAACGGTGAGGATGCGCTGCCCTGAACAGCGTATCGAAACAGCGGAAATCATGGCGTCGCGGATACGATGCGAGCGCCTGTGATGTACGGATTGTTTAGTCGCAATTACACAGCTTAAGCCTCGCTAAAGCCCGATAAACCGGGCTTTTTTTGTTGACCCGTCAGGACTGTTTCGACTATATATAAACCCGTTTTATATTCATTAAGGAGGCGTGCTATGCATCTTGTCGATCAGATCAAGGAAAAAGCCAAAAAGAATTTACAAACGGTGGTATTGCCGGAAAGTTACGACGAGCGGATGCTGTTTGCCGCAGAGAAAATCGTCAAGGAAGGACTGGCTAAAATCGTGATTCTGGGCGATCCGGCCAAAATCCAGGCCGACGCTGCAGCCAAGGGCGTCAACCTGGCTGGCGTTGAGCTGCTGAATCCGGCCACATCGCCGAAGCTTGAGGCGTACGTGGCCGACCTGGTCGAACTGCGCAAGAGCAAGGGGTTGACAGCCGACGAAGCGCGAAAACTGCTGACCGCGGACGACAACCTGTACTATGCCGGCATGATGGTTAAGAACGGCGATGCGGGCGGCGAAGTCGCCGGTGCTACCGGTACCACCGGCAACGTGCTCAAGGCTGCTTTCCAGACCGTTGGTCCTGCCAAGGGGATCAAGACCGTCTCCTCGTTCTTCCTGATGATCACCAAGACTCCGACCTTCGGTGAAAACGGCATCATCCTCTTTGCCGACTGTGCCGTCAACCCGAACCCGGATGCCCAGGCTCTGGCGGAAATCGCCGTGGCCACCGCGGGAAACTGCAAGGCGTTCCTGGATGTGGATGCCCGCGTAGCGCTGCTCTCCTTCTCAACCAAGGGAAGCGCCAGCCATGCCGACTGCGACAAGGTGCTCAAAGCGCTGGAAATCGCCAAACAGATCAAGCCGGATATGCAGATCGACGGTGAACTGCAGGCCGACGCCGCCCTGCTCCCCAACGTGGGAAGCAAGAAGGCCCCGGGCAGCACCGTGGCCGGACAGGCCAACGTCCTGATCTTCCCCGACCTGGATGCCGGCAACATCGCCTACAAACTGGTGGAGCGTGTTGCCAGTGCCGAAGCGGTCGGCCCGATCATCCAGGGTCTGGCCAAGCCGGTCAACGACCTGTCGCGCGGCTGTTCGGTGGACGACATCGTCAACGTCACCGCCATCACGGCGGTTCAGGCTGCTCAAGGGTAGTTGGCCAAAATATAAACAATCGGCGCATCCTCTCAAGAGAGTGCGCCGATTGACATTGAATCTGAGCACTTCATCCTGAGTGCTCTCACTGGTAAAGGGTTACGCCGAGGCGTAACCCTTTTATCGTTTAAAATGTCCTTGTCAGAACCAATTGCCCTGCGGCAGTCAGCGTCGTGCCATTGTTTGACAGCGTAGCACTAATGGTTCCCGGGGTGCCGATGGTACCCAATCCGGAACCACCTATAGACAGGTTGTCATCATAGACTAAATTAGCCGTTAAATTGGCGCCGTCATAGGTGTAGGTACCGACTTCAAGGCCGTTTTCAGTTATAGATTGTACTGTCAAGTCGTTTTCCGCGTACAGAACAGTACTGTCATTGAACAGGATCAGGTAACTGAATGCTGCGCCATTAACAGAGCGCCAGGCGCCGGTAAGGGATGTAGAGCTGAAAACTGAACGATTCAACTTCAATTGTCCGCCTGCGACAGTAATCGTATTGCCATTGTTTGACAGCGTATAATCAATGACTTTCGGGATACCGGCTTCACCAATACCGGAATTTTGGCCCGGCCCGTTGCGATCATAGGTCACCGTAAAGGTTATGTTGGTGCCGTCATTCGTGTAGGTTCCCACTTCAACGCCATTATCACCCGCAGGCGCCGTGGGATCATTTTCTCCGTACATAAAGGTGTTGTCGGCAAACAGAGCCAGGTAGCTGAAGGCAGGGCCGTTTGTCGAACGCCACACACCGGTAATAGCCGCGGTCGGCGCCACGGCAGTGAATGTCACCGTGAAGGACAGACCGGGAGCATTAACCGGGTCAGCCCCGGCAGCAGTTATGACTGTGCCTGAGTTGGTGCCAAGTGTCATTGTGGTCGTTCCATCAATCACCAGTTGCCCGGATGTGTTGATGCTCCATGTGCCGGTATTGGTCGTATCCGACATATTGGTGTCTGTGTAGCTGCCGTCAGTGTTGAATGTTGGTGAACCGGATTGTCCCATCGTATCGGAGTAGCTGAATGATTTGCCGCTGATCATTGCTGTCGTAAACAGGGCTGGAGTAACCGCTGTCATGGTAATTGTCCCGACATCTGTTGTCATACCGCTTTGAACGGCCACATTACCGACTGACCCCTCATAGATAATGGTTCCTGACGAGTCCAGACCTGAAGCGGAAACGGTCAGGCCGCTGCCGACCGGAATGTAGTTTAACGTCCCGTTGCCATCTGCTGCCGGAAAATCATGCTGAATGGTGGTCATTCCGCTGCCGGAAATTGCAAGTCGCACTTTTGCAACGCCGACCGGTGCACTGGCAACGCTTTTGCCGACGGTCTTGTTGTTCCATACCAATTTTGCCGAAATGGCACCTTGTCCGCTTTGTGTGGTTGAAGTCCCGCCGCAGCCCGCCAATGCAAAGATCATGGTGGAAAGCAGGACGGCTGTGAAATAGCTGTATGATTTAGTTAGCATGTATTTTCCCCTTACCATTGAGCTGTAACAGCGCCGGAATTGGTTGCAGTGGCTTCTGTCAAACGGTTAACTATATTACCGCCAATATTCAAAACATCTCCGCTCACTGAGATCGGATATGTGCCATGTACCGGGTTGAGGCTCCAGAAACCCCAATCTCCGTTGGTATCTACTACAAGTGAGAGAGTCATGATATTGCTGGCGCTTATGCTATATGTGCCAAGTTCAACTCCGTTCATACCACCTGTGGAATAATCTCCGCTGTCGTTTCCCGCCTGCGCCAGCAGGCAATGCGTACTATCTAAAAATACCATCAGTACACCACCAGGTTTTCCTGATGCCAAATCAGTTGAAGGAGCCCACCAGGATCCTATAACAGGATTTGTTGCACTGTTTTGCATGCGCGGAGCTTGATGAGTTCCTTCTACGGTATTGCCAATAGTCAATGTGTCTCCAGCAACAGAAATCGTATATGAAGTACCAGCTGGTGGGTGCGACATCCCCCATTCTCCATTGGTGTCAAATATTGGTGATTTGTCGAAGACCCCGGTGCCTGTTGCCGGGCTATAGGTATAAGTTCCATATTCAAGACCAGTGGTACCATAAGCATCACCAGGTCCAGCTTGGACAAACATGTAGTGGGTACTGTCAACAAAAGTTATGATACCTGTCGATACAGCTGGGTCGCCGTACACTCCCCAAGTGCCGATTATGGAAGTTCCTGCCGTTACTGCAGTTAATGTCGCCGTGTATGTTCCGGAAGTGCTCCCCACGACAGTTGCTGTGATGACCGTACCGGTATTAGCGGTGATCGTCATGGTAGAGGTTTCGTCATCAATGGCTACCAGCTGTCCTGATGCGTTGATGCTCCAGGTACCTGTTCCGCCGGGATAGGTGTGGGTTCCGTTCTTGTTGAATGTTACGTTGCCTGTTTTCGTGTTACCAGAGAAATTAAACGTTTTGCCGCTGATCATCGCCGTCGTAAATGGAGTGTAGTACGTCCAGGTTTCGTCGGCATAGGTTGTGCCGTTGATATTAAGGTCGCTGATAACCAGGGAGGCCGGGCTGTTATTCTGGATAAGCGTGAATTTATCCCAGCCGGATGTGTTTGTGGATGAATCATGATAACTCAGCAGGACTGTTCCGTCCAAATTAAGTGCCCAGTAGTTAACATTTGCATTTTTGCTGGTGGTTGCGGTTCCGTCGCTGTGGAATGTGATGGCGCTACCGGAATAGTTTTTAAACGATTTGCCGGATATCATGGCCAGGGTTAGTTTTGCCGGCGCGGTATAGACTGACGCCGCACTGTTGGCAGCTGTCGTAACCGTGCTGACCGTGGACGGGTCAAACGTGTTGGCTTCCAGCACAGATGTGACTGCTGTCACCAGTGCGGTATAGGCGGTATCGGTACCGCCGGTGACCGCGGCAAGAATCGCCGCAGGATTTACCGCGCCGAGATTCTCGGTCGTAATTGAACCGGCGGCAGTTGTGCCCAGTTGGCCGCTGGTTAGGTTCAGCTTCTTTTCGGTCACAAGGACGGCAGCGGTGGAAACAGCGCTGACGTTGATTTCGGTTGTCAACGTACTCAGGGTGCTTCGATCAGCCAGACTTCTCAGTACCTGTCCGCCCCATGATGCCCTGATGACGTAATCCTTGCTGATGTCCAGGCTGGTGCTGTAGGTGAAGCTTTTGTTGACGCCATTCACAACGCCATTGAGCGTTACGGTTGCGACCGAAGCGCCACTCAGGTCGGTGATTGTCAAGACCGGGGTAGTCGGTGCCGTACTTCCAACCCGCTTGGCAACAAGTGAGCCCAGGGCCGGAAAAGAGACGGTGCCGGAGACAGCCGCTTTCTTGACACTTTTTTCGGGAGCAGCAGCACCCCCGCCACCGCCACCGCAGCCGAACAACATCACCGACATGGCTACAAGCATACCTGCAATAATCCTTTTCATTTTGAACCCCCCATTTTGTAGCAAGATTTCATCGTAATACCGGTTAATCTGATTCCGGGATGGCGGTACGGTCTAACCGTCTAGTGGCATCCTCTTGTAGCAGCAACATCGTCTCCCTCCGCATCTCTTCCGCACAGTCCACATCCGCTGGTTAATATCTTCACAAGCTCACCGGTGTTGTGGAAATACTTTTTCATCTCAGTTCCTGCTTTCTCAACTTTTCCCGCAAGCTCAGGAGGTTCGTCGGTACGCCTGTAGATGCGGACGATATAACTGTCCATTGCATGCCCCGTTTGTGATCAGGATTTAGATTTTGTAGAAGCGACAATACGGGAGAGTTACTTACAGATAACTTACAGATGGAGGTAAAATCAGACGATCTTTTAAATAGTGAAGGTGATTCGGTGACAGCAATACATACCGGTGTTACTGGAGCCGCGCAAAAATTTCCAATGTTATGTAACCAGGGCGGCGTAAATTTCTTCCGTCTTCGGCGAAGGGGAAAGATCGAGTCCGGCGGCCAGCGCCGAGCGGCAGCTCCGGTACGTCTTCACCGCCTGCTCCGTCTGCCCCAGTTGCTGCTTGCATATCATCAGCCCCTGATAAAACTCTTCGGCGAGGCTGTCTATCTGGAGCCCTTTCCGATACAGCGCTACTGCCTTCTCCCATTGTTTCAATATCTCATAATGCCTGCCTGCACTCCCGAGAATGTGGAGCAATCTGCTGCGCATATGCTCCCGCATCGAGGTCGTCCATACCTGGTCTGCATCTTCGGGAAGGAAGCTGCCTTTATACACGGCGATCGCTTTCTCAAGGTTACGGGGCAATTTCCCGGCATCCTCTTGTTGGCCGCTTCCGTTCAATGCTTCCTCGATCTCCCCGCAGTGCCGCTCGAACGCCCAGACGTCTATCCAGCAGTGCCTCGGGTCAATAGAGAGCCTGCCGGCCTGGAGTTGCAGCACCTTTTCGTTGCCCAGCAGCTTTCGCAGGCGGTGCAGGGTTATGTCAAAGGAACGCTGCGCCAGGTCGCCGTCTGCATCCGGCCACAATGCGTCGGCCAGACGTTCAAGTGACACGCTCTTACCTCCCAGGGCAATGAGCGCTTTCAATAGTTCCAGAGGTTTTTTAGATTTACCGGAAACAACGACCGGCTCATCGTCCCGTACCAGTTCGAAGGTGCCGAGGGTACGGATTTTCAATGGCCAGGGCCAGGTGTCCAGATGCAGGGCGTGCGTTTCCGGCACCAGGGACCATCTGCGGATGAGTCCCCTGACATAACCCACTTCTATGTCGTACTCAAGGGCTTTGACACATAATCGCAGCAAGGAGGAAGGACGCCGCCAGAACCAATCCCCTGCATACCCGCCTCTACTGCCGAGCGCCATTGCCTGACGCAGCAAACCGATTGCCTCCGGTTCCCGGGAAGCGTCCAGCGCCAGGTGGGCACTGCTGAGAAGGCAATGGAACTCGATAAATCCGCTCCCCATGCCGTAGGCGATGTCGTACGCCTGCGAAAGATGTGCTCCGGCCCGTTCCGCGTCACCGAGCTCCCGAAGATTCATTGCCGTTAGGTAAAGCACCAATGCCTCTGCGGCCACGAATCCGGCGACATGCATACCAGCCATGGTCAGCTCAAGGTGCTGGGATGCTGCCGGGAAATCATTCCGGTGATTCTTTTGCCACCCGATCAGTAAATGGTAATAGCCGGTATCAAACCCTTTCCACCCCCATCCCTCCCTCAAGCTGCTTGCCATCTTTTTCAGCAGCTCTTCTGCCGCAGCGAAATCTCCGGTGCTGAGAGCGCACGCCGCCCCGTTACCCAGGACCTGACGGTCCAGAATATGGACTCCAGTCTCGTCCGCCATCCGTACCGCATCAAGAGCCATCGCGACCCCGGATGCCAATGTTCCGGTATAAAAAGCATGTAACACCTGACCGTTTCTGATGGTGATATCGGTCATGGGAGAGATCCTGCGGGCGCGCGCCATCTCCTGAGCCTGTTCCAGCATGAAGGTCGCCCTGCCGAAGTTTCCCTTCCACAGGTCGTGGACAGCAAGCTGGGTGGCAGCCTGCAGGCGTAGATTGATGTCCCCGCTGCCGTGGACGAGAGGAGCGCCACGTTCGCGCCACGTGGAGATGTCAGGGTGATGCGGTTGTCTGAATGCCATGGCGTTATAGATACTCATGGCGACCTGCTCTTCCAGCTGCTGTGAAGGGAAGGCAACGTCATCCAGGTGCATCCCTTCCAGCAGGGAGAGCCATTCGTCCAGAGGGGTGAATTCCCCGTCGTACAGGGAGACTTCCGCGCCGCCGCACCAGGAGAGGAGCGTGCCGATCCTGTCATTTGCCCGGGAATAGAGATCGAAGGCGTTGCGCAGGCAGATCCGGCTCTGCGCGGGCGAATGCAGCAGGAGGCCGATCCCTTTCCAGTAGAGAAGGCCGGGCACCCCATCCACTATTTCCCCCGGTATGCTCATCACCCAGGCGAGCACGGTTTCGCTTCTCCCTTCGGATGCAAAGACCGGCGCCGCATTCAGGATCAGCTCCGTCAAGCCGTCCCAATCGGCGGCTTCAACCATCAGGCCAGCCGCGTCTTCTGTTCGTCCCGCTTCCTTCAGAAGCGAGGCAGCCGTGCTCCTGACCTCTTGTATCTCATCGGCCGGAAAAGTTTTCACTGCCCGGGAAAGGAGGAACTCTCTGAATAAGGGGTGGTACTGGTAGACCGGGTTGGCCGGAGAGTGCTTTTCTGTGAAAAAGCGGTTGCGGCAGAGCCGGGAGAGTATCTGTTCGGAACTCCCGATGCCGGTCAATTGTTCCGCCATATGTGCCGTTATTCCCGGTACGAAGGCGGTTTTCAGTAAAAAAACCTGTAATTCAGGATCGCTTCCGTCGAAGATTTTTTCGGCGAAGTAATCGAAAATCCTGTCGAGAGACATGCTCTCCAGCAGGTTGTAGTCAAGGCAGCTATCCTTCAGGCTCTCCAGGATCAGGAGCAGGCCCGCTATCCATCCGTCAGTTTTCGTGTACAGCCGGGTGAGTACTTCGGTCTCAAGTTGACTGCCGATTTGAGTCCCGGCAAATTGCTGGGCCTCATCGAAGGAAAAACGAAGGTCGTTCCATCCGAAAAAGTCAAACCGTTTGGCGACGTCATGCAGGGTAAGCAGGGGAGGAGGCTCGTTCCTGCTCAGGACAATGACGGTTATCCCGTCCGGGATCAGGGCAAGCCCCTCCCTGATTATTTCATGAAACGGTGACGAGGAAGAAACGTCCTGGTAGTTGTCGAGGACAATCGCGTAAGGGATGGGTAACCGTGAGAAGAGCTTTTCAAAGTAGCGTTGCGTGAACGTCTTGATACCGGCAAGGTATTCGGAGGTTAGAAGCGGCAATGGCTCCTGATCAGGGGAAATACAATCTCTGAATGCCAGTCCCATGTAATAAAAAAACGTGGCGGGGTCGGCATCTCTTTGATCTACTTGATACCAGAGGGCGGGAAGCTTGCGTGTCTCAAGATAGCTGGAAACGAGGGTGGTTTTTCCTGAACCGCCCGGGCCGGATATCCATTTGACAGGTTTGTTGCTACTATTTTCCAGGAGGCGAAACAGTCGTTCTCTCTGAACGATGCCGGCAGGAAGTCCGGGAGCGGTGATCTTATGCTTCAGCATAGCATACAGTCTCCCGAGGTGGCCCAGGTGAAGCCGAACGCCAGACGGCCTTGACTTCCCCATGACACCTCAGTACCGTAACACGTATCTCATCATTGTCCTATACGACTATATACGTATAACCAGTTGTTTTTACAAATCACCGGTCATTTCCTGCAGCAGGTAGAGCTTGACGTTGACCGCTTTTACGCACTCCACCACTTCCCGCAGCTTTTCTTCGTCCAGCCCGCACTCCTCCTCGATCCCCTGAAACCAGGGATATCCCTTGGGAAGCGGCGTCAGTGTGCCGCCCTTCAGCAGCATGACGTCCACCAGATCGTTGACCCGTCCTTTCGCTTCCCATGGGTCGCGGTAATTGAACTGCCGCGCCACCACGTGCATCCCCATGCCGTTGGGGAAATTCGCCTTCACTTCAAAGGAAAACTCCCGTGGGGCGCTGTAGCTGTCGCTTCGTCCCGAGCGCACCATCACCTCGGCGCCCGCTTCCTTCAGTATCTCTCCGACCGACTCGGCGGTCATTGCGGTACAGGTCTCCATAGATCAAATCTCCATTCGTAATTCGACGCCCCACGGGGCCGGTTTTTCCCCGGCGGCGGTCAGCACCCACAGGGTCGGGAATTCCATCGTTTCCGGGGCGGGGCCGATGCCGTCAGTCAGGTAGATCACTGCGGCAGGCAGGGGGTGCATGGTTTTGGCGTAGTCAAAGACCGGGCGCAGGTCGGTAAAACCGCCGCCGTCATAGCATTCGACGACACCGGGGGCGCTGTTGAAGGTGGTAATCCGCTGAATGCGGCTGTTGGCGTACAGCACGGTAACGCTGGCATCGCGTCCGGCGGCAATGCGGAGCAGCTCTCCGGCAAATGCTTCCCGCAGGTCGGCGCTGTTGGTGGAGTCGCTGACGTCGATCCCTACCAGAAGATTGAGGCGGCGTCGCTTTCTGACGCCTGGCGTCGTATGTTCGAAGCGGCGGTGTTCCCGCATCCAGGAACTCTTGCGTCCGGTGCGCCCGGCAGTGGCGATGAACTGGCGCAGGATCTGGCGCCAGGGGATGAGGGGAGGGCGGAGCAGGGCTTCGACTACCGTGCGCAGCTCGGCGGGAGTTTCGCCGTCGCTGCCCCGCAGACTGTCCCGCGTGATGGCCCGTACCGTCTCCTCGGCCAGGAGCAGTGGCGTGCTGTCAGCTTCGCTCCAGAGCTCGTGGCTGTCGAGCGTCGTCGCAGATTCGGTGCCCTTGCCGTCTCCGGCGGCGACCCGCTCCGAACGGTCGGCATCGCCGTAGCCGCTGCCGTCCAGGTTGCCGGTGTCAAACGGCGGGACGAGTCGTTCGTAATACTCCTCGGCTGCCTGTCCGTCCGGGGCGTCGTAGTTTTTGGGAAACAGCGCATCGTCGGGGAGATCGGTGATGCCCGGATTGATTGCCAGGTCGCAGCAGATGTCCCAGTCGTGCCGGTTGCGCCCCTTGCGGCGGAGCGGGTGGAGGTGCAGCAGGTGCTTGACCAGGTGCTCAAGGAGAGCCCGTTGCTGTGCCGGTTGCAGGGCTTCAAAATAGCCGGGATCGACGGCCAGGATCGGGATGCCGTCCCGCACCGTGACGCCGGCAGCCTTGCCGTCAAGCGGACGCAGTTCGCGGCGCAGGTTGAGGATGAAGTGCCCGTAGAACGGTCGTTCCCGCAGCAGTCGCACCACCGCGTTTTCAAGGACGCCGTGGTTC
>MGZJ01000003.1:0-14944 GCA_001802645.1 Geobacteraceae bacterium GWC2_53_11 | reverse complement strand
GAAGCCGAAGCGGAGGTCGCGCGGCAGCACGGCGACGTAGGCAACCAGATGCGCTTCCTGCTCCGGAGAAAGGGTGGGCGATACTTGGAGGGTTGCCGTCAGGTCGTTGATCGAGGCGGCCTGGACGTCGTCCCGCTGCGCTTCTGCCCGTCCGGCAACCTGCGGCCAGTCGTTCAGGATTTCGGCGGCGGAGAGGGGGCGCCCCTTGTGGTCGGCCAGCCAGCGCATGAAGGTGATGGCGGCCTCCTTGCCGATGATGCCGGAGTAGACCTCCATTTCCAGATCGCCGGGGAAGCGGCAGTTCTTGCGCAGGACGCTGACCATTTCCCACCCCCGCTCGGTCGGTTCCACCTGAAGGTCCATCGGCGCGCCCTGACGGGCCAGCATGCCGGAATTGCCGGCCAGGAACTGCCGCACGTCGCCTGACAGCTCGCGATCTGTCGCATAACGCGCCCAGCAGCTGTAGTCGGTCTCGACAAACAGCATCACCATCCGGTCGATCAGGGCGCGATCAAGGGTGGCAACCTGGTAGGTGCCGTCCGGCGGGTTGATGCTGACGACCACCTTGTGCCGCAGGGAGAGATGGTGCGTGTGAAGTGAGCGGAGCAGTCCCTCGGCGGGCGGCTCCACAAATTGGAAGATTGCCTGCAGGGTATCCTCCTGCTGGGCCCGGTTCAGCTCGTCGCAATGCACCACGGTGGGCGGTTCGTCGTCGCCCGGCCACCAGGAGGGGCGCGACCACTGCATAACCTCGCCGTCGCGGAACGGGATGCCGACCAGGTCGCCCACCTCCATCTGGCCGAGGCGGAGCGATACGTATTTACGGTCGATCTCCCGGCAGGCCTGGATGATCCCGGCGCTCTTGCCCACGCCGCGATGCCCGACCACGCAGGGGGTCAGGTCGGTTTTGGTGATGATTTCCTTGATGACGATCTTCATCTGCTCGATGTTCATGTATGGCTCCAACTATCAGGACTATATTTATCTTGTTTGGATAGTAGCGGCAAACGTGGCGATTTTCAAGCGGAAGTTAAAAGTGGAGTTGTCATATTTTTGCGGAACTTGAGCTGTTTTCGCAGAAATATTTGAATGTTAACGACAAGCTGTGCTTGATGTTGCAGTCGTAGTCGAGTTTTGCTGCTGTGACTGGCTTGCGGGGGTGTTTGGGGAACTTGGGGTTGATGTGTTGTTGTTTGTCGTGGCATCAGGGGAAGCGGCACCCGCCGATCCCTGACTGTTGATCATATTAGTTGTAATGGAAAAAATACCGCCATTTCCCGTTTTAGAGGCAAAAGAAACTGTTGCTATTTCGCCGTTTCCTGAGAAGGGATGTTCACTAATGATGGCTATTCTGATTACTCCGGGGCGTGTCGTGTTGGCAACAAATATCGCTCCGGAGACAAGGGAACCCTGAGTTACCGTTGGGGACGACAACGAGGCGGCATCATAGGTGATGTCAAGCTGAATACCGGCGACATTCCAGATTTGTTCCAATGATCGGGTACAACAACCCATCGGTCGGGGCAACCGCTACGGTCGCAGACGCAACTACCTTGCCGGTGCTTGTCTGGACAACAGTCGAGGTGCTGGAACAGTCGGTGCTGTCGTCACCACCACCGCAGGAGCAAAGGATAGCGGTCAGCAGGGACAGTGCGGCTATTACAAATACATTATTCATAAACTACATCGTCTTTGCATGAAGTTGCCGCTGATGCCGTATGACCGGTGCAAGCGCCCGCAACGCCTCGGCAACAGTGGCGGCGTCCGGAAACACGTCTAAAATGTCAGGTGGAATGACCACCACATTGCTGCCCTCAGCATAGCGCTTTGCGGTAACTCCCCGTACAGCTTTCGAAAAATCATATTCGGGCTGAAGGGTGTCGTTGTTATTAGCTTTGCCGGCCTGTTTATTCTTCATACTGATTCCTTTCCTGTCGTGTAGCCAATCGAGCAGATATGATTCGAGTGCGTGGTGGTCGTTCCGCAAATGAAACAACAAGCAGACGTTGTTGTACTGAAAGCCCTATCACAAGAAAGCGCTGTTCTTCCTCGGAATGCATCGGGTCTCCCATAAGAAGTGACAAAGTATCACCAAAAACGGTTGTTGCTTCATTGAATGATACACCATGCTTCTTAAGATTGGACGCCGCTTTTCTCACGTCCCACTCAAAAGTATACCCCATGAAAGCTCCCTATCCACAAATATATTCTATTAAACATACCTGAGTGGATCGCTCAACCCCGCTTCGGCAAACCCTTTCAGGCGGAGGCGGCAGGAGTCGCACTGGCCGCAGGAGAGCCCTTCCGGGGTCGGGTCGTAGCAGGAGTGGGTCAGGCCGTAATCGACGCCAAGCTCCACGCCGCGCTTGATGATGTCGGCCTTGGTCATGCTGATCAGCGGCGCGTGAATCTTGAACGGCGCGGTTCCTTCGACTCCGGCTTTGGTGGCCAGATTGGCCATGGTCTCGTACGCCTGGATGTATTCCGGACGGCAGTCCGGATAGCCGGAGTAGTCGAGAGCGTTGACTCCGATGTAGATGTCGGACGCGCCCAGTACTTCGGCCCAACCCAGGGCGAAGGAGAGGAAAATGGTGTTGCGGGCCGGGACGTAGGTGACCGGAATGTCATCGCCGACCCCTTCTTTGGGGACATCGATATCAGCTGTCAAGGCGCTGCCACCCATCAGGCGCAGATCGAAATCGACCACCAGGTGTTCCGCAGCGCCTATTCTTTTGGCATTCTGCCGGGCGACCGACAGTTCGAAGCTGTGGCGCTGGCCGTAGGAAAAACTGATGGCGTAGGGAGTAAAACCTTCTGCTTTGGCTATGGCCATGCAGGTGGTGGAATCGAGTCCGCTGCTGTATAAAACTACCGCTTTACGTTGCATGATATGGCTCTCCGGGAATGTGGTAGAAGCTTTTAAGCTTTGCAATTTTACGCGTATCACGTACAATAAGTCCACTTTTCTCACAGATTTCCGCAGGAAAAAAGTTAAATCATCTCTTACACCTTTTCAATTGAGGTACCATGCGACTGAAAGAAGAGCAGATTCGCAATTTAGCGGAGAAGGTCTACAACGATCTTGCCGCAGACAACCTGATTACACCACGTGGCGAGCGCGGAGCCGTTGTTACCGGGATCGCCCGTACCATTTCGCAGAATTTTGCCGCCGAGCAGAAGCTGGAGCGGGATGCGGAAAAACTCCTGGATGAAACCCTTGATGGCTTGGGGCGTGGCGCTGCCGATATTGACCGCCGCCGCATGCTGAAGATGATCAAGGATAAGCTGGCCAAGGAACGAAAGATAGTCCTATAAAGGGTGTGACCATGTCGTTATCAGAAGATCGTATTTCAACAATGGCCCATGAAATAATCAAGTGCATCTGGCGGGACGATCTGGCCGATGTCTCCGATGACAGCCGTGCGCTCAGCAGGGTCAAACAGTCCCTGGAAGCTTTTTTCGGCGCGGTGGATGAGATCGAAATGGCGGTCAAGGCCAAGCTGAGAAACAAGGCGCCCGGCAGCCGCGATTACGATGTCCTTTACCAGAAGTTCTACCACGACGAGATGGCCCGGAGAAATCTGTGAAATCCGGCAGGATTTTACTGCTCCTGCTGGGAGTAATGTTGTTGGCGGGGTGTGCGGCATCTCCGGTGACAAAAAATTACACCGTGCTTGATCCGAACGTGGAGCGGGAGTCGCTGTATATTGTGCCGTTTGATGCGACACTGGTGCCGCCTGATTTTGGTGATCCGATCTTTGACCAGTTTGTTGATATTTTGAACTCCCGGCGTAAACAGACAAAAGTCGGCCGTTTCGTCATCCTGAAAGAGGAGTTGAAAGAGGTTGAACCTGTCTGGCTTATCAAGCAGATTTATATTTCGGGCGACATCTGGGGGTATCTTGAGACCAGCGGTTGCTGCTCGACCGATATGAAGGTGAAATCAAGGATTTATCTGTACGAGCCGGGCAAAAACAGTCCGACGTTTGAAGTTTTTATTCCGGTGGAGCATTATTTTGAACATGATCGCGAAGATATTGCCGTTGCCAAAAAGCGGCTCGGCAAGAAACTGGCCACGGATCTGGCCGAAGCCGTTCTCAAAAAACTGACACCGTAGAAGGAATCCATGAATCTGTGCCGCAGAGGCTCAGAGGCACAGAGAAAATGCTTTTTTTGAAGTTCGAATGATGTACTCCGAGTCTCTGTGTCTCCGTGGCAGAATTATTAACCTCATTTTCCCGGCCATGAGCTGCTGCTCACGGCTTTTTTATCGAAAGGTACTTATTTATGTCTTATCGTTTCAGGCCGGCTTTGTTGGCTATTGCAGGAATAACGGTGCTAACCGGCACTGCTTTGTCTTCATTTGCTGATGATTACTTGAATCGCGCTTCGGCGCTGTACCGCGACAAGGATTATGGCGCGGCTTACACGACAGCGGGGAAGTCTGCCGAACATCCGCAGCGGGCATTTGTCCGGGGTATGGCCGCGCTGCGTCTGGAGAAGTATGATGAGGCGGCGGCGCTGCTGGCGGAGGCTGAGCAAAAACTGCCGCTGGTTGCCGATTATGCTGCCTTCCATCAGGCTGAGTCGCTCCTGAAATTGAAGCGCTATCCTGCTGCGGCCGCCAAAGCTGCATCAATTCGTACCGCGTTTCCCTCTTCCCGGCTGATTCGCCGCTCGGAAAAGCTGTATGCCGATATTCTGTATGAGGCGGGTGATTACAAGAACGCTCTCAAATCATATCAGGCGTACATTGAAAAATATCCTTCGGGGAGTGATTCCGTTGATGCCAGTTTCCAGTCGGCCCGTTGCCGTGAAGAGTTGGCGGATGGCGGGGGAGCGCTGCAGATTTATCGCAGCATCTGGCTCAACAGCCCGGTGTCGCCGCTTGCCGCAAAGTCGCAGGAGCGGCTTAAACAGCTGGAACGCTCCGGACGCACCGTGTCGCCGTACACCCCGGAAGAACTTCTGAAACGGGCGTCAACGCTGTATGCCCAGAATGAGTTCACAGCTTCCTTGAAAACGCTGGATATGATCTCTTCCGCCTCTCAGTCACCGGCGATGACGAACCGGATAGATCTCCGTACCGGCATGGCCCAGTATCGCCTGAGACAGTATAAGCAGGCTGAAAAGCAGTTCGTCAAAGCGTCAGCCAGTTCTCTGCCCGGCATTCGTTCCGAAGCCCGTTTCTGGCTGGCCAAATCCTTTGACCGTCAGGACCTGAAGGAACGGGCGTTGACGCTGTATCTGGAGTTGGCGGCTGAAGGGAAAAAACAGGAGTTTGCCGATGACGCCCTTGTTGAAGCGGCCGGTCTGAAGCGCGGTCTTGGCCAGTATGCCGAAGCGGCCCGCCTGTTTGATCAGGCTGCCATGCTCTCGACCGAAGCAAAGACTGTCTCGCGATCAGTGTGGGATGCGGGGTGGTGCCGTTATCTGGCGGGAGATAATGCGGGAGCTGTCGAAATTTTCAAAGGGCTGCTGAGCGATGAGGCTCAGCGCGAGAAAGTCTTGTACTGGTCGGGACGTGCCCTGGAAAAGAATGGTGATGCAGCCGCGTCGTCGTATTACCGCTCTCTGCTGGATGAATTCCCGGCCGGCTTTTATGCCACCTGGTATCGTGAACAGAAGGGGATGAAGGATAGCCGCGAGTCGTTTGGCAGTCGTGATGCCTTGGCCGAACTTCCTTCAGCGCCGGGCTTTGACAAACCGCGCCTGCTGGCTTCACTCGGCATGGCTGAAGATGCCAGGGTTGAATTGTCGAGGCTTCGCAAAAAAAATAGTGAAAAGAAGCCCCAGTTTCCTGTTCTTGCCAGGGTCTATCTCGAAATACGGGATTTTGGCTCGGCCATTGCCCTGTTTATGCAGAATCGACCGGTGGCGTGGGAAAAAGGGACCCTGCCGCTCTGGACAGCCGGATATCCGCGTGCCTACACGGATCTGGTCAGCCAGAATGCCGCATTGAACGGATTGTCGGAGGGGTTGGTGTACGCCTTGATCCGCGCGGAAAGTGGTTTCTCCCCGGCGGTCAAATCGGGTGCCGGTGCTATCGGTCTGATGCAGATGATGCCTGCAACGGCCAGGATGACCGCCCGCGAAAAAGGGGAGTTCAATCCCCTCCGCCTGACGGTGCCGGAGTACAACATCCGTCTTGGGACGAAACATCTTCATGACCTGATGAAAGAGCATAATGCCGATGTGGTCTATATGGCGGCGGCGTATAATGCCGGGACTGCGGCGTTGGAACGGTGGAAAAAGAGTTTCCGGGGGCTGAAGAAGGATGAGTTTATCGAGAGTATTCCCTACCAGGAAACCAGGGATTATGTAAAAAAAGTGTACGCTTCGGCAGCTACCTACCGTCAGTTGTACAATATAAAATAGTCCTTATAACGGTTACTCACGCGGAGACGCGGAGTTCGCGGAGAAATTCAATGGGTTACGTCAATTGATGCTTGCGCCAATCAGGCGATGACAGTTTCGATGTAATTACCTGATTTTGCTCCGCGTCCTCCGCGTTTCCGCGAGCAACGGCTTTTTTTAGGATAACCGGTTTTACACATATTCAACCACTACCCGCTCCAGGTAGTCGGATAGCCGCAGTACCGCGCTGGCGATAGTCTGTTTGTCACCACCCATGGCCGCTTCCTCGATGATTTCACCAATTTCTGAAATGTCATCAAATCCGTAGCTTCCTCCTGCACCTTTCATGCGATGTCCCAGGATGCGGACTTCGCTGAATGCGTCTCTCTCCAGTAAATTACTGATGGTAGCGCAGTCTTTTTTCCGGTTTTCGAGAAATTCCGGAACGATTGACTCTACTTCGCTGTCAATTTCAACGGCAATGATGTCCGGATATGGTGTTGCATTCATGTGGCATCTCCCTGATGTGAAACCGGAATGAGATGATGAGCCAGGCAGTCAAGCAGGACCCGCTTTTTAAACGGTTTTGCGATGTGGTCATCGCACCCCGCATCCAGGCATTTCTGGATATCCGATTCGTAGGCGTGAGCGGTAAGCGCGACGATGGTGGTTCTGCGACAGCCGGAATTCTCTTCCTGCCGCCGTATCAAGCGTGTGGCGGTATAGCCGTCCATGACCGGCATCTGGATATCCATAAAGATCAGATCATAGCTGTTTTGCGTAAACAGGTCAAAAGCTTCCTGGCCGTTGCCCGCTTCGTCCAGTTCCAGCGGTAATGAGCGCAGCAGCAGGCGCATCAATTGGCGGTTTTCCAGGGAATCGTCAACCAGAAGCACCCGTTTTGTTTCTCCGGCCGGGACATCATGCAAGGCAAGAACGGATGATGCCGGTTCCTGTGCGGGCGTTATTGTTCTGCTGCGCGGCACAACCGATGTAATGTGAAAAGGGATGGTGAAGCTGAAGGTGCTTCCCTCTCCCGGCATGCTTTCAACTTGTATGCCTCCTCCCATTGCTTCCACGAGCTTGCGGCTGATGGCAAGACCGAGGCCGCTCCCGCCAAAGCGCCGCGTAATGGACGTGTCTGCCTGGGAAAAGCTTTCAAAGATCATGTCGAGCTTGTTAGGGTCTATGCCGATGCCGGTGTCTCTGATCACAAACGTGACCGGAATCTGATCGTTATCGGCGGAGGCAGCGGATGTCGTTACGGTGATCGAACCGGCTTCCTGGGTGAATTTGACCGCATTGGCAATCAGGTTGACCAGGATTTGCTGAAGCCGGATCTGGTCGCCTTTGACAAACTGGGGCAGAGAGGGGTGGCTGTTCAGGGAAATGGTCAGATTCTTCTGTTCCGCTGCCTGTCCAACCATATGGATGACCTGCTCCAGGGTGTGTTTCAGATCAAATGGCCGGCTGATGATTTCCAGTTGGCCCGCCTCAATGCGCGAGAGATCTATCAGATCGTTGATAAGTACCAGCAGGCTGTCTCCCGCATGGCGTATCATGGTCAGGCAGCGTTGTTGATCTTCACTGAGAGGTGCCGAGTCAAGGTATTCGGTGCCGCCGATGATCGAGTTAAGCGGCGTGCGCATTTCATGACTCATGTTTGCCAGAAACTCTGATTTTGCCCGATTGGCAGATTCCGCAAGGTCGCGGGCCGCCCGCAGCTCTTCAGTCTTTCTCTGCCGCTCGGCAACTTCCGCCCGCAGACCCTCGTTGCCGATTGCCAGTTCGGCAGTACGCGAGGCGACAATTCCTTCCAGGTTCCGGTTGACCTCTTCCAGTTCGGCCTGCTTCTGATGGAGCGCATCCTGAATCTTTTTCAGGTTGCTGATGTTCTGTGCGGCGCAGATAACGGCCTGAGGCTGACCTTCCTCGTCTCTCATGACCGCCAGTGAGTAGAGCATCGGCACCATATCGCCGTGATCGGTGCGACAATTACTCTCGATACCGTGAATCGGGCCATGTTCCAGCGCGTGTGAAAATGCTGAAAACATGCAAAGCGGCGCATCCAGTTCGTTAAAATCAGTCAGGCACTGGCCGACGACATCTTCTGCCTGGTAGCCGAACAACTCGCAGTAGGCGTGGTTAACGCTTTGAATTACCCCCTCCGGAGAGATGACGATCAGCACGTCGTTCATGCTGTCGATCAGTTTTTCCATGTATTCGCGTGAAACGGTGGTGGTGCGCAGTTTGTCTGTCATGCTGTTAAACGCACGTGCCAGGTGTCCGATTTCGTCGTGTGACGTGATGGCAATCGGCTCATTGAGCTCACCCATGCTCAAACGCTTGACTGCGCCCGTGAGAAGCGCTATCGGACGGGTAATGGCGGCGGCAAAAAGGATTGCCGCACTTATGCCGAGCACCAGGATCACAAGAACAAACGGCAGCATGCGCATCAGTACGCCTTCAACGTTCCTGTCAATCAGGGATTCATAGAGTCCGATATGAACCGAGCCGAGTGCCCCGCCCTGAACAGGTGTCGAGATGTCATAAATGCGGCCAGAAGCAGTGGTGAGGATGACCTTTCTTCCCTGGCTCCGGAGGTTTTTGATTGATTCATTGATGAGTTTCTGGGGAACTGTTGCACCGAAGGTGTGTGCTGCCAGGGAGTTGTCGGGAGCTACGATATAGATATATTCGATATCCTTATCAAGCTTCCGGTAGTCGTTGACGAGCGCTTCAAGACTCGTTTTGTTCTCGGTAATCAGCGGGATTTCGGCAGCTTCCGCAATATACCGGGCAACTGAGAGGCCGCGTTTAAGGATTTCGTCTTCAAAACGGGAATGTAGCTCATGCTTAACCAGCAAGCCGAGAGCGCTACCGACCAGAACAACCAGAAGAGCTGTTCCAAGGATCATTTTTTTGCGTAGAGAGAGAAGAATCATTATGTGGGGAGGTTGTTTCCAGTCAGGTAGTCATAGATTGTGAGAGCCATTGTACCACGAAAATCTTCCAGAGCAAGCTGATCCGTACATTTTGCCGGTTACTCCGCCTTGAAAAGCCCGGGGGCGTATGCTACAACCATTCACCATTTCACGCAGACGAAAGGCCGTATTACCATGGCAGAACAGACCCCAATGATGCGCCAGTATCTGGAGATTAAATCGGGCTATCCCGATGCGATCCTCTTCTTCCGTATGGGGGATTTTTACGAAATGTTTCTGGACGATGCGCTGGTGGCCTCCCGTGTGCTGGACATCGCCCTGACGTCCCGCAACAAGGGGAGCGGCGACGAGATACCGTTCTGCGGTATCCCTTTCCATTCCGCTTCTCCCTACGTTGCCAAGCTGATTGAAACTGGTCACAAGGTGGCCATTTGTGAGCAGGTTGAGGATCCGAAGCAGGCCAAGGGTATTGTCCGGCGCGAAGTCGTCCGGGTGGTGACTCCCGGTTTGTTGATCGAGTCCGAAAGTCTTGTCCCTGACGAAAACAATTATCTGCTGGCTCTTTGTGAAAGCCCTGTGGGCAACTGGGGCTGCGCCTGGCTTGATGTATCAACCGGTGAATTCCGTGCGACCGAGCTGGCCGGAGATGGTGCCGCGCTGGCGGAAGCGGCCGGGATTAACCCTCGGGAAATCCTGATCTCCGATGCTCTTGACCGTGAGGCGCTTTCTCCAGAGCTCCGCTCGTTTTTGAGTGAACGGATTGTGTCAAAGGCCCCCGCCTGGATCTATGACCGGGACTATGCCACGACATTGCTGTGCGGCCATTTCGGAGTTGCGTCGGCTGATGTGCTCGGACTGGAAGCTGCTCCGACTGCGCTGCTGGCTGCCGCTGCCGCTCTCTATTATCTGCGCGAAAATCGCAAGGCTGCACTGCCGCACATTCGCGACCTCCTGGTGTCCCAACGCAGCCAGCACCTGGCGCTCGATCCCGCCACCCGCCGGAATCTGGAGATCACCGCCAGCATGGCTGAGGGGAAGCGCGCCGGTTCGCTGCTTGGCTGTCTTGACCGTACCGGCACCGCCATGGGTGCCCGCCGCCTGAAACAGTGGCTCAGCTATCCGCTTATCGAACTGGAACCTATCCGGCGGCGGCTTGACGCAGTTGAGGAGCTGCTGGAGTCACCGGAATTGCGCGAAGAGTTGCAGGGCCGCCTGAAAAACATCGCCGACCTGGAACGGCTCAACGGCCGCATCGGCATGGCCAGTGCCGGGGGGCGTGACCTGCGGGCGCTGCACGATTCGCTGGTTCACCTGCCCTCCTTGCTGGAGCGGCTGGACGGGGTGCGGAGTTCGCTGCTGCAATCACTGCTTGTCGCAATTGATCCGCTGGAAGACCTCTGTCAACTGGTGGCGCGTGGTATCATCGAAAACCCGCCTTTTTCTTTGCGCGAGGGAGGCATCATCGCCCCCGGCTACCATGCCGAACTGGACGAACTGCGTGCCATCAGCAGCGAGGGGAAGGGCTTCATCGCCCGGCTGGAAGCGCAGGAACGGGCCCGCACCGGCATTTCCACCCTCAAGATCCGCTACAACCGGGTGTTCGGCTACTCAATAGAGATAACCAAGAGCAACCTGGCCAACGTGCCTCCCGATTATATCCGCCGTCAGACCCTGGCCAACGCCGAGCGCTACATCACCGAAGAGCTGAAGAACTACGAGGAAAAGGTGCTGGGTGCGGAGGATCGCATCTGTGCGCTGGAGTTCACGCTGTTCCAGGAAATCCGGGAGCTGGTGGCTGCGCAGGCCGAACGGATCGCCCGTACCGCAGAAGGTCTGGCTGTGCTGGATGTGCTCCTGTCGCTGGCAACTGTGGCCGGTGAGCGCAACTACTGCAAGCCGCTGGTGGATGAAGCCGACGTCATCGATATCCGCGATGGCCGCCACCCGGTCATCGAGTCGATGAAGCTGGGGGAACGCTTTGTGCCAAACGACACCCTGCTGGACGCCGACTCTAACCAGCTGCTGATGATCACCGGTCCCAACATGGCCGGTAAATCGACCTACATGCGTCAGGTGGCGCTGATCACCCTCATGGCCCAGGCCGGTTCCTTTGTTCCGGCTGCGGAAGCCCGTATCGGCATCGCCGACCGCATCTTTACCCGCGTCGGTGCAGGCGACAACCTGGCCCGCGGCCAATCCACCTTCATGCTGGAGATGATGGAGGCGGCCGGAATCCTGCGCAACGCCACCCCGCGCAGTCTGATCATCATGGACGAGATCGGGCGCGGCACCTCGACCTTTGACGGCGTCTCCATCGCCTGGGCCGTGGCCGAGTACATCCACGACGTGCCGACCTGCCGCAGCCGTACGCTCTTTGCCACCCACTACCACGAACTGACCGAACTGGCTACCACCCGCGAGCGGATCAAGAATTTCACCGTGGCGGTACGCGAATGGAACGACCAGGTCATCTTCCTGCGTACCATCATCCCCGGCGGTGCCTCCCATTCCTACGGCATCCAGGTGGCGCGTCTGGCAGGGATGCCTGCCGACGTCATCGAACGGGCCAAGGAGATCCTGCGCAACCTGGAGAGCGGCGAGTTCGAGGAGGGTGCCCCGCGCCTGGCCAAAAGCAGCAAAAAACCAGCAAGAGAGGCGTCGCCGCAGTTTTCGCTGTTTGAAACCAGCGAGGATCAACTGCGCCAGCGCCTCAAAAAACTTAACATTGCCACCCTGACGCCACTGGAGGCGCTTAATCTGCTGGATGAGCTGAAGCGGATGGTCTGAATAATGAGATAGCACGCTGAAAATATGCGCTTTTCCCTCTGATAATTCTGACTTGTAACGATATTTGTTACGATATTGGAGGGAACATGGCTGACAATTTGATGAGAAGGGGTAGTAGATTTTCTGCTCGTTTTTTTATACCTGTGGAGTTTCAAAAGATTGTTGGACGCGTCGAAATAGTTAGGTCACTAAAGACCAAGGACAAGAGACAGGCTATTGTATTGCTCAGAAAGCTTCAAGACGGCATACAAAGCCTTTTTTTTATGGTGAGGGTAGGGATGATAAACAGAAGTCAGTTGACTGCTATACTTTTGAATTACATTGATGACGTGCTTTCGGAGTTGCGGGAGTCTGGGAATGATCACAGGCTCCATGAAGGCGATACATTATATGAAAGTGAGTTGCAGAAGTACCTCAACATATCTGATTGCAATAGAGGGATGTCATCTCCCGACCAATTTAGAAAAGCTGCTGATGGTATTCAAAAGGAATTTTATGTAGAGAAACAAAAGAAATTTGTTGGAAATTTTGCCAAAGGTGTACTTGATGATAACGGCATTAGTATTGATCAGACATCACCTGACTTTGAAAAGTTTCGTGATGATTTTGCCTATGTTTATATTTTAGCCATGCGAGAGACTGCGAACCGGTTGGAAGGCAACAAAGATTATAGTTACCGAGATAAGGTAGTGGAGCATGTGGCGGAAGTTCGTCCGGTTACTCTTAAACTGGCGGCAGAAGATTGGCTACAGGCAAAAGCCTCTAGTGGACGTGTGAAGATGGAAAAGGGAAAGACCTATGAACAGTACGTAATAGTGCTAGATGGCTTCAGGAAGTTCTATGGCGATGACTACGCCGTTAGGAAGCTAAATAATTCAGAACTTCAAAGATTCGTCACAGACCAGCAGAAGAAGAATATTAAGCACGTTACGATTGAAAAGAGGAATCGGATACTAATTGATGTTCTGAAACTTGCTTCAGTTAATTATGGTATTCTTCAGCATCCATATAAAATAGAGTTGAAGAATGATGCTGCCGACGTACAGCCGCTTACCGTTGCTGAATTAAATGGCCTGTTCAAGTGCATCGGAAACAGAAAGAAAACTGCAAAATGGCAGTTTTGGGCGACTATGGTTGCGTTGACATGTGGACTACGTGCCGGAGAAGTTGTGGGGCTTGGAATTGATGATGTAAAGCTAAACGATGATGGGATTTGGTATATAGCGGTAATAGATGCCAAAACTAAAGCCGGTATCCGTGATGTTCCGCTGCCGTCCATTCTTCATGATTTCGGTTTCCTAAGCTTCAGAAATGAAATGAACCAACTTCAACACCCTTTCTTGTTCATGGATTATCATGTGAATGACGGCTTCATTCAAATAGACCAGAAAAAGTTTTCGGCATGGTTCTACAATCTTAAAAGCAAGTTTGTTGAGAAAGAGAGTACCGCAAGGTTGCATGGATTGCGCCACAACTTTATCAATGCCTTAAAGCAGGGTGGTGTCGCTTCTGAAATGCGCTGCGATTTAGCAGGCCATGAGCACAATTCCAGATCAGCACATAACAAGTACACAGAAGTGTTTGAGCTGAAACTAAAGAAAAGAGCCATTGACAAGGCAAGCTGGGAGGGATGTGACTTCAGTTTGCTTGATGCGTGGAAGTGATACCGAGTCGGTCAATCCTCCTTTAGGGTACTCAGGATGGTAGATGAAAGCTCCTGTAATGCTCTGTGGGATGCCCAGAGGGAAAGGCTATAGCTGAGTGTGGCGATTCCTTGTGAGTGCTTTAGATTTCTTCATATTTCAATCAGTCTCTTGAAGTCCCCTTATGTATGGTGAGCGTCAGGTTAATAAAATTGACTTCAGTGAAGTAACGCTGGATAAGTTGAGGAACGAAAATACGGCTGCGTCAATTGTCAGCTTGTTCGACCCAGAAATTTTGAATGAGGCAGGGGTGGCAGTGGCAAGAGGACCAATCAAATTAAAAGGAGGCACTATGAAGAAGTTAGTTGTCATCGGAGCAATGCTGTTGATGGCTGGGTGTGCAGGATCAAGCCAGTACTCAACATTCAGTAAAGCGCAGATCAATGGTAAGGAAATCTATATCGGCATGTCACAGCAAACGCTGGAGACACAGCTCGGCGCCCCAGATAGTGTTAAAGCTCATACCTCAAGCAATATGTTGAGTCCAACCACAAATCAAGTGGCTTACGGGACATCGTATACTCGCGTTTATGGAGATTACACGGTAATGCTGAGTGAAGGCTCCATTGTCAGCATTTGGACTCTCAATAAAAAATAACATCCTCCACCTCCTGTAGCCGTAGTGATCGGCTGCAGTTCTCCCTATTTGGCCGCACCAGTTGGCCGAGCCTCTAGTTGAACTTCCAAGCACGAGTCCCGCATAGCCTTGTCTTTATTGGCCTGACTACCTCCAAGTTACTGCAAGAGGAGTATATATGAAGAAGAGGGTCTGAAAGAGGACATAGGGATCTGGTTGATGCCCAGGATGGTAGATGAAAGCTACTGTAGCGCTCCGTGAGACACTCAGAAGGAAAAGGCTATGCAGTGTGTGGCGATTCTTTGGGAGTGCTTCAGATCGCTTCATGAGGTTGTCCTGAATCTAAACCTTTTTGTAATAGCTTAGATTGGGTTTACCTCTTATACTGATTATATTGATGTCAGAAGAGGTAATTGCAAATGAATGCCCAGATTGTTGCAAAAAACTTTCCTGTAGTTTGCGTGGGCGGATCGGCCGGTGGTCTCGATGCGTATTCCGGACGAATCCGTCCACCATTCCGGCTTGAAAGCGTCCACCTTTCCGGTAGGAATCCGGCCAGCATTCCGATTCGATTC
>MGZJ01000002.1:36090-36191 GCA_001802645.1 Geobacteraceae bacterium GWC2_53_11 | reverse complement strand
ACCCGCCACGCCTCGACCCATGCCGCTGCTGTCGTGGTCGCCCCGGACCAGCTGGAAGAGTTCCTGCCACTGTACAAGGACCAGAAGACCGGCTCGATCAA
>MGZJ01000002.1:33852-36003 GCA_001802645.1 Geobacteraceae bacterium GWC2_53_11 | reverse complement strand
CGCCGTCAAACTGGTGCGGGTGAACATGCCGGAGTTCGACATCACCACACTGCGCGACGATGACCAGGCCAGTTACGATCTGATCAGTGTCGGCAACACCACCGGGGTCTTCCAGCTGGAGTCGAGCGGCATCAAGGAAATGCTCGTCAAGCTGAAGCCCTCCTGCTTCGAGGACGTCATCGCTGCCTGCGCCCTCTACCGTCCCGGCCCGCTCGGATGCGGCATGGTGGACGACTTCATCGAGCGCAAGCATGGCCGCCAGAAGGTGGTCTTTGATCTCCCGGAGTTGGAACCTATCCTGAAAGACACCTACGGCGTCATCGTCTACCAGGAACAGGTCATGCAGATATCCCGTACCCTGGCCGGCTATTCGCTCGGACAGGCAGACCTGCTGCGCCGCGCCATGGGTAAGAAGGACGCCAAGGAGATGGAGCGCCAGAAGGACACCTTCCTGACCGGTGCCAAAGAGCTGAAGATCGATACCAAAAAGGCCGAAGCGATCTTCGACCAGATGGCCAAGTTCGCCGAGTACGGCTTCAACAAATCCCACTCGGCTGCCTACGCCCTGATCGCCTACCAGACCGCCTACCTGAAAGCGCACTACCCGGTCGAATTCATGGCTGCATTGTTGACCTGCGACATGGACAGCACCGACAAGGTCGTCAAGAATATCAGCGACTGCCGCGAGCAGGGGATCGAGGTGCTGCCGCCCGATATCAATACATCAGGGCTCTCCTTCACCGTGGTCGGCACCTCCATGCGTTTCGGGCTCGGAGCGGTCAAGAACGTCGGCACCGGCGCCATCGAAGCCATCCTTGAAGCGCGTACGGAAGGGCCGTTCAAGAGCCTGTACGATTTTTGCGAGCGGGTAGACCTGCGCCGGGTCAACAAGCGGGTCATTGAATCACTGATCAAGTGCGGCGCCTTCGACTCCACCGGCGCGACCCGCGCCGCCCAGTTCGAGGGACTGGAAGCGGCAACAAATTACGGCCAGAAGATCCAGGAAGAAAAGGCAAGCGCCCAGGTTTCCCTGTTTGGCACGGAAGAGGTGGCCAAAGGGAGTACCAACGGCAGCATGAAGCTCCCCAACACCCCGGAATGGCATGACAAGGAGAAACTGGCTCTGGAGAAGGAGGCGCTCGGCTTCCTGATTACCGGCCACCCGCTCGACCGCTACATTGATGACATCAAGCGCCTCTCCAACACCGCCATTGCCACCATGGTGGAAATGGCAGAGGGGAGCGAAGTGCGCATCTGCGGTATCGTCTCCGCCTTCAAGGAGATTACCACCAAGAAAGGTGACCGGATGGCCTTCGTCACCATTGAAGACCTGACCGGCTCGGTCGAGATCACGGTCTTTTCCGATATCTACGCCACCACCTCCAGCCTGCTGAAATCCGACGACCCGCTGCTCGTCATCGGCAAACTGGAAAAAGGGGAAAAAGGGTGCAAGGTGCTGCTCATGAAGGGGGGCGAAGAGAATAACGGCAGGAAATTCCAACGTGACCGTGGCCCGGCAGGCGATGTCAAACTGCTCTCCGAAGCGCGGGCCCAGACCACAAAAAAAGTGTCGTTCGTCCTGCGCATGGAGGAAATCCAGCCGGAACGCATCCCCCTCCTCAAGGAGGTCATCGAACGCCATCCGGGTAGTGTGCCGACTTCCATCCAGTTTTTGATTCCGGGACGGAGCCGCGCCATCATGCCGTTAGCATCCACAATGACCGTTGCGGCCAGTGATGAATTAAGGCTGGAAGTAGAACGGCTGTTAGGGTATAATGCCGCCACTTTTGAGTGAGAGTAAAAATTAATTTCTGCCACAGAGACACGGAGACACGGAGAAAAACCTTTGTTACAGGGACAAAACGGGATATCATGTAATTTTGTTTTATTGCTTTCATCCTCGATATCCTGTTCATCCCTGCTAAATTTTTTCTTCGTTTTTCTCTGAGTCTCTGTGACTCTGTGGCAAAAATCCAAGAGGTGTTACTATGGCAGCCCAGTTTTATCTTGAATTTGAAAAGCCTATTGTTGAGCTGGAAAAGAAAATTGAGGAGCTGAACGCATTGGCTGGCGCCGGTCTCGACATTGCTACAGACGTGACCGCTCTTGAAAGTCGTGTTGAAGAGATGAGAGCTGATATTTTTGCCAACC
>MGZJ01000002.1:28818-33801 GCA_001802645.1 Geobacteraceae bacterium GWC2_53_11 | reverse complement strand
TCGTCCCTTTACCCAGGACTATATCAACCTCATGTTCACCGAGTTTGTCGAACTGCACGGCGACCGGAACTACGGAGACGATCATGCCATCGTCGGCGGTTTGGCACGCTTTAACGGCCAACCGGTGATGGTTATCGGCCACCAGAAGGGGCGTGATACCAAGGAGAAGGTGTATCGCAACTTCGGCATGCCCAATCCGGAAGGATACCGCAAGGCGCTCCGCCTGATGCAGATGGCGGAACAGTTCAAGCTGCCGGTGGTTACTTTTGTCGATACCCCCGGCGCGTATCCCGGCATCGGCGCCGAAGAACGCGGCCAGGCCGAGGCCATCGCCCGCAACCTGCGCGAGATGGCGAGCCTGCGTACTCCAATCATCGTCTGCATCACCGGCGAAGGTGGCTCAGGTGGCGCATTGGCCATCGCGGTCGGCGACCGCATCCTGATGCTGGAACATTCCGTCTATGCCGTTATCTCACCGGAAGGGTGCGCCGCCATCCTCTGGTCGGACGGAACCAAAGGTGCCCAGGCCGCCGAAGCACTCAAGCCAACAGCGAAAGACATCATCAAACTGGGTGTCATCGACGAAATCATCAAGGAACCGGTCGGCGGGGCCCATCGCGACCACGAAGCAACCGCTGCCAACATGAAAGAGGCGATTGCCCGTAACCTGACCGAGCTGAACAAGCTTTCGGGTGACGAACTCGTGGAAAGCCGCTACAAGAAATTCAGGGCCATGACACGGCTGGCTGAGTAGTTAACGGGAGGGAAACCTCCAGAATTATTCATCACAGAGAATACAAAACGACAGGGCAAAGCAGAGTGAATAACTGCTTTGCCCCTTTTGTTACCAACAGCCTTTCAAGAGCCAGATAGAAACCCAGCAGCCACTTGGCACACATAAAAAAAGGCCACATCCGAAGATGTGGCCTTTTTAAACCATATAAAAATGGAATTACTTAGCAGCAGGAGCAGCTTCAGCAGCAGGAGCTGCTTCTTTCTTTTCTGCTTTAGCTTTTTTTGCTTTTTTAGCTTTCTTTACTTTCTTTACTTCTTTTTTCTCTACAGCAGGCTTTGCGTCAGCAGCAGGAGCAGCAGCAGGAGCAGCATCAGCAGCGAAAACTACAGCAGAGAAAGACATAGCAACGAGAGCAGCAACGATTGTGGACAGAACTTTTTTCATGGGTAATACCTCCGTATAATTTTGCGAATCTGTCATTACTAAGAGCACATGTCATGCCAAGTTCTAATTACTATGTAACATGATGATAATATTACACAATATATTTATCTGGTTCACCTCACATACTTTCTTAACCCCGTATCCTCAAATCGTCACCCCATATGAGGCATTATTCTGCATTAACTGACACCCAGAACAAGACAAAGCCCCATGTTCAAAAGGAACATGGGGCTTGTATATAATCTACTAGCAAAAAAGCTAGCCAATGATTGGCAGGGGTACCTGGATTCGAACCAAGAGATGACGGCGTCAGAGGCCGTTGCCTTACCGTTTGGCGATACCCCTAAAGTGAAGAGCACCTTTTGTAACAAATCAGACCTGCGGCGTCAAGACTTTTTAGCCGCGTGCCGCAAGAATACCAGCTTCTATCGCTTTTATGTTGGCAGGTATCAACTTGTGGTTGCGCTCGGGAAGAGCTTTTTTCAACGCCGCCCCCAGCGACGACTCCTGTAATGCCCCGGATTTTTCTATATATGCGCCACACGCGATCATGTTGACCATTCTGACATCACCCATCTCAAGCGCGATCTGATTCATCGGCACCGGAACGACTTCAACTCCCGGCAGGGCAACTCCCGTGGTATCGACCAGACTTGAGTTAATGATGCAGATGCCCCCCTGTTTGACATGAGAGGCAAATTTATCAAACGAGAGCTGGTTAAGCAGCACCGCAACAGAAGGATTTCCGACAACCGGTGATCCTGTGTCGCCATCGGCAAAGACAACTGTGCACATGGCCGCTCCGCCCCGTTTTTCAACACCATAGGAAGGGAAAAACGAAACATTCTTTCCTTCATGGATTGCCGCGTATGACAGCAGGTTACCGGCCAGCAGCACACCCTGCCCACCGTAGCCGGCAAAAAAAACATCGTAGCGCATAAGTATCTCCAACCTACAGATTTGCGGTATTTTTATAAACACCCAACGGGAAGTACGGGATCATTTCGTCCGTCACCCGCTGATTGGCCGCTAGAGGATTCATCCCCCAGTTGGTCGGGCAGGAAGAGAGCGCCTCGATAAATGAGAAGCCTTTCTTTTCCACCTGATAGCGGAAGGCAGTCTTGATCATCTTCTTGGCCTGAAGGATGTTTTTAGGGCTGTTAAGCGCAACCCGCGCCGAGAATGCCACGCCGTCCAGGTTGGAGAGCAACTCTGCCATCTTGAACGGAGCCCCGTCCTTTGCAACGTCGCGCCCATAGGGAGAGGTGGATGTTTTCTGCCCCGGCATGGTAGTGGGTGCCATCTGGCCTCCGGTCATGCCGTAGGTCGTGTTGTTGACGAAGATCACCGTGAGATCCTCGCCGCGATTGGCGGCATGAATGATCTCGGACATGCCAATGGCGGCCAGGTCGCCATCACCCTGATAGGTGAAGACAATCCGGTCGGGACGAGCTCGCTTGGCGCCGGTAGCAACAGCCGGTGCACGGCCATGCGGAGCCTCGATGACATCAATATCGAAATAGCCGTAGAGAAACACCGAACAGCCGACCGAAGCAACTCCGATGGTCTGGTCACGAATACCGAATTCGTCCAGCGCTTCGGCAACCAAGCGGTGGACCGAACCATGGTTGCAGCCGGGACAGAAGTGGGTTGCGACATCTTTCAGGCTTTCCGGCCTGGTAAATACCTGTGTCATGATATATGTCCTCGGCTGTTCAGGAACGGGCCTGATAGTTTTTCTTGATTTGTTCGAAAAGTTCTTCCGGCGTCGGCAGCGACCCAGTCCCGGGGGGGCGGCCATAGAAAAGGACATCGGCATCACGGGCCACGGAGAGGCGTACGTCGTCAACCATCTGGCCGGTGGACAACTCGATATCGAGAAACAGCTTGCACCGTTCAGAAAGTTTTGCGTATGCCGTTTTGGGAAACGGAAACAGGGTGATCGGCCTCATCAGGCCGACTTTCAGGCCGGCCTCGCGGGCCATGGCAACCGCTGTCCGGGCAATGCGCGACGTGGAACCAAAGGCCGTCACAATCAGCTCAGCGTCATCGGTCTGAACCTCTTCCCAGCGGTTTTCCTTGTCGGCCAGTTCCTGATAGCGGGCATGCATCATCCAGTGGAACTTCTCCATCTCGCCGTCACCCAGCTTGAGTGATTTGACAATGTTTTGCGGCGTCCCGTCCTTCCTCCCCCGTACGACCCAATCCTTGTCCGGCAAAGCCACAGCAGGACGGGGATTGGCGACGATGGACTCCTTCATCTGGCCGATGACCGAATCGGCAAGCACCATGGCCGGCATGCGGTAGATGTCGGAAAGGTCGAACGCCAGCATGGTCAGGTCATACATTTCCTGAACCGAGTTGGGCGCGAGCACGATGATGCGGTACCCGCCATGCCCTCCGCCGCGCGTCGCCTGAAAATAATCGGCCTGGGAGGCATCGATTCCTCCGAGCCCCGGTCCCTGGCGCATGATATCGACGATAACGCCGGGAAGCTCCGAACCGGCCATGTACGAAATCCCCTCTTGCTTGAGGGATATTCCGGGGCCCGACGATGATGTCATGGCTCTGACACCTGTGGCTGAAGCACCCAGCAGCATGTTGATGGCGCCGATCTCGCTCTCGGCCTGCAGGAACTCTCCTCCCAGACCGGGCAACTCACGCGACAGATATTCCGGAATATCGCTCTGCGGGGTGATCGGATAGCCGAAGTAGCAGCGGCAGCCGGCCTCAAGTGCCGCCATGGCGACCGCCTCGTTCCCTTTGACAAATATTTTTTCCGAAGATGCGACTGGCATATCCGTCACTCCTTGAAAACCGTAATGGCGACATCCGGACACATCTCGGCACACAAGGCGCAGCCGGTACATTGTTCCGGCCCAGAAAAGACCGCCACGGTATATCCGAGACTATTGGGGATTTCACTCATGACAACCAGCTTTTTCGGGCATGCTAAGGTGCAAAGTCCACACCCCTTGCAGCGCGCTTCATCAATGGTTATATACGACATCGCCTGGCATCCTTTGTATAGTTCAGTTGTTCTTTTGTATCAGATAGAAAACTTCTGCGTCAAGCATCCCGGCACAAAAACAGGCATCCCCTCACTCACGAAGGAACACCTGTTTGAATGCCGCATAATAAGTTATTCCGAGCGCCGTGGATACCCGGCGCAACTCCCGGCTAGACGTTTTTTGATGGAATCAAGCATCTCCTGTTCATCGGTAAAACCGGAGGCAGCCTTGACGTTGATTGCCAGCGGCAGCAGTCCCTGCAGCATGACCCGCAGATTGCCGCACCCTTCCCCGCCGCCGAACGTCTCCTGCAGCTTTCGGTTAAGCCCCTTTCCGATAACAAACCCGACCAGCCGTTCCATGCGCCAGGCAACGTTGGGACAATCCACCGACGGGTGTCGAACAAAGTTGACCCGGGCGGCAGTTATCGCAAGAGTTTCATAGTCGGCGATAACTTCCATCCGGACATCATGAAAGCGGTCTTTCAGGTGGGCCGTCAAAACGATCTGGCCGTCGTCGCCCCGCACCACGTGGTAGCCGAGGTCCCGCCTGAAATCCTCCATGGCATTTAAAGTCACAACAACACCCTCACTTCATCTCGGAAAATTACCAGAGAACAAGTTTCACCGTAAAAGCAGGAGAAGTCAAGATGAAGATTACCGCGCCAGCTTTGCTGTCAGGGCCGGAACAAACTGCATGACATCAGCCACGACCAGCACATCGGCTATTTCTCCGATCGGGGCATCCTTGTCCTTATTGATGGCAATGATGAAATCAGACTTCTTCATCCCG
>MGZJ01000002.1:0-28780 GCA_001802645.1 Geobacteraceae bacterium GWC2_53_11 | reverse complement strand
GTACAGTTTCGGCGACACCGTCTGCCCGGTGGTGCCGACCTGGTGGCTGTGACTGACCCACTCGGCATCGACAACCGGCCGGCTGGCGCCCAGTTCACCGCCAAGCGCCGCAGCCAGGGCAGCGATAACCGGAATATTATCCTTCTTGCCGACCCCTCGTCCGGCCGAGACGATAACCTCAGCCTTGGCCAGATCAACATCCTTCTTTTCGGCCGCTTCATAACCGACAAACTCCAGGGCAGCGCCGCCATCAGAAGTCAGCTTCTGAACAGCCGGTGAACCTCCCGGCTGCAGCACCGGAAAGGCTCCTGCCTGAATCGTTACCACCGCTCTGGCGGAGGCCGGCTTGACGGTACGGCGCATCTTGGCGTTGCAGCAGCCGACTTCAAAGCCACCGTCAGCAAGAGCAACAACTTCCGACACCTGCGCTATTTTCAGGGCAGCGGCAACACGTGGTGCCAGATCCCAGCCGTATGACGAGTGGACAAAGACGATATAGTCCGGGTTCTCCTTCTGCACCGCTTCGAGAACCAGCTTCTTGTGCAGGTCCGGATTATATTCTCCGCAGGCCGCCGCATCGGCCAGATACAGGGTGCCGCCGTAGGCCGGGAGTTGTGTTTCACTTCCCACCAGCAGCAGGGCGGTTTCAGCGCCAAGCTGCCCGGCAAAACCGAACAGTTCGTAGGTCGAGTCCAGCAGTTTCCCTTCGCGGTATTCGCCGATCAATAATGTTTTCATGGCCATCTCCTATCTCAATACCGCGGTTTTGTCTTTAAGGATCGCTATCAACTTATCCACCTGATCAGCCACATCCCCTTCCAGGACAATGCCGCCACCTTTTTTGGCCGGTGGATGAAAACTGGTCGTGGTTGCCAGCGAATCGGCGTTGAGCAGGTCAGCGACCGGAATCGCGGCAATCTCTTTCTTCTTGGCCTTCATGATGTTGGGAAGCGTCGGATAGCGCGGGATATTGAGCCCCAGCTGACAGGTAACCAGCGCCGGAGTCTTCATTTTGACAACGCCCTTGATGCCCCCCTCCAGCTCACGTTTGGCGGTTATGGTTCCGTTGTCGTAGTCGAAGCCGACGATCGTGCTGGTGCTGGCAATGCCGAGCAGTTCGGCCACCGTGACGCCAACCTGTGCCGAACCGCGATCCTGCGACTGCATGCCGGTGAAGATGAGGTCAAAACCCTTGTCTTTGGCATAGGCGGCAATGATCGAGGCGATCTGCCACGGGTCTTTACCTGATGCCGCCGGGTCCTGAATGTGGGCCGCATTGTCGCACCCCATGGCCAGCGCTTTTTTGATCGCCTCGACAACGCGGTCAGGGCCGATGGAGAGGACCGTCAGTTCGCACCCGTCACCCAGTTTCTCCCGCAGTTGCACGGCCTGTTCCACCGCGTATTCGTCATATTCGTTCATGCGAAAGGCGAGGTCGGTTTCGGCGAACCATACTCCGGCCGCATCCGGCTTAAAGCGGGACTCCATATCCGGGACCTGTTTGATGCAGACGAGAAGTTTCATGATGTTACCTCCGTAATGTATCTTCCGTAGGGGCAATTCATGAATTGCCCCTACAATATTTGTCCCTACAATTCAATTCGCTCCGCCACAATTTCAGCCAGATCCCTGACCCGGATCTGCCCCTCAGCCCCGCCGGTTTTAATGCCGTCCTCGAACATGGTCAGACAGAAGGGGCAGTTGGAAACCAGCAATGGCGCTCCGGTATCGGTGGCCATCTTGATCCTGGCTTCGCTGATCTTGCTCCCCAGCTTTTCCTCTGCGATGATCCGCCCGCCGCCGGCGCTGCAGCAGAAACTGTCGTAGCCGTTCTGGGCCATTTCAATGATCGCCCCGCCAGCCTGAGCGAGGATCGCTCGCGGTTGATCGATGATGTCCATGTAGCGGCCGATATAGCAGGAATCGTGATAGGTGAAGTTGAACGGCTCCGGTGTCAGCTTGAGCCGGTCGCCGTCCAGCAGGGCTTTGAGATAGGTACTGTAATGTTCGACCGGAACATCGAAACCGAGGTCCTGATAGTCGCGGGCCAGGGTGTTGAAACAGTGCGGACAGGTGGTCACGATCTTCTTGACGTTATACCCCTTGATCACCTCGATGTTTTCGTTGGCGGTCATCTGGTAGAGGTATTCGTTCCCCAGCTTGCGGGGCGGTTCGCCGCAGCATTTTTCTTCCTTGCCGAGGATGCCGACCTTGATTCCGGCGGCATTGCAGATGGTGATAAAGTTTCTGGCCACCGCCTGGTTCCGCTTGTCAAAAGAGGCAAAGCAGCCGGCAAAGTAGAGAATATCGACATCGGCATCCTGCGCCATGACCTTCACATCCAGCCCCTCCGCCCAGTCGGCACGAGACGCATAGGCAAGGCCAAAGGGATTGCCGTTGACTTCGATGTTGTTGATGGCGGTGCGGACTTCGTCGCCGGGGAAGGCACCGTCCATGAGAGTCAGGCTGCGGCGCATTTCGAGGATCTTGTTAACATGCTCGATATCGGCCGGACAGATATCCTGGCAAGCGCGACAAGTGGTGCAGGCCCAGAGGGCATCCTGACTGACGGTTTCGATCAGATTGCCGGCCGGATTCCCTTCGGCCAGTTCGCCGATCTGATGGACGATCTTCATCGGGGAGAGCGGTTTATCGGTGGCGTAGGCCGGGCAGCGGTCCTGACAGCGCTTGCAGGAGGTGCAGGCGTCGGCGTCGAAGATATCTTTCCAGGTCAGGTCGGTAATAGCAGCGGCGCCGAACTGCTCGACCGTGTCGTCTTCCATGTTGATGGTGGCGATGTACCCTTTCGCTTCAAAAGGAGCCAGAAAAGCGTTGACGCTGGTGGTGAAGATGTGACGCAGCTTGGTGTAGGGGATGGCGCAGAAGAAGCCGAGCACCAGAGCGAAATGGACCCACCAGAGAATTTTGTGGGTTACCAGCAGGGTTCCCGGCGTCATGGTGGTGAAGAGCTGGCCGATCAGCAGACCGCCGGGGGAAAAACGGGCCAGCTCCGGGTTCTGCTGGAGTTCGGTGGCGGCCATGCGGGCCCCTTCGATGAGGAACCCGGTGACCAGGATCGCAAAGAGCAGTTGCAGGACGATATAGTCGTCCCTGACTATTTCCAGCCCCCTGGGCTGCACCACAAAGCGGCGGATAAAGAGCCCGGCCAGCATGACAATGGCCAGACCCCCGGCGATATCCAGCACCAGCGAGAACGCCTTGTAGAATTCACCGGAGAGCAGATTAAGCTGCAGCAACGGCGTAAAGAAGTCGGCTTGGAACATGACCAGCAGCGTGCCGACAAAGAGAGTCAGGAAACTCCAGAAAAACAGCGCATGAAAAACTCCGCCGTCGGTGACCCGGAAGATCTTTACCTGACTGAAAACTTCGCACAGCATCCGCTTGACCCGCTCGTCGTAGCGATCCCACCGGTCAAGCGGTTTCCCCTGACGCCAGATCGGCAGACGCTGCCAGAATCCCCACGCCAGGTACCCGAAGGCGGCACCGGCCAGAATATACATCGGGATGACAACGCCGTGACCGACATTCCAGTAAATTTGACGGGTAGCTTCCACGGTAACACCTCGGATGATTTGATACCTGCTACAATGCTTATAATTCTACTTAACGCGCATGTCAAGTATTAAGAATGTGCCGAATTACGAAAGGAGCAGCTTTGAAATAACAACCCGCTGAACTTCGTTGGTCCCCTCGTATATTTCGGTGATCTTGGCATCGCGGTACATCCGCTCCACTTCGTAATCGCAGATAAAACCGTAGCCTCCGTGGATCTGGATTGCCTCCTTGGTCACAAAGGTCGCGGCTTCGGAGGCGAGCATCTTGCACATGGCCGATTCCATCGTATAGCTTTTCTTGGCATCCTTGAGACAGGCCGCCTTGTAGGTCATCAGCTTGCTGGTCTCGATCTTTGCGTACATGTCGGCCAGCTTGAACTGGATGGCCTGCAGGTCGCAGATCGGCGCGCCGAACTGTTTGCGCTCCTTGGAATAGGCCAGCGCCAGCGCAAAGGCTCCCTCGGCAATCCCCAAAGCCTGGGAAGCGATGCCGATGCGGCCGCCGTTAAGGGTGTCCATGGCGATCTTGAACCCCTGCCCTTCCTGCCCCAGCAGGTTGGCGACGGGGATACGGACGTTGTCGAAAGCAAAGGCGGTGGTGTAGCTGCCGCGGATACCCATTTTCTTCTCGTTCTTCAGGATCACGACACCGTGGGACTGCAGGTCGATGATAAAAGCCGAAACCCCCTTGTGCTTGAGGTTTTTGTCTGAAGTGGCGAAAATGACGCCGGTCCCCTTGTAGCCGCCGTTGGTGATGAACATCTTGGCGCCGTTGATGATGTAGTCGTCACCGTCACGCGTATAGGTGGTTGAGATCGCCCCGGCATCGCTGCCGGCGTCGGGCTCGGTCAGCAGGAAACAGCCGATGATGTCGCCGGAGTTCAGGGGGGGAAGCCATTTCTTCTTCTGCTCCTCGGTCCCAAAGGTATAGATCGGACCGCTGCAGAGTGACGTATGGGCCGAGATCAGGACGCCGCTGGAACCGCAGGCCTTGGAGACTTCCTCAACCACGATGGCGTAGGAAAGCATGTCAAGCCCCGCCCCGCCGTACTCTTCCGGGAGATAGCTGCCGAGCAGCCCCATCTCCCCCATCTTCGCGACCAGGGTGTCGGGGATCATATGCTCTTCGTCGATCTTCATGGCAATCGGCTTGATTTCCTTCTCAACAAAGTCACGCACCGCAGACTGCAACACCTTGTGATCCTGGCTCAGTTCGAAATTCATTGTGTTCCCCCCTGTCGTAGTTTTATTTGCCCGTGAAGTTTGTCGAACGTTTTTCGAGAAAAGCCCCCATCCCCTCGCGCTGGTCGCCGGTGGCGAACAACACGCCGAACAAGGAGGCTTCGTAACGGAAACCATCTTCTTTCGTCATATTCAGACCATTGGCAATGGCATCTTTGGCATATGCCACCCCCAGCGGCCCTTTGGCGGCGATCTCCCGTGCGGTGTCCAGAGCCCGTGACAGCAGTTCTTCCGGAGCACAGAGTTCGTTGACGATTCCCCATTCACAGGCTTGTGCGGCGCCGATGATCCGGCCAGAAAAGACCAGTTCGTTGGCCTTGTTCGGGCCGATCAGGCGCGCCAGGTTCTGGGTACCACCGAAACCGGGGATCACGCCCAGGCCGACCTCGGGGAAACCGAACTTGGCTTTTTCCGAGGCATAGATGAAGTCACAGGCCAGCGCCAGCTCAAGCCCCCCGCCCAGCGCATAGCCGTTGACAGCGGCAATGACCGGCTTACGCATCCGCTCCATCAGGAGCATCAGGCGTTGACCCCTGCGGGAAAAGTCATGCGCATCAAACGACGACATTCCGGCCATCTCCTTGATATCAGCACCGGCAACAAAGGCTTTCTCTCCCGCACCGGTCACCACAACCGCCTTGACCGCACTATCCAGGTCAAGTTCGTACAGAGCACACTCCAGCTCCTGCACGACTTCGCTGTTGAGCGCATTCAGCACCTGCGGCCGGTTGACCGTCAGAGTCGTGATGCCGTCAACGGTTTCAATCAACAGATTCTTGTATTCCATTTTTTCTCTCCTTAATCCAGGCAAGCCGAAATAAAAAGCATTTCACGCAGAGACGCGGAGAATGCGGAGCAAACCAGGATAAAAAAATGTAACGTCTTTGACTTAAACCATAAATCATTTGCTTATGACTTTCTCCGCGTTCTCTGCGTCTCCGCGTGAGACCGGTTTTCACTAATAACTGTAAAACCCTCTTCCGGATTTGCGGCCCAGATGCCCCGCATTCACCATCTTGACCAGCAGCGGACAGGGACGGTATTTGGGATCCTTGAAACCGTCATACAGGACGTTGGCAATGGCCAGCACCGTGTCCAGCCCAATGAAATCCGCCAGGGTCAGCGGCCCCATCGGCTGGTTGGTGCCGAGCTTCATCCCCTTGTCGATATCTTCGGCGCTGGCAACCCCTTCGTACAGGGCAAAGATCGCCTCGTTGATCATCGGGATGAGGACGCGATTCACGATAAAGCCGGGATAATCCTGGGAGACCGCCATTTCCTTTTCGAGCCGTGCGACCAGCGCAGCGGTCTGAGCAAAAGTTTCTTCGCTGGTGGCGTGGCCACGAATCACTTCAACCAGTTTCATGACCGGCACCGGATTCATGAAATGCATGCCGATCACCCTGTCGGGACGGCCGGTCACCGAGGCAATTTTTGTGATCGGGATGGAAGAGGTGTTCGATGCCAGAATCGCCCCGGCTTTCACTATGCCGTCCAGCTTGCGGAAGATTTCCAGCTTGAGCGCCTCGTTCTCGGAAACCGCTTCCACGGCAATATCGACATCCGCCAGGCCGGCCATATCCTGAGTAGTGACGATCCGCCCGAGCGTTTCGCCAACCAGCGCTTCAGCAATTGCCCCTTTTTTCGCCTGGCGCTCCAGGTTCTGGCCGATGGTTGCCAGCGCCTTGTCCAGCTGCGCCTGGGCGATATCAAACAGCACCACCCGGTAGCCGTACTGTGCAAACACGTGGGCAATGCCGTTGCCCATCTGCCCTGCCCCGAGAACTCCAACGGTTGTAATCATCCAAACCCTCCTCAAATTTTCTCGAAAATAACCGCAACAGCTTCGCCGCCGCCGATGCAGAGAGTGGCCAGACCGTAGCGCAGATTGCGTTTGTGCAGTTCCCGGACAAGCGTCACCGCCAAGCGTGCGCCGCTGGCGCCGATCGGATGACCGATAGCGCAGGCGCCGCCATTGACGTTGACCTTGTCGGGGTCGAGTTGGAGTTCCTTGATCGCGGTCAAGGTCACGGAGGCAAACGCCTCGTTAATTTCAAACAGGTCGATATCTGCCAGCGACAGTCCGGCCCGCTCACACGCTTTCTTGATTGCGCCAACCGGAGCATCGGGAAAATAATCGGGATGACGGCTCTCCGTGGCGGATGCCACGATCCGTGCCCGAGGTTTGAGCTTGTACCGGTTGACGGCATCCGCGCCGGCCAGCAGAAGCACTGCGGCACCGTCTGCTATGGAAGAGGCGTTGCCCGCGGTGATGGTGCCCTCTTTTTTAAAAACACTTTTCAGTTTCGGCAGATTGGCGGGGTCACTCCGCAGCGGTTCTTCATCCTCGCTGATGATGATCTCGGCACCACGTCCCTTCTTGGTTACGGTTGCTATTTCGTCCTTGAAAGTACCCTCCTTGATCGCCTGCTGCGCCAACCGGAAAGAGCGCGCCGCCCAATCATCCTGTTCGGCACGGCTCAGGGAGTTACGTTCGGCACTCTCCTCGCCGATTTCACCCATATGCCGTCCGGAGTAAGGGTCGGTCAGGCCGTCGTGAACCATCAGGTCAAACAGTTCGCCGTTGCCCATGCGGAAACCGGTCCGGGCTTTCTTCAGGAAATAGGGGGCGAGCGACATGTTTTCCATGCCGCCGGCCAGCACTACTCCGGCGTTGCCCAGCTGTATCGAATCGCTTCCCAGCATTATCGCCTTCAGACCGCTGCCGCAGACCTTGTTGACCGTCATGGCGGGGACTGCATCCGGCACTCCGGCCGCCCGCATCGCCTGGCGGGCAGGAGCCTGACCGCAGCCGCCGGAAAGCACCTGGCCAAGAATGACTTCGTCCACCGCCTCAGGAGACAGCCCGTTCCGGTTCAGCAATCCGGTTATCGCCGTGGCCGCCAACTGCGGTGCAGCAACATCCGACAGCACTCCGCCAAAAGAGCCGAATGGCGTTCTCACGCCATCGATTACATAGACCTGTTCTTTCATATGGCTGCCTCCGTACTTGTTTTTAATGGCTCAAACAATACATTTTGCTTACGTGCACGTCAACCACATTTATAACGTAATTATACATTATTCTTTTATACGAAATTTGCAAGTACTGTTTGGAGAGGAGGGGCGGGACGCGCAGAGCTGCACGTCCCGCAGTGTGATGATGCCACGGCAAGGCCGGGCCGGATAAGGGCGGAGTACGGGAAGCTGTTATAAAAAGACGATCCGGTCATCGATATCGGTCAACTTTACCCCGCCATCTTTCGATACGGCAAAGGTGTTTTCGATACCGATTACACCCTTGTCAGGGAAGACAAACTTGGGCTCTATCGCAATCGTCTGGCCGGCCTGTAGCGGCACCTTGAAACCCTGTGCGAGCACCGGGAACTCGTCAAGTTCGAGACCGACGCCATGACCGACAAAACGGGCCTGTTCCCCCGGCATCCCCATGAAGTGAGCGCCAAGCCCCCCTTTTTCCGCCATGGCGACTGCCTGAAGAAACAGCTCTTCACAGATAGCGCCCGGCTTCAGCGCCTGCTGAAGATGGGACTGTATCTCCAGCGACAGGTCAAACGCGCGCTGCAACTCCGGATCGAGCGATCCGATCACGAACATGCGGGTCATGTCAATGATATAGCCGTTGAACACGCCGGTATAATCGAGGAAAACCGGCTCATTGCGGCCGATCACCTGCGTTGAAGAGCCCTGCGGCGCGGCATTTGACAGCCCGCGCCCGGTAACGGCCCCATCGAAGAAACCATACGAAGCGGCCCCCGAGGACAGAGCCAGCCCCATGAACAGCTCCTGGTTGAAGGCGCGCATGCGGATATACCCCTCATTGCCGACCACGCGGAGCCGATGCTCGAATTCCGCCGCCAGGTCAAGTTCGCGCATACCTTCCTTGAGAAACTGCGGCACCTGCTTGAACACCGAACAGAGCGTGTCACCGGAGAATTTGAGCTGCTCAAGTTCATAGGCCGATTTGACCGAGCGGACTTCGCGGTTGGCTGCCGAAATATCGACGAACTCGCGCCCCGGCAGCAATTTTGAATAGTAGTTAAGCTGCTGAACCGGCGCCACGTCAAAGGTAAATCCGATCTTTCGCACCTGTTCATCAAACAGGGCCGGGAACTCCTTGCTTGAGGGGAACGGCCTGATATCGGCCAGGACACTCTCCACCCTGGCGCGGGACAGGCTCTTGCGCACCAGCAGAACCGGTTCTCCGGCTGCCGGAATCCAGAGGGTTGAGTTCTGACGGGTTCCGGAGAAGTAAAACACGTCGATTGGAAAGATAAACAGCGCCCCGTCCACCCCTTTGGCCTGAAGCTGCGCCTGCATGGTGGTCACTCTTTGCATCGCTTCTGTCTGTGTCAGCATGATCGTTTTCTCCGTACAGAATAATTTATGGTCGGCAGAGTACGCCCGTCTACATGTTTCGTCTATATTTTCCGCCGACTTCATACAAGGCATGGGAAATCTGCCCCAAAGAAGCCACCTTGACCGTTTCCATCAGCTCGGCAAAGATGTTGCCGCCGGCAATGGCCGTATCCTGAAGCCGTTTCAGCGCCGCCGGTGCCCTGCCTTTATTATGTTCCTGAAAGGCGCGCAGATTGAAGATCTGCTGTTCCTTTTCCTCTTTCGTCGCCCGGGCCAGCTCCCCCGTGGAGGTGAAGTCTTCTTCGTCGGCACGCGGATTGAGGAAGGTGTTGACCCCCACGATCGGCAGCTCACCGTTATGTTTTTTATGCTCATAGAGCATCGACTCATCCTGGATCCTGGCACGTTGATACTGGGTTTCCATGGCACCCAGCACCCCGCCCCGCTGGTCGAGCCGTTCGAATTCCGCCATGACCGCTTCTTCCACCAGGTCGGTCAGTTCCTCGATAATGAAGGAACCTTGCAACGAATTCTCGTTTTTGGCCAGGCCGAACTCTTTGGTGATAATCATCTGGATCGCCATGGCGCGCCGCACCGACTCCTCGGTCGGGGTCGTGACCGCTTCATCGTAGGCATTGGTATGCAGCGAATTGCAGTTGTCATAGATCGCCATCAGCGCCTGCAGCGTCGTGCGGATGTCGTTGAAATCCATCTCCTGGGCGTGCAGCGAGCGCCCCGAGGTCTGGATGTGGTACTTCAGCTTCTGGCTGCGGTCGTTGGCGCCGTACTTCTCCCGCATGGCAACGGCCCAGATCCGCCGCGCCACGCGCCCGATGACCGTGTACTCCGGGTCGAGCCCGTTGGAAAAAAAGTAGGAGAGGTTCGGGGCAAAATCATCGATGTTCATGCCGCGCGACAGGTAATATTCCACAAAAGTGAAACCGTTGGAAAGGGTAAATGCCAGCTGGCTGATCGGGTTGGCCCCCGCCTCGGCGATATGATAACCGCTGATCGAGACGGAGTAGTAGTTGCGCACCTTTTGCTCGATGAAATACTGCTGCATATCCCCCATCATCTTCAGGGCAAACTCGGTGGAGAAGATGCAGGTATTCTGTCCCTGGTCCTCCTTGAGGATGTCGGCCTGAACCGTGCCGCGCACGGTCTGAAGGGTGCACGCTCGGATCTCTCCGTACTCGGTTTCGGTCGGCTCCCGGCCGTTTTTCTCCCGGAACAGATCAACCTGCTGCTCCGTGGCGGCATTGAAGAAAAATGCCAGCATCATTGGAGCAGGACCGTTGATGGTAATGGAGACGCTGGTGTTGGGGGCGCAGAGGTCAAAACCGGCAAACAGTTTCTGCATGTCGTTGACGGTGCAGATGGAAACGCCGCTTTCACCGACCTTGCCGTAGATATCGGGGGGATAATCCGGGTCCTCGCCGTAGAGGGTTACGCTGTCAAAGGCAGTGGAGAGGCGCTTGGCATCGTCATCCTTGCAGAGATAGTGAAAGCGCCTGTTGGTCCGCTCCGGGGTACCTTCCCCGGCGAACTGGCGCTTCGGATCCTCTTCCGCCCGCTTGAACGGAAACACTCCGGCGGTAAAGGGGAAATATCCGGGGGCGTTCTCAAGCATGCACCAGCGCAGAATCTCGCCCCAATCGGCATAATCAGGGAGGCAAACCTTGGGGATGCGGGTGCCGGACAGGGTCGTGGTATAGAGATCACTCCTGATCTCCTTATCCCTGACTCTGGTCACCAGCTGGTCGCGACGATAGGAGGCCTTCAACTCCGGCCACTCCTTCAGAATCCGCTTCGGCTCCTCATGGAGTCTGGCAGCGAAAACCGCCAGCTGCGTATCAAGCTCGGCCAGTGTCGCCGCATCACTCAGGACTTCACGGGCGCCGGTCAGCTGGAAAAGCCGCCGCACCACATCCACCTGTTCCTTGACCTGCCTGCGATAGCCGCGCACGGCCTGGACGATTTCACCCAGATAATGGACACGGTCGGTCGGAATAATGTACTTCTTCAGGCTCTCCTTTTCGGTAACCTGAAGGGAAGAGTGCCAGCCGGTCGCTTTTTTGCGGTTGATGACTTCAAGCAGCTCGCGGTACAGGACGTTGGTGCCGGGGTCGTTGAACTGGGACGCAATAGTGCCGAACACCGGCAGCGTCTCGTCGGCAACCTCAAAGAGATTGCGGTTGCGGCGGTACTGTTTGCGGACATTCCGGAGGGCATCCTCGGAACCTTTGCGTTCGAACTTGTTGATGGCAATGATATCCGCAAAGTCGAGCATGTCTATCTTTTCCAGCTGGGTTGGCGCACCGAACTCGCAGGTCATGACATACAGCGAGACGTCGCAAACCCCGACCACCCCTGCATTCCCCTGGCCGATGCCGCTGGTCTCGACAATCACCAGATCAAAGCCGGCCGCCCGCACCACGTCAATGGCATCCTGAATGGCGGCCGAAAGCTCGGTCTGGGAATCGCGGGTCGCGAGTGAACGCATGTAGATCCGGTTGGAATTGATCGAATTCATCCTGATCCGGTCGCCAAGCAGCGCCCCGCCGGTCCTCTGGCGTGAAGGGTCGACAGCCAGGATGGCAACGCTCTTGTCGGGGAAATCACGGGTTAAGCGCAGCACCAGTTCGTCGGTGAGGGAACTTTTCCCCGCCCCGCCGGTACCGGTGATGCCGACCACCGGCACTTCCTGTGCCATCCCTTTGATGGTGGCACGGAGAGCGGCATAACCGGAGGCATGGTCGTGGACCGCCTGTTCGGCCAGCGTGATCAGGGTGTTGACCGCCCTGATATCCCGTTGGGCCAGCCGTGATGTTTCCGACTCGATATTCCGTTCAACGGCAAAATCACATTCCCGCAGGATCAGGTTGATCATCCCCTGCAGACCCATCCTACGGCCATCCTCCGGCGAGAATATTTTGCGGACGCCATATCCTTCAATCTCGGCGATCTCGTCCGGCACGATCACTCCGCCGCCGCCGCCATAGACCTTGATGTGAGCTTCGCCACGCTCCTGCAACAGATCGATGATGTATTTAAAAAACTCCACATGCCCGCCCTGATAGCAGCTGACCGCTATCCCCTCGGCATCTTCCTGAATGGCCGCGGTGACGATCTCTTCAACCGAGCGGTTATGCCCCAGATGGATCACCTCGGCACCGGATGATTGCAGAATGCGCCTGATGACATTAATCGTGGCGTCGTGGCCGTCAAACAGGCTGGTTGCGGTAACGATTCTAACTTTGTGGGATGTTTTGAATGGTTCAGATTCACTGTGGCTCATGGCGTCCTCCGACTCATGTATGCGTTATGCAGACAGCGAAAATTCCCAGGCACACCAGAACTCTTCCGGGTGGGCATCCGGCGGGCAGGCGATGCAGCTGGTCGTGATACGCGGATCGACTGCTTTGGAAAACTCACTGTATTCAACAATGCCGACCGATTTGCAGGGATGATCCGCCAGGCCTTTCCGTTTCCGGGCGGACTGCACCCGGCAGTCAAGCATCCGGAAGACGACCCGGTTGTCGCTCTGTTCGACGACATTCTGCAGATTGAGCCTGGCATAGAAGCGGTGCTTCAGGCATTCAACCAGGGCAGGAATACCGCCCCCCGGCTTCAATCCAAGACGGTCCATGATCCGCCGCGCTTCGATGACGGTAAAAGAGCGCCAGGCTTCCGTGTCTACTTCAACCGCCTGAAACCAGACGCCATCATGAGCCAGCCAGTTTTTGGGGTCGTCCACGATAATCCGTATCAGTTCTTCCTTGCTCAGTTCTTGGAGAAGCGAGACTCCTGCATCTCATCCATCTTTTCCCATAACTGCCCTCCACTAGAGTTGACGACAACTGTCAGCGTGAATATTTCATAATCATAACCGTTACAAATTTCGTAAAATAAACTAATCGCTTGACGTGTGACCGATAGATGTATATATATCGTTTACGTGCATGTCAACCGTTATTGCAATACCGTTCTATTTCATCTTACCACTTAGATTGAATACTACTATGATTGGTTGACAAATCAAGCATTCAGACTTAATAACTGGTCATTGAATATAGACGTATATGAGGATAAGGGTATGAACAACGAAGAAAGCAGCCAGATAATCGCAATAGGCGATCTGGCAAAGAGTATCGGGCTGACAACAAGGACGCTCAGATATTGGGAGGAAGTAGGCATTATTGAATCGGAAGAGCGTACGGATGGGGCGATACGAGGGTTTTCACCTTACTATGTAAGGCGCATAAAATTTATTATGAAGCTTAAAGAACTCGGACTTACCATCAAGGAGATGCAGGATCTGTATGTAGCATATGGCGAAGCAAAAGAAACGGACCAGATGATTCCAAAACTGATTGCAATTCTGGACAAACACACAAGCCTGTTAGACGAAAAGGTTGCAAAACTGTATTCGCTCAAAAATGATATTATTGAATACCGTCAAAGGATGACTTCCAAACACTCAAACAGTACTGGAGAGCGTCAGAAATAAGCAGAGTACAGGCCTCAACCGGCTGAACTCAAAAACGCAGATGTCACAAAAAAGCGATGTGGACAAGTCCACACCGCTTTTAAATTCACCCTATAGTTCCAAGAATTATGCTTCGGCAGAGACCTCAGCGACAACCGGGCTAACTACTTTGGCTTTGGCAGGTGCCAACTTCGCCTTGCCAGGTTTAATTTCCTCTTCTACAAGTTCTATCAGGGATACCGGAGCAGCATCACCCTGACGAATACCAAGCTTGATAATCCTGGTATAACCACCAAGACGTTCTTTGTAACGAGGAGCAATCGTTGAAAACAAATTTGATACGACCGATTTATCACGGATTACAGAAGCAGCTAGACGCATTGAATGAAGATCGCCGCGCTTACCGAGGGTAATCATACGTTCGGCAACAACACGTATTTCCTTAGCTTTGGCATCAGTAGTAGTAATTTTGCCATGCTCTAAAAGTGAGGTTACCATGTTTCTGAACATCGCTACACGGTGGCTTGTCTTTCTGCCCAGTCTTCTACCTGATTTATTGTGACGCATATATATAATTCCTTTCTAAACTAACCCAGATGTCGATAATTACTCTTCTTCTTTTTGTTCACCGCGCAGACGAATCATCAACTCGGGATCAGGAAAACTGTCAATTTTCATCCCGAACGTGAGTCCCATGTCCGAAAGGATGTCTTTGATTTCATTAAGCGATTTGCGTCCAAAGTTTTGAGTTTTGAGCATCTCAGACTCTGACTTTGTAACCAATTCACCGATAAGTTTGATGCCGGCATTTTTCAAGCAATTCGCAGACCGCACCGAAAGCTCCAATTCATCTACCGTGCGATAAAGATTCTCATTTACCTTATCTTTATCTTCCTGAGATTCTTCATCAACTACAGGCTCAGACTCTTCATCAAAATTAATAAAGATGGTAATCTGTTCCTTGAGTATTTTTGCAGCATACGCAACAGCATCTTCAGGCTTGACGCTACCGTCAGTCCAAACTTCGAGATTAAGCTTATCATAATCTGTCATTTGGCCTACACGAGCATTAGTAACTGAAAAGTTTACTTTCTTTATTGGCGTGTAGATTGAATCAATTGGAATTGTTCCAACAGGAGCTTTCTCATCGCGATTGCGATCAGCGGACACATACCCCTTGCCCATCTTCACTGTCATTTCAACTTCAAGATTAGCATCCTTACCGCAAGTGGCGATATAGTGATCGGGATTCATTACCTCAACATTGTGGCCGGATATGATACTACCGGCAGTAATCGTCCCAACACCTTTATGCTTAAAATGAATGGTAGCCTGATCAGACGAATGTAGCTTAAGCCTGACGCCTTTAAGATTTAAGATTATATCAGTAACATCTTCCGTAACACCCTGTATTGCGGAAAATTCATGTAATACACCTTTTATACGTACTGACGTAATGGCTGCTCCCTGAAGAGAGGAGAGGAGAACACGTCTAAGTGAATTGCCAAGAGTAGTACCAAAGCCACGTTCAAAAGGTTCAGCGAAAAACTTACCGTAAGTAGCAGTAAGAGTATCCTTTTCAACTTGTAGCTGTTTAGGCTTTATAAGATCTCGCCAGTTTTTATACATTGCTGCCTCCTCCGGAAATAGAAACCCGGTTGTAGTTCAAAACTAGAATCACCTGTTTCCAGAAATTACTTAGAATAGAGCTCTACAATGAGCTGTTCCTGGATAGGAGTTACGATATCCTCACGAGTTGGAACACCTTTGAGGGTGCCCTTGAAGGCATCACGATCTAGCTCTAACCACTGTGGAATGCCGCGACGTACTACCGCTTCCAAAGCGTCATTGATAGCAACAACTTTACGACTTTTTTCACGTAACTCTATTACATCACCAGCCTTCAACTGGACGGAAGGAATATCTACTTTCCGGCCGTTAACAGTAAAGTGTCCATGACGAACAAGCTGACGAGACTCCGAACGGGATGCTGCAAAACCAAGACGATAGGCAACATTGTCGAAACGCCGTTCAAGCAATGAAAGCAGGTTTTCACCGGTAACACCTTTCATGCGATCTGCAAGTTGAAAGTAACTGCGAAACTGCTTCTCAAGAATACAATAGATTCTACGGACTTTTTGCTTTTCGCGAAGCTGGGTACCGTACGCAGATACTTTCGATCTACCCTGTCCATGCTGACCAGGAGCGTAATTACGACGTTTAATTGCACACTTATCAGTGTAGCAACGATCGCCTTTTAAAAATAATTCTGTGTTTTCTCTTCTGCACAAACGGCATGAAGGTCCTGTATATCGAGCCAATGAAAACCCCCTTAAAAGTTGTTACGAATAATATCAGACTCTTCTTCTTTTTGGAGGACGGCATCCATTATGTGGAATGGGTGTGACATCCTTTATGAAACTTATACTAAAACCCGCAGCTTGCAGAGCACGAAGAGCTGACTCGCGACCCGACCCCGGTCCTTTAACATACACTTCAACCGTACGCATTCCATGCTCTTGAGCTTTTTTAGCACAATCTTCAGCAGCGATCTGAGCTGCAAAAGGTGTACTTTTACGAGATCCTTTAAAACCCTTTGCACCTGCTGTCGACCATGCAACAACATTCCCTACCGGGTCAGTAATAGTGATAATGGTGTTGTTAAAAGTTGCCTGTATATGAGCAACACCATTAGATATATTTTTACGTTCCTTCTTTTTACGAACTACCTTCTTTGATGGACTCGCCATTCGTATTCTCCAGAGCTAGTTAGATTATTTCTTCTTACCGGCAACAGTACGTGCAGGACCTTTTCGTGTGCGTGCATTTGTTTTTGTACGCTGGCCATTGCAGGGAAGGCTTTTACGATGACGAAGTCCTCTGTAACAGCCAAGATCCATAAGGCGCTTGATGTTCATTGAGATTTCTCTGCGCAAATCCCCCTCAACCTTGCAGTTGCGGTCGATTTCTTCACGAAGGCGAGCAACTTCTGCTTCAGTAAGTTTATCTGTACGCGTATCTGGATTGATCTGAGTGGTAGCAAGAATGCTCTCAGCAGAAGAATTGCCAATACCGTAGATGTACGTTAATGCGATTACTATTCGCTTGTTTTTTGGTAAGTCAATACCTGAAATACGTGCCAATGGAAATACCCCCTTTAATAACTCATCCCTGACGTTGAGAATGCTTAGGGATGTCGCAGATAACACGCACAACACCCTTACGTTTAACTATTTTACACTTATCACATATTTTTTTTACAGATGCTCGAACTTTCATAAAACTCCCCTTGCACGGCATTGTTTCAAATCCGCGTTAATATCTCAGGTCCATCCTCAGTGATGGCAACAGTATGCTCAAAATGAGCAGACAAACCACCATCACACGTTACAACAGTCCAATTATCATTCAGCACTTTAACTTCATGAGACTTTTCATTTATCATCGGCTCAATTGCCAATACCATACCAGGTTTGAGCTTTACGCCCTTGCCGGAAAAACCATAGTTGGGAATCTGTGGATCCTCATGAAGGTTCTTACCTATACCATGACCAACAAAATCTCTAACTACAGAAAAGCCTCTGCTCTCTACATAAGTTTGCACAGCAGAAGAAATATCACCTAACCGATTACCTGGAACGGCCATATCGATAGCTGCATACAAAGAGCCTTCTGTAGCAGCTATCAGTCGTTTTGCAGTTTCTGATATTTCGCCGACTGGGAGTGTAACTGCAGCATCACCATAAAAGTCATCAAAAACGACACCAAAATCCAAGCTCAATATATCGCCAGAATTAAGTACATTCTTACTTGGAATACCATGAACGACCTGATCATTTGGCGAACAGCACAATGAATTCGGATAATTGTGGTAACCTCGAAAAGCACAACGTGCATTGCGCTTACGAGCTTCTGACGAAGCGTATGCATCAAGATCGTAGGTTGTAGCACCAGGGAGAACAAAAGCTCTCAACCCTTCAAGGATTTCAGCTACAATAGTACAAGCAGCTTTCATTCTATCAATCTCACGACGAGATTTAAGAACGATCACCAGTACCACCTTCTTCTATAATCGAACATATGCGAGACTGAATTTCTGCAATAGATCCGCAACCAGAAACATTGTGGAGTATTCCTAAATCTTTAAAGTACAGCTTAAGCGAAGATGTTTGCTCTTCATAAACCTTCAAACGGTTCTTTACGGTAGCCTCAGAATCATCATCGCGCTGAACAAGAGTTGATCCGCATGAATCACAAAAACCCTCTTTCACAGGTTTATCAAAAACTGCATGATAACCTTTTCCACATGACGGGCAGGTTCTACGTCCAGACAATCTGGAAATCAGATCGGCATTAGGCACTTCCAAAGAAATTACAAAATCAATCTCTTTACCAAGTGAATCCAAAAGAATTCGTAAAGAGCTTGCCTGAGGAATCGTCCGAGGAAAACCATCCAGTATAAAACCATCAACGCAATCATCTTGGGATATGCGTTCTTTCACTAAACCCAAGACAATCTCATCAGAAACCAAGCCGCCAGAATCCATTACGGACTTCGCCATGACACCCAAAGCTGTCTTAGCCTTAACAGCAGCTCGCAACATATCGCCGGTTGAGATCTGAGGAATCCCATATTTCTCAACAATAAACTGAGCCTGGGTTCCTTTACCAGAACCTGGTGGTCCAAAAAGAACAATATTCACGCTTAACGTCTCCCCTTGATACGAACACCCTTAAGAAAGCCTTCGTAATTTCGGGTAATTAAATGCGATTCGATCTGGGAAACCGTGTCCATCCCAACACCTACAGCAATCAACAAAGCGGTACCGCCAAAATAAAATGGAAGATTAAACTTTCCAATTAAAATAGATGGCAAAACACATACGATTGAAATATAAACAGCACCAGCAAATGTAAGCCTAGTGAGCACGGAATCAATAAAATCAGAGGTTTCTTTTCCAGGACGAATACCAGGAATATAACCACCCTGCTTTTTAATATTCTCAGCAACATCAATCGGGTTAAATGTCACAGCCGTGTAGAAATAACAGAAGAAGACGATAAAAGCAACAAAAAACAAATTATAAACCCAATGTCCAGGTGACAGACTCTTGGCAGCACTTTGTACCCAAGGAATATTAATAAAGTTTGCAATCGTTGCAGGAAACATAATAATTGAGGAAGCAAAAATTGGCGGAATGACGCCTGCCATGTTTATTTTCAAAGGCAAGTGAGACGTTTGTGCATTAAACGTTTTAAGTCCAACTACCCGTTTAGCATAATGAATCGACAATCGACGTTGCCCACGTTCTACGTAAACAATAGCAGCAATAACAGCAAACATAACCGCTAACACAAAAATTATAACGAAAAGCGAAATCTGACCAGCATTGAGCAATTTAAAAGTATTAGCAATCGCGGCAGGCATTCTGACAACAATACCTGCAAAAATGATCAAGGAAATACCGTTGCCAATGCCCTTTTCTGACATTTGCTCGCCAAGCCACATAATAAAAGCAGTACCAGCAGTTAAAGTAATAATCGTCATAATCCTAAAACCCCATCCAGGACTAGGGACAACAAGTTCTCCTGCAGGTCCACGCATAGTCTCAAGGCCAACTGCTATACCTAACCCCTGCACGACACTTAAGACAATCGTACCATATCTCGTATACTGAATAATTTTTTTGCGGCCTGATTCACCCTCTTTTGACAATTTTTCAATTGCAGGAACAACTACAGTAAGAAGCTGAAAGATAATTGAAGAAGAAATATACGGCATAATGCCAAGTGCAAAAACCGTTAACCGCTCTAATGCACCACCGGAAAACATGTCAAAAAGGCCCAAAAGAGTTCCTTGTGACTGTTTAAAAAAGTGAGACAATGCAATACGGTCTATTCCAGGAGTAGGGATATGACACCCGACACGATATACGGCAAGCATTCCCAAAGAAAAAAGAACACGTCTTTTTAATTCTGGAATCTTGAAGATATTCTGGAGAGCTTCAAACACTATGCAATCTCCTCAATACTGCCACCAGCTGTAATTATTTTATCCTTGGCAGACTGACTAAATTTACTTGCCGTCACTTTGAGTGACTTGGAAATATCGCCATTACCGAGAATTTTGACAGCAAAACGATCTGATTTGATTAAACCCTTAGAAATAAGTGCAATTGTGTCAACAGTAGAACCGGACTCAAAAACATCCAGTTGGCTAATATTTACTAGAGAGTAAACAACTCTGTCCAGCGGAGTAAAACCACGTTTAGGCAAGCGACGCTGAAGGGGCATCTGTCCGCCTTCAAAACCGGCTTTTATGCTGCCTCCAGAACGGGCTTTCTGACCTTTATGTCCTTTTGTCGCGGTTTTTCCATGACCTGAGCCAGTTCCACGACCGATACGCTTTCTGTTTTTTGTTGACCCAATAGAAGGTCGCAGATTATTAAGTTCCATGAAAGTCAACCCCTTTATCTATTCAACGGTCAGTAGATGACCAACTTTGTTAATCATGCCTCTGATCTGTGGACTGTCTTGACGCTCAACAGTCTGGTTTACTTTTGACAGACCAAGCCCAGCAACAACTGCTCGGTGTTTCTTAGGAGTGCATATCGTGCTTTTGGTTAGTGTTATCTTAAGCAAGCTGCTCATAATTGATCCCCGCATATTAATTATTCTGTAATACCACGACGAGCTGCAATTTCTTCAGGTGTCTTAAGGCGAACCAGGCCGGCAAATGCGGCTTTAATAACGTTGTGTGGGTTATTAGAACCCAAACACTTTGAAAGAATGTTATTAATACCTGCAGCCTCAAAAATAGCACGTGCGGCACCACCGGCTATAACACCAGTACCGGCCGAAGCGGGCTTCATAAGTAAACGGCCGGCCCCAAACTTACCCTCAATTTCAAACGGAATAGTTTGGTTGGAATTAACAGGAACCTTGATAAGATTCTTTTTAGCCTGTTCTACACCCTTCCTGATAGCCTCTGGCACTTCATTTGCCTTACCAAGACCATATCCCACATGACCGTTGCCGTCGCCAACAACAATTAATGCAGAGAAACTGAAGCGGCGTCCGCCTTTAACGACCTTGGCAACACGACTAATATGAACAACTCTGTCAGTTAAATTAAGTTCTGCTGGATTGATTCTACTCAAAGAAAACCTCCCGTACGCTTAAAAGTTCAACCCGGATTCGCGGGCTGAATCAGCGAGCGCTTTGATCCTGCCGTGATAGAGAAAGCCATTGCGGTCAAATACTACAGACGAAATACCTTTTGCAAGAGCAAGTCTAGCGACTTCCTTACCCACAAGAGTTGCCGCAGTCAAATTACCGGTGTTAGTAAGACCTTCTGCTGCGTCCGATAATGTGGATGCAGCTACAAGTGTAGTACCGTTCGTGTCGTCAATAATTTGTGCGTAAATATGACGAGCACTCTTAAACACATTTAAACGTGGCCGTGCTGTTGTGCCACGGACCTTTTTTCTAACCCGGACTTGACGTTTCAGACGGGTAATTGTTTTAATAGCTGTCTTAGCCACAAAATTCTCCTTATAAAGACTATTTCTTGCCGGTTTTACCAGCTTTTCTCAGGATAGTCTCGTCAGCATATTTAATCCCTTTGCCCTTATACGGCTCAGGACTACGGAACGACCTGATCTTTGCAGCAGTCTGTCCTACCAGTTCCTTATCAAAACCCTTTACAGACAACTTAGTCATCTTTTCAACATCTATTGAGATGCCGTCAGGGATTGGAAAATTTACTGGATGAGAATAGCCGAGTGCGAGAACAAGTTCCTTACCTTTTACTTCTGCACGGTAACCGACACCATTAATCTCAAGATCTCTCTGAAAACCCTTGGTAACGCCTACTACCATGTTATTAATGAGAGTGCGCGTAAGACCATGTGCAGCGCGAGCTGCATTTGAATCGTCACAACGCGCTACTTCAATTGCAGTTTCACGAATATCAAGTGAAACAACAGACATAATCTGACGTGTTAAAGCTCCATTCGGTCCCTGAACTGATAAGATAGAGTCAGCGAATGAAATCTTTACACCTTTTGGTATTTCAATTGGTAATTTACCTATTCTAGACATCTAAAAGTACTCCTTGTCGCAATTATTACCAAACAGTGCAGATCAGCTCGCCGCCAACACCGGATTTACGTGCAACGTTATCCGTAATGATTCCTTTTGATGTGGAGAGAATAGCAATGCCAAGTCCACTTTTTACAAGAGGAATATCTTCTGACTTTACGTAAACTCGACCACCTGGCTTGCTAACACGTTTAATCTCGTTAATAACGCTATCTTTCTCATCAATGTACTTCAAGTAAACACGTAAAACACCCTGAAGGTTGTCAGAAATAACTTTATAATTTTTTATAAAGCCTTCCTGTTTTAGTACATTAGCAATACTAACCTTCATGTTGGATGAGGGAATGTCAACTTTTTGATGCTTTACCATGTTTGCATTACGTATTCTGGTAAGCATGTCAGCAATAGGGTCTGTCATGGACATCGTGAATGTGCTCCTGTCTCTTTATCTATATGTGGCTTTTTGTTACCAGCTGGATTTTATCACGCCGGGAATCTGGCCAGACGAGGCATACTTACGCAAGCAAATCCTGCACATCTCGAACTTGCGATAAAACGCTTTTGGTCGTCCACACACCGGACAACGGTTATGCTGACGTACCTTGAACTTTGGTGCACGCTGAGACTTAATGATCATTGATACTTTTGCCACAGAATCCTCCAGATATCTTAGTTCCTGAACGGCATGCCCAGGTACTTGAGAAGTGCTTTACCTTCTTCGTCTGTTTTAGCACTTGTTACAATCGTAATATTCATTCCCTTAATTTTATCAACAGCATCATAACTAATTTCGGGAAAAATAAGCTGATCCTTAACTCCAAGAGTATAGTTCCCCTTACCGTCAAAGGCTTTACCTGAAACTCCCTTAAAGTCGCGAACCCTGGCCAGCGATACGTTAATCAGGCGGTCAAGAAACTCATACATACGGTCCTGACGAAGAGTAACCATGCAGCCGATCGGCATACCTTCACGAAGTTTGAATGTTGCTATTGATTTTTTAGCTTTTGTAATAACAGGTTTTTGGCCGGTAATTAAACCTAGCTCAGTAGTTGCAGAATCAAGTATCTTAACATTTTGAATCGCTTCTCCGAGACCCATGTTAACAACAACTTTTTTGATCTGCGGAACTTCCATACTTGACTTATAATTAAAGTCATTACGAAGTTTAGGTACGATTTCTGATGCGTATATATCTTTTAAACGGGACATTTGATTAATTCCTCCAAAGTAATTCTAGAGCGTAGTGCCACACTTTACACAAACACGCTGCTTTTCGCCATTTTCCAAAAGTTTCTTACTAGTTCTTACTGGTTTCAAGCACTTTGAACAGTATGGCATAACATTGGAGATATGAATCCGCGCTTCCTTCTCCTTGATTTCACCAGCCTCATTACCGCGGGCTTTAACGTGACGCTTAACCAGATTAAGACCTTCAACGATTACACCATTCTTCTTTGGCAGAAGTTGAAGAACCTTACCAGTCTTGCTTTTTTCCTTACCGGCAATAACTATTACGGTATCACCCTTGTTCACATGAGATTTCGTGGCTTGCATCATCATTCTCCGATATTTTTATAGTACTTCCGGTGCAAGAGAAATAATTTTCATAAACTTCTTAGCACGCAATTCTCTGGCAACCGGACCGAAGATACGAGTTCCAACCGGTTCCTTAGCATTATTAATAACAACACCAGAATTGTCATCAAAACGGATATACGAACCATCCGGGCGACCTAATGATTTAGCAGTTCTTACAACAACTGCCTTAACTACATCGCCTTTTTTAACCTTTGAATTCGGTAGTGCTTCGCGAACAGAGGCAACGATGATATCACCAATTCCAGCATATTTTCTTTTTGAGCCGCCCAGTACCTTAATGCAAAATAACTTCTTTGCACCTGAGTTGTCGGCTACATCCAGTACTGTCTGCATTTGAATCATTATCTGTTACTCCCTATACTAAGAGATGCTTTCAATTATCTGCTTCAAGCTCCAACGTTTATCTTTGCTCAAAGGACGGCATTCAATAATCTGTACACGATCGCCAACCTTGGAACTGTTCTGCTCATCGTGAACCTTGTACTTGACGCTACGCTTAATATACTTGCTATAGACACTGTGCTTAACAAGACGGTCAACTTTAACAACTACAGTTTTCTCCATTTTGTCGCTCACAACAACGCCTACTTGTGTTTTTCTGTGACCGCGTTCACTCATTTTGTTGCTCCCTCTGCCTTACTCTCGGTGAGAATTGTATTAATTCTTGCAATATCCTTACGAAGGCTTTTCAGCTTGGAAGTGTTTTCAAGTCTACCAGTATGAAGCTGAAATTTAAGGTTAAAGAGTTCCTGTGTGAACTCGGCCTGTTTCTTCCGCAACTCATCGGCTGACACTTTTCTTAGATCATTAGGCTTCATGAGCATCCCCCCTGATAATAAACTTTGTTGAAAGGGGCAGCTTATGGGCAGCAAGCCTGAGTGCCTCACGTGCGATCTCTTCAGTCACACCTTCCATTTCATACAACACCATGCCGGGCTTTATGACGCATACCCATGAATCAGGGGAGCCTTTTCCTTTACCCATCCTAGTTTCAGCGGGTTTAGCAGTAAGTGGCTTATCTGGAAATACACGAATCCAAATCTTACCACCCCTCTTAATGTAGCGGGTCATTGCAATACGAGCCGCTTCAATTTGCCGGGAATCTAGCCAACCACATTCCGTTGCCTGTAGGCCGAATTCACCAAAAGAGAGTTCAATACCTCTACAGGGTTTACCGGACATACGACCCTTCATCTGTTTTCTATGTTTTACCCGTTTCGGCATTAACATCGATACGTGCTCCTATTGTGCAATATAAAAATTACTTACCAGGCAGTATTTCGCCTTTAAAAATCAGGACTTTGATACCAATAAGTCCGTAAGTGGTTTTGGCTTCAGCAAAACCGTAGTCGATGTCAGCACGTAAAGTATGTAGAGGTACACGACCCTCGCGATACCATTCTGTACGTGACATTTCAGCTCCACCCAATCGACCTGAACAAGTAATACGTATTCCCTTTGCTCCGAATTTAAGAGTTGATGTAACACTCTTTTTCATTGCTCTTCTGAAGGCAATACGTCGTTCCAATTGCAGTGCGACGTTTTCAGCAACTAACTGGGCATCAAGCTCAGGCTTACGAACTTCGTTGATAGTAATAAATATTTCTTTGGTCGAGATAAGAGCAAGCTCTTTTTTAATCGTCTCAACTTCAGAACCTTTTTTACCAATTATAAGACCCGGTCTAGCCGTAAAAATGTTTATTTTACATTTATTGGCAGCGCGCTCGATCTCAATTTTTGATACACCTGAACTATATAGGCGTTTTTTGAGATACTTACGTATTGCAAGGTCTTCATGCAACAATTTAGCATAATCTGCTTCAGCATACCACTTGGAATCCCAAGTCTTTGTTACACCAAGCCTGAAGCCTATTGGATTAATTTTTTGTCCCAACCTACACCTCCACGTAATAAAACTATTTCGAGTCTGAAAGGGTTACCGCAATATGACTAGTTGGCTTACGTATTTTGCTGGCACGCCCCATTGCACGAGGAACAAAACGTTTAAGTGCAGCACCACCATCAACATAAATTGTTTTGACAATCAGGCGATCAACATCAGAAACACCTTTTTGTTCAGCGTTTGCTACCGCAGACTTAAGGAGCTTGGAGACAAGCTTGGCAGAAGGCTGAGGCATAAACTGCAAGATATTCAATGCATCTTGAATACCCTTACCACGCACAAGGTCTACTACAAGACGAGTCTTGCGTGGTGAAAGGCGAACAGATGAGAGTTTAGCGTTGGATTCCATGTATAAGCTCCCTTACTACTTCTTGACTTTGCTCTTTTTATCGGCGGCGTGACCGTGAAATGTCCTGGTAGGAGCAAATTCACCCATTTTGTGGCCAACCATATTTTCCGTAACAAAAACTGGAATAAATTTTTTGCCATTATGAACCGCGAAACTGCACCCAATGAAATCCGGGCTAATCGTCGAGCGGCGTGACCAGGTCTTGATAATCTTTTTGGAATTAGGACCTTCAGCCAGAACTTTCTTGTTCAGGTGGTCATCAATAAATGGACCTTTTTTTATCGAACGTGCCATAGTATCTCAGCCTCTCAACGAATTATTTACTACGTTTTTTGACAATGAAACGATCAGAAGTCTTATTAGTACGTGTTTTGTAACCTTTAGTTGGAATACCCCAAGGAGTTACAGGGTGACGCCCGCCTGAAGTACGACCTTCACCACCGCCGTGCGGATGGTCAACAGGGTTCATTGCAACACCGCGAACTTTTGGACGTTTACCGAGCCAGCGCGAACGGCCTGCTTTTCCAATGTTCACATTCTCATGATCAGTATTTCCAACCTGACCGATGGTTGCATAGCAATCCTGCAGAACAAGTCGAACTTCACCAGACGGCAGCTTAACCTGTGAATACTTGCCTTCTTTTGACATCAACTGCGCAAAAGTTCCAGCGCTACGAGCCAACTGAGCACCTTTGCCAATTTTAAGTTCAATGTTGTGAATTACAGTACCAAGCGGGATTGAACGCAACGGCAACGAATTGCCTGGTTTAATATCAGCTTCCGGCCCGCTAATCACTACATCGCCGACTTTAAGATCAAGAGGAGCAAGGATATAACGTTTTTCGCCATCAACATAATTCAGAAGTGCAATACGTGCACTACGATTCGGATCATATTCTATACTTGCTACAGTAGCAGGAATACTACGTTTATCACGGCGGAAATCGATTATACGATATTTCTGCTTGTGACCGCCGCCCTGATGGCGCGATGTAATTCGGCCATTCGAGTTTCTGCCGCCGCTTTTTTTCAAAGAGACCAACAGAGACTTCTCAGGAGTAGTTTTAGTTATCTCATCGAAAGCCGAGCAAGTTTGATGTCTGCGCCCAGCCGAAGTTGGATTATAGCTCTTGATTGCCATTGTGAACCCCAAACGTATTAGTTAGACTTCAAAGAAATCTATTGATTGCCCTTCCTGGAGAGTTACATACGCCTTCTTCCAGTTGGAACGTTTGCCATAAGTTTTGCCTGAACGTTTTACCTTGCCGGCTACAGTTACAGTGCGGACATCAGCAACCTTGACTTTGAACAGATTCTCCACAGCCTGTTTAATCTCAATCTTATTTGCGGCTTTATCAACAACTATAGCTACAGTGTTGGATGAATCAGAGCCCAAAGAGGTCTTCTCGGTTACATGCGGCTTTTTGATTACGGAGTAAATATTCATTTTTGCAATACTCCTTCAGTTGACTGCACAGAACCTTGAGTAAAAATTATGTGCTTGTATTTAAGCATGTCATGAATATTCAGTGCATCATGCTTTAACATTTTAATGTGAGGCACATTGCGGGCAGACAGGAACAGATTATTATTAAAATCGTCTGTCACAATCAATGATTTGCTAAGTTCAAATTTTCCCAGAAATCCGACAAAATCCTTTGTCGACACTTTATCAAACTCGATCTTATCAAGAACGGTTATATTGTTATTCTGCAGTTTATACGTCAGTACGGAACAGAGCGCAGCAGTCCTGGCTTTCTTGTTCATACTCAGATTGTAAATCTTAGGCTGTGGCCCGAAGGCTACGCCACCACCTGGGTACTGGGGAGCACGGCTGCAACCTTGACGAGCATTACCGGTTCCTTTCTGTTTGAAAGGCTTTTTACCGCCACCAGAAACAGCTGAACGATTTTTGACTGCAACTGTACCAGCTCTACGATTTGCCAGCTGGATTTTAAGAGCCTGATGGATAAGGCTTTCTCTTACTTCAACATCGAACACATCGTCAGAAAGCTGAACTTCTCCAACTTGCTGCTTGTTCATATTATAAACTGCTATTGAAGGCATACACAAACTCCCGGAATACTAAGCTTTAACACTCTTTTTGATCGTAACAATTGAATTCTTGTGGCCCGGTACAGCACCTTTTATCAAGAGAAGATTATCAGCTACGTCAACACGCACAATTTTAAGTCGTTGTACGGTTACTTTTGCATTTCCCATCTGACCAGGCATTTTTTTGTTCTTAAAAACGTGGGATGGAGTTGCAGAAGCACCGATTGAACCAGGTGCCCGATGAAAGCGCGAACCGTGAGAAGCGCGACCACCCTTAAAGTTCCAGCGTTTAATTACACCCTGAAAACCCTTACCGACACTTGTACCGGTAACGTCAATAACGTCATCAGCTGAAAACTGTTCAACTGTGATCTCATCACCAACATTCAGAGCTTCAACCTGATCATTTCTGAATTCACGCAGATGCCTGAATACGCCATGGCCAGATTTCGTACAATGTCCGAGATACGGTTTGTTAACAGTAGCAGCAGCTACCGATTCGTAACCCACCTGAACTGCCGAATAGCCATCTGTGTCAGCAGTTTTTTTCTGAACTACGTAGCAAGGACCAGCCTGAACGACAGTTACCGGCACTCTTGTTCCGTCTTCAAGAAATATCTGGGTCATGCCCAGTTTTTTTCCGATGATACCTTTCATCATATTCAGTCCTATTCAGTCGTAGTAGCAGTTACAGTTTTATTTCAACATCTACGCCGGCGGATAAATCCAGCTTCATGAGGGCATCAACTGTCTGCTGTGTAGGGTCAAGTATATCAATCAAACGTTTATGTGTCCTGATCTCAAACTGATCGCGAGACTTTTTATCAACATGAGGTCCACGCAGAACACAGTACTTGTTGATTACAGTCGGCAGCGGAATTGGTCCCGCAACACGCGCACCAGTTCTTTTTGCAGTATCAACAATTTCACCTACCGAAACATCAAGTAGTTTATGATCATATGCCTTAAGGCGAATTCTTATCTTCTGGCTCTGCATCGATATCCTCGTACTTATCTAAATTTATTCGATAATTGAAGCAACTACACCAGCGCCAACGGTACGTCCACCTTCGCGGATAGCGAAGCGA
>MGZJ01000001.1 GCA_001802645.1 Geobacteraceae bacterium GWC2_53_11 | reverse complement strand
AATAGGTATGCAGGGTGATGTTGGGATGGTTGGCAACATCGACCATTTTGGGGGTCATGATGCATTGCGAGCAGTCCAGGGTCGGGAAGGTTTCCGAGAGCTGGGCCATGTGGCCGCCGATGGAGGGTTCCCGTTCGACCAGGACCACCTGGTGGCCGCAGTCGGCAATGTCCAGTGCCGCCTGGATGCCGGCGATGCCGCCACCGATAACCAGTGCGCGTTTGGTGACCGGCACGGTGATGGCGGGGAGGACGCGGTTCTTTTTGACCCGTTCGACCATCATGCCGACGATTTCGATGGCTTTATGGGTGGCTTCTTCTTTGTTCTCGTGAACCCAGGAGCAGTGTTCGCGGATGTTGGCCATTTCGCACAGGAACGGGTTCAGGCCGGCGGCTTCCACGGCTTTGCGGAAGGTTTTCTCGTGCATACGGGGAGAACAGGCGGCTACCACGATGTGCGAAAGTTTCTGCTCCTTGATAGCATTTTTAAGCAGGTTCTGGCCAGGGTCGGAACACATGTATTTGTAGTCGGTGGAAAACACTACGCCGGGAAGTTTGCCGACTTCGAGCGCAACTCGCTCGACATCAACGGTGCGAGAGATGTTCTCGCCGCAGTGGCAGATGAATACGCCGATTCTTGACATTTATACCTCGGGGATTAACCCCAGCTGACGCAGGGTTTTCTTCAGTTTCTCCGCATTGAGCGGTTTGACCAGATGAGCCGCCGACTGAGCGGAAACGTAGGACTTGATGATATCCTGGGGAGTGTTGAGGGATGAGAGCACGATGATGTTGACCCCCTTGTCGGGAGTGATGCCACGTTCCAGCTCCATACGCCGGATCGTTTTGGCCGCTTCGTTGCCATCCATCTCGGGCATAACGATGTCGAGAAGAATAAGGTCGTACGGTTCCGCATCAAGACTGGCAGCATATTTCTCCAGCGCTTCCCGGCCATTGACGGCATAATCACACGAAGCGATCCCCTGCAGGTTCAGGATCAACAGTTCACGCCCCACCTCATCATCATCCACCACCAGACAGCGCAACAGTCCCATCAGGCAAGGCCCTTCTCTTTCAGCAGCGGCAGCGGATTGACGATCATAGCATCCAGCCCGAGCTTATCAGATCCAAGTCCGACTGAGAGTCCGACCAGTTGGGTCAGGTAAAACACCGGCAGGTTGTAACTGGTGCTGTAGACAGATTCTATTTCCTTCTGACGGATATCCAGATTGCCATGGCACAGGGGACAACCTACCATGATGCAGTCGGCGCCGGCCTCTTTGGCAGAGTTGAGGATGGCATTGGTCAGCTGGATAACAACGCCGGGGCGCGACAGGGTAAAGTTGGCCCCGCAGCATTCAAGACGGTGAGTCCAGGCAACTGTTTCGGCACCAGCAGCTTCGACGACCCGCTCCATGATGGTGGGTGCTTCGGTACAGTCCAGGTTCGGCACGTCGGTCGGCCGGGTCAAGAGACAACCGTAGTAGCAGGCGACCTTGAGACCGGACAACGGTTTGTTGACCGAAGCGGCCAGCCGCTCCAGACCCAGGTCTTTGGCCAGGATTTCCAGCAAATGCTTCACTTTGCCGTCCAGCTTGACCGGAGCATCGATAGCTTTTTCCACCTGCTTGCGCTTGGTAGGGTTCTCTTCAAGGGTGTGCTGGGTGAATTTAAGTCGTGAAAAGCAGGAGGCACAAGCGACTGCCACATCACCTTCAACAGCATCGGCTAACTCCAGATTTTTGGCACAGAGTGACAACGACAGCAGCTCATCGACATTGTGAGCCGGAGTCGCACCGCAACAGAACCAGTCAGGTATTTCGGTCAAGCCGATAGAAAGTCTTTTGAATAACTCGCGGGTGGAGAGATCATATTCACCGGCCGACGCGTGCAGCGAGCAGCCGGGATAATAGGCGTACTTCAGGTCGCTCACAGTGCCTCTCCTTTTTTGCGCATCTCATCGATACGGCTGAATATCTTTTCAATTTCAGCCAGATTCTTGTTTTTGCTGTGGAACATTTTCAGTTTACCCTTGGCGAACAGTTTTGGTCCGAGCATCATATCCTTGAGGAATTGACCGGATTTGACGTTGAATACTGCGGCAAGGCGCATTTCGTACTGACGGCCATAGGTGCGGATGTTCTGCAGGAAGAGCTTGTTGGCCAACTGGACATAGCTTTCCTTGGAAGGGCCTTCCGCATCCCAGGAAAGCTTGCGCAGGGCATCCATGATGGAAGCCAGATGCACCTTGTTCGGGCAACGGGTGGAGCAGGTTTCACATGAAGCGCAGTACCAGATGGAACGGCCGGCAAGGATGCGCTGCCACTGACCGAGCTGCAGCAGACGCACGACCCGGTTGGGAGGATGTTCCATGAAAGTCGCCATGGGGCAGCCAGCCGAACATTTGCCGCATTGGAAACAACGCCGGACCGACGTATCGGAAAGGGCTTCGACCTTGCGGACAAAGTCTACATCCATCGTTTCCTGCGAGATGATCATCTTTTTCTTTTTCACGCGAACATCCATTTAGCTAGAATAAAATTAATCAGGGGTTATTCGTGGTTTCAAAACATTCCGACAACAGCAACAAAGCTATGCTGCAACATGGTTTACATACATTCTCTACACAACTGATGTACAAAATGCAAGCCTATTTTTACACTCGTGTTTTATTTAGGAAAAATCAAAAGTGGTCTGACCGTCATGCCATTATCCCGTGACTGGCTCACCCATCATCGCCATTTCCGGCTACAGCACAAAAAAAGGTTCATTCCATCACTCGTGGAACGAACCTCTTACAACACTGGACCAATCAGTCAATAAATAATTATATACCCATGCTGTTCGGCAATCTTCCGCACTTCATCCTTGTCGTGAATATGATACGTCTTCCCTTCCAGGGTAAAATGAAATCCACCCGCGCCGTCAGGCACAGCATCACTCAACAACGCTTCAAATGTTGCAGTTTTTACCATACCGGCCTCCTGTCATTTTTGCCTGTCTGAAACAGCCGCACGAACTGCAGCAGACAACTGTAGTACATCTGCTTCAGTTGTCTGCCATGAGCACATGAAGCGGGCTCCACCCGACCCGATAAATGAGTAGAAGTGCCATCCGGCGGAACGGAGGACGGCAGCAACCTTTTCGGGCATTTCCACAAAGACTGAGTTGGCTTGACGCGGGTACATGATGCGGATGCCGCTGATACCGGTAAGTTGCTGTTCCAGCAGTGCGGCACAATCATTGGCCTGACGGGCGTTATTCAGCCAGGCGCCGCTTTCAAGCATGCCAATCCATGGCGCAGAGATAAAACGCATCTTGGATGCCAACTGCCCCGCCTGCTTGCAACGATAGTCGAATTCATACGCCAGTTCGCGATCAAAAAACAGCACCGCTTCACCAACTGCCATTCCGTTTTTAGCGCCACCCAGACAAAGCACATCCACCCCGGCGCGCCAGCTTATATCAGCCGGCGCAACATTCAATGAGGCAACGGCATTGGCAAATCGGGCTCCATCCATCTGCACCTTCATGCCGTAACGCCTGGCCAGTTCACCGGCGGCCCTTATTTCATCGGGAGTGTACACCGTCCCGACTTCCGTCGCCTGGGTCAGACTCAACACCTTTGGCCGCGGATAATGGATATCCGAGCGACGGGTGATGACACGCTCAACCTCTGCCAGATCATACTTCCCGCCGGGGCCGTGCACATGCAGCAGTTTGGTGCCGTTCGAAAAGAATTCCGGCGCACCGCATTCATCCGTCTCTACATGAGCCAGATCATGACAGATGACGCTGTGGTAAGAGCGGCAGAGTGATGCAAGCGCCAGCGAATTTGCAGCAGTGCCGTTGAAAACAAAGAAGACCTGGCAATCCGTCTCAAAGAGCTGCCGCAGTTGCTCACAGGCTCGTTCCGTCCAGGGGTCGTCGCCATACGATGTGACAAACCCCGCGTTGGCCTCCTGCATTGACTGCAATGCTTCCGGACAGATCCCGGCATAATTGTCACTGGCAAACTGGTTAAAAGACTGTTTTGGGTTCAATTTCTTCAATTGATTCTCCACATGAGTTGTTACGCTGCACTATCTTCGTCAACTTACCACCGGATAATCTTTGATGCCAGAATTTTCAAACCGGAGTAATGACAACAGTTGAATAGTGAAGGACAAATGGCTATGATAATCGTTCTCTATCCCATTTCAGGAAGTATCCCTATGCGCATCAGCCGAATGCGGCTTTCGCACAAAATTGTTCTGGTTACACTGCTCACCACTATTTTTGTCGGATTTATGGTACTCCGGACGCCGTCACTTACTGCAGACGCCGGGGCCTCTCCGGAAGATAAAGCCAGAGAAGACCTGTCACGGGTCGAGTATCCGAGCCTCAAAAACATCAAGTGGCACCCCCATTTCATCGAGCCGCACCAGTCTCTTGAATCACTCTTCGGAGCAGATTGGACTTTGGTTGCACGGTTCAACCGGGTTGACCGCCGCCATGTCTACCCCGGCATGACTATCAAGGTTCCCGACAACATGGCGGATATCCGTACCTATACACCGTTGCCCCGTTTTTATCAGCCAGCCGCACGCCACGAGAAATACATCCTTGTCGATATTACCGAGCAATGGCTTGGAGCCTATGAACACGGCAAGCTTGTTTTCTCCGTTCCGGCGGCAACCGGCAAGGAAACCACTGAAACGCCAACCGGGATGTTCAGCATCACCACCCGTGACCGCCACCACACGTCGTCACTCTACAAAACGGCCAATGACGAGGAACAGTACCCGATGGACAATGCCCTCCGCTTTCACATCGGAGCGGATAATGTGTCGTACTGGCTGCATGCCCGCGACCTGCCCGGACGACCGGCATCACACGGCTGCATCGGTTTATATGACGAAGAGATGCAGAAGCGGGTCTTTGACACACCACAGAATCCGGTGCTGAAGGACTCACAGAAACTGTATAAATGGGCCGCGGGTGAGAATGAGTATGAAGATGATAGCGGAGGGGCGGAGGAACTGGAAGATGGTCCGATGGTCGAAGTTCGCGGCAGCCTGCCCCGTTATCTGGACAGACCGCCGTCATACAAACCATAATCCTATCTGGCAAGCCAGCGGGCAACATCCTTGGCATGATAGGTGATGATGATATCAGCCCCTGCCCGTTTAAAAGAGGTCATTGTTTCCAGCACGACCCGCTCTTCGTCAATCCATCCCCGCTCTGCCGCCCCTTTGATCATGCTGTATTCGCCGGAAACATTGTAGACTGCCAGCGGCAGATCAAACTCGTTGCGCAGATCGCGCAGAATATCAAGATACGGCAATCCCGGCTTCACCATGATAATGTCAGCGCCCTCTTCAACATCGGAAGCTGCTTCGCGAAGTGCTTCGCGACGATTAGCCGGGTCCATCTGATAACTGCGACGATCTCCGAACTGCGGCGTTGATTCAGCGGCCTCGCGGAACGGACCGTAATAACCGGACGCATACTTCACCGCATAGCTCATGATCGGAATCGCATCATAACCATGTCCATCCAGCATTTCACGAATTGCCCCCACCCTCCCGTCCATCATATCGGAAGGCGCCACCATATCGGCGCCCGCCTGCACATGTGAGAGGGCTTCACGCGCCAGCAGATCCAACGTCGAATCATTATCGACATCACCGTTTTTGATAATTCCGCAATGCCCATGATCGGTATATTCACACATGCAGACATCAGTAATGACCGCAAGTCCCGGCACCTCTTTTTTCAGCGCCCGGATCGTTTCCTGGATAATGCCGGTATCGGAATAGGCGTCGCTGCCGACCGCATCTTTTGTTTCAGGGATACCAAACAGCAGAACGGCGGGAATCCCCAGATCACGGACTTCCCTGGCTTCGGCGACAATATGTTCGATAGACTGCTGGTAAATTCCGGGCATCGAGGACACTTCTTTTTTGATGCCGCTGCCGAACGCTGAAAACATCGGATAGACGAGATCATTAACGGACAGTGATGTTTCACGAACCATACGGCGGAAGATCTCATTGCCCCTGATTCTGCGGGCACGGAACTGGGGAAAAAACATGCTGAACTCTCCTTGACTGTACGAAATATAGACCCGAGAAAACGGTCTGTTGAGGGTAATGCAGGCCACGGAAAATTGCAAGATTTTCCCCCGATTGCATAACCGACAACCTGTGGTACGCTTAACGGCGCTGCTAACAGACTTAATTTTACTTGCACTGAACAAGACGAAAGGGATACTGTTATCAACACAATTTTATACCGGGGGGAACGTGTATGAGAAAAAAAATGATCTGTACTCTCGCAGCTGCTCTTGTTGTCTCGGCAACAGCCGCTTTCGGCGCCGTGAAAGAAGGAAGCTTTTCACTATCTCCGATGATGGGCGGATACTTGTATGAAGACGACCAGGATCTCGGTGCAACACCGGTTCTTGGGCTTCGGGGCGGCTACAATTTTACAAAACGTCTCAGCATTGAAGCGCTCTACGATTATGTCTCTAACGCCAGTAACTCCTCCGGATCTCTGAAAAACATCTCTGGTCGCCGTTTCGGCGGGCAGGCACTCTATCATTTTTTCCCTGACAACACCCTTGTTCCGTATGTGGCCGCTGGTTTTTCAGGGTTACGCTTGAAAGGGGATGGAATCAACGGCAACAACCACGGGGCGTTTGATTACGGAATTGGCGCCAAGTATTTTGTGGATGATGACGTAGCATTTCGTGGAGATATTCGCCATATCACCTATAGCTATGAATCCGGAAACTACAATAACGTGGAATTCTTGCTGGGACTCTATCTTCAATTTGGCGGAGCACAGCCGGCAGTAAAAGCGATTACTCCAGAACCTGTTGCAGCGCCAACACCTCCACCTGAACCGGTTAAAGTAGTTGCCGCTCCCGCACCTGCACCTGAGCCGGTGAAAGTTGTTCCTGCTCCTGTGCCGGAACCGGTACCAGTGGTTGTTATTCCTCCGCCTCCCGCAGATTCCGACAACGACGGAGTTATCGACACGCTTGACAAATGCCCCGGCACTCCGGCAGGTGTAACAGTTGACGGCAACGGTTGTCCGATTGACACCGACAAGGACGGTGTGGCGGATTATCTCGACAAATGCACGGACACCCCGGCCGGCGTAGTAGTTGACGGCAACGGCTGTCCAGTCGATACCGACAAGGACGGCGTAGCTGATTATCTGGATAAATGCCCCGACACCCTTGTCGGCGTTGTGGTTGATGCGAAAGGCTGCGCTGTTGAAGCGGCGAAAAAATTCTGTGACAAACCTTCCGTCATTGCCATTTCATTTGATGCCAACAAAGCGGCCGTCAAAGCACAATACCATGACGAACTCGACAAACTCGGCAACTTTTTGAAGGAGTTCCCGAACTCAAAGGGGTCTATTGAAGGCCACACCGATGCCGACGGCAGCAAACAGGCAAACCAGAAACTGTCTCAGTCCCGCGCTGAAAGCGTCAGGACCTACATCATTGATAAGTTCGGAATCGACGGAAATCGTATTACTGCAAAAGGGTACGGATCAACTAAACCGGTGGCACCCAACAAGACCGCCTCCGGCAAAGCTAAGAACCGCAGAATAGAAGCTGTGTTTACCTGCGAATAGACTTCACCAGCATTCAGTAAAAAAGGGCCCCCCGGTTATCCGGAGGGCCCTTTTAAATTCAATATTCAATCTGCTGGAGACACTATTTTTTTCGACGATCCTGTAATGAAATCACTTTAGGGGCTCCCCCCTCCTGACGCGCTTTTTGCTGCTGCTCCTTCTCCACTTTTTCCTTCTCAATCCGTTCCACCTCAACCGGGGAAACCACCGGTTCGAGCTTTAGCGGCGTTCCTCCCATAGTAAAATCAGCACCTTCGATCTGGAAATCGTCAAGGATCCAGGTAAACACCTGCATCGGAAACGTAAGCACCAGCAGCTTAACCTGCCACCAGCCAGGCTTTACATCGGGGATAATTTCCTCGACACGCGCATAAAAGCCAGGTTTATTGTCCACATGAATAAGTACCAGGTCATGAATTGTTGCCATATATAAGAGTACCTTTACACCTTTGAATTTACGAGAGGCTGTTTCTCTCCGCCCAGAGCAGGAGCGGCACCCCGACCTCTTCACCAATCAGGTGCGAGGAGTCCTGGATACATTCCCGCAGGTTCTGTTCCAACCCGGCGAGGCTCGTCCTTGCCTGCGGCGACAGCTTCCGGTCAATCTCATCGCAGACAAATAAAACACAATCTGATGGCCGTAATCCGGGTTCCATGGTACAGCCGTTTTCGGAACCGTACGGACATAACGGTTTGCAAGTAAAGTCCGCTACCGTAGGAATACCCTCAGCGAGCCGCGCCAGATAATCGAGAGAATTGATCCGGTATTTTCCATTCAGGCAGCACTGTCCTTTACAATCACGGCAGACAGAAGCTGCATCAATGTCCGCAACTATCGCGGCATGCTCTTCCTTTATCTGACGGTAGAGCTTGAACTGCCGTGACAGCAACTCTGCCGCTTTGCCGGAAAGAGTCTCCCGCATCGCCGCAAGGCGCGCCGTTCCGAAACTCCATAGCTGCTGATCGTCCACTAATCCCTGCCTTGCTCTACTGTATGCATAAAAATTGGTTGAAGCAGTCCGTAAGCCGGGTTCTGTTTCCGGGTCGGGTTACCCCTTCCCGGACGACAGTCATTCATCTGGGTATGCCGTTACCGGCACCCTCAAGCAACCAACCCGGAGGCACGGGCGGGCCGCCCTTAACGCCCCCCTATTTGGTCTTGCTCCTGACGGGGTTTACCTGGCATCTGATGTCACCACCAGACCCGGTGAGCTCTTACCTCACCCTTTCACCCTTACCTGCCGAGGCA